>CALWQP010000005.1 GCA_944383695.1 uncultured Mediterraneibacter sp.
CAGACATAAAATATACTCCCTCCTAAGTGACAAGTTTTTGTTATTTCACTTGTCTACCTAGAAGGGAGCATATCAAAATAGCTAGGCGTCAGCTCTTTTTTATATATTTGGAAAGTGCTTGCTCCCTTTTAGAAAAGGGAAAAATAACCCACTTGAAAATTCGGGTATAGGAAACAGATGATAGTTAGAAAAGATAAAGACTTTCGTGATATTTTCGACGCGGCGGACAGAAACACCGGCAAGGTACATCTCGATAAGAGGTTGTTTAAAGGAAGTTTCTGTGTAGCGGTATCTCTGCCGATCAGGAGAACGTTCATGCTTTTGGCTATAGGCCATGTCTGTTTTATGAAATTAATTATACATTATCAAACCTTCTTCCCCAAGAATGTCATCATCGTCAAACTCGTGAAAAAATAATCCATATCCAGAAGATCACGGCCAAAGATATGAAGCGCAGAAATAAAACCGGCAGTGAAATTTTTCTCCTTATTCTTCTTATGGAACATACGGAGGACAACACTGCGTACAGAAGAGAAAAGACAGTTATGAAAGGAGTGTTCTTTTAGGAAAAAGGAACAAATTTCCATTCTCCGCAGTCAGGACAGTGATACATGGAACTGCCATAGGACGGATCGCCGCAGTAAATCGTTTTTTCAACATTCTCAATGGCGGCATTATGGGGATGTAAGATATAAAACATTTCTTCAATAAATATTCTAAAAAGATTTTTGTAAATTCATTGGATTATCATGCAGGAAAAAGAGACAAAAGAAAACTCCCAACCCCTTATGGGCGAGGGACAGGGGAATTGAAGCGTCGAAGACACCTTTTTTAATGTTTTAAAAACAAAACTACAACAAAAGTGAAATGAAGGGAATCTATGATTCTTTTTGTAGTGAAAAGGAGGTTAAACACAATGAGAGCAGCAATCTATAACGGAAAAGGAAATATTTCACTGACAGAGCTGGATACTCCGAAGGCGGGAGAAAATGATATTGTTGTACGTAATCTGTACGCAAGTATCTGTGGAACCGATGTGGCTGTCTATAAACATGGTCCGAATACAGGGCACAGGATTACAGCAGGCGCTGATCGGATCGGGCGGATATTTTCCGGAAGATGTCAGAGATGTATTGAATATTATGGAAAGTGAAAAATGGGATATAGGCTCTATTATTACGCATGTATATCCATGGGAGAAGCTGCCCGATGCCATTGAAAAGGCAGGACAGGTCAATGAGGCGTTAAACGTTGTTATTGAGTATTAAAACAGAAAACGCTGGGAAAGTGGAAGATGAGTGAGAACGAATAATAATGAAACCAGACAGAACAGGGCTATTGTATATGACTATAAAGAAGTAACGGTGGAACCCAGCCATGCGTCAATGATCCTGGACGGCTATGAAAACTTTGGCTGGCAGCCTGACGGGAACTTTACAGAGAAGCAGAATCGGTCGGAGCAGAGCAGAACATTGATCCGGATGAAACGAGATCGGAAGATCATCAACAAGGCAGAGCTTACAAGGCTTCAGAGAAATTTTGAATCCTGCATGGAACAGATCGCGTCCCTGGAGCATTCCAAAACATCTGCAGCCACGATGACCGCCCTGATCATTGGAGTGATCGGGACAGCATTCATGGCGGGCAGCACTTTTGCAGTAACAGCGCCGTCCCCATATATTACCCTGAGCATAGTGCTCGCTGTTCCCGGCTTTATCGGCTGGATCGCTCCTTATTTCCTCTATAAGAGAATGGTGAAAAAACAGGAAGATAAGGTGGAGCCATTGATTGAGGAAAGCTGGATGAGATTTATGAAATCTGTGAAAAGGGAAGCCATCTGCTGAATTAGTGAAGAAAAATATTTTTAAATGAGTAACAAAAAATGAGGATTAATATTTCAGAAACAAAACAGAAACGTTTTGTAAAAATCAGAGAGTTATCCTTTCATCATGGAAAGGAAACAGATAAAAGGAGGAAGTAAATCATGGCAAAATCAAAACTTGTCAGGGCAAATGAGAAGATTGCAGAGAAGGTAGTCGGCGGGTATAAAAAGATCGAGGAGACCGTGGTCGGCGGCTATAAAAAGATTGAAGAAGGCGCTGTAAACGGCTTTACAAAAATGTCGGATTCTTTTGTAGATGAATTTCTGACAAAAGACGGAGAGACCGTTGAGGAAGCAAAGGCAAGGCTCGCAGCGGAACAGCAGAAAAGAGAAGAAGCAAGTAGAAAGAAAATGTGAGTGTAAAAGAGAAGTAAGAGTAAAGAAGAAGGAGACAAATCAATCATGAAGAAGAGTAATTTTGTGGCAATGATCTTAGGAACGATCGGGGGAATTCTGTTTGCGCTGGGGATGTGCATGGCGCTGATCCCGGAGTGGAATGCATTTAACCAGGGTGTTGTGATGGGCGTGATCGGAGCAGTGGTATTGCTGATCATGGTGCTGGTCTGGAGAAAGATGGAAAACAAAAGCCCTGTCCGGCTGTCAGCGAAAACGATTGGAACAGTCCTGCTTGGAATCATAGGAGCGCTCGTCCTTGGAATCGGAATGTGCCTGACAATGGTGTGGAGCAATATGATAGTCGGCATTCTGGTCGGCATTGTGGGCATTGTCCTGCTGCTGTGCCTGATCCCGCTGGCCAAAGGGCTGAAATAATACTGCTGGCAGATTAGAAATTCTAAAAACAATATAGACGAAACGCATAGTTATGGATTATAATGTATCGGGATCGATCAGGGCTATGCCTTATAAAAAGTCTGGAAAATGTAAAATTTCCCAGACTCTTTTTAATTGAAAGGCAGATATGATCCTGTCTGTCCGAACAGCCTACACAGTCCGCCGGACCTGGCGGGGATAATATATAATAAAGATCAGGATCTGAAGGAAACAGGATGTGTGGGGGGAGGGAACATATTTCAGAGATACGCATACAAAGGAAAGGAGAGAAGCGGACGGGGGATTCCTGATGTCTGCATAAACAGATGATGAGCAGGAAACAGATGAAAAAACAGGGAAAGCTGTCCCTGAAAAAACACTATTTTATTTTTGTGGCGGCATGTCTGATCGCCGCGTTTTTATCGGCGGAGTTCAGAAGTTCGCTGAACTTTTCTTCTGCACAGTCATATGAGCAGACGCTTGAACAGATTGAAAATGATATAAGCGGTGAGGAAAGCGATATTGTCAAGACAAATATGCGCAGCATTGACTGGGAGGATGTACTCAGGATCATCGCTGAGGATAATACGCAGGCGGGAAAAGAGATGGCGGATCAGATCAAGGAGAATGCCATTGAACATGCGGATCAGGGAAACCCTGCATTTGGGCGCACCAGAGGTGTATTTTCCGGAATTGTCAACCAGGTCACATCGGGGTCTATTATCGTGACGGCAGTGGCGGCGATCGCCTCGGTCACAGGCTCTGAGAATGTGGGAGTCATGTTGCTGATCATGCTGGGAGCTTTGCTCATGTTCTTTTTCTGGTTCCTTATTCAGAATACATTTCCCGTGGTCGTGCGGAGAGTGTTTTTGGAGGGCTATCTTTATAAACGAGTGACAGCGCAGCGATTTGTATTTTTGCTTCGGATAAAGAAGTGGCTGAAGGCCTCATGGACGATGTTTGTGAAATACGTCTTTTACTCTTTATGGTGTCTCACCATCGTGGGGATCGCGGTGAAGCGTTATTCTTATTATCTTGTGCCTTATATCGTGGCGGAAAATCCGGATATGACGGCGCGGCAGGCCATCACGCTGTCCCGGCGTATGATGAAGGGGCATAAGTGGGAGTGCTTTGTCTTTGAGCTGTCATTTATCGGATGGCAAATGCTGGGAATACTGACCATGGGCGTTTTCAATGTGCTCTTTACAAATCCGTACAAGACGGCGGCATTTACGCAGTATTATGCCCAGATACGAGCCGAGGCAAAAGCAAAGAACATACCGGACACGGAGCTTTTGTATGACACATATCTCTATGAAAAGCCGGAAGAAAGTCTTCTAAAAGAAAAATACGCAGATGTTATTTCAGTGGTGGAGAATGCTCCCAAGGAAGAGAATGGACTGGCCGGATGGAGAGGCATCCTGGCAAAGAATTTCGGGGTGATCCTCCTCCGGAGGGAAGAGGACAGGGAGTACGAGCGCCGGCAGGCGGAAATCGTAAAAGTCTATGAGCTTATCGACGATACCCAGGGCGAGGCGTATCCGGTGAGATTCTATCCGATCCCGGAAGAGAACAGGCGGAAACTTGTGGAGTCCCTGAACTACATGCGCCACTACTCGGTGTGGTCTCTGGTCGTCCTGTTTTTGGGCCTGTCCTTTTGCGGATGGCTGTGGGAAGTTGGAATGCACCTTGTAAGCTACGGCAATTTTGTAAACCGCGGCGCCCTGCATGGTCCGTGGCTGCCGATCTATGGGACAGGGTCCGTGCTGATCCTTACACTCCTGTACCGGCTCAGGTGGAATCCTGCTTTGGAATTTACCGCCACGATCGTGGTCTGCGGCTTCCTTGAGTATATGACCTCCCTTGTTATGGAGATCGTGACAGGAGGCCTGAAATGGTGGGATTACAGCGGATATTTCCTGAACTTAAACGGCAGGATCTGTGCGGAGGGGCTTCTTGTATTCGGCATCGGAGGACTGGCTATCACCTATGCTGTCGCGCCGATGGTGGACAACCTTGTGAGCAGGCTCAATGAGAAGCGCCTGAAGATTGTCTGCACTGTACTTATGACAGTATTCTTTGCGGATGTGGTCTATTCACAGATCCACCCGAATGCAGGCAGGGGCGTGACAGATATCAACGCATCTTTCTCGTCGCCACATCCTGAAATTGAAAATAATCAGGATGATGTCGTGACTGCGTGTATTCAAACTGAATTCCATTGTCATCAAAGGTCTGGCTAGTAATAACTGCCATACAGTTATAGCCTTTTAAGTCGATATATTTCTCGTCGACCTGGGTGACATGTTCAACGGTAAGGGTCCGCTTGCTTATAGTGATGGTGAGCTCCAGCGTTCCTTCCAGATATTCATAGACTGACCGGGAGGCGATCTCAGGGGTAAGCCCGGGAACAGCTTCTTTCAAAAAATAATTATGATCCAGGATTAGAGGGACTCCGTTCAGAGAGCGGAGTCTCTGGATATAATAGAGCAGGGTTCCTTTTGGAAATCCTGTCTTTTTTTCAATTTTTTCATCAGCCGCAATTTCCGCAAACATCAGGACCTGCGTTGTGCCTTTGCGATTGTTGCGGGCAGAGGATTCCTTGAAAGATTCGATTTTTCCGACAGTAAACGCTGCCTGTTCCACAGGCTGGAAAATATTTCGGACTCCCTTTCCGTGCATGGGCTGTACATAACCGTCCGCAGTCAGCTCGGCGAGAGCCCGGCGCACTGTATTGCGGGAACAGTCATATTGGCGGACAAGTGCATTTTCCGATGGGAGCATCTCCTGATAGGAGTAGATTTCTGTCTCGATTTTTTCTTTCAGATCTTTGTATATGAAATTATATTTCGCTTTTGGCATAACCATTTCCCCTTGTTTAAACATCTTCTTTTATTATAAAACGCAGAGGTATAAAATCAAGTAAAACATTTGAAATTTTATGGGATTTGTAGTATGATCGATATAAATCAAATAGAGCCGGACACGATACAAGAAGTGCATTTATGCAAGCTGATACGAAACGGATGGCCGCCTTCTGTATCGTTTTTATTGCGCATACGGAAGGTATGCGTTTTTTATTGTAAGGAGGTTATTCCAATGGAACAAAAATCCAACGCTTTTTTGGAAACAGAAAAAATCGGAAAACTGATGAGGAAATATTCGATCCCATGCATTATCTCTCTTCTGGTCGGAGCGCTCTACAATATCGTGGATCAGATTTTTATTGCGAATGCCGGTTATCTGGGATCATACGGCAACGCGGCAAACACGGTCGTATTCCCGCTGACAGTGGCCGCCCTTGCCATCGCCGTCATGATCGGCGACGGCTGCTGTGCCTTTGTCAGCATCAGCCTGGGCGCAGGGAAAAAAGATGACGCTCACAAAAGCATCGGCAGTGCGATCCTGCTCTGTATCGTCAGCAGCGTGATCCTGACAGCAGTTTATCTGATCTTCATGGAGCCGATCCTGGCTTTCTTCGGAGGGAAGGTCAATCCGGAGACGTATGCCTGCGCGAAAGAGTATTTCTTCTGGATCGCCCTGGGCGTTCCGTTCTACATGTTCGGGCAGGCCATGAATCCTGTCATCCGGTCTGATGGCAGCCCGAAATTCGCCATGTTTGCAACCCTCGCCGGAGCTATAACAAATTTGATCCTTGACCCCATATTTATCTTTCCCATGAGGATGGGTATGATGGGAGCGGCTGTGGCAACGGTCATCGGTCAGATACTCACGGCTGCGCTTTCAATCTGGTATCTGTTCCATATGAAAGCCGTGAAGCTGGAAAAAGGGAGCTTTGGACTGTGGAGCGGACTTATAAGAAGGTTTCTTGTGCTGGGCATCACCAGTTTTCTGTCCCAGATGTCTCTGGTGATCTCCATGGCCGCTGTCCAGAATATGTGTACCAAATACGGCGCTATGGACGAGATTTTCGGGCAGCCTGAGTATGCGCAGATCCCGCTGGCAGTGCTGGGGATTGTTATGAAGTTCTTCCAGATCGCGATTTCCATCGCCGTTGGAACGGCTGCTGGCTGTATCCCCGTTGTCGGCTACAATGTGGGCGCCGGAAGGAAGGACAGGGCGAAAACGCTTTTTTCATATTTGCTCATCGCGGAGGCGGCTGTCGGCGTCATTGCTCTTTTGATCGTAGAGGTATTTCCGTCCCAGCTTATCGGCATTTTCGGTGCGGCCAACGAGAGTGCGTATTATACGGATTTTGCTGTGAAAAGCTTCCGCATCTACCTGTGCATGATGATCCTTGCCACGGTGAACAAAGGGACGTTTATTTATCTGCAGGCTCTGGGGAAAGCAGTGCAGTCTACCCTGATCTCCCTGACCCGGGAGATTATCTTTGGCGTATTCTTGCCTGTCATCCTGCCGGTATTCTTTGGACTGGACGGACTGCTGTATTCGTTCCCGGCAGCTGACATACTGACCTTTGTTTTTGCAGCGTTTATTATCCGCAGGACGTATAAGGAGCTAGGGGCAGACGCAGGTGTTCTGCGGAAAAAAGCTGCGGCAGTATAAGCAAGGGGCGCTCATAGGGGAATCCTGTACAGTGGACAGGATTTCTTTTTTGTCAGGCAGTCCTGTTTCCTGGGAGATGTCGAATTTTGATCTATAATAAATTAGAATTTGGGATTGACATGTTTAAACAAGGGTGTTATATTCAAGTTGTTCAAACAAGTGTAGGTTTGTGAAAGCACGGATCAGGGAATAATAACACTCACAAATAAAGGGAAAGGAAGAGAAGCAATGGGAAAGTATGAAAATGACGTAAAGCGCCTTCTGGAACTTGTCGGAGGGAAGGAAAACATCCAGGCAGTCTCCCACTGCATGACAAGGATGCGTTTCGTCCTGGTCGACTCAAAGAAGGCAAATGAGGCGGAGATCGAGGACCTGCCGAGCGTAAAGGGGACATTTACCCAGGCAGGGCAGTATCAGGTCATCATCGGAAATGATGTGGCTGCATTTTATAATGAGTTTACTGCTAACGCGGGGATTGAAGGCGTGAGCAAAGATGCGGTGAAGGCGGCGGCAAAGACGAACCAGAATCCGATCCAGAAGATCATGGGGACTCTGGGTGAAATCTTTGCTCCACTGATTCCGGCGCTCATATGCGGAGGTCTTGTCCTAGGCTTCCGAAATGTGATCGATTCTATCGATTTCTTTGAAAATGGAACAAAGACACTGGTTGAGATTTCCCAGTTCTGGGCGGGAGTGGACAGCTTCCTCTGGCTGATCGGCGAAGCGGTCTTCCATCTGCTTCCGGTAGGTATCGTATGGTCTATCACAAAGAAGATGGGTACCACACAGATTCTTGGTATCATCCTCGGTCTGACACTGGTATCCTCTCAGCTCTTAAACGGCTTCAGCGTGGCGACGATGCCGGAAGCTGAAATTCCGGTTTGGGATTTCGGTTTTGCGAAGGTGCAGATGATCGGTTATCAGGGACAGGTCATTGCGGCAATGATGGCTGGTTTTGTTCTTGTATACCTGGAGAAGTTCTTTAAGAAGATATGTCCGGAAGTGATCAGTATGATCGTTGTGCCGTTCTGCTCTTTAGTTCCGGCGGTTTTCATCGCGCACATGGTAGTCGGTCAGATCGGCTGGACCATTGGAAATGCCATAGGAGATGTGGTTTATACTGGACTGACTTCTGATTTCAGATTCCTGTTCGCGGCTGTGTTTGGTCTCCTGTATGCGCCGCTTGTTATGACCGGTCTGCACCATATGACAAACGCGATCGACTCACAGCTTCTTAATACACCGGCGCACAGCACGATCCTGTGGCCCATGATCGCTCTGTCCAATATCGCGCAGGGATCCAGCGTACTTGCCATGAGCGTTCTCCAGAAGAAGAATGAGCGCGCGCAGCAGGTCAACGTACCGGCATGCATCTCCTGTTACCTGGGGGTCACAGAGCCCGCGCTCTTTGGTGTCAACCTGAAATATGTATTCCCGCTTGTATGCGGTATGATCGGATCCTGCTGTGCGGCGATGATTTCTGTTGGATTCGGAGTGGAGGCGCTGAGCATTGGTGTCGGCGGACTTCCGGGAATCTTATCCATTAAACCGCAGTATTATCTGATCTTCCTCCTGGCAATGGCTGTTGCAGTCATAGTGCCGTTTGTCCTGACATTCATCTTAGGAAAGATCAAACTTACTAAAGAAGACAGATTTGGAAAAGAAAATGCAGCGGACAGTGCAGATGTGGCAGCGGAGAACGTATCCGCAGCAGCACCGTCTGATAAAGCGGCAGCGTACAGTGCGGATGCTGCACAGACTACAGATGTAAAGGGCTTGAAATCCATCCTTGATGGTAAGGTGATCCCGGTCACAGATGTGCAGGATGAGGTGTTTTCCCAGAAGATCATGGGAGACGGCGTGGCGGTCGAGCCGTACAATACAGTCGTTACCGCTCCGGCGGACTGCGATGTGTCGGTTGTCATGGCTGACACAGGCCACGCATGCGGACTGACACTTGCGAACGGCGTGGAGCTTCTGATACATGTTGGCGTGGACACGGTAGATATGGGCGGCGATGGATTTAAGCTTCTTGTAAAAGAAGGCGACCATGTGAAGGCTGGCCAGCCGCTGATCGAGTTCGACCCGGAGAAGATCAAGGCAGCAGGACATCCGTGCACAACTATGCTGATCGTGACAGGAGAAGGAAATGCATCCGGAGTGACCATGCATACCGGAATGAATGCAAAAGCCGGAGAGACAACGGTTATCAGCTGGGATTAAAATGAGGGGGCAAGTATGATGAAAAAAGATTTCAGAAAGAGCACAGTATATCAGATTTACCCAAAGTCCTTCTGTGATACAAACAAGGACGGACTGGGAGACCTGCGGGGCGTGATCGGGAAGCTGGATTATATCAAAGAGCTTGGCGTGGACTATATCTGGCTGACTCCGTTTTTTGTATCTCCTCAGAATGACAATGGATATGATGTGGAGGACTATTATAATATCGATCCCCGCTATGGCAGGATGGCGGATGTGGAGGAGTTGATCGCCGGGGCGGATAAACGCGGTATGGGGCTCATGTTTGATATGGTATTCAACCATGTATCCACACGCCATGAGTGGTTTCAAAAAGCAATGGACGGCGATCCATACTACAAGGATTTCTTCTTCTTCCGCAAGGGAAAGCCGGATGGAAGCGTGCCGACTAACTGGGAGAGCAAGTTCGGAGGGAGCGCCTGGGAGTATGTGGAGAAGTTTGACGAATATTATCTGCATCTTTTTGACGTGACGCAGGCGGACCTGAACTGGGAGAATAAAAATGTAAGACATGAGGTTCAGAAGATCGTCCGGTTCTGGATGGACAAAGGTGTGAAGGGATTCCGCTTTGATGTGGTAAACCTCATCAGTAAGAGTACGTTTGAGGACGATCTGACCGGAGATGGGCGGAAGTATTACACAGACGGGCCAAACATCCACAAATATCTGAAAGAGCTTCATGATATGACATTCGGGACAGACACAGAGATCGTGACCGTGGGGGAGATGTCCAGCACCTCTATCGAAAACTGCTACCAGTATGCAGGACAGGATACAGGAGAACTGTCCATGGTATTCAGCTTCCATCACCTGAAAGTGGATTTTATGGGCAATGAGAAATGGGTTCTTGTGCCCGCGGATTTCCAGAAGCTGAAAGATATTATCTTTGAATGGCAGACAAAGATGGCAGACCACAATGCATGGAACGCGGTCTTCTGGTGCAACCATGACCAGCCGCGTGTGGTGTCCCGTTTCGGTGATGAGGGGAAATACTGGAAAGAATCCGCAAAGATGCTGGGGACGGTCATCCACTGCCTGAGAGGCACGCCCTATGTGTATCAGGGCGAAGAACTGGGCATGACAAATACGGATTTTACAGACATTTCCCAGTTCAAAGATGTGGAGAGCCTGAATCATTATCAGATCCTTCAGGACAAAGGTATGTCCCCGTCAGATGCACTGCGTATCGTACAGGTTCATTCCAGGGACAACGGGCGTACGCCTATGCAGTGGGATGATACGAAGTACGCGGGATTTGCCTCTGAGGACAGCGCAGAGCCGTGGATCGCGGTCAACGGCAACCATAAAAGGGTCAATGCGGCAGACCAGCTGCGGGATGAAGATTCTATCTTCCACTATTATCAGAAGCTCATCTCCATGAGAAAAGAGCTGGATGTGATCCCATACGGAGATATCGAGCCCATGGCAGAGCATGATCCGTCCGTGTTCGCTTATCGCAGGACATATGAAGGACATGAGCTGATCGTCATCGCGAATTTCTACGGAAAAGAATATGCATGGAAGGGCGCGCCGGAACTGGATGGCTTCCGGAAGGTGACCGGGAATTATCCGGACGCAGAAATGCCGGAGGACGGCGTGCTGACACTGAAGCCTTATGAGGCGGCAGTGTGGTATAAGTAATGATCGGACAACGGTTATAAGCAGGCATATAGAAACAACGAACAGTGCCGTACAGGGATGGGGCTAAAATCTATCTCTGTACGGCGCGGCTATTTTGTTCAATCTTTGGAAGAAAATAAAACCTGCCGTAGCCCGGACTTCTGTCACAGTAACGACAGTTGCTCTCAGGTCAGTGCTCACATCCACATCTTTCTCCTCGTCCTTGAGCAGGCGGTCCACAGCGCTTTTTTCCATCTTAAGAGGGATGGACTCCTTCATCTCACGCCCGAAAAGATTGCCTGTAACAAAGCCTTATTGTCAAGGGGGCCCGAAATGGCGGACAGATTGTGCATCAGACAATTCTGGAGAAGGGGCATCTACGGTTATAGGCTGCTTTTCTAATGATCAACCGTATATTTCGTTGCTATGCTACGGTTACAATGACTTTTTTCCGTAAGCAGGCAGTATTTTTTACTCAATATCTATGGATATAAATGGTGATTCTATTAACAGAACCGTACTATTACTCTGATTTCTGCGGTTATAAACCGCTGATTTTACAATGGAACCGTATGTTAGTCTGGATTTCTACCGATATAAGTTATTTGTTTAACTATGCAACCGTACTGGTACTTTTCGGAAAAACGAAAACCAGTTCCGATTATCAATCACTAATGCAGCGGTCTGTCTAATATTTATATGATCTATATTGCGACACCTCAGTTGACGCATTTTCCCATGAAAGATATAATGAAAAAAGGAAAATCAAGGAGGTCATTTACCAGATGAAACTTATGATTGCTTCAGACATACACGGCTCTGCCCTGTACTGCGGACAGCTGCTCCAGGCATATGAAAGAGAGGGGGCTGACCGGCTGCTCCTTCTGGGGGATATCCTTTACCACGGACCGAGGAATGATCTGCCGGAGGGCTATGCGCCTAAAGAGGTCATTGCCATGCTGAATCCCATGAAGGAGGACCTGCTCTGCGTGAGAGGCAACTGTGACACAGAGGTAGACCAGATGGTGCTGGAATTTCCCATCATGGCGGAATACTGCCTTCTGCAACTGCCCTGTGCATCTGCACCGGAGAAGGGCAGTTCAGAGAAGGGGAGGGAGCAGACCTGCGGGGACAACGGCAGCGGAAACAGAGGACAGCGGACGGTCACTATATTTGCTACCCATGGCCATGTGTATCACCCACATCATCTCCCACCGCTGAAACAGGGGGATATCCTGCTGAACGGACACACGCACATCCCTGCGTGCGAGGAGATCATGGATATGGAGGGCAGAACATACCGGTATCTGAATCCGGGTTCTGTGTCCATACCAAAAGAAGGTTCGGCCCACAGCTATATGATATGGGAAAACGGAGCATTTATCTGGAAAAATCTTGAGGGGGAGGAATACATGACATGGAAGACAGATTCGCGCTGTTGATTGATGCGGACAATGTGTCAGCAAAATATATCAAGCCTATACTGGACGAGCTGTCCAAGTACGGAAACGTGACATATAAGAGGATTTATGGGGACTGGACGAAGACGAACAACGCGAGCTGGAAGGAAGAACTTCTGCAGAACTCCATCACACCTATCCAGCAGTTCAGCTACACAACAGGAAAAAATGCGACAGACTCGGCAATGATCATTGATGCAATGGACATGCTGTACACGAGTGAGCTGGAGGGCTTCTGTCTGGTGTCCAGCGACAGCGATTTCACGAAGCTGGCGAGCAGGCTGAGAGAGAGCGGAAAAACCGTGATCGGCATGGGTGAGGACAAGACGCCCTCCCCCTTCCGCAAGGCATGTGATATCTTTACCGTGCTGGAACTCCTGCTCGAAGACAATACAGACAATGATGAGAGAGAGGAGAAAGAAACCGTTCACCAGCACCACGGAAAAGAGCGGAAAAAGGAGACTGCGGCATCAAAGGAGCAGATCGAAGAAGCTGTGGTTAAGATCATCACGGAGAACCAGAATGACGACCGGGAGACCGGACTGGGTGAAGTGGGGAGCCGTCTGGTCAAGCTGTATCCTGATTTTGACGTGCGCCGTTACGGTTACAGTCTGTTGTCAAAGTTTCTTGAGACTCTGCCCCGGTTAAAGCTTATCCAGGAGGGGACAAAGGTTTCGGTCACTCTCTATGAAGATAAGAGCAGGCAGGAGATGGTTGAAGAATATATCCTGCGTCAGATACAGGCGAACGGAAGATTCGGGCTCTCATTGGGCTCACTGGGCAACCGGATCAGGGCGAGGTTCGGGAACTTCAAGGTGCGGGACTATGGTTTCACTCAGTTCAAGCAGTATATCCAGAGTCTTCCCAATGTGGAGATCATAGAGGATGGCGAGCAGACCAGGGCTGTGTATATAAGCGAAGAATAAGAAACATAAAGCAGGAATACTTTTGTTTTATGACGATGTAAAAATGCAGGCTGACCAGAATACAGCCGGAATGGAGTTTGTTTTTATGGAGGAGATTTCACGGTTATTGACGGAAATCCTGAATATAGATTTTATTCGCGCGGTCATAAGTAATCCGCGGGACAAGACGGGAATAATAAAGGTTAAGGTGCGTCCCCTCGAAAAGAAAGGCGAGCTGCTCTTCCAGCTGGAATCCTTCACCAGGACGCAGGCGTTCCATGAGAATCTGTCAGGGGAAGATGCCTGCCGGAAACTTGCGGAATATATGGGGCAGTTCGGACAGATGCAGATTGAGACCGTACAGGAGGAGTGTACGGTGTTGGTGAGCAAAAAAGGAAAGGTGACCATCAAACGCAGGAGGCGGCAGAGCGCGGCAGCGCCTGCGGACCGCTCCCACAACAGGAAAAAGCATTATATCCTGGAAGAAGGGATTCCGGTCCCTTTCCTGAAAGATCTGGGAGTCATGACGGAAGAGGGGAAGATCGCCCGGGCAAAGACAGATAAGTTCCGCCAGATCAACCGTTTTCTGGAATTTATCGAGGATATCCTGCCCAGGCTTGATAAAGGGAGAGAGCTTACAATACTGGATTTTGGATGCGGGAAATCATATCTCACATTTGCCATGTACTATTATCTTCATGAGCTCAGGGGATATGACATACGGATCATCGGTCTGGATCTGAAAAGTGAGGTGGTCGCGCACTGCGGAAAACTGGCGGAGAAATATGGCTATCAGAAGCTTGCGTTCCTGAAAGGCGACATTGCGGATTATAACGGTGTGGACCAGGTGGATATGGTAGTCACCCTTCATGCATGCGACACGGCGACAGATTATGCGCTGGCAAAGGCCGTGGGATGGGGCGCGGAAGTGATCCTCTCCGTCCCCTGCTGCCAGCACGAACTGAATGCCCAGTTTGCGGACGGAGGGGAGCGGTCAGACGGAAGTTTCTGTCTGGCGCCGGTCATGGATTATGGGATCCTTCGGGAGCGGTTTGCCGCTCTTGCCACGGACGGTCTGCGGGCGAAATATTTAGAGAGCATGGGGTATGAGACGCAGGTGCTTGAGTTTATCGATATGGAACACACACCGAAAAACATTTTGATTAGGGCAGTAAAAAGTGGAAAAAGAAATGATAAAGCAGTCAAAGAAATAAAAAAATGCACACACTTTCTGGGGGTCACACCTACACTGGGACGGCTGCTCGGAAACAAAGGGGAGAACAGCTAAGAATGAAAAGAAGGCTTATCAAAGCGGGAGTGCTGGCGGTCATCTTTGCCGCGGCGCTTGTGATCAGCAGTCTGGTCATAAACAGGGGAATAGGGGATGAGATCGTAGAGATGGGGGCGCCGACGGTTCCCAGGATATCATTCCTTGTGGAAGGAAACAGGGTGAATCCGCTCTCAGGCTATGTACAGGACATGGAGATTCCGGCAATGAGGGATACGATCACTCCGTTAAGCGCGGACGGGTCATTGTCCATGAGCCTGGAAGAGGGGCGCAGCGCGGTCAGCGGCATTCGATATGAAGTATACTCTATGGATGGAGAGGAAAAGTATAAAGAAGGAGAGGCGGAACTGCCGGCAGAGGGGGAGACGGCGGTGCTTCCGCTCGAAAATATACTTTCCGGACCGCTTCAGGAAGCTGTGCTTAAGGTTATTCTCGATACGGATGATGACCGGTCGGCCAGTTATTATACGAGGATCATCCGGCCGGATGACCTGGCAGCTTCCCAGTGCCTCGCTTTTGCGCAGGATTTCCATGCAAAGGCGCTGGCGGGCGATGGGGCTGAGGAGCTCGGCGCCTACCTGGAGCCCGGGGAAGAAAGCGACAATACAACTTATCAGACAGTGAATATCCATTCCGATACCACCCATATCCTGTGGGGAGACTTCCAGCCGCAGGTGCTTGGCAGAGTAGAGTGGGAGATCAAGGAGGCCAATTCTGTATATACGTCTCTGCTGGCGGAATATCAGGCTGCATGTACGGCTGACAGCGGGGAAACGGAAGTATACAATGTAAGTGAATTTTTCCGTATCCGGTATGTGGAAGGGACGGTCTACCTGCTGGATTACAACCGGGAGATGGAGCAGGTTTTTGATGGCGGCAGCCAGGCGTTTGATGACGACAGTATCCTGTTCGGGATCGTTCCGGATGAGATACAGTATGAGACGAATAAGGATGGCACGATTGTTTCCTTTGTGCAGGGACATAATCTCTGGCTCTATGAGACGGAGGGTTCCCATTTGATACAGATTTTCAGTTTTGCCGATCAGGAAGGAGCGGATGTGCGGAGTACGAACCCGGATCACACTGTTCGTATTATCAGCATGGACGACAGCGGAAGCCTTGCCTTTGCCGTCTATGGGTATATGAACCGCGGCATCCACGAAGGGCAGGCTGGCGCGGCCATCTATTACTTCAACAGAGAAAATCTGACGGTTGAAGAGAAGGCGTTTATCACTAGTACAAAATCTCCTGCCATTGCCGGGGAAGAGCTGGGAAAGATGGTATATTATTCTCAGGGCCAGGATATGCTCTATGTCCTTAATGAAGGGACCCTCTATCAGATCGATCTGGAGAAGGATGAGCGGACAGCGCTGGCAGAAGGCCTGGAAGAGGGACAGTACACCTTGTCGGACGACGGAGGCCTGATCGCATATGCGACAGAAGGGATACAGGTGTTGAACCTGCAGACCGGAGAAGGATATACTGTGCAAGCGGCAGAAGGAGAATCTGTGCGTCCGCTGGGATTTGTAAACAGTGACTTTGTATATGGGAAGGCGAAAGCGGATGACGCGGGGATTTCTTCCGCCGGAGAAGAGATATCTCCAATGTATGAGGTTGAGATCCGCAGTTCCGAAAATAAAGAAGAGGCGAAATATTCTTTCGCAGATCAAGGAATCTATATAACAAATATCAGCATCCAGAATAATCTCCTTACCCTGGACCGGATGCAGAAGGATGGAGACTGTTATGTCGCCGCGCCGCAGGAGTATGTGACAAATAATGAAGAACGCAGGGATACGAAACTGACGCTGGAGACATACAGCACAGAATCTGATGGGACACAGGTGCGTCTGACATTTGAAGATGGTTTAGAAGATACAGAGCCGCTGGTGTCAAAGGCGGACCAGGTGGCTGACAGAAATCCTCTGGAGATCGAGCTTGACGGAGAAAGCGGGACAGAGAAGTTTTACGTGTATGGCATGGGCAGACTGGTCGCTGTGTGCGACAGCGCGGGAGAAGCGGTTCAGGAGGCGGAGCAGGTGTCCGGCGTGGTCGTGTCTTCCAGACAGGCATATGTCTGGGAGAGAGGAAACCGGAATCTGGTATATTCTACAGATGCCGCTCCATTTGCAAAGGAGGGAGAAGAGACATCCCTTGAGGCGTGCGAGCGGTACATGCAGGCTTATGAAGCACAGCGGATCGATCTGACCGGATGTACGCTGGAACAGGTGTTTTATGTGATCAACAGGGGATGCCCTCTGATCGCCCTTACGTCCGCAGAGCATGCGGTGCTGCTGACCGGATACAGTACAACGGATGTGACGTATATTGACCCGGACAGCGGAGCAGCGCATACGGTGGGGATCAATGAAATGCAGAGCATGGTCCAGAACGGCGGCAATGTTTTTATCGGCTATGTAAGGTAGTATACAACAGAGACAGTGAAAAAGTCATCTGCAGGGGCAGGAAGCGCTCTGCTCCAGAAGATGACTTTTTTGTCGTTATCAGACATATGTTTATGATAACTGCTTTTACACTGCGGCCTTTGGAAACAACAGACCTTTGTATCTGTTCAGCACCGTGTGCAGAAGCAGTCCAAGAATTCCACAGGATATGATTTCTCCGATCCCCACGGTCAGCATCATGAGCGGAATGGGAAACGGCATCATATAGCCGTATTTCAGTACAAAGGGTACGACGAGCACATTTGCGATGATTGGCGGCAGGGGCGCAAGATATTTGCTCCTGCTGCGCAGCTTCCATGTAAATACCGCGCCGATCAGTGTGGCAAGACTTCCCAAGATAATATCCGGAAGGATACATCCCCCGAGGATATTGCTGATAAGACATCCTAAAAATACGCCTGGGATCGCTGCCGGGGTGAATACCGGGAGAATGGTCAGCGCCTCGGATAAACGGACCTGAACCTGTCCGTACGCAAAAGACGCGCCAAGCAGTGTCACGACTACATAGATCGCGGCGATCATCGCCGCCTGTGCCATGAAAAGCACATTGAGGTGTTTGAATAGTTTCATTTTTCAGTTCTCCTTTAGTTTTGTTTTACGAGTGGAAGGTCTCGAACACTCGCGCCTAAGCGGGCAGGAAAGGCTTCCGGCGGAAGGCTTTCTTGTCTTCCCTTAACGCCGGGAATCGGCGGCAAGCCCTTGTAGACCTTGGTTTTGTGGGCTTTGCAACGTGGAGTAGTATAACATGGCGCAGTCAGAAAATCAAGGAAGGTCCGCAAAGTTAATAACATCCCCCGAGGCTCATCCTTTCAGCAGTCCGTCGATCATGCGGGAAGCCTCACTTCTTGTCAGCGTTTCCGGATCCCATTCCATTTTTACGCCCCGCTTCTGTATCAGGCTGCTGAGGAAAGAAATCTGCTTTGGCGTGGCGGGCTGAGGCTTTTTTACTTTATATGTAAGCTGCATTGGCTTAAAGAGCTTTGGGTCAGCCTCTTCAAAATAGTGGGCCAGCGTCTGATACAGCTTTGCCGTTGCCAGCGCGTCATGGTAGGCGCGGTGCGCGGATTTGTTTTCGATATGGTAGTGGCTACACAGACTGCCCAGGCTTTTTGATTCCATATCCGCATGTACCTTTTTTGCAATTTTCAGTGTATCAATGCCCATCTTTTCAAATGTAAGATCGTCCTGCACGGCGCTGCACTTCACAAAACTGTAATCAAAGATCACGTTGTGCCCGATCAGAACATCGTCTCCGCAAAAATCAATGAAATCGGAGACGACCTGTTTCCGCGGTCTTGCATCAGCGATCATCTCATTTGTGATCCCGGTCAGACTCGTGATCATGGGGGAGACGGGCGATATGGGGCGGATAAATTCCATGAAGCGCTCCGCGACCCTGCCGTCCCGCACTTTCAGCGCCCCGATTTCTATGATCTCATTTTCCAGGGGGTTAAGCCCGGTTGTCTCGATATCAAATGCAATATATGATTTCAACATGGTATCTGCTCCTTTACTGTCTGCTATTATAAAGGAAAAGAGCCAGAAAATCCAATGATATTTAACCGTTTGAGAAAAAGCGTTGTTCAAGGTGTTCCTGCCCTTTCTGAGCGTCCTGGTCTCCATGCCGCATCATGGTCCATCGTCTGTGAGAAGCTTTACGGCCTTCGTATCTGATTGATTTTTCCGTCCGCATGCAATATAATGAACCAGAACCGGAGCAATCCCGACCTGTGTGCGGGATGTTCACACGAAAACGGAAGACAGCGTCCGGGAGGCGGACGCATACGGTTCTGTCAAACATCAGAAAGGGGGAAACCTATGTTAATGGGAAAGACAGTCCTGCTGGGAGTCACAGGCAGTATTGCCGCTTACAAGGCGGCATCCCTGGCGAGCGCGCTGAAGAAGCTGCACGCAGACGTACATGTGCTGATGACGCAGAACGCAGTGAATTTCATCAATCCCATCACCTTTGAGACTCTGACCGGGAACAAGTGTCTGGTAGACACTTTTGACCGGAATTTTGAGTACAGCGTGGAGCATGTATCTCTGGCGAAAAAGGCGGATGTGGTGATGGTCGCGCCGGCAAGCGCCAATGTGATCGGCAAGATCGCCCACGGCATTGCGGATGATATGCTGACGACTACTGTGATGGCGTGCAGATGCCGGAAAATCATCGCGCCGGCAATGAACACGAACATGTTTGAGAATCCCATTGTGCAGGACAACATGAAGATCCTTGAAAAGTACGGATATGAAGTCATCAGTCCGGCTGTGGGCTATCTGGCGTGCGGAGACACCGGGGCAGGGAAGATGCCGGAGCCGGAGCTTCTGCTTGAGTACATCCTTCAGGAAATCGCCTGCGAAAAGGACATGAAAGGGATTAAAGTACTTGTGACGGCAGGACCTACTCAGGAAGCAGTGGACCCGGTGCGCTATATCACGAATCATTCCACAGGAAAGATGGGGTATGCCATGGCTCGTGAATGCGCGCGGCGCGGGGCGTTTGTGACACTTGTGAGTGGTTCGACTGCACTGAAAAGACCGCAGTTTGTGGAGACAGTGGATGTCAGATCCGCAAAAGAGATGTGCGATGCGGTTATCCGCCATGCCGGGGACCAGGACATCATCATCAAGGCGGCGGCAGTGGCGGATTACCGCCCTAAGACTGTGAGCAGCGAGAAAGTGAAGAAACAGGACGGGGATCTGACACTGGAACTGGAGCGGACAGATGACATTCTCGCGTATCTCGGAGAGCATAAAAAACCGGGACAGTACCTGTGCGGCTTTGCCATGGAGACAAAAGACCTGATCGCGAATGCGCGGCAGAAACTGCAGAAAAAGCATGTGGACATGATCGTGGCAAATAGCCTGAAAGTAGAAGGCGCGGGATTTGGCGGCGATACGAACGTGGTGACCATTATCACGGAAGATGAGGAGATTTCACTCGGAAAAATGTCAAAAGAGGAGACAGCCTCACAGATCATTGACCGGATTCTTGCAGTGAGGGCGCTGTAAAAGTAACAGACAAAAACGAAACAATAAAACAAAGGGACAGGATTCTTTACTGTGCCAAATGTATTGTATCCCTATAGGGAATGATAACAAGGAGGCAATCATGAATCATTCAGACAATTACAATTCAGAAGCAAAGAAACAGACTGACAGCAGCCGGCAGCAGCCCGGCAGCGTACAGTTAGGAAACAGATTCAGCACGATGAGCATGGTCCAGGTGGCGATATTCGGTGCAGTCATATGCATCATGGCCTTTACCCCCTTTCTCGGCTATATCCCGCTTGGCTTCACAAGGGCAACGATCATTCACGTGCCTGTCATCATCGCTTCCCTTCTGATGGGACCCAGGAAGGGCGCGGCGCTGGGATTGCTTTTCGGTCTGACGAGCTTTATCAACAATACGATGAACCCAACGCCCACTTCCTTTGTGTTCACGCCTTTTTACAGTATCGGCGATGTGAGCGGGGGCTGGGGGAGCATTGTCATATGCTTTATCCCACGGATCTTAGTGGGGATCGTACCTTATTATGTCTATAAACTGGTAATGTGGCTTACAAAAGACACGGCAAAAAAAAAGAGCGGTATCTCCGTCATGGGGCTTGTACTTGCAGGCGTGAGCGGCGCGCTGGTCAACACGATTCTGGTCATGAATCTGATCTTTGTATTTTTCAGAGAAGCATATGCCGCTGCAAATGAAGTTGCAGTGTCCGCGGTGTACACGTTTATCCTGTCTGTGATTGGCATCAACGGAGTGCCGGAAGCGATCGTGGCAGGAGTGCTGACCCTGCTTATCGGGAGAGTGCTCCTGAAGAAAAATGTCAGAGAAAGGCTGGGCTTAAAAAATGATCTTGGCTATTGATATCGGCAACACGAACATTGTTATTGGCTGCATGAATGGAAAAGATCGCGTGTTCATTGAACGTCTCTCCACCGTGCGAACGAAGACGGAGCTTGAGTATGCCATTGACATCAAGAACGTACTGGATATCTATCATATAAAAAGGACAGAGCTTGAGGGCGGCATCATCTCATCTGTCGTACCGCAGATCACTACCGTGGTAAAGCTTGCAGTTGAGAAGATCCTGAAGAAAGAGCCCCTGGTCGTAGGCGCCGGGATCAAGACCGGGCTTAATATCCGAATCGACAATCCGGCACAGCTGGGAAGCGACCTGGTCGTAGACTCAGTGGCAGCCATAGCGGAATATCCGGTTCCCCTGCTTATCTTCGATATGGGAACTGCGAATACAGTCTGTGTGATCGATAAAAATAAAAATTATATCGGCGGTATGATCTACCCGGGCATCGGGGTATCGCTCGACTCTCTTACTGCAAACGCGTCCCAGCTCGGCGGCATCAGTTTGGAGGCTCCGGAGCACATCATCGGGAAGAATACGGCAGAGTGCATGAAGAGCGGGACCATATACAGCGCCGCGGCCGCGATGGACGGCATCATAGACCGGCTGTCGGAACAACTGGATGGGGATGCCACCGTCATCGCTACCGGAGGCCTGGCGAAAAAAGTGGTGCCCCACTGCCGGAGGGCGGTCACGCTGGATGAAGATCTGCTGCTGAAAGGACTGGCAGTGATATACCGGAAAAATCGCAGATAGATTTGGGCCGGACGTCGCGCCGGAGCTTACATGTCCGGCCTGTGCATCCCCGCGCTTTACAGACAGGGCTACGCCTGTGACAACCAGGCAGGTTCGAGGTTTCAGATTACTGCGAGGCTCCCTTCGTAGGAAAAAGGGGACAGCATCCTGGAAAGGAAAAAATGGAACATAAAAAGAATTATCAGATCACGGAATTCTGCCATCATTTTTTGGCAGAGCATATAGAAGAAGGAAGCTGCTGTATTGACGCCACATGCGGCAATGGATATGATACAGAATTTCTCTGCCGGCTGTCGGGACCGTCCGGAAAAGTGTATGCCTTCGATATACAGAAAACGGCAGTAGAACGGACAAAAGAAAGACTTGCGCGGGCCGGGTATGGGGAACGTGTGGAACTGTACTGCGCGGGGCATGAGCATATGAAGGAATATGTGCAGGAAGAAGCGAATGTGATCATGTTTAACTTCGGTTATCTCCCTGGCGGAGATCATGCAGTCGCCACACATCCCGATACCAGTCTCCAGGCAGTGCGCCAGGGAATGGCGCTGCTGAAAAAGGGCGGCGTGATGAGCCTGTGCATTTACAGCGGCGGGGATACAGGTTATGAAGAGCGGGATGTGCTGCTGGAGTATCTTAAAGATCTGGAGCCTGCCAGGTGGCTTGTGATCGCGTGCAGCTACTATAACAGGAAGAATGATCCCCCGCAGCCAGTGTTTGTGATACGGTTGTAAAATCTGGAATTGTCGGGGAGGCTTCTGGTGAGTTGATCATCCGAAACCATCGGAGCGGGATGGAAAAGGTGCTCCGATGGTTTCTGTTTTTATTCAAGTCGGAAGGCTCCGGCGGCAAATGCGGATTTGCTGCACAGATTCAGAAACCGCCTCAGCACCGGGTGGTCATCATCATACCGGTAATACACTCCAAAGGGCAGCCTGGGCAGGTCTGTTACTGGGATATAACAGAGCCCCGGCTCTCTGATCGGCAGCACATCCGGAAACAGGGTGTATCCCATCTGCGCCTTTGCAAGGGTAAAAGCGCTCTCAATGTTTTCTGCAAAATACTGCTGATCCCGCACAAGGTGCGTTAAGACTCTGCTCTGGATGGCAAAGACCGGGGCGGGAATCTGGCGGGGAGCACATGCGATAAAGCTGCCGGACAGTTGTTTCTTTGTAAGTGTTTTATATCGTGTCAGCGGATGTTCCGGAGAACAGACGCAGGCTACAGGAGCAGAACAAAGTTCTTTGAAATGGAGAGAGGACTTTTTCTGCTCTTCTTTTGTGCCAAAAGCAGCGTGGAGTTTTTTGTTTTCCACCAGGCCGAGCAGGGAGGGGAAGGGAACCATGCGGACTGCGGGGCGCAGAAGAGGAAACTCTTCGGAAAGTTTTCTGAACACTTCCGGGAGCAGGCGCAGCTCCATGTGGTTGTGGCAGCCTACCTCAAAAGGAATCAGGTTCTCGCGTCTTCCCAGTCTTTCTCTTGCAGAGAGTGCTGTCTTGAGAATAAGTTCTGCGTCAGGCAGGAACTGGATGCCTTCAGGAGTAAGTGAAACCTCTTTGCTCGTACGCTTAAAGAGTTTTACATTCAGTTCTTCTTCCAGTGTCCGGATCTGATGGCTGACAGCAGGCTGTGTGATCTTAAGCTCTTCTGAGGCTCTTGAGAAATTCAGGTGCTGAGCGACAGCGATAAAGTATTCAAGCTGTATCGTATTCATAATATCCTCCCTACTTTATATATTGACAATGACAGCTATATTTATATATGACATTTTTTATAATAATCTATAAAAGTTATTTATAGATTATAACATCTTTGAATTTCACATTCAACCAGAAACGCGATAGAATCATTACCGGACGGAATGGTAAGGCTGCAAACTGTTTGTGTATAAACAATGGAGAGAGCTTTACAGTTCCTTATACATCAGCAATGTGACAGGAGGTGTTATTAAGGAGATGGAAGGAAAATTTCAGGAAGAAGAACTGCTCTTTTTGCTGAAGAAGATCAACATCGATCTTGAGGCGTGTTTGGAAAGAGAGCTGAGGAAGCGGGATATGAGCGGGACTCAGGTTTATTTTCTGGTGTATATCCTGCGGCATCATCCAATGGGAACCTATATCACAGAACTGTGCCGTGAGATCGGGGTCTCCAAGGCGACACTGTCCGTCCTTGTGAAAAAGCTGAGGGAAAAAGGATATTTGTTTTTCCGGGATAATCCGGAGGATGTCAGGAAGAAAAAGGTGCTCCCCACGGAGAAGCTCACGGCAAGAGCAGGTGAACTGATCCGGCAGGCAGAGCAGATGGAATCCGAGATATGCAGTGGTCTGGACCAGTCGGAGAAGCAGCGCTTATGTGAACTGGAACATAAAGTCCTGAAAAGATTAAGTAAAATAGAAGACAGACAGGAGGTTACAGTATGAGAACTGTTCTTAAGCAGCTAAAACAGTATAAAAGGTATACATTTCTCACGATGGGATTTACAGTCCTGGAAGTGATCATGGAAGTGCTGCTTCCATTTATTACCGCACTGATCATTGACAACGGACTGGAACAGTCCGATATGCCGGCCATTTTAAAGTATGGTGTGCTGATGCTGGTGATGGCAGTGGTGAGCCTGTTCTCGGGTACAATGGCAGGAAAATACGCAGCCAGCGCGTCATCGGGCTTTGCCTGCAATTTGCGGGAGAGCATGTACATCCGTGTGCAGGAGTATTCTTTCTCAAATATCGACAAATTCAGCACAGCAGGGCTTGTGACAAGGATGACAACGGATGTGACCAATCTGCAGAATGCATTCCAGATGATCATCCGTATCGCGGTAAGGGCGCCGCTGATGCTGGTTAGCAGCATGATCATGTGTTTTTTGATCAACAGGGATTTAAGCCTGGTGTTCCTGGCGGCTCTGTGTTTTCTGGCGGTCATCCTTGCGCTGATCATGAAGAAATCATCTGTAGTATTCCGGGAGGTGTTTGACCGGTATGATGACCTGAATGCAAGTGTCCAGGAAAATGTGACGGCGATCCGGGTGGTCAAGGCATATGTGAGGGAAGACCACGAAAAGGAGAAGTTTAATAAAGCGGCCCAGAATCTCTACTGTCTGTTCGTAAAGGCAGAGAGCATGCTCGCGCTGAATAACCCGGTCATGATGCTTGTGGTCTATGCATGTATTACTGCAGTCTCATGGTTCGGTGCTCAGTTTATCGTTGCCGGAAGTATGACCACAGGAGATATCACTTCGCTGTTCAGCTATATTATGTCGGTCATGATGTCACTGATGATGCTGTCCATGATTTTCGTCATGATAACCATGAGTTCTGCCAGTGTCAGACGTATCTCGGAAGTGCTTAATGAGAAGCCGGAGCTTCATGATCCTGAGAACCCGGTTATGGAAGTAGCGGACGGCAGCATTGATTTTGAGCATGTGAGCTTCGCATACAAGCACGGAACCGGCGAGGATACGCTGGAGGACATTAATCTGCATATCAAGTCCGGCGAGACCATCGGAATTATTGGCGGTACCGGATGCGGCAAGTCCAGCCTGGTGAATCTGATCAGCCGTCTCTACGACGCGTCGGAGGGAACAGTGAAAGTCGGCGGCAGAGACGTGCGGGAGTATGATATGGAAGTGCTGAGAAATGAAGTGTCAGTGGTGCTTCAGAAGAATGTCCTCTTCTCAGGCACGATCCTGGATAACCTGCGCTGGGGCAATGAGAACGCATCAGAAGATGAATGCAGGACAGCCTGCGAGGCGGCCTGTGCGTCTGAGTTTATTGACAGGCTGCCCAAAAGATATGACACCTGGATCGAGCGGGGCGGGACCAATGTTTCCGGCGGTCAGAAGCAGAGGCTGTGTATCGCAAGGGCGCTGCTGAAGAAGCCGAAAGTCCTGATTCTGGACGACTCAACCAGCGCTGTGGACACGGCGACGGATGCGAAGATCAGGAAAGCGTTCCAGACCTATATACCGGGAACGACAAAGATTATTATCGCACAGAGGGTATCCAGTGTGGAGGATGCGGACCGCATCCTTGTGCTGGATGACGGCAGGATCAATGGATTTGACACTCATGAACACCTGCTTGAAAACAATGAGATTTACCGCGATATCTATGAATCACAGACTCAGGGCGGCGGAGATTTCGATCAGGCAGTCTGACAAGAATCATTATCTCACACCACACCCGCAGAAAGGAGAATGCAGAAAATGAAAGATAAGAAAAAAGTGTCATCACTGTATGTCCTGAAACGGCTTCTGGCATACATGGTGAAGAATTATAAATTTTCGTTCCTTGTGGTTGTAATCTGTATCGTTGTTGGTGCCTTTGCAACCATGCAGGGAATGCTGTTCGTACAGTCTCTTGTGGATGATTATATCATGCCGCTGCTGAATTCGGAGAATCCGGACTTCACGCCGCTGGCGCACGCGCTGATGGGGATCATAGTTTTTTATATCATCGGTATCGCGGCAGCATATGCGTACAACCGGATCATGGTAAATGTCAGCCAGGGGACCATGAGAAAGTTCCGTGACGAGCTTTTCTCCAACATGGAATCCCTGCCCATCAAATATTTTGACACCCATGCTCACGGCGATATCATGTCAGTGTACACAAACGATGTAGATACACTGAGACAGCTGTTCAGCCAGAGCATCCCGCAGATCATCAACTCAGCGGCAACGCTTGTAGCGACTCTGATATCCATGCTTGTCCTGAATATTCCGCTGACTGTCATTACCCTTGCCATGTCGCTCGTTATGCTGAAGGTAACGACTGTATTCTCGGGGCTGTCCGGGAAATACTTCCAGAGACAGCAGAAAGACCTGGGAAATGTGGACGGATTTATCGAAGAGATGATGGATGGGCAGAAAGTAGTGAAAGTATTCTGCCATGAGGAACAGGCGGTGGAGGACTTCAAAAAGCTGAACGACCAGCTCAGGGACAGCGCGGACAAAGCGAACCGTTACGCCAATCTGCTCATGCCCATCAATGCAAATATCGGAAACCTAAGCTATGTGCTCTGCGCGGTTGTGGGCGCGCTTCTGGCGCTGAACGGAGTGACGGGAATGACAGTCGGCGCGGTCATCGCGTTTGTGGGACTGAACAAGAACTTTACGCAGCCCATCACACAGATCAGCCAGCAGATGAATTCCATCGTTATGGCAGCCGCGGGCGCTGAGAGGGTTTTCGAACTTCTGGATGAGGAGCCGGAGGCGGACAACGGCTATGTAGAGCTTGTCAATGCAAAGGAAAGTCCAGATGGCACGGTGACAGAGTCCGAGACCCGTACCGGGATGTGGGCGTGGAAACATCCTCATAAGGCTGAGGGCACAGTGACTTATCAGAAGATGGAGGGAGGCATCGTGTTTGACGGTGTAGACTTTGGATATAATGACGATAAAATGGTGCTCCATGATATCAGGATGTATGCACAGCCCGGACAGAAGATCGCGCTCGTTGGCTCAACAGGAGCGGGCAAGACGACGATCACGAATCTGATCAACCGGTTCTACGATATTCAGGATGGAAAAATCCGGTACGATGGAATCAATATCAACAAGATCAAGAAACCAGACCTGCGCCGGTCTCTCGGCATGGTGCTGCAGGATACCCATTTGTTCACTGGAACGGTCATGGATAATATCCGATACGGCAAGCTGGACGCCACGGACGAGGAATGTATCGCGGCTGCAAAACTTGCCAATGCGGACAGTTTTATCCGCAGGCTTCCCGACGGCTATCAGACCGTACTCACCGGGGACGGCAGCAACTTAAGCCAGGGACAGCGGCAGCTGCTTGCGATCGCAAGAGCGGCAGTGGCAGATCCTCCGGTACTGATCCTGGATGAGGCAACATCATCCATTGATACCAGGACGGAAGGTCTGGTGCAGGCAGGCATGGACGCCCTCATGAAGGGAAGGACTACCTTTGTCATTGCTCACAGGCTGTCCACGATCAAGAACTCAGACTGCATCATGGTCATGGAGCAGGGACGGATCATCGAGAGAGGAGGCCACGACGAGCTGATGGCGGCAAAAGGAAAATATTATCAGCTCTATACAGGAAATTTTGCGGCGTAGGGACGCCGACGGCACAAAGATTCTATGCTGCAGAGAAAGATCAGTTCTCTTCTTTGTGCCGTCCGCGTCCGTACCCGTGATGGTGTTTCTGGTTTGTTATTCCATCGGAGCCAGTGTTCTCTTTGGCAGAATTGCCGGTATCATCAGACTCCGTATCTCTTGAGTCATATGAGTTGATGAGATCGCGTATCTCACGCATAGACAGATCTCGGAGATCATCTATGGTGACGGAAGGATCCAGCTCCTTGAGTTCCAGGTATGCGCGGTATTTTCCCACGGAGAGCCCCGCACTGTGTGCTTCGTTTATTTCCTCCATATTGGCGGAGTGACAGCTGATGTTGGACTGTCCCGTTGTGCAGGACTCTACGTTTTCGAGAATCTGGCTACTTTTTTCATCATCGTTGCATGCCACGGTGACAGACATAAAAGCACCATCCGCCAGATAGGTCTGCACAGTCTGTTCGGATAAAAGCTGCTCCAGTGCATTGCTGTAATCCATATATCGGATGTCCAGCTGTTCAGCGAGATCCTGCCCGTCATCGTTGAAACTTTCTACGGAGACGACACGGTCGAATCTGTTGATCCCGAATTCCAGCGAGGGGTTGATGTCTATGCTGATATATGCGGTGGGGGTCAGATACAGCCAGACCCCTCCGGCAGAGAGCACGGTCAGAAGACAGGCGGCGGCAGCGGCGGCTGCCCGCAGAGCCGGGCGGCTGCGCCGCTTGTTCTGATATATTTGCTGCGAGAGATATTCCTTTGTCCGTACTTTCAGTTTCTCTTCTGCCCGAATCTCATCCAAAGATTTTCTCAGCGCCTTTTCGAAATTTTTATCCATCTTCCGTCACCCCTTCCAGCCTGGTTTTCAGCATCTGCCTCGCGCGGGTCAGAAGTGTATAAACCGTGTTCGTGTTTTTGTGCAGGATCTGTCCGATCTCTTCCGCCGTGTATCCCTCATAATAATGGAGATAAATTGGATCTTTATACTTTTCCGGCAGCGCCAGGACAGCTTCCAGTACATCAGAGTGATCCTCCGGAATCTCATGGGATCTTTCGATCAGAGTTTCCAGGGAAACAGTGCGGGTGCGGAAAAAGCTCTTCAGCAGATCCTTACAGGCGTTGACCGTGACCCGGATGATCCATGCCTTTTCATGTTCCGGGTTGTCAAAGGGCGCAGCACGAAGGACATATTTCAGAAATACAGTTTGAAATATGTCTTCTGTGTCAGCCATGTTTTTCAGATGGATCATGCAGATCCTGCGGACTGTGTCCCCATAGAGATCCACTGCCCGGTTCGCATCTTCTTCACTGCGCATGTTTTTCCCCATTCCTTACGTGTGTTTTTCGGCGAAGGCGCTGACTGCCTGAACTGCTGCAGTTCTATGCAGACAGCTTACCGGCTGCCGTGGTGTCTGTTGCGTCCAAAGCCAGTACCGTATCCTGCGCTATAGCCTGCACCATTGCCCATACCATAGCCTGTACCATCACCAGCACCAATGCCTGTACAGCGGGAGTGATACCTGTATCCTGTGGCAGGAGCTTCTGTCACAGGATATTCTATCGCGGGGGCATCTGCTGCAGGATCTTCTGTCGTAGAATCTTCTAACTCAGTAGCTTCGAGGTAGGGACAGGCTTCTGAGCTACCGGATGTATTCCGATAATCGCAGATCCCGTCTCCATCGGTATCAGTGAAGTAATCTCCTGTTCCCTGGCAGGTATAGTCTGTGGAATACTGTCTGATTCCCGCTGTGCTGCTCGTCTCCTGTCTGCCGCGTCCCACGGCGAATGCGGTAGTGCCGCCGAGGGCAATGACAAAAGCGGAAATGATGATTGCTGTCATAATTTTTTTCATCTTGAATTCCTCCTTCATTTTATCCCGAAATCCGGGAAATGTAAATTTTTTATCTGTTTCACTATTAATACGACTGAGGACGGCATTTCCATTCAGTCTATTTGAAAAATGAAGATAGAATTTGTCAGTGCCATGTGTTAGAATACTTTCTAAGCATTAGATAGATAGGACTTGAGTGTGTATGAAATCAGAAATCTTAAAACTGCTCCGGGAGACGGACGGATATGTTTCCGGCCAGCAGATAAGCGACAGATTTGGTGTTTCAAGAACTGCGGTGTGGAAGACCATCCGGCAGCTGCAGGAAGAAGGATACCGTGTGGAAGCGGTGCGCAACAAAGGATATCACATCGTGGAAAGCCCTGACGTGATGACAAAGGAAGAACTGGACAGTCTGACGGATACCCGGTGGGCGGGAAAGAATGTCGTATATTATGATGTGACGGATTCCACAAATCTCAGAATCAAACAACTGGGAGATGAGGGTGCGCCCCACGGCACTCTGGCCGTGGCGGACAGCCAGACCGCAGGGCGGGGGAGAAGAGGCCATGGATGGGAATCGCCGGCAGGCGGCAGCATCTATATGTCTGTCCTGCTCCGCCCGCAGTTCCGTCCGGATAAGGCTTCCATGCTCACTCTTGTGGCTGCATGCAGTGTGGCAGAGGGGATCATGGACTGCGAGGATGTGAATGTGCAGATCAAGTGGCCCAATGACATTATCATAGATGGGAAGAAACTGGCGGGCATCCTGACAGAGCTGAGCACGCAGATCGACTATATCAACCATGTTACTGTCGGGATCGGAATAAATGTAAATATACAGGAATTTCCCGGGGAAATCTGTGATACTGCCACTTCTCTTCGGATAGAGTGCGGGCATACAGTCAGACGTGCTCCGCTTATCGCGGAAGTCATGAAGCGGCTGGAAGAGAATTATGAGACGTTTTTGAAGACAGAAGATCTGACAGGACTGATGGAGAAATACAGTGAGCTTCTTGTCAACAAGGACAGAGATGTGCTCATAATCGGCGCAAAAGAGCAGTATCAGGGACATGCCCTGGGGATCACATCCACTGGCGAGCTGATCGTGCGGCGGGAGAATGGGAAAGAAGAAACCGTATATGCGGGGGAAGTGTCCGTGCGCGGTGTGTATGGATATGTATAGAGTGTTGATTGTCAGAGAGGATAAGTATGGACGAAGAAATTGTATTATGTGCGGCAAGCGCATATGAACAGAAATTTTATATCAATCCGGAGTTTGACGCGCTTCCGGAGAGTATCAAAGAGGAACTTCAGATCATGTGCGTCTTGTATACGGAAGACGTAGGCGGCATCCTCATGCTTGTGTTTGACGAGGATGGGAATCTGGAGCTGAAAGTGGATCATGCGGAGAATGATTTTGCTTTTGATGAAATCGGGAGTGTGCTGAAGATCAAAGAACTTCAGCACACGAAGAGAGAGCTGTTCGAATCGCTGGAACTGTTTTTTAAAGTGTTTTATCTCGGAGAAGAGCTGGGAACGGACGAGCAGCCCTAACCTTTTTTCGTTTTCATACGTTTTATCACCTTCAGCCGTGTAAACTCTTCACGGTCCTTCTCTTCCAGTGCATTCGTGATCGTATACACAAGAGAAGAGTACATGGGGATGGTGATATTCTGGAGCGCGTTCGCGCGCTTCTGGGTCTTTTTGATATTGCTTGCCAGCCGGTAAGCGGCATTTTCTACCATGGAGAGCTTCACTGTAAGATCTTTTACCTTGCGGAATGCCTCTCTTGCCTTGTCGATGGACTCATGGGTGGTGCTGAAGGCGTAAGTCGGCTTGCCTGCATCTGGAACATATTTCACATGGGGGATTTCTGTCCCCATAATGCTCCGGGTCTGGATGGTGATCGAGTTCTCAATGGGCACAGTGTAAGCAAGGAGTTCGACATTGCTGATGCCGTTCTCAATATTCGCGCGCTGGAGGCATTGATATGCATAGGTGAAGGTCGTGTCGATCTCCTCCTGGATGCTGCGCGCCTCATCGATCAGGTCCATCAGCTCGCGGATCAGGATATTCCGTTTTTTATCCATCAGGTCATAGCCCTGTTTTGCAAGCGCCAGCGAGTTCTTCGCCAGCATTAAGTTTCCTTTCGTCGGAAATGTACGCGGATCCATAGAATCCCTCCTTAAAGTGTTCAGTCAGATGTATTATCCCTTCAGTCCAATTGGCTTTTTATCCTTCTGCATATTTCAGATAGGGGATCAGAGCAGCCTCTGTTTCGGCCAGCAGCACTTCGGATTCACCCGACTCATAAACGGCAGTCCCTTCGGAAAGGATGGTTGCGTCCCAGTCCTGAAAGTCATCCGTCACACCCGAGCGGCTGATCATCCCAAGCTTCTCTCCTTTCGCAAGTGAGAGTTCGCCGACCCAGTCCAAGTCTAAGGCATTTACATATGCAGCGCCTTCATAGATGAACATATCAATTTCATTATCTGAAGTATAGAGCGTTTCAGGTGAAGCATTCTCGGCTGTGGATGCTGAACTTCCGCATCCTGCGGCGATGAGCGTGGAAAAAACAGTGATGCATACGAGCAGAAAAAATAGTTTATTCCTGCGGCTGATTCCCATGGTAATACACTCCTTTCAGACAGTGGCTTATTGTTCTGCTTCATGAAGGCGTTCTGACCTCGATCAGATTTTTATCCGGATCATAGAAACGGATAAGTTTCTGGCCCCAGGGCAGTTTTGTAAGCCGGGTCACATATTCAATCGGTTCGTGGTAATTTTTTAGTTTCTTAATAAAGCTGTCAATGTCCGATTCCTCAAAATAAAGTTCAGAAGCATGATTATGGAACAGAACTTCCTGCCCGGTTTCCTCCTTCCATATTGAGACGTCCTGGAGTACCAGCCCTTCTGTCAGGATGATATTTCCTTCACTGTCGAGAATCACATCCAGCCCGAAGAGTGACTGATAGAATTGTCTGGATATGTGCAGATTGTTTACTGCAATGACTACATTTTTTAACTTCATTTTCAGAAACCTCCTGAAAACTATCTGCAGAAAATCAGCATAATACAACAAAAATTACCGCACTGGCTCATAATCGTTCACGGATTCTTCGTCCGTTGCTTCCAGCTTCATGATAACAGGCCTAAGTCCATCATTGCAGCTGCAGATCGCAACGCCTGGCTTGCGGATCCAGTCCCCATAATAGAACAGTCCGTCCCCTGCGCCGTGAGCGAGGGCAAATACATACTGATAAATGGCTTTCCATGCTTCGTCACAGAAGCCTTCCGGCTTTGCATAATCCGCATAAAAGACCTGTCCCTTTTTCATCATAGGACATGCTGTCAGTCCTTCGATCCCATACTCCTTCGCCAGTTCCTCATCCAGCGTTGTCTTCAATATCGTGATCTTAACTTTCTTCATTAGAATCATCCTTTCGTTCCGCTATGCTGCGTCCCGGGTGGGAGCGCGTCTGAGCGGGATATTCCGGCCTCGGGCGGACGTTATTACTCCTCGCCCATAGGCTTATAGTATTTCTCAAGTATCTTTGTATCCACCCTGTCGAGTTCTTCTTTCGGAAGCCGTCCCAGCAGTTTCCAGCCCAGGTTCAGGGTCTCTTCCATGCTGCGGTTTTCGTTCTGTCCCTGCCCGATATACTGTTCCTCGAATTCTTTTCCGAATGCCAGGTATTCCTTGTCGATGGGGGACAGCTCATCCTCACCGATGACAGAGGCCAGATTGCGCGCATCGCCGACTTTTGCATAAGCAGAGAAGAGCTGGTTTGCCAGATCCTGATGGTCTTCCCTTGTGTAGCCTTCGCCGATGCCGTCCTTCATCAGACGGGACAGGGAGGGGAGGATATTGATCGGCGGATAGATGGACTGCCCGTGCAGCGGGCGGTCGAGCACGATCTGTCCTTCCGTGATATATCCGGTCAGGTCAGGGATGGGATGGGTGATATCGTCATTTGGCATGGTCAGGATCGGGAGCTGCGTCACGGATCCGTTCACACCCTGTACGATGCCCGCGCGCTCATAAATCGTTGCAAGTTCGCTGTACAGATATCCCGGATAACCTTTACGGCTGGGAATCTCTCCTTTTGAGGAGGAGACCTCGCGCATTGCCTCGGCAAAAGAGGTCATATCCGTCAGGATGACAAGGATGTGCATGTTCTGCTCAAAGGCAAGATACTCCGCCACGGTCAGCGCGACTTTCGGAGTGATCAGACGCTCGACTACCGGGTCATTCGCCAGATTTAAGAACATGGCCACATGGTCTGCAACTCCGCTTTCCTCAAACGTATTGCGGAAGAAGTCCGCCACATCGTGCTTGACGCCCATCGCGGCGAAAACGATAGCGAATTCCTCGTCAGAATTTTCCCCAAGGGAAGCCTGTTTTACGATCTGTGCGGCAAGCTGGTCGTGGGGCAGTCCGTTTCCTGAGAAAATAGGAAGCTTCTGTCCGCGGATCAGGGTCGTCAGACCGTCGATGGCGGAGATTCCGGTATGGATATAGTTTCTTGGATATTCACGGCGCACCGGGTTTAAGGGCAGACCGTTGACATCCCTTTTCAGTGTGGATACTATGGGCCCCAGATCGTCAATGGGCTGCCCGATCCCATTGAACGTACGTCCCAGCATATCCGGGGCGAGGGCGATCTCCATGGGATGGCCGGTGAGTTTTGTATGGGTATTTTTCAGGGACATGCTTTCAGAACCTTCAAATACCTGGATCACTGCCCGGTCTTCGTAAATCTCCACAATACGTCCGATCTTGCGCTCTGTGCCGTTTACGACGAACTCCACGATTTCGTCATAAAACGCGTCCTGCACGCCTTCCAGAGCGATGAGAGGTCCGTTGATGCTGCTTAAGCCTAAATATTCGATTGACATGATTACCGGTCCTCCTTACGCGTTTTTCTCGAGCACTCTCTGGTAGAATGCGTCAATGTCTCTGTGATACTGGGCGAACATTTCCAGACGGTCATTGGGCACGTCGTATTTGATGGAAATGACCCGGTCAAAGATGTTCTCTGATTTCAGCACGGACATAGGATGCCCCATGGTCACCAGCGTCCGGGCCTGTTTGTACAGATACAGTATGGTATCCATCATAAGGAACTGCTTTTCCATGGAGACACAGGTGTCGTCTTTATGGAATGCGTTCTGCTGAAGGAATCCGAGGCGGATGACGCGGGCGATCTCCAGTACAAGCTTCTGGTCGTCCGGAAGTACGTCGCTTCCGATCAGTTTGACGATCTCAAGAAGGCTGCTCTCCTGGTTTAAGAGAGCCATAAGCCGGTTGCGGTAGTCCACGAACTGCGGGGAGACATTGTCCTGATACCAGTGGCTTAAATCGTTTAAATACTCGCTGTAACTGGTCAGCCAGTGGATGGCCGGGAAATGTCTGGAATAAGCAAGGCTCTTGTCCAGTCCCCAGAAACAGCGTACGAAACGCTTCGTATTCTGCGTGACCGGTTCGGAGAAGTCTCCGCCCTGGGGAGAAACTGCGCCGATGATCGTCACAGAGCCGTCAGTTCCGTTTAAATTATGCATCATTCCTGCCCGCTCATAAAACGCAGACAGGCGGGAAGCAAGGTATGCGGGGAACCCTTCCTCCGCGGGCATTTCCTCCAGACGTCCGGACAGTTCTCTTAATGCCTCTGCCCATCTGGAAGTAGAGTCAGCCATGATGGCAACGTCATATCCCATGTCCCTGTAATATTCCGCCAGTGTAAGGCCGGTGTAAATACTTGCCTCGCGGGCCGCAACAGGCATGTTGGATGTATTTGCGATCAGGGTCGTCCGGTCCATCAGAGAATTGCCGGTGCGGGGGTCAGTCAGCTCGCCAAATTCTTCAAGAACCTGCGTCATTTCATTGCCTCGCTCGCCGCATCCGATGTAAATGATGATGTCAGCGTCCGCCCATTTTGCGATCTGGTGCTGGGTCATGGTCTTGCCGGTCCCGAATCCGCCGGGTATGGCAGCAGTGCCGCCCTTGGCGATAGGGAACATGGTATCAATGATACGCTGTCCGGTGATCAGCGGCACAGATGCCGGGAAACGGTGGTGGGTCGGCCGGGGCGTCCGGATCGGCCAGCGCTGCGTCATGGTCAGTTCTTTTTTCGAACCATCAGAAAGCTCCAGCGTGACGAGGGTTTCGTCGATCGTATATCCGCCGTCGGATACGACTTCCGCAACGGTCCCCTCTACATCCGGAGGGACCATGCATTTGTGCACAATAGCATGGGTTTCAGGCACTTCCGCGATGATGTCTCCCCCATGGAGATACTGTCCCTTCTGCACCGTGATATGTGTCTGCCATTTTTTCTGCCTGTCAAGAGAGTCTACGCTGACGCCCCTTGTGATAAATGCGCCTCCGGAAGAATCTGCGATCTGCTCCAGAGGACGTTCGATACCGTCAAAGATGTTGTTCAGGATGCCGGGGGCAAGGGTCACGGACACAGCGTTTCCGGTGGCAATGACCTCCTCTCCGGGGTGCAGGCCTGTTGTCTCCTCGTATACCTGGACAGTCGTCATATCTTTATCAAGGGCGATGACTTCACCCACAAGCTTTTGTCTGCCCACATAGACCATCTCGGACATAGAGAAACCGGTATTGCCCTTCAGGTAGATGACAGGTCCGTTGATCCCATAGATTGCAGCGGTCTTAAGCATTGCCCTCACCTCCCAGGAAGATAAATTTGTCATACTCATTGCGCAGTTGCGTCTTGAATGAATTGTCGATGAGAATATTCCGGCTGCGGATAACTGCGCGCACACCGCCAATGAAATCCTCCGCGCTGATTGTCAGTTCTGCTCCTGTAGTATCCGACAGGTCAGAGTGTTTCTGCTCATCTGATGGGTTGATATAGATGACTACCGGGTCCTGCCCGGCGAAATGCTGTGCCTGGCGGATGCACTTTATAAGGAAATCATCATATGCCGCTGTCTTCATGTAATCTTTCACAAGTTCCATGACTTCTTCAAATATTTTGTCTTTCAGCTCCTGCTGGACCTTTCCCAGGCGCCGCTTGATCTCCAGCTGAGATTTCGCCGCTGCCTGGTTGAGAGAGAGGCGCGCGTTGGTAGTCTCTGCCTTGATGCGGGTTTCAGACTGGCGCCTGGCTTCCGCCTTATGGTCTTCCAAAATCTTCTCAAGTGCCTCCCTGTGGGAGTCGATGATAGCGTTGCCTTCTGAGCGCGCCTGTTCCATGGATGTGGTCCGCAGATCAGCAATCTTTTCTTCTAATGTCAAGAGGAATCCCTCCTTTTATAGTTTTAATCCGATCGCCTCAGTGATATATGAGGTGATAAAGTCTTTCTGCCTTCCGGTTCCGTGGCGGTCAGGGATTTCCACGAGAAGGGGCATCTTCCGCTCCAGACGGAAGGTGTCGATGATGTCGGGAAACTCCCGCCCGAATTTTTCAGTCAGGAGTACTATGCCTACGGTTTTGTCTGTGAGCACGTCTTCCAGAGCCTTTTTCAGTTCATCCCGCTCGTGAACGACCACGCCGTCAACACCCGCAAGGCGCATGCCTGTGTAAGTATCCACGTTATCACTGATGAGATACATTTTCATATTGGTTTTGTCCTCCTTCGCCCCATGTCAAGCCCCGGTCTGTTCTTTTTTCTCAATGAAGATACATCCTCACTGCGTTCGGAGTATCTGCTTTCGCACTAGGCTCGATAAGACCTCACCAAGTGCTCAATGCAGCACGGCTGACTGGTGTTACAAATTTCCTAATATCATAAAGGAGATGATCAGGCCGTACAGGCAGACGCCTTCCGCGAGACCTACAAAGATGAGCGACTTACCAAGTACGCTGGAATCTTCGCTGATAGCGCCGAGCGCTGCGCTCGCCGCGCTTGCCACGGCGATACCGCCGCCGATACAGGAAAGTCCGGTGACGAGCGCTGCCGCAAGGTATCCAAGGCCGGTGGCAAAGCCGGAATCGGAAGCTACGGACTCAGCAGCCTGCACATCCGGGCCGCCAAGGAGCATGATGGACGCCACGGCAAAAGCGCCGAAAAAGAAAAATGTATTTGTGCCGATGGCTCGTTTGTAGCGTTTCCGGGTCTTGTTCTTTCCGAGCAGGTAATAGCCGAACGGAAGGATGATGCTTAAGATCAGTGCTGTGATAAATACGATTTTGGTTGCTAAAGTCATGGTAAAATCCTCCTGATTTTTATTTTCCCGCATGGCTGCGGGGGTTGTTATCTGCCTGGCGCAGTGGATAAAGGCCTGCGTCTATTTCTGTTTTTTCTTTGTGTTCTTTTTTGTATATGGATCAAATGCATGGCCGCTGCCCTTATAGAAGCGGCTGAACATTTCGTAATATTCCAGACGGAGCACCTGGATGCCCACGATCAGGCCCTCAAATCCGCATACGAACAGGTTGCCGAAGATCACTCCCAGCCAGTTAGGATTTCCGCTCTCCGCGCCTGCGAGCTGCAGGACCACCTCCATGATCGCCGCGTGGCTGACCGCGAATGCGCCGATACGGATGAAAGAGATGGTATTGGAGAAGTAGCTCAGGAGTGTCTCGAACATCTCGAAAAATCCCTGTACAAAGAACATCGCTTTTCCGGTCTCCATTTTGTCAGCCCTTTTCTGGATGGCTCTTGTGATCGGCTCCCGAAAGAGGATGACCAGCAGCGGTACGCCGAACATAATACCCATCACGATGCCGCCCGGCAGAGGATTGCCTGTCATAAAGAGGACAATGGTGACAACGACCGCGATGTAAAATATCAGGCCGGCAGCGCCGTTGGGATCAAACCAGGCGCCCTCGATATCTTTGCTTTTTATGGCGTTGATGATGTGGAGCACCATTGCCACCATGATAAGGAACATGCCAAAGGCGACTGCCACGATGAACACGGTGTTCAGTTTCCCGAGGAAAGGCAGTGTGGTCATATGGTCAATAGGCCTCATCCACAGTGCAGGGATCACATCTTCAAATCCAAAGATACTGCCGAACATAAATCCAAAGATCGTGGAAAATACTCCGGCCGAGGCAATAATCCCCGCGAGGGGAGCTTTCTTAAAGTGATAAATAAGTGCGCCTCCGATCAAAAGGAGAAGTCCCTGCCCCACATCTCCGAACATGACGCCGAAGATAAAGGAGTAGGTCAGACCCACGAAGACGGTTGGATCCATTTCGTTATGTGCCGGAAGTCCGTACATCTGGACAAACATTTCAAAGGGCTTGAAGATCTTTGGGTTCTCCAGTTTAGTAGGAGGTTCTCCAAAGTAGGCGTCATGGTCATCCTCCACAACGACAAATACCTTGTCATCATCCTTGACTTCTTCCACGAATTTCTCGACGTCTTCTTCCGACATCCATCCGCAGAGGATGTAATAGTCCTCCTGATTATCTTCCATGCGGGCGGCAAGCTTGCGAACGTCAAAGTTGCTGGACAGTTCTTCCAGCCGGTTCCGCGCCGCTACAAGCTGCGGAGCGCGGTCGGAGAGCATCTCGCCCGCCTCTTTATCCAGACCGTCAATCTCCAGGTTGATCTGGGCGATCTCTCGTTCCAGAGACTGATAAGCGTAAGAAGGAGTCCCTTCGAATTCGTCCTTTAACTCGATCCGTTCAAAGTGAAGGGACCGGAACACCGCGTCTACTTTCTGTGCCTCAGCGGGGGAAACAAAATAAGCCCCATACACGAAGCTTTCATCCCGCTCTCCTTCCACAAAGATCGCTTTCAGGTCATCCATGAGGTATTTCTGCATTTTGTGGTAAAATTCTGCCGCGATTCGTCCAAATCGGTATGTGATGTACCGGTAATTCAACACCTTGTGGAGATTGCAGTCCAGAGGACGGAAAGGCGCGATCACCAGCTGTTTCGCACGAAGCTCTTCGATCTTCTTTTTCAGTTTTTCTTTCTTTTCCTGAAGCTCCTGATAGTCTTCATTTGCCTTTCGCACGACTTCGAACATATCATCCAGCCCTATTTTTGTATCCGGGACTACATCATCCGCGTTCGGCAGATATCCTACGAACTGCACTGCTTTTGCAAGAGCATCCCGGTAAGGGTTGAGTTCTACAAAAGGCCTTAGATTGTCTACGGTCTTCAATTCAGACAGAGCGGATTCGAGCTGGATCTCATAGCGGGAGAGATACAGGTCGGTGACACGGTCAATGTCATTTCTCGGACCGGAGATATTTATAAATTTCATTTTTACGATCATTGGGTCTTACCTCCAACGTATGCCAGCGTCTCGCCGGGACTTAAGCCGTAGCGTACACATTCCATAGCGGTCGTCAGCTTATTGATTTCCTCTTCTTTCAAGAAGAGATAGGTGTTGATCGCAGCGACAGAATAGGGATCCCGCCGGCGGTCTACTGTGTACAGATAATGCAGACAGTCCGCATACATCTGTTCAATGGTCAGTTTCTGATGGAAATTATAGTGGCGGGCATAGCTTGTTTTTGCCACGGCCGCCTCAAACTCCTCCAGCCCCGGGGCTTCCACCAGCTCCTTGACCAGGTCCGTTGACAGTTTATAGTGGATCGGGATGAGCAACAGGTAAATGTCCGCAGGCTTCATATTATAATATTTTTTTGCCCGGTAGATCCACTGCAGGTTCAGAAGATCGATCTTCGAACCACGATCGCGCATGAAAAGCTCCAGATCCGGCTTGTTCAGGACCTTTTTCTGTTCTTTCCATGTAGAAGTATAAAAATAAAGATCCAGGGTCAGGTTGTAATCATAGAGCGTGACGTTTTGCGAGTCTTTCAGTTTTTTCAGAGGGGCATAATATTCGGTCCCTTTCAGATTTTCCACCAGTTCGTCCGTAGTGCGGGAAGTGATGAGTTTCTCTATGGAAATCTGAGAATAACGGTCAAAAAAAGCTTTTTTATAATTCAGGTCAAACGGCTGTCTGTATCGGTTTATCACAATGCGCAGACAATAGTTTATCAGATCGATCTCGTAGTTTTTCAGGATCAATTTCATAAACCGCCGCTGCTTTTGGCCGCAGAACCGGTAAATTTTAGTGTAATCGTGATACAGGGACTGGATCAGAACTTTTTCAATGTTACCTCTGTGGATCTGATGTTCCTCCAGCGCGTCCAGGACATCCGCGTACGCCGTGTTCTTCCTGAGATAGTCAGCGATTTCGGGGACACTCCCCAAATTCGCGATCTCTGTGAACTGGTCCAGAGTCAGCAGCTTTGCCCCCATGGCCCGGATTTTCGTCACGATCCCGCTGTATTCAAGTAAATTTCCCATAGGCTACACCTCGGTGATCCTTCGCAGGATCTCATGGGCGTATTCCGTATGTTTTTCTTCATATTCTTTGTGAAGCGCCCGGATCGTCTCAGAGCTCGCATTATTCTGGCTGTCCAGGATACCGGAGGTATTCTTTTCCAGCTCCTCGCGGATGGCGCGGAGACGCTCCTGCGTCCAGTTTTCAATGTCCTCGTCAAAGGCTTTGCGTTTCTCATTGTATTCCTTGTTAAGAGTTTGTTTCTGAGATTCAGCATGTGTGACGATGGCTGATGCGGCATCTTCGATTTCCGTCAATTTGTTTATAATAGAGTCCATAAAAAGCCTCCTGTTTGTGGGAAAATGCTAACACACTTTATCATACACCTTTTCATAAAAAAAGCAAGTAAAGAAATCATCATAATTGTTCGCATAAACGCTGATTTCGTGCTATTATGAAAGAGTTCCGTTTAAAATCTGTACTTAGTTTTGTTAGATAAGGGGAGGACTATTCATGAGGCTGAGAAATATACCGAGAGCAGAGGGCACGATTCAGGCTCATCGCGCTGTGATCAAAAGACCTGAAGACCAGAGGGGATGTTGGCGCCAGGTATTTGGAAATAAACGACCGATGCACATTGAGATAGGGATGGGCAAGGGACGCTTTATCCTGAATATGGCAAAAACACATCCTAATATCAATTTCATCGGGATCGAGCGTTACTCCAGCGTTTTGCTGCGGGCTGTGGAGAAGTTCGATACGGAAGAATTCAGAGAACTGGAAAACGTCCGTTTTGTCTGCATGGACGCAAGAAATATCGCAGATGTATTTGCAGAAGGCGAGGTAGAGAAGATATATCTGAATTTCTCTGATCCGTGGCCGAAAGCGCGGCACGCGAAACGGCGTCTCACGTCCGTAGAGTTCCTGGAACGGTATGAGAAGATACTGCCCCAGGGCGGCACCGTGGAGTTCAAGACAGACAACACCCCACTTTTTAATTTTTCTGTGGAGCAGCTCAAAGAAGCCGCATGGACAGTGCAGGCGTTTACCTATGATCTGCATCATAATGAAGAAATGAATAAAGACAATATCATGACAGAATACGAAGAAAAATTTTCACAGCGCGGGAATCCGATCAATAAATTTATTGCCGTGCGGAGATAATAAAGATGAGAACCTTTTGCGTGCGTTCGGCATATACTAGGATATAATCATTTCATGGGGCGGGAAATGCAGATGAAGAGAAAATGCTGGAAAACGTGTGTAGCAGAAATGCTTTATTGCAGACCATGCCTGAACAGGCATCTTCTGTGCATCAGAAAATCCTTGCAGGAGGTGTGCAAAATCCTGAACTCCGGACTGTGCCATGGGGGCGAAAGAAAAAAGAAACGAGATTGTTAAAAAAATACTTGCATTTTAGAAACGTGTCGTTTATAATATCACTTGCGTCATCTATTGGAGATGACGGAAAGAGAAAAGCGCGATTAGCTCAGTTGGTAGAGCACCTGACTCTTAATCAGGGTGTCCAGGGTTCGAACCCCTGATCGCGCATCAAAGCACTGTTTTCATGCATCATCAAGCATGGGGATGGTGTTTTTTCATAAAAATCATATTTCCCCAATGCTTGTAAAAACCATATCTAAATGCGACACCTTAACTCTGCTTGCAATTATCTGCCGAGCTAAATGCACATAACGCAACGTTGTCTTTATCTCCTCATGCCCCATTATCACCGCTAGCTGATATATGTCTATTTGACCATTGCGCTCATATTGATCTACGCAGTAGTTTGTTGCAAAATTATGCCGCAGCTTATGGGAAGACAGTTGAAAAGGCAACTTTGCGGCAAGCCGGTTTACGAAAAGTTTAACAGCATTAGAAGTCAGTCGCTCACCCCATCGCCCCACAAACACACGATCTGAAGAATAGGGGCAAAGATTACGATACGCTTGAATGAATTGCCTGCTTATCTTTCCGACCGGAACAAGACGCTCCTTGTTACCTTTGCCTATCACCTTCAGGACCCCTTTACTGACAAAATAGTCTTGCCATTTAAGAGAACAGACCTCAGACTGCCGGAGTCCACTGTCTAACATGAGAGAAACCATTGCACGGTTCCGAGCAACAAGCCATTCAGACTCAGCCGTTATGTTCCTAAAAATTTCTTGTATATCCGCATCCGTGTAAACATAAACTAGTTTTTTCGGAGTTTTCGGAACTTTAATCTTCTCAGTTCCCAGATCAACGCCTTCTTCATTCTCCACCCATTTTAAAAATATCTTTAGGTGTCGGATATAAGTTGCCTTCGTTGCAGGAGATACGTTCCGCTCCATTACTTTCACTAAGTAGCCACGGACCCGAGAAGGAGCAAGTTCCACATTCCCCAAATAAGCCGCAAAAGGTTTCAAAAATTCCATATAACACTTTATCGTTTTATCTGAAAGTCCGGATAGTTTGCGAGAAAGTAAAAAACCTTCCATAGCCTCATTCATTCGCATTATTTTTTTGTCAACTCCTTAAGCCTTAAATTTGTCAAAGAAATCAAGCCATCCATCACAGAATTCAAACTAAGCAAAATCTCTTCCCTGTCTCCCGACATAGAAATTCTATAAATACCTTCTTCCACAAGACCTAAAGCGTGTGCCCTCTCATCCTCTGTAAATTGTTTACTCAATATTTTACACATATTATGCTAGTCTCCTTTCAAAGTTCATATTGTCTAAGATAAACAAGAGGAAGTTCCGTCCCTTGCGGTCGTGAACTTCCCCCTATTCCCATTATTTATTCGACTGAATCCGCTCTGTCAAGGGCAAGCCTTGTGCTGACGCACCCTTGACAGGCTAAACTATAGACACATTTTGTAAGATACCATCATGAGACGGTATGTCCGCACGATGCGTCCCCAGCACTCAGGGGGGGAGTGCCGTCCCCCCGACCCCCTCCTTGCGTACCGGGGGCGCTTCGTGCGGGCGTTCCGTCCTTTACGGAATCAAACATTACATAGGTGTCATACAGACTATAATAAACCTTCTTTGCCCGGAAAAAATCTGAACCAACCTTTTCTTTAAGCGGATACCACATTTTAACGGAAACAAACAAATTTCCAAGCGCAAACAGTGATATCAACTTACCTCTCCAACCAAAATTAGAGACTTTTCGATGCTTATATTCATACTCGATCAAACTGCGAATCTGCCTATCAATCATACGGTCAAATTGGGCCACAAGGATAATATCATATCCAAGGTGTCGATGCATCGTAAAAAATTTGAGCCATTCATTCCGATGTTTATGACCCCAGTCCCTTGCATTAAACAAAAGCTGACATTCATCTATAACAAGCAGAAGGCTACCTTCCTTAACCCGCCCTTTCTCCCTTATATATCCATCAGCGTACGATATAAGATAATCGGGTGTAAGATTTTCATTATCAACATATGTAAACCGCAACGGTTTCCGACTTTTAATCCGCTCCAAGTTAATGGCAAAATTACACACACAAGGCTTTCCCATTTTAAGCCACCAATAGATGCGCTCCGCAGTATGTAAAGATTTACCACTTCCCGGCGTACCACTAAAAAATGTTATCATTACGCCCCCCTTAGTCTATAACTCGTATCCAACGCATTATGATACTATACAAATAAAACAGAGCGACGGAAACAAGCCAAGCCTGTCCTACCGCAATAATAGAGCCGACAGGAATAAACCAGTTAAGCCAACCCAGATATGGGATATCCTGCATCTTGTCTATAAAAGACGCAAACGGACTCTGCGGCAAGAACGATATTACCCAGTTTACAAAATCCACAAGCAAGTTAATAATAGAATCTAACATATCTACCCCCTTATAAGTTGCCGAGTCGCCATAATCAGACCGACTATAAAAGCCAATAAAAACATTGTACGGCATATAGCCGCAACCGTATCAAATTTAGACAGATCAATATCAAAAGTATAAGAAAAACCAAGAGGTCTAACATCTAATGTATACTGTATACGAGGCGCAACCGGTTCTTGGTTAAATACACTCACCGCGCGAACTAAATCGAACGGGACACAAAAAGGGAATACCTTTGTTAAATCAACCTTCAATCCATCAATGGTATCAGGTACTTCCGTAGGAAGATTAGGCAAAGACGGCGCAGACGTTATAGGAACATCAACTGCACCTTCCCCAACCAGAACCGTATCTGTAGCAGGGTCTAAAACAATAACATCATTATCGGCTATCGCATCTGACCAAGTTCCCTCTATCCATCCAGTTATATCACCAGCAACCGGAATTTGCTCCACAATGCTCCCATCAGCCTGCACCTGACCATAGGTCAAATTTTCAAACGTTGTTCCAAGACCATCTACCTTTTGCGCAATATCCTGATTCGCAGAATTATCCATAGGCAACCCAGTCAAAGTATCTTCATCGTAATGCTCTAATGCCGCATCCCTAGATTCGTAAATAGGAAATGTGCTATATTTAAGTTCAGCATCACGTGACATACCAATAGCCGCAATATCCCCCTCAGAACCACGAACGTAAGAACCATCAGATTGTCCTCTCATAACATAATGAAAAATATCAGCTTGATTCGAATAACTGTTAATCGACACAGAAGAAATAGAACTACCAAAATCACGCCAATAAGCAACAGGCTTTTTCTCGGAAATAAAATAATAATAAGACGACCCCCATAGCATTACGATTATGTAAGACCCCTTTAACATATCAGCAGTTGAAATTGCGTCAAGAAAATCAAACTCCGGAAACAGGTCAAGAAAAGTCGCATTATCAGCAATAGCAGAGAGAAATTTTTTTAACTCTGGAGTCATAGCAATGGTACCAGACCCATTCGCAGAAGCAAGAAATTGGTCAAAAGAAGCCGCCATAATCTCGTCATCGTGCGAGGTAAAAAGAGAATTCCAAACGCTAGAACCAAAATCATACAAGGCCTGATTTACAGCATCACTATTCTTCAAATAATAATCAGCCGTCAATTTAACGCCGACAACAGCCAAAAGAGGAATCATAACAGCCGCAACTGCCGGTAAAGGAAAGACCGCCTTCACATTTTTGGCAGTAGAATAACTGCTGAACACTGCCGATGAGGCAATCGCCCCAACAAGCAAGTAAACAAGAAATCTTTTCCTAATCTTTTTCAAATACATAAGCAAAATGCAGGGCTAATTATAGAAAGAAGGGAGAATTTCTCCCCCCTTCTTAAGCCTTACTCGTAACCTTCTTGAAAATCTTGATGCCGACACTGACAACAATAACACCGCCAACGAGCGGAAGAACGATTGGAAGAACGTCTCCCACGATTCCGGTCAACTCACCGCCAATCTCTGTAAAGCTAGTCGTTAAAGCACTCGTAATCTCGCCCATGATTGCCCTCCTTTCTCAAACTTTTTTTATAATCTTAAATACCCCATCAACCACAATTCCGACTGCCATTGGAATGCAACCGAGCAGAAAGCCAACTGGTATAAAAGATACAAACAATGTACCAAGGTCCACTAAATTCAACACTTCCATTTCTGACCTCCTTAACCATGGAAGTACTTCGAAAAAATACTACAGCAAAGACAGCCAACCAAAAGAGCAAGACCAACAACAAAGATAATATTCAAGTTTACAAGCGAATCCATCTTAGTATTGATATCACCCAAAGACTCCACTAATACAGTGGATTCTACTGCATCAGGCTCAACAAATGTCTCATCAGCCGAAGTATCAGACGTACCAGAATCATCAACAATCGCGGCATCCGTGCCGTTCTCAAAACTCTCTTCTTTTTCCATACTGACACATCACCAAACCGCCTATTTAATATGAAAATCCGACACATAAGCACGTGAGCCTACAATCTCATAATCAATTAGGACTTGCTTACCGACGCATTCAGGCACAAGCAAATGTTGCTTATCCTCTGGAACAAAAACAGATTCCACCCTTGAACCCACCGCACCGCGATCTTTTTCGCGCGCACTGTAGTCCAGCTGAACATCCATAATACAATAGTTACCCTTCTGGTTTGAAAACTTTTTGTAACCGATTATTTTCCCCATTTCTTCTTTCTCCTTCTTTCTTCTGTTCTATAGGGTTACTTTATTTAATTGTCAAGGTACCCTTGTTTTATGCACATACAGATGGTACAATGTTAATGTGCAAAGCCACATATGGAAGCCATCCCAATCGTTACAGCACACCTTATTTTTCAAAGGTTCGTTACAGCACTTTTTCCAGAATGGAAAGGACTTTACCAGAATGGCGTATGCCCCAAGAGTAGATCGACAAACAAGGAGTGGTACTACCTTGTACATATATAGTACCATAGTAGTGCCATTAAGTCAAGAACTTTTTTTATTTTTTTTTATTTATAAAGGAGATTTTATGAGTACAAAAAAGCCACAACTAAAAACATACATAGAAGAAATAGAATACTTAAAATTTAAACAAATAGCAGAGAATGAAAACAGATCAATTAGCAACCTACTACAAACTTTAGTGTTTAACAAAATAACAGAATATGAAAAAGAACACGGAACAATAAACATAAAGAATATAAACGTGATAGAAAACAAAGGCACAATAAATATGTGAACGCTGACTCACATTATTATTGCAAATAAAGTATAATCATCACCAACGCAAAGGAGATAACTAAAATGTGGACATACATAATAGTCATAATAATCATATTATTGGCAGTACAATTACTACTCAACACAACTCATAATAATAAAAAAGGCGAAAATACAACAAATTGCAAAGAGTACCCATACACATACAAAAACTTATTATCTAAAGCAGAAATGGCATTTTATAAAATCCTTGAAATAGAATGCAAAGACAAAGATATCAAAATATGTCCAAAAGTACGCATGGAAGATTTCCTAAACGTAACTGATAAAAAACAACAGTTAAAATACAGAGGTTACATCAGAGCCAGACACATTGACTTTATATTGTGCGACAAAGAAATGAATATGATAGCGGGAATCGAATTGGATGATAAAAGCCATAACAGTGATAAAGCGAAGCAAGCAGACACGTTCAAGAACGAAGTGTTTAAAGCAATAGGTAAACCACTACATAGAGTCAAGGTCGGAACAAAATACGTTGATGAAATCAAAAATATAATAGATACAACAAGTCAAGCATATTGAGAAACCATATCTTTCAACAATACGTTCTGTCTCAAAGAGCCATATTCAAATAAATCGTATAGCATATCTATTTATCCCTGGGGGCAAGGTAATAAATAGACGCCGGTCGGCTTTTGTTTTGATGTCCTCTGCATCTTTCCAAACTTGGAACCGGCTTTCGGCTGCATTACAGTGCCGGAACATGTCCAGCTTATAAATAGTTATCATCATAATCATTATCAATGTAATCTTTAGCGCTATCTAATGTGATTGCCTCATTGATAAACTGACCGTCTTTAAATATCTGATATACTCTATTATCTTTTTCGTTTTCCTCCCCAAGATCAGCATATACTTTTTTAATTTCGTGTTTACGATATTTCATTTCGTTTACCTCCTGTTCCTTTATTAATTATTATAATAGGTATCAGTCAAGCATATTGCAAAACCATATCTTTCAACAATGCGTTCTGCCTAAGAGAGCCATATTCAAGTAAATCGTACAACATATCTATGCTACCCTCTATTTCCGATACGGCGTACAGAGTAGGCGCAACTGACCGTTTCAGCCACAACTTTTTCCGTTCGTATGTCGTTATCGGAAAAGTCACAGCAAGACGCAATTTAGTTATAGAGCAAGTGAATTCTTCCCACAAAGCAAGCGTACTACATCGAAACTTTTGGACATTATCCAAATTAATAAACCGAAAATAATAAGACAAAACACCAACAACAGTGTCTCCAAGACTTAAGCCAGAAAGCAGTTTTGCAACAAACTGCTGAGCGCGCCCTTGCTTTAACTCCAATTCCCAACGTACCCACTTATTCTTAATCTTATTGTCTGCATTCTCGATTTTAGAATTCTGTTCCAGTTGCTTGTCATAGACCCGCAGGAATATTTCTGATTGCCGAGAACCAAGGTTCACAGTATGCCCTACAACAAGTCCATTGCTATCACAAGTTTTTATCTGCGTCCACTTACGGAACCTAGAAACATAAGACAGATTATCCATAAGACAAACCACATCATGAACGGAAAAATATTTAGCACCAATATCATCTACCGCAACGTCTAAACGTGTAAAATGACCAATAGACTGAACTCTTTTAAGAAAATCAAGGAATACCAATGAATCCAAGTCCACCGTGTCCCGCGCGGAGCCAAAAGGAGTCAACACAGAATATCGTTTTTGAAAGGCACAAAAGAAATTAGTAATGCAAGACCCGGAAATCGACACATGAATACCCATGCCCTCATTACCATTGTAATATATCAAAAGAGAATATCCCTTCAATTGCAATGAATCTTTATACCCCCTTCCACCGCATGAACGTTCACTAAACTGGTCCACTGCATACCCCAAAAAGTCTATCACTTCATGCACTTCCATATTTTTCGTTATCGTAAAGTCAATCCAATCTACCAAAACTCGTAAGCCGTTGGCTAAATCCATATGCGTTCCCAACATAGAATTTCTCTCCTTAATTTGTTATTGTGTTTTCTACCCCCATATTACCGTATGGGGGTCGCACACTATCCAGCTAACCGGAAAGTGTTATACGTCCCCACTCTTAATCAGGGTGTCCAGGGTTCGAACCCCTGATCGCGCACTTAGAAATCGCTGTTTTTGCGGACATTGCGAGCCGCGGGGACGGCGGTTTTTTTCTGCCCAAAATGGCGGATTTGCGCGGTTTCCATGCTTGCGACAGAAAAAGAACAAGGCAGAGCAAGGCGAAAAGAAAAATTGGACGGGAAACAAAAATGTGGCGCGAAATCCGTCGCGAGTTCGTCGCGAGCAAAATAAATAGTCCAAGTTGATAGTGAAAATTAATTGCAGAATTGACAGCAGATGTATCTGGAAAGATACCTGCTGTTATTTTTTTTTTGTAGATTTTTAAAACGTATATTATGTTTTTGATGTAGCAGAAGGAGGTGAAAGCAATGTACATCAAAATATATACAAAAAGTCAGTTGGTGCTTCTTAGGAGTGTAAACGGTCTGTTCCGTAAGAAGTACAGACTGCCGCAGGAAATACTGAACAGAGTCGAGGCGATTCTCATGGTAAAGGACTTAGGAGAGCATGGCTTTGTGGCAGTTCTGCTTGATCCTGTGGAGAACGACATGACAGGGATTGAGGATGTTCTGAATTGTTATCCACGACTCCTTAAGGATGGCGAAGATGTGACAGATGTTCCTGTGGAAGAAACGAATACATGGCTGACAAAGGGAAAGGAGTGGTACATGGATACGTTAAAAATCAAAGGGGAAAAGAGTTGGATATATGCGATTTACTCCATGACTGTGGAGAGGATTTACGGAAAATAAAAAAGGAAGTGGAGATAATCCGGCTTCCTTAAGAGTCTTCTGTGAAGTTGACGATTTCATTTGGCGTACAGTCTAAAATCCTGCATAGTTTTTCAACAGTAAGAAGAGTTATATTCTTATTTTTCTTTAAAGCGTCTAAAGTCTTATTATCAATGCCGGATTGCAGTAATTTATATTGGCTGATATTCTTTGCGCGCATAGTTTCCCACAATGGAGAATAATCGATCACTACAATCACCGCCTTTCAAGTCTCTGATAGTATCGTACCCAGAAAGTGTAAAAATAAATATTGTGGATATATCCACAACGGTGTAGACTGTGAATAGACAGAGGGTGATTATATGGTAGAGAAATATGCTCAGGATATGGATGAGAAACAAAAAAGACTTTTTAATGATTTTGTAAAAATTTGTATATATGCAACAGATGAAGAGTTTGACGCGTTATTAGAAATGAGACCAGTAGATTACGGAATGTTTAAAAGTCTGTCCGAGCATTTGATAGAGATGGGTGCGGATACCAGTTTTTTTAAATTACATGAAAGATATCCCAAATACGCCAAGAGATATGGCGAAGAGATAGAGAATGAGATTTCAAGTATAACTTTTCCTAAGATGACAGCAGAAGAAGAAAAGCGTATGAAAGAGGAACTGTACGAAAAAATCAGAAAATTGTATGGAGATGATGCAGTATAAATACCAGGGGGAAGAGTGGTAAGCTCTTCCCCCTAATTTAGTCTTCTTGCTCTTCTGGTGGTATATATTCAATCAAATCTGTAAGATCACATTCCAATACATAGCAAAGGCGTCTTAATATGTCGATATCCAGCCGTTGAATTTTATTATCCCGATAATTCCGGAGCTGAGTTCTTTGCATTTCAGCACGGAAAGAAAGTTGATTTAAAGAAATATTGCGTTGTTCAAGAATATCTTTTAAGCGAATACGAATTTTGCCGCAGTCATCCATATTTACTGGGAGCTGACGCAAAGGATTTTCTTTTTTAGGCATAGTACCTACCTCCGTGAGTTAATTATAATTAATCATTCATCTGCTTGTAAGGTTGATAGTTGTATGGTATAGTTATCACATGGTTAGATATATGCTCATGTAAAAAGAAAAATACAGAATGATGAAGAAGAAAAGAGGTGAGAGAGGATGTTCTATTATTGTGCCAAATGTGGAAACATCAAAAAAGTAACTTTAAAAGGCAATGAAGGCGTAAGCTGTGAAGTATGTGGAACGCCTATGCAGCCTGTTCCGGCAGAGTATCTGATGCCAAATGGTAATTTCTTCAAGTCTCAGGATGCGCGTCAAAACTTCATTTCTGCAATTCAGTCATCTGATACATATGATCCTGAGATTGGCGGAAAGAAGGAAGAAGTAAAACGTGAGATTGAGGAAGAGAAGCAACAGCGAATTCAGGAAATGAACCAGAAGATGGAACAGGAGCAGTTTCATCTGACCTGCCCAGTCTGCGGCAGTCACAGCGTACAAAAGATTTCAACCGTAGGCAAATATGCAAAGATAGGTGCATTTGGAATACTTGGTGCAGATGATCTTGGAAAAAGATGGAAATGTAAGGTATGTGGAGCTAAATTTTAAATTACGAAAGGAAAGTGAAAGAGATGGGATTTTTTGATAAGGCTTTAAAAACGGCACAGAATATAGGAGACAGCATATCTACATCAGCAGTAAAGGCAGGTTCTTCTGTTGGTGTAGCGGCGCAGGATAACGCAGAATTAAGTGCGATAAAAATGCAGATTAATGTAATTGAGCAGGAACTTAATGCCGCATATGCGCAGATTGGAAAGAAATATGTGGATTATGTCAGTGAGACAGGGGATATGGGAGGACTGGATGTCACAGACCTGCTTACCATGATGGATCCCAAACTTACAAGAAAACAAGAACTGGAAGCACAGTTGATTGAACTTGAGAAACGTATGAAACAGAATGCTGTTCTCAGAGATAAGGCAAAAGCTGAAGAAGAGTTCCAGGAAGAAAAGACGAAACTCGACAGGGCGTTGGCAATGGATGTCATCTCTCAGGATGAATATAATTACAAGATTAGCGTTGCCAGAAAGAAAGTAGACAACTTTGAGGAAATCAGAAGAATCGAACAGCAGTGTGAGATGGGAATTATCACAAACGAAGAGAAAAATGCAAAGATTGAAGCGCTTACAAAGTAGAGAAAGCAATAGGTAGATAAATGTATACATTGATAGGCATTATATGGCTTGCCCTTAGTATTATAATAGCTATAAAGTGGTATAACAAAGCAGAAAAAAATATAATTCGTATGGGAAGCCCTATAAAGCGTTTGATATTCTCAGCTTGGGACTGGGTTCTTTATCTGATCGTTTCGGCTATTCTTGTAGCGGTAGTGCTGGGTATCCTGCTCGGAATACTGAATGTATGGGGATGGATAATCGGACTGGTATGTATTGCAGGTATAGTGATATGGATGCTGGTGAAAAGAAAGCATTAAGGAGAAAATCGGTTCAGAAAAACGCGAAGAAGATAGTCAAGCATGAACGTCCGCCAGAGTTCAAAGGAAAAGCTAAAAGAATAAAAGGTTAATTATCCGGGCGCACGGCAGTTTTGTCGTGCGCCCGGACTATTTTTAGGAGGAGGCAAAATGAGTTCTTATATCATAGGTATAGGTGCAGGGGTTCTATTGTTTAATGTAGTATATATAAATATGCTTATGTGGGAGAGGTGGGAAGTATGAAAAAGGATGTAGATGTAAAAATGATAATTGCCGGAATAACAATGACTGTTTCTATCATAAAATTAGTTATTCAGCACAGGGGGCAGGTGAAACGAAAATATGTATAGTATTGTATCGAATGGAGGAGAATTAAATCAGCTTCAAAGAGAGTGTTCTATGCAGGAGATTTTGAGTAATGAAAAAGTGTTCAAACGGCTTAGGGCTGATGTTGAATGTCTTGATGAAGCATATGGGGCTGACAGAGATTTACAGGCTGATCTTGGAGGTTTTGTAGTGGTGATATGGGGTGGTCGGAGCGAAGTACAAAATGAAGTTGAAAAAGTATTGACCCATCATAAACTCCACTCAGATGAATGTGAGTACATGGATAAAATAATCTTGCCGGAACGTGACGATATAACAGTTACGTTCCGGCTTTATCTATGTTCCTCAGACTATGCAGTAGAGATAGTGACGATAGAGGAGGTGGGAAAGTGACATTTGAAGAAAGATTGGAACAAGAGGAATGGTGGACTGAACAGGAAAGTCTCTTGAATTTGTCGAATATCAATATGCCCCCAGACTACTATAACGGAAGTGAATGGGATTGGATCGGTGAGATTACTGCCTACATATTCAGAGAACCGGAAACTTGGCAGGATATATACAGAGAGTATCTTGTTAGGGCACAACAACAAGGAAATGCGGAACATACAAGACTGAATTATTACCGAGATGAAGAGGGATATATCCGCAGGGAGAGGGAAGATGAAACTTATTTGCAGATAAGCACAACAACGGCAGATGTCGCTGTACTTAAAAGGGTTGGAGAATGGATGTGTGTGAACAGTATAAAGTTTCGCTTGGAATATCTGGTCTACTGCGAGATGATCTCAGACCAACGTATTCAATGGCTGAAACGAATGGAGACGTGTATAGAGAAAGAGTTCTCAGAAGTGCATAGAGTTAGGATGGCTCATGGACTGGAAGAGGCACAATTTAACAAAACAGAGGTGTTCTATGATTTCTTGAACACTGTATACATCATACTTTGAATAGGAGGATTACCATGGAAAATACAGTAAAACAGACAGGACTTTTAGAGAAGACAGGAGTTTTTGACGAAGAATTGAAGAACAGATATGAACTTCATTTGACCTACAATGGTGTGAAAGGTAAAAGAGTACTTGTGATCTGTATGAATCCGGCTAGTGATAATATACAGGTCTTTGATAGCACTACAAATTACCTGCTTAATAATTTTGGGATGATGGGGTACTCGGACATAACAGTCTGGAATCTTTTTTCAAGAATATGCACTAAGCTGAAACCTTCTGAAATCACAGACAACAACAGAAACATGGAATATCTAAAAGAACTGTTACAGTCGTCATATGACGCGATCGTGATAAGCTGGGGGTGTACTTTCATAGGGAATAAGAAAGTGGAGGCGGCAAAAAAAGAAGTTCTTGAGTTGTTACAGCCTTTTGAAAAACAGGTGTATGAAGTTGTGGATAAGGAGGGGAGATACTCGAAACTTTCATATACTCATGTACTCTTTGCAGGACAGAGATATAGTGGAAGGTGGGATTTGAGACGAGTGAAATTAAAAAAAGAGGATAAGAGCATTACAAAAAAGAAAAGTAAATAGTTGACAAAATCTATAAAATACAAAATATTGTTGTTCTGCTTGACAAGTGCGCTTGGAATTGGTATTCTTGAATCACAATTGAAAACGATGAAAGCCAAGCAAAGACTTGTTTCTATAAGAAAAAAGTGGAGCCGTAGAGCAGTTAAAGAATAAAAAAATCAGAAACAAGTCGTGTCTCTGACAGTACATTCCAGAGAAGAGGACGCCCAGTAGATAAAATCTGAAACGTTAAGGAACGTGATGGGTTGCGAGTATGCAGAGCACAGGTGGCACATGAATGTAAGCTGATAGCCGGAAAGAATTATGAAAGTCGGTTTATTTGTTGTACATTCTGTGCTAGCTGTGCTCTTTTTTGTTGCCAAAAAAGAGAACGCCTTTCCTCTGTTTTCGGTTGAAATTAAGGAAGAAGGAGGTATCACAATGATTGATACAAAAAACTTTCAGCCACTAAATGTGGAAGAAACAGGCAACAAGAAACACGGTGGGCGTAAGGGAGTGCTAAGCCTAATATGTTCCAAGAACGGAAATCGGCTGATGATTTCAAAAGAACTGGCGGAAACATTGGACTTGGCTGATACGGTAAAGATAGGTTTTATAGGAGAGAACCTTGTCCTTGGAAAACACTTACCGGGAGATTCAAACGAGTTTTCTTTAAAAAAGCAGGGAAAAAAGTTAATTGTATATTCTGCGGAAGTGGTTCATACCGTGGCTGAGAAGCAACAGCTTGACTTTACTGATAAAGTTGCGTTTACCTGGTACAAATCGACGATAGACGAATATGACGGTGTCGCGGTGGCACTGTTTAACCCGGAGGTGCATGATGATGAAGAGTAACAATACATCCGTTAAGACTGCGTACGTAATTGACAGTTCCGTGGCAATACGGAATGGTCAGTATGGGAAATGGGAATACAGGAAGAGTGAGGCACCAAGATTTGTTCCTATGGGTGCAGCCGTCTATTTAAAATCGATTAGTGTGGATGCTGATACTCTTGAAAGAACGTTAAATTTGACATTTGTGGACGCACAAGAAAAAGAAGTGCACCTTGTCCTTGAACGGAAAAATCTATCGGAACAGGGAGTGCTTTCGTTACTCGCTCAAGGCGTTCAGGTAACAAAGAAAACGGCAAGCACCTTGGTCACTTCGTTGATGAATCAAGAGCCAACTGTTCCATGTGAAATAAGGCATAAGGAACTCGGCTTTCGTATGTTTGAAGAGAAAAGGGTATTCTTTGGCGGAAAAGGAGTCAATGTGGAAAGCATTTATTGCGGAAATCTGCTCATTAAGCCGACAGGCAGTTTTGACGCGTGGAAAGAGATGGTGCAAACGGAAGTTCTAGGAACCAACCTCGAAACAATTGTCGCAATAGCGGCGGCGGCTCCTGTCATCGATTTTTTGAAGGAAGAAATTCACACGGGAAATATCATAGCTTCTCTTGTCGCGGAGTCTTCAACCGGAAAAACCACGGCGGGGTGCCTTGCAGTGTCTCTGGGAAGTAAGTGCAGTTTTGCAGGAGACAGCATGGTGTCAACATTCGCGGACAGCAAAAATTCGCTTATGCATTCTATTTTTTCCTCGTATCCGATGCTGATAGATGAGGGCAGCCTGATCCGCTATAATCCCACTTCACTGATTTACGAACTCGCAGAAGGAAAAGAAAGAGGCAGATTGAATAAAGAGTTAGAAAAAGCTGCCTCCCGTACATTCTCAACGGCTATTTTTCTGACGTCAGAGAAAAGTATCCTAAGTCTTTGCGATGAGAATACAGGCCTGTATGTCCGATGTCTGGAGTTCGAAAATGTGGTCTGGACTTCATCCGCAGACAGTGCAGACAAAATAAAAAAAGTCTGTGAACAGCACTATGGATTTATTGTTCCTCTCATTGCTGAGTATTTATTGACGGCAGACCGTGATGAGCTTATAAAGAGCTATTGGAAATATCAACAAAAAATCGTAGAACACGTCAGAACCAGGGGGGAAAATACACCTCTGACAGAACGAATCTCGAAGAGTGTCGCGATGATTTTGCTTGCGGCAGACGTTTTTGCCGAAGTGACAGAATTAAAGTTGAATGTGCCTCGCGTTTGTATGTTTGTCCTGGTAAATAGTCTGATGTCAGAAGGCAAAACGCTTGATATAGGACAAAGAGCTTTGGAATATCTGAGGCAGTACATTGCTGTTAACGATTTCAAATTTGTGAAAGGGAAGCCGGATACAAATGAATTAACCGCCGTACCACCTGACTGCAAAGGAAGACTCCAGAATATACGTCCCAAGCTTCTTCCAGATGGAAAGAGGGCAATACAGGAAGTGTTGTTACCCGAGATTGTTTTTGAAGAAATTTTAGCTGAGGGTGGATTCCCGGACAAAAAAGTTGTGCTAAAAAAATTAAAAGAAGCAGGATATCTTGCCTGCGATAAAGACAGATACCTTTCCAGGTTTACTATTGCTAATTCGCCGGCTGTACGAGGGTACAGAATATATCTCACAGCGGAAAAAGATACAGGCTTTGACGAGAGCGAGTTTGTAAACCTAAAGGAGGAAGAGGCGAAAGGCATAGAGCAGATATTTGCGAAAGGAGGAAATCAGAATGTGGAAGAGAAGGTATGAATTAACAAGAGCAGATTTCAGAAACACAGTAAATCTGAAAAAAGTTTCAAATGGAGGAATTGAAAAGGCAGTTAAAGAGGTTCTGGGAGATGGTGTGGCGGTCGTCGTCGGGAGTGACTATTACGAGTATTACGTTCTTGAAAAGCCAAGAAGAGGACAACTGATCGACATTGGAAGAAAAATCAGTTTTCATTGCCCTGAGTTGCGGAACTGTGCGCGTATTTATATACCGAGGAAAGAAGGGCGTAAGCCAATCCGACAAATTTTCAAAAAAATCAGAGAGGAGGAAGCGTAATGCAAGTGAGAAAAATTGCGGGGTCTGTAAGACCTCGCCCATCTAAAGAAAATGTAAAATATTATGATCTGATACTGGAATTAGGACGTGATCCGCTGACGGGAGAACGGAAAAGGGTGAGGTTTAAGTCGAACAGCGATTCCAGAGAAGAAGCAGAGAATATGCTCATTTTGAAGAAAGCGGAATATTTGTCCGGTGAAATGCTCATGCCAGATGAGAGAACTGTTTCAGAGTTTATGGATGAATACTTGATAGACTACGTGGCAGTACAGAGCAGTCCGGCTACTTTTCGCGACTATAAAACGAATATAGACAGATACATTAAGCCTATGTTTGGAAAAGTTAAGCTGCAGGAGTTGAAACAAGCAAGAATACAGCAGGTGTATAATCAGTGGCGCATTAAATCTAATGCTAGCGACAAACCTTTAAAAGCGGAATCAATCCGACATATTAATCGAATATTGAAAGCAGCGCTTAATAAGGCGTGCGAATTGGGATATATCAAATATAATCCCACCAAAAACGTGAAGATAGGAAAAGATTTGGTAACAAAGCACGTGGATGTATACACTACAGAAGAAATCAAATTGTTAAAGAAAACGGTAAAAGGAACGGATATGGAACTTCCAGTTGCGCTCTTGTTTGATTGTGTCATGAGGAGAGGAGAACTTCTGGGATTGTGTTTTGATGATGTAGATTTTGAGAAGCGGACGGTTACTATTCAACACTCATGGGTGGAGTCAGAGGATAGTAAGAAGCCAGTGCTAAAAGATTGTAAGACGGATGGGTCTTACCGTAAAATGGTAGTCAGCGAGGAAACTATGAAGCTGTTAAAGCGTCAGCAGTTGTTGTGTAAACAGATTTGTCTAAGAGAGGGGAAGCGATTTACAGGAAAACAACGCGTAGTGTGTAAGCAGAATGGTGATCCATTTCTTCCTAAAAGTTTTACGGCAAAGTGGATTGATACATTAAAGAAATACGGTCTTAGGCATATAAAACTGCATGGGACACGGCATAGTGCAATCTCGTGGCTGTTGTCACAGGGAATTCCGTTACATATCGTGCAAGCTAGAGCGGGCCATCAGGATCCAAAGATTACGCTGTCTGTGTATAGTCATGTAGCAAAAGAGGATGAAGGAGTGGTAGCTGACCTGTTGGATGCAAAGCTGTTTTGTGCAGTCAATGAGTAGGACAGAATTCTTTGGCGCGGAATACGCAAGCCGAAACAGAGTGAAAGCGTAAAGAACGGGCGAAAAACAGTAGGTGTACAAGCTCCTGTTACCCTAATTACTATACTGGGTTAGAATATTTTGGGAATCTCAGCTTTGCGTAGCGCAGACGGAGAAACCCGAAAACCCGATTTCCCGCCGCAAAAAGTGAAGTGAACGGAAAAGACTTTCTGGATTTTCCGAACTTCACTGGCGGGAAAACGGGATTTCGTGGTTTGGAAGTGTGCGAGCAAGCAAAGCTTGCGAGAGAATGAAGCTTGTTTGAGGCAGGAAAAAGTTGTTGGAAATGGCTGGTCGCGAAATTCGTCGCGGGATTTTGAAGGAAAAATTGCTTGAAAAATGCAAATGTCTAGGGGGAACCTATACTAAAAAATTGTCGCAGAAATTACTCCGTGATTGTCTCTTAATCAGGGTGTCCAGGGTTCGAACCCCTGATCGCGCACTTGGAAATCGCTGTTTTTGCGGACAAGAAGCCGCGGGGATGGCGGTTTTTTTCGTGCAGCAATGAGCAGCGCGGAAAATGAGAAGAAAGCCCCCAGGGAAGTGCTTGCATTTCCCTGGGGGCTTTCTTCTCATTTTCCATGTGGCGAATGCCACGACCGAGGTGGAGCGTTAGCGGAATCGAGGTGCGCTGCCCATTGCGCCTATTCTACACCCATAAAGTCTTTTATCTGTCCTGCGATGATCTTCATCAGTCTCTGTCTCGCTTCCACAGCAGCCCACGCGATATGCGGGGTGATGAACAGTCTCTCCTTATCTCTGACGTTTAAAAACGGGCTGTCTTTTGCCATGGGTTCCACAGACAGCACATCCAGACCGGCCGCCCTGATCTCGCCTGAGTTCAGGGCATCGGCAAGGTCAGCCTCATTTATGATAGGACCTCTCCCGGCATTCAGCAGGATGGCGTCGGATTTCATCTTACGGAATGCGTCTGCATTCATCAGACCTTCTGTGTATTCGTTCAGCGGAGCGTGGATGGACAAAATATCAGATTTCGCCAGCAGGGTATCGAAATCTACCTGATGATATCCGTCCTGCGCAGGCGCTCCGGATGCGGAATAATAAATAACTCTTGCTCCGAACATTCCTGCAATGTCAGCTACCCTGCGGCCGATGGCGCCAAGACCGAGGATTCCCCAGGTCATGCCGTTCATTTCCCGGAAAGTGCGGGCAAAATGAGTAAAGATGCGGTCGTTTATGTAACCGCCGGTTTTCACATAATCATCGTAATAGCGCAGATTTTCCAAAAGGTAAAACAGCATTGCGAATGTGTGTTGTGCCACGGATTCTGTTGACTATCCTGCTACATTGCGCCACGCGATCCCCCGCTCTGCAAGATAATCTTTGTCGAGATTGTTCGTTCCTGTGGCCGCCACGCAGACAAGTTTCAGTTTCTCTGCGGTTGAGATGGTCTGTTCATTGATGAGGACTTTGTTCACTACCAGTACGTCTGCATCTGTCACGCGGTTCGGTGCTTCTGCAGAAGAGGTGAAGGGATATTTTACGACCTCCCCTATCTTCTCGAATTGCGCGTAATCAATGTCATCGCCAAGAGTGCTGGCGTCTAAAAATATGATCTTCATAGAATTATGAACCTCCTTGTTAAATCTGTTGTTTAGTATAACATATTTCTCACTGCCATATTGTTTTTAATTATAGCCATGTGCACTGATACGAATGATCAGTGCCAATGTAAAGAAACTGTGAAAATTGTCTGACCTTACTTGCCATGTGTAAAGGGATTACGGTATATTGAGTACAACTATCAGACAGCAGGAGGAATAAGTTATGAGTGGCTTTTTTTCACATTCCAGCAGCAGGAGAAGATACCCTGATCCTAATATGAGAGGAGCACACTACAAAAAGAGAGGGTTGTTCGGAATGTTCTCCGGATTGGGAAGCGGATTCAGTTCCCGCAGTTCCCGGGGATACTATGGGCAGGGTTATCCGAACCAGGGCTATCCAAACCAAGGATATCCAAATCCAGGGGCATTCCAACCGACGGCTCCTTCAGCCGGAGGGGAGGCGGTATGCCCGAAGTGCGGTACCTCTGTGCCGGCAGGATCTAAGTTCTGGCTGTCCTGCGGCGAGAAAATGGAGTCCAATGCAGTATTCTGCCAAAACTGCGGAAGACCCCTCCCGGCGGGAGCGAAGTTCTGTTCTGAGTGCGGAACACCGGTCCAGAGATGATGTGCCGGAAGCGGATAAGAAAAATCGCAGAATACACCGTGGCGGCCCGCATAGGCAGAGGACGCTACGGTGTCTGTTTTCTTGCCCATGATCTCCGGGGAAGAAAAGTCGTCCTGAAACGGTTTCGCCGCCGTATGTGGAGGAAAAACAGGGCGAATAACCATCACGAGGCGGTTGTCCTGTCAGGTCTCTGCCATCCGGGAGTGCCTGAGCTGCTCGGTGTAGTGAATGAGCACCGGGGATATTATTTTGTACTGGAATATATGGAAGGAAAAACGCTGGAAGACTGGCTGTTTGATAAGAAAAAGATTTTTTCGGCAGATGAGATATACCGGATCGGGACACAGCTCTATGATATACTGGAATACCTGCACAGCCACAGCGTGGTGCATGGTGATATCAGCATTGCAAATGTAGTGGATGACGGAGGACAGGTATCCCTGATCGATTTCGGGCTGGCGCGGTATGCGGGGGGCGATCCGGAAGATTTTCGCCTGGATCATGCGAGGACGGCCAATGTCCTTATTTATCTCCTGTATTCAGGATATTCGGGGAAAGGCGACCGGCCATGGTATGAGGAGCTGCCCCTTACCGGAGAACAGAGAAAGTTCCTGCTGGGGTTAATGAAACCGGAGGAGACAGAAGGAGGAGAAAAAGAGGCAGGCCGCGGCACTGCGGATATAAAAAGTGAGTTTCAAAAATATTTTGGAGATGTGCACAGGGGCATCAGGGGAGAAGGTCAGCCTTGACTTTTCCGGTGAACACCGTTACAATAAAATTCGTCACAAATTTACAATTTCATAAGATTGATGACAAGGGGAGCTTGTATGACAGGCTGAGAGGAAGTTAGGAACTTCGACCCACGACCTGATCTGGATAATGCCAGCGGAGGGATGTGTTATGAGTGCGCTTTTTGAGCCCTTTTGTTTTCAATCTGAGAACAGGAGGGTTTTTTAATATGTCTGGATTTTTTGTCAATGCAGAGGGCGGGCTGACGGCGGCCGGGTATGCGCTTACTATTATTGCCGGGATCATGCTGTTCTTGGCGGCAGCTTATTTTGCGGGAAAGCATTCTGCGAAGAAAAGGCTTTCGACAAAGCAGCTTGTATTCTGTGCTGTTGCAATGGCTCTGGCATTTATCACGTCTTATATCAAGATCATCGGGGAGATGCCGTGGGGAGGAAGCGTTACCTTGTGCAGTATGCTCTTTATCGTACTCACGGCAAACTGGTACGGCGTGGGAACCGGGATCTTTGTGGGGCTTGCCTACGGTATCCTTCAGTTTATCCAGGAGCCGTATGTGCTGTCCTTTTTCCAGGTGTGCTGTGACTACATACTGGCGTTCGCCGCATTGGGCGCTGCCGGATTTTTTGCGAAGAGCAGGCATGGGCTGCTGAAGGGATACATTGCGGCAGTGCTTGCCAGAGGCGTGTTCCACACACTGGGCGGGTATCTGTACTGGATGGACTACATGCCGGATGCATTCCCGCAGTCTTTGAAGAGCATTTATCCCATTGCCTATAATTACAGTTATCTCCTGGCGGAGGCAGTGCTCACGATCATCATTATCTCCATCCCGGCAGTGTCAAAGGGACTGAACAGGGTGAAGCAGACAGCGATAGAGTAAAGATACAAATACATAGAATGTACTGGAAAAAAGTAAAGACTTTTTGTTCTGTCAAAAAATCTTTACTTTTTTACGTTTATTTGAGGGGGAAATCAGAAGTTTTGTACCGAATACCACCGACAAAACTGTGATTATCATGGATAGATTGTAAATGAGACAAAATGATGGTATACATTTAATATGAGTTATATCAAATGAAAGAGTCAACAGAATTCTGTTTATAATTGGAGGATGATATTATGAAAGTTCCAGGCAAAGGAAATAAGAAAAGTAATTTGCTTTCTGCAGGAAGTATAATCCCTTTAGCGGGAATTCATATTTTTACAGCATTTCTGCTCAATAGCCATTACAAAGACACCGCTCATATATGCGAGGGAAGCGGAGCGTTTATCCACTTTCATCCTGAAATCAACAGTGCGGGAAGCTTTCTGAACTTGAAGCTTGGAATGGAATATAATGAGCTGCTTTTCATGTTGCTGATCGTATGCGGATTTCTGGCAGCAGGGATGCTTCTTATATACATAATATTTTTAAATGATTTTTATGGTGCAGGCACGTGGACGCTTATTTCTCCGATCCTCTTTATGAGTGCCAGTGTGGGGAGACTTGCAGAGCGTCTGATATGGGGGTATACATTTGATTTCATTGCGGTAAAGAACGTGGGAATACTGGATATGTGTGATGTGTATCTGCTTGGAGGATGTGCGGTGTTACTTATTACGGCCGCATATTTTCAGAACTGTGAGACTAAGAAAATGCGTGGTCTAGGCAGAGAAGAAAAAAAGACGTTCAGAAGAGAACTGAATAAACAGTTCTGGAAAAATCTAAGATAAATTGCTGGTGAACCCTCGAATCTGGCCGCTTTATTTAGCTTGATATGCCTAGTCTTTATTTTAAAATGATAGTGGACTGATTTTCAGCCGTAAGAAATTTTTAAGATTTACATCGAGGTTTTTTTAACCCGGTGCGTTTATAGTCAGCAGTGTAAGGATAAGAGAAATTCATGCAGGAGGCGGATATGGACAGCGGAGTAATAAAAGAAAATGGAGACCAGGCAACGATCCTGGTGGTGGATGATAATAAGGAGATCGTGTACTCGATCAGTGAGTTGCTGAAATATGAAGGATTTGAGGTGGTGAAGGCATACGATGGGATGCAGGCGCTTGACGCCATGGAGAAATATCCTGTGGACCTGATCCTTCTGGATGTGATGATGCCCCGACTCAATGGGCTGTCAGCCCTTATGAAGCTGCGGGAAAAGTCCCGGATACCGGTGATCATCCTGTCCGCGAAGACTGAGGAGAGCGACAAAGTATCCGGGCTTGTGCTGGGAGCGGACGATTATGTAGAAAAGCCCTATAACCCGGCGGAGCTGATTGCGCGGGTCAAAGCTCATCTGCGGAGATACCGTGCATGGGGCGGGAGCGCGCCGCGGACGGAAGCGGACCAGATCGTCAATGGAGGGCTTATGCTGGATAAAAAGCAGCGGCTCGTTATCGTTGAGGGGGAGGAAGTCCGGCTGACTGCTACAGAGTATAAAATACTGGAACTCCTTATGGAACATCCGGGACAGGTATTTTCAGCGGAGCAGATCTATGAAAATGTCTGGCAGGAGACTGCAAGCTATACTGTGGAGAACACGGTCATGGTGCATATCAGGCATATCCGCGAGAAGGTCGAGATTGATACGAAAAAACCAAGATATGTAAAGGTGGTGTGGGGAATTGGCTACAAAATGGAAAAATACGAATAAGAAAATACAGGGGTTTTTGAAACTTCACTTGACGCAGGAGCTATATATACTGGGAGCGCTGCTTTTGCTCGTTGGAGTTGCGCTTTTTTATTCGGTCATTGTATACCGTACATGGCATATAACCGCGGAGGCGATTTTCTTGGGCGTCATGGGAAATCTGTTTTTGGGAGCAGGCCTGATCATTATTTTCAACGCACTGCTGAAACGGCTGTGCGGCGGCATGTGGATGCCTGAGGAGGACCCCTATGAGGCGTGGAAAAAGACCGGACATACGGTGGAGAGAAGGCTCTGTCAGACTGGGGGAGCGGCGCTTTTATGCGCTTTGTGGTACCTGTGGCATCTTGTGAGCGGCAGCGTATGGAACGGCGGTGGATGGCACTATAATTATGCGGCGGGCTATATTATGCTCTTTACAGTTTTTGTGCAGTTTATTCTCCTGTATGCAGTGCTCCTGCGCTTCAGAAGGAAGGAACTGGACCTCATCCATGAGCAGCAGGAGCTGGACATGCGCAAGAAGCTTGAAGAAGTGGCAGAACAGGGGCAGAAGCGTCTGGAGGAGGCTTTTGAGATCGAGAGGAAGAGCGTGGAGAAGGTATCCCGCAGCGACCAGCTCCGTGTGGACCTTATCACAAATGTCTCCCATGACCTTAAGACGCCGCTCACCTCTATGGTAGGGTACATTGAACTGATAAAAAAAGAAGAATTGAGCGATGTGATACGGGATTATGTGGATGTGATATCGGAACGCGCCGAAAAGCTCAAGGAAATGATCAACAGCCTTTTCAATCTGGCAAAGGCCAGCAGCGGCAATATAGAGCTGCACCCGGAGAAGTTTGAGGTGAACCGGCTGATCGAACAGATCTTTGCGGATATGGATGACCGGATCAAAGTGAGCGGGCTGGAATTTGTGACGCAGCTTACAGAAGAAAGTACGGAGCTGTGTACAGATAACGGATATTTTTACCGGATCTGCCAGAACCTGGTTGAGAACGCCCTGAAATATTCCGCTCAGGGGACAAGGGTGTTCGTGAAGACGTATGTTGAGAAGCCGGAAAACGCCGCGCTCAGGAGTTTTACAAAATCAGCCGGCGGCAGCGGAGAGAAGAGCATGGCGCGGTGCGGGAGGATCTGTCTGGAGATCACGAACACCTCCGGCTATCCCATGGATTTTACAAAACAAGATATTGTGGAGCGTTTCGCAAGGGGAGATAAGGCGAGGTCCGGAGATGGGAATGGTCTGGGCCTGGCGATCGTCAGCACTTATGCGAAAGCTCTGGGCGGGGAGTTTGACATTAAGATTGACTGTGATCAGTTCAAGGCACGCCTGAAGTTTTAAGAAATGGACCGCAGCGGGAGAGAGTTTTCCGCTGCGGTCCGATATTGTGTAAGGAAAGGTTTTTCTATCGGCTATATTGTCTCTCTTTAATTATATAGTACAGGATGAATGCAAAAGCGGTCAGTATCCAGGTTACAGGATAGCTGAAAATGATGGCGGAAAGAGAAGGAGTCATGTTCATTACAACGGCGAGCCAGATGATGCGCATAATGCACACCCCCACCAGGGTGATGACCACAGGGACGATCACATTTCCCACTCCGCGAAGCGACCCGGCAAGCACTTCGATGAATACATATATCACATACCATGGGGTGATAAGGAGAAGCATGTCGCAGCCGATCCGTATCACTTCGGTGTCCGAGGTAAACAGCCGGAACAGGAATGTCCGGGCAATGATAAGGAAGATCACGAGGGCCGTGGATACGACCAGGTCCATCAAAAGGCAGACGCGCGTGCTTTTGCGCACCCGGTCCATTTTTCCGGCCCCGTAATTCTGCCCTATAAAAGTAGTGATGGAGATGCCAAATGCAGTGCTGACCATCCAGAAGATCGCATCCAGTTTGCCAAAGGCTGACCAGGCGGCTGAGGTATCTGTCCCGAACGTATTGACCGCGGACTGGATGGCGATATTTGTGATGGCAAATAGGATGGATTCAAATCCTGTGGGCAGGCCCAGCCTGAGCTGGTGCCTCAGGATCGGTGCGTGGAACCGGATCTGACTCAGGGAGAGCCTGAGGATTCCGCGGGAACGCGTCAGCTTCCACGTGACCAGAAAGGCGCTCACTGCCTGAGCGATCAGTGTGGCGACAGCCGCCCCTGTCACTCCCATGTGGAAGCCGAGCACAAACAGGATATCCAGTACGATATTGATGCCGCAGCACACGATCAGATAATAGAGCGGTCGTTTCGAGTCACCTGTGGCGCGCAGGACAGCGGAGCCCATATTGTAGATCAGCACAAAAACAATGCCTGCAAAGTAGATTCTCAGATAGATGACCGAATCTGCGAGAATGTCTTCCGGAGTGTTCATCAGCCGGAGCATTGCCGGCGTCAGCGCGATCCCGAGCACTGTGAGCAATGCGCCGGATGCGAGAGCAAGGGCGCAGGCGTTGTGCAGGCCCTGGTTTGCTGCTTTATCGTCCTGCGCTCCGAAGAACTGGGCGATGGTGACCGCGGCGCCGGAGGACAGCCCGGTGAAGAAGCCGACTACCAGGGCGACGATCTGGGCAGACGACCCGCCTACGCTGGCAAGCGCCTCTTTCCCCACAAACTGTCCCACGATGACCGAATCGACGGTGTTATAAAGCTGTTGAAAAAATGTCCCGATCAGGATCGGGAAGAAAAAAAGAAGAAGATGTTTCCAGATGACTCCGTGAGTGATCGGATTTTCCTTTGCCTGTGCGTGCATATATGTAAACCCCCTTGTTTAATGTATCTCTTATCCTATAAAAATAAATCCAATTTGTTATAAAATCACTGCAGGATAAAATTGACCCCGGCGCTATATTATTATAGTATGTAACCAGAGTTTTACAAGACAAAATATACCGTCAGGAGGAGTTTATGAAGAGATCGCTGAACAGGAAAGAAACTGTTTTTGTGGCGAGCATGCTTTTCGGCATGTTTTTTGGAGCAGGCAATCTCATTTTCCCTGTCTCTATGGGACAACTTGCGGGGAGAAGCATGTGGCAGGCGGCCGCTGGCTTTTTGATCACAGGAGTGGGGCTGCCGCTTCTCGGGGTGGCCGCGCTGGGGGTCAGCCGTGAGGACGGGCTCCTTGGTCTGAGCAGCCGTGTGGGACGCAGGTATGGGAAATTTTTTACCTGCGCTCTTTATCTTACGATCGGTCCCTTCTTTGCAATCCCGAGATGTGCCACAGTCTCTTATACTGTGGGCGTGGAGCGCGTCCTGCCCGAGGGAGTCCATGCCGCAGCTCTGGCCGTTTTCTCTCTTTTATTTTTTGCGGCAGTGCTTTTCTTTTCCCTGCGCCCTGGAGAGATACTGACATGGATCGGGAAGGTCTTAAATCCTCTGTTTCTCTTCTTCCTCGGGCTTCTCGTCATATGCGCGCTGCTGTCCCCTATGGGGGATATATCTGAGGCCGCCCCGGAGGGCGCATATGTTTCAGGCGCGTTTTTCAAAGGGTTTCTGGAAGGGTACAACACGATGGATGCCCTGGCAGGTCTTGCGTTCGGCATTATTGTAGTGGATGTTATAAAAAGCCTGGGGGTAGATGAGCCTGACGATGTGGCCAGGAGTACAGTAAAGGCCGGGGTCTTCAGTTCTGTACTGATGGCGGTGATCTATATACTGGTGACAGCAGTGGGGGCGCAGAGCCGCGGGATGGCTGCGGCGGCAGAGAACGGCGGGGAAGCGCTGGCCGTGATCGCGACACATTATTTTGGGGCAGCAGGCGCAGTCATCCTCGCGGTGACAGTAACGGTCGCATGTCTGAAGACCGCGGTGGGGCTGATCACAAGCTGCAGCGAAACATTCTGCGGCGTTTTCCCGAAAGGGCCGTCTTACCGGGGCTGGGCAGTCCTGTTCAGCGTTTTTTCATTCCTTGTGGCGAACCTGGGACTGAATGCGATCATTTCCTGGTCCATGCCTGTGCTCATGTTCCTTTATCCACTGGCGATCACGTTGATCCTGCTGACCCTGTTTGGGCGCTTTTTTGGAAATGACAAGGCGGTGTACTGCTGGGTGACCTTATTCACTGCCGCAGCAGCAGGAGTGGATTTCCTCAATGCCCTGCCGGAGAAGACACTGGTTTTCCTCCATCTGAAAAGGGCGGCGGAAGCAATGGCAGATTTCCTGCCTTTTTCGGAGATCGGGTTTGGGTGGCTGTGCCCGGCGCTGCTGGGACTGGCGATCGGGCTCATACATCGATTTTATAAGACGGCCAGAGCTCTGTGACAGAGCGGAAACAGTCTGGTGGCGGCCCATGACCGGGAAATGACCAAATCTCAGAAAATGACGGCCTGGACGATATGGAACACAGTGAGGGCGCAGACAGTTACAGCGAGCGTGATATGTATCCTTCTCCAGAGAGACTGTCCGGTCTTCCTTTTCAGGAGAGTAAGAAGCGTGAGTATCAGAAGCAGCATCCATGCAAGTTTTCCGGTTATCATGGCCGGTCCTTTTCCGGCAAGGACGCCGTGTGCCAGTCCTGTGACGAGCAGAAGGATGCCATAGACAGTGTGGAAACCTGTAATGTGTCGGATCCAGAGATGTTTTCGTGCCAGTTCTGTGCGCTTCAAAGGTGCAAGCATACAGAATACCAGCAGCAGAACCGATATGAGCGCGAGAATTTTCTCCAATGTGTTCAAAATAAGAGCCTCCGTTCTTGCTTTCTGATTGAGTTATACATGACTAACTCATGTGATTATAATTGCAAAAAGAACATTTGTAAATACTTAATAATGTAAAAAATGTGAAAAGAAAATGGATTCTGAATGCAGGAAAGACCTTCGTGTGGTACAATAAATGAGAAAGAAACAATGAGCCTGCAGGAGGAAGAAATTATGCGGAGAACGAAAATCATATGTACGCTCGGACCGTCTACTGACAAAGGTGATATACTGGAGACTCTGGTCAGAGAGGGCATGGATGTGGCAAGGTTTAATTTCTCACATGGGACACATCAGGAGCAGAAGGAGCGTCTTGATAAGTTAAAAGAAATAAGAAAGCGCCAGGGAAAATACGTGGCGGCACTTTTGGATACGAAGGGACCGGAAATCCGGATCAAAACATTTGCAAAAGGCAGGATAGAGCTGGAAGAAGGGCAGATATTTACCTTGACTCCCGACGATGTCGAGGGAACTCAGGAGAAAGTTTCTGTCACTTACGAAAATCTTTGTAAAGATGTAAAACCAGGAGACAGCGTTCTGATCGACGATGGGCTGATCGGGCTGGAAGTTGTCAGCATTGATGGGAAAGATGTAAACTGTATCGTAAAAAACGGCGGCACAGTATCTGACAGGAAAGGCATCAACCTTCCGGGCAATGATGTCAGCATGCCTTTTATCAGCGAGAAGGACAGGGAAGACATCCTGTTTGGCATTCGCGAGGGCTTTGACTTTATTGCCGCGTCATTTACAAGGACTGCGGATGATGTGGAAGAGATCAGGAAGCTTCTGCGCGAAAACGGCGGGGAACAGATTAATATCATAGCTAAAATAGAGAACCAGCAGGGTGTAAATAATATTGACAGTATCATAGAAGCGGCGGATGGGATCATGGTGGCGCGGGGAGATATGGGAGTCGAGATCCCGCTGGAGGAAGTGCCTGTCATTCAGAAGAAGGTTATTACAAAGGTATACAATGCGGGCAAGCAGGTGATCACTGCCACGCAGATGCTGGATTCCATGATGAAGAACCCCAGACCCACACGGGCAGAGACAACAGATGTGGCAAATGCGATCTATCAGGGGACAAGCGCCATCATGCTGTCCGGGGAGACTGCGGCAGGGAAATATCCTGTGGAAGCCCTGCGGACGATGGTCAAGATCGCGGTGCGCACGGAAAGTGATATCCCATATAGCCAGCTGTTCAGCGTGCGCCAGAAAGAAGAGCGGCCGGATATGACTACCGCGATCTCTCATGCCACATGTATGACGGCGATCGATCTGGACGCAAAAGCGATCATCACAGTCAGCAAGTCTGGTCATACGGCAAGGATGATCTCAAAGTACAGACCGGGATGTCAGATCGTGGGATGTTCACCGGATGAATGCACATGCCGTCAGCTAAATATGTCCTGGGGTGTGTTCCCGGTCCATATTAAAGAAGAATACAGCATGGAGATCCTGTTCCTGCACGCGACGGAAGCGGCAGAGCGTGCGGGATACGTCAGGGAGGGCGACGTGGTAGTTCTTACTGCCGGAGTTCCCCTGGGGCGTCCGGGAAATACGAACCTGCTTAAGACGACAGTGGTCGGCGAGTATTGAGAAAAGATATAAAGATATGCCAAAGCGAAGAAAGACTGCCGTTGATTCGGCAGTCTTCTTGATTGTCAGGGCAAGGCCCTGTTTTCATTTATACCGGATTTTCTCCAGTATTTTGTATCATGTCGGCAAGCCTTTGGATCGTGTCCGGATCTTCCCCTATCATGTCTGCGATCTCATAGGCAGACATGCCCCGGGTCAGCATCCTCCCGGTAATTTCTTTTAATTTAGATTCAGATCCCTGTTTTAATCCTTGCTGCAATCCCATTTCCTGCGCGCTGTCCATAAGGCAGTTATAGTCCCGCATTGCTTTTTCTCGCGCTTCATACTCAAGCCGTTTGCGCTCGTCTGCGCTCAGCTTTTCCAGTTCACCAAATGCCTCTTGAATATATTTATCTGTCTCTGCCATTTTTTTAAACTCCTCCCTGGTCTTCCCACTGAAAAACCGCATCCAGCGGATGATACCTTCCTCATTTAAAGCTTTTTCGGGAAGCTTTTTAAGCTCCAGTATGTGAAGCTCCATCAGGTCCGTGTAGGGGATTCCCGTTTTTGTATAGCAGAAAGAAATTTTATGGTAACATTTTTTATCCTCTGTAAAGTGGATAAAATTCAGGATGCTCACATGGATACATTTCTTGAGTTTGTTGTAAGAATCGCCCTTTTTCAGCTGCCCGGTGTACATCCTGCCCAGATAGAACAATACCCGGTTTGTCCAGTAAGCAAAGTATATGACCTGCATTTCCAGATCGATCTGCGTGCCGTCTTCCAGAAGGACTGCTGCGTCCAGCACGCCCATTTTGTCGTCTTCATACTCGGGGAGAAGCCCTGTGGGTATGAGAGTCGTTTCCCTGATGTCATCCGGCTCTCTGCCCAGCAGCGCTGCAATAAATCCCTTTCGTACGTTTTCGTTCTGCATCAATTCTTTAAAACAGAAATCTACTGTGGGAAGCATTATGAAATTGTCGTTTGTCTGTGCCATGGATCATTCTCCTTTCCTCTTTTGAAACTGTGTTCATACAGGAAAGGCTGTATCTGAATCTATTGTACCATATCTTTAAGAGGTGTAAAGACAGAACAGAGTTTCCTGCATAAGATAAATATTGTGTTTCTGGTGTTTCATCGTCGGGGTATTGTCCCGGAATGCGGGCTCCCAAAATGAAATGGTTGACAGATTCATTAAACGGTCCAGAAAGACCGCCTGTTTGGGTATGAAAGAAGGATAACACGATCGTGTGCAGATGACAATAAAATGACAGGAATCATTGCATTAATATATGCGGTGCGGATATCCGGTGATATCACGGACGCCTTCTGCCTGTACAGAAGGCCAGCTCAATTGCGGCAGAATGCATGTCTGCCGGAGAGTACCGGCTGATGACAGGACCGGGGCTGCTTGAGAAGGCCTGAGGAGAATGTGGATCAAGATTTTTCCGATCTGACAAATACAAATTCTTCCGCAGTGGACAGTTTTTCCTGGAATTCATATCCCAGCTCCCGAAATTCCCGGATTTCTTCCGAGTGTTCTATCCTATTTTCTGCCATCCAGCGAACCATCTCGCCGCGGGCGATCTTTGCCTGAGTCCCTTTCATTTTGACTTCTCCGTTTCTGACTTCTCCGAAAATACAGGTGATGCAGAAGAGACGGCGTAGGGCGGCCGGAGGCTGGGCGGATGAGGACTGTTCGGCGGGAGCGTCTTTTGACAGCCAGGGCAGGACTGCCCTGCTGTATTCGCCGGAGGCGAGGTTGATAAGTTCTGTCGTGCCCTCCCGGAGAAGTTCGCGGTACAGGCTGTCGCCCCAGTACTCATACAGATCTGAGCCCTTATCTGTTTTCAGCTTTGCCTGCATTTCCAGCCGGTAGGGGATCACCCGGTCCATAGGGGAGAGGATGCCGTAGAAACCGGAGAGAATGCGTACATGGGAGATAGCGTAATCCCGCTGAGAGTCCGTGAAGACTACGGGAGCGATGTGCTGATACTGGAGACCCTCATAAGAGAGCAGCGCAGGGGTAAGCGCCTGGTCGGGGGAATATGTATGGATCCGTTTGTAATTCTGTTCAGCGAGCCGATCGCTGCATTTCCACAGATTTTTCAGCCCGGAAGGATCCATATCTTTCAGCAGGGCATGCAGTTCCAGCGCCCGGTCAAGGAAGACCGGGTCAGTCAGTTCACGAGGGTAATCATCGGTTATAGTCATCTTTTTTGCAGGAGAAATTATGATCTTCAGCATGGCAGTTCCTTTCCGTATGTTGTGTTATGAACCGAGTATAACACAGAAGAGGGGAAAAGGACAGTATGCGTCTCTTGTTGCGAAAAAGGGATTATGGTATAGTTATGAAACAGATTTCACAGCGCGGTCCTGCATGTTTCTGCTGTTTGGCGCTGAACAAAAAGGAGTAGATGGGATATGAAAAAGAAAATCGTTCTGGGGTCTGCCTCCCCGCGCAGAAGGGAACTTTTAAGTCAGATTGGTGTTGAGTTTACCGTCAGGATCAGCGAGAAAGAAGAAGTGTATCACAGCACTGTACCGGAAGAGATCGTGAAAGAGCTGGCGCTTATGAAAGCGGAAAATGTGGCGGAAGACCTTGTGGCGGAATTGAGAGGCGCAGAGGACGGCAGCCTGGCGGCACAACCGGAAATTCCAGGAGAAGCAGGCCTTAAAAATATGGTGATAATCGGAGCGGATACCATCGTTGTGCTGGATCAGACAATATTGGGAAAACCCAGGGATGAGGAAGACGCATTCCGTATGCTGCAGGCTCTTCAGGGAAGGTCGCACGAGGTGTATACCGGCGTGGCAGTGCTTGACCATGACAGCGATGGCAGGAGGCATACAAAGAATCATGTAGTAAAGACAGAGGTGTATGTCCACGAGATGACGGAAGAGGAGATCCGCAGTTACATTGCCGCCGGAGAGCCAATGGATAAAGCAGGAGCCTATGGGATCCAGGGTTCTTTTGCAAAATACATCGACCGGATTGATGGAGATTATTATAACGTGGTCGGTCTTCCGGTCTCCTTTGTGTACCAGGTACTTAAAGAAGAGAAAGCGCTCTAAATCCGGCAGAGAATAATGCTCTGATCTACACTGCTTCCCACAGAGAATGTCCATGTTCCCGGAGCCATCTGCGGGCGCTGCGGTAATCAGGCAGTACGGATTCCACGATCGCGTAGAAGGCCTTTGAGTGGTTCATCTCCCGGCGGTGGGCGAGCTCGTGGACTACAACATAGTCCAGTACTTCTTCCGGGGCGAGGATCAGCCGCCAGTTAAAGTTCAGATTCCCCTTGCTGCTGCAGCTTCCCCAGCGGGTCCTCTGCTCCCTGATAGAGATCCGTCCGTAGGAAACATCCATGATGCGCGCGTAATAAGCCGCCTTTTTCATAAAAATGTCTCTTGCGACAGCCATATATCTGGCGCGGTCTTTCCCGGAGAGAGGCGGGCGTTTGGTGGAAGAGTGCAGTTCCCTCTGCTTTTCAAATCGGGACAAATGCTTCAGCACCCAGTCTTCTTTTTGGCAGATGAAGCTGTCGATAAAGCCGCGGGGGCAGTGCTTCGGGGCGCGTACGATGACCCTGCCGTCCGGGCTGACCTGGATGGCGGTGGTCCTGCGGCTGCTGTATATGATTTCATAATCAAAAGGATGTTTCATGAAAATTACCTCATTATTTCTTGGCGTATATCAGACATAGGATAGCACATATCCTGAAAAAGAACAAGCGTTCGCAGAGCTGCTTCCTATACCTATTCTTTATTAAGAAATTTATAAGATTTTCACTCCTTCCTTTTAAAAAATCTCCCATATCATGTATACTGTAAGGGAGGTGATGACAATGTACAATATACTTGTATGTGATGATGACAAAGAAATCGCGGAAGCGATCGAGATATATCTGTCCCAGGAAGGATACCATATCCTGAAAGCATATGATGGGATAGAGGCTCTTGATATCCTGGAGAAAGAGGAAGTAAACCTCCTGATACTGGACGTGATGATGCCGCGTATGGATGGGATCCGCGCCACTTTGAAGATACGGGAAAAGAACAGTATTCCCATCATCATCCTCTCGGCGAAGTCTGAGGATGCGGACAAGATACTGGGACTGAATGTGGGCGCGGACGACTATGTGACGAAGCCCTTCAATCCACTGGAGCTGGTCGCAAGGGTAAAATCCCAGCTGCGCAGGTACAATCAGCTGGGAGGTTCGGTAAAAGAAGGCCAGGACAAGATTTATGAGGCGGGAGGCCTCAGGATCAATGATGACCTGAAAGAGGTGACCGTGGACGGCGAGCCGGTGAAGATGACGCCCATCGAGTACAACATCCTTCTGCTGCTCATGAAAAATCAGGGAAGAGTGTTCTCTATCAGCCAGATTTATGAATCCATCTGGAATGAAGAGGCGATCGGGGCGGACAATACGGTGGCAGTGCACATCCGGCATATCCGGGAGAAGATCGAGATCAATCCAAAAGAACCGCGCTACCTGAAAGTTGTGTGGGGAGTAGGCTATAAAATCGAAAAGATGTAGAAGGGAGCCTTATGAATAAGTGGTATAGAAAGGCTGTTGTCAGAGCGGCTGTTTTGATCGTGGGAGTCCTGAGCGGCGCGGCGGTCCTTACATCCCTTGTTGTGGGGACGACTTTGGCGGGCACGGTCAATCCTGCGGAGATCATGACCATAGTGAACCAGCCCTATGAAGAGTCCGGAGATTTTCAGACGGCGGTGGGCAATGCGATGAGCGAGGTCTTCCGGAAGTTCCGCCTGGAAGACTTTTTTGAAATGGATGGGGCATACAATCCGGATAAAGTGGTCGATGTCATGGAATATTACCAGAACGGCAGGGCAGGCGGAGATAAACCTTCAGGGATCGCATATACTCTCGGTGATCTCTTGGAATGGAGCGAGGATTTTTCCAGCGGCAGCGATGATAATTACAGCAGTAACGAGGTGATCGTCTGCCAGAAGCCGGAAGGGGATTACTATTATTATTATCTGGATGATTTCCTCGCGCGCTTCCGGAGCGGGGAACTCGTCATGGAATTTCATGACGGATATATGAGCCAGGAGCAGTATCTGCAGGAACTGGAAAACGGCACATACACGTCCTCGGGCGCTGCGGGCGGGATGAGTATCCGCGGGCAGGACGGAAGCACGCTGTATATAGACTGCTGGAATTACGGTCAGAGTCCGATTGAAGAATATGCGCCTCATGGGGCGGAGAATCTCCTTCAGATCATCAACAGTTCCGCTGTGCTCAACGGCCAGCTGTCAACTGTCTATGAAGCCCTTGAAATGACACTGGGCACGATGTATGGCGATTACGAGAGATATCAGACTGGATGGGATCATCTGGAAGAGGGCAACACGAATCTTGCCTATCTGTACATTAATATGGACACCAAAAAGGTGGAGTCCAACAGAAGCGAATACAAGAGCTATGAGGAAGCAGAGCAGAGTCTTGAGAAAATGAAATCCGGGGACAGCGTAAAATATATGTTCGTATATCCCCAGCTGAAGGATTTTGAGACCAATATGAATGTATCTGCGTCCGGAGAATGGGAAGTGGTGAAAAGCCAGAAGACGGGCAGGGAGTCCAGCATTATTTTTGCGGCTGCGGTAGATACATCATATCCGATCCAGGATCAGTTCTATGAAGGAAAGATGAACTATGACCAGAATATTCCTCTCCTCAGATATTCGATCATATCTCTTATTGCCGGGACGATACTGTTCCTTGTCTCTGCTGTATGGCTTGCCCTTGCTGCCGGAAAGAGACCGGAAGACGAAGAACTGCATCTGGCGGCGTTTGACCGCTGGAAGACAGAGATCGGGGCTGCGGCCGTGATACTGCTGTGGACTGCTGTGACATGGATCGTGATCGGCGGGGGATATGTGGCCGGGAGCTGGAATGAGCTGAACAATGCCGTCTCTTATTACGCGGAGCAGTTCGGCGGGGTGACGCAGTTTTATTCCGCGCTGTTTACGAGCGCTCTTGGGCTGTCTGACGTAACAGCGCTGTTTATGTATGGCGTGTTTACCTTCCTTTGTTTCTTCTGGGGTTATACCAGCCTTGTCAGGAGGATCAAAGCAAAAAGTCTGTGGAAGGGAAGTCTTCTTTATGCGGTGATTTCTTTTGGCAGGCGGGTGATAGAAGCGGGGTCTGTGACAGTGCGCGCGGGAGTCCTGTTTTTTGCCTTTCTCTTCCTCCAGTGGATCGCCATCCTGGCGCATTCCGGCACAACAGCGCTGCTGGCGCTGGCAGCGGACATAGCAGCGGCTTGGCTTGTCTTGAGCAGCGCGATGGCAAAGTGCCGGATCAAGAAAGGCATTGAGGAGATCGCATCAGGCAATCTCGAGCACCGCATTGAGCTTAAAGGCCTGCGCGGCGCGGACCGGGAGCTGGCAGAAAAGGTCAATGATATCGGCAGCGGCCTGAACCGGGCGGTGGATGAGGCGATGAGGAATGAACGGCTGAAAACAGACCTGATCACAAATGTATCCCACGATATCAAGACGCCCCTTACTTCCATCATAAATTATGTGGATATCCTGAAGCGGTCTAACATCGCGGATGAAAAGATACAGGGATATCTGGATATTCTTGAGGCGAAAGCGCAGCGTCTGAAGACCCTGACGGAGGACGTGGTTGAGGCGTCCAAGGTGAGCAGCGGGAATATCACCCTGGAATGTATGGATGTGGATTTAAGAGAACTGATCCAGCAGACCGAGGGCGAACTGGCGGAGAAGTTTGCGGCGCGCAGGCTGACGGTGGTGCTGAACATGCCCGAAGAACCGGCAGTCATCCATGTGGATGGGCGACGCATGTGGCGCGTACTGGAAAATGTTTTTGGCAATGCGGCGAAATACGCGATGCCCGGCACACGGGTGTACGCGGACCTTACATTGTCAGAAGATCAGGTCCTGTTTTCTCTGAAAAATGTATCAGAACAGCAGCTTAATTTCTCCGCTGACGAACTGACGGAGCGGTTTATCCGGGGAGATCTGTCGAGGAGCACAGAGGGGAGCGGGCTGGGGCTGTCCATTGCGAAGAGCCTAACCACCATGCAGGGCGGAGCGTTGGAGCTGTATCTGGACGGAGACCTGTTCCGGGTGAATATCCGATTTCCCAGGAGGCCGGGGCACAAACCAGAGCAAAAAGAATAAAATTCTTGTAATATCCTGGATTCTGTGTTACCATACCTCTTGTATGGAAAGCAGATATTTGGAACGTTCTCCATGCAAATATTTTACGCAGCATATGGCTGCATTATTGATTGAGTTAGAAGCTCAAATTTTATAAGTTGGTTACTTTATAACCCCGGTGTGCATGTACGCATACACAACTTGTGAAACGGTCAATAAGAGTAGTAAAAGTAAAAATATTTGCTATATAGACTCTACGTCCAATATCTGTTATATCTGAAAAGATAAGACCTGCAGGCGGGTCAGAATGATAATACAGTATGAACATATGACGACAGTACACAGGCTGGGTGCGGAATGCACTTGAGCCTGTGTTTTTTGGTTTTTGGAAAAGCTCTCCGGGCCGCTCCGGGAAACAAAAAGCGTTTGGTCAGGAGCACACTGAACCGGACGCGAGATATGATCGGGAAGAGGTAGAAATATCATGGGTAATTTATCGCAGACAAGAGCGCCTATCTACGAGGCGCTGGAAAAATTCAGGAGGAACCGGGTCGTGCCCTTTGATGTGCCTGGGCACAAGCATGGGCGGGGGAATCCAGAGCTGGCAGAGCTGCTGGGCGAGCGCTGTGTCAGCATCGACGTCAACTCCATGAAGCCTCTGGACAATCTCTGCCATCCGGTATCTGTGATCAAAGAGGCGGAAGAACTTGCCGCGGACGCGTTTGGCGCAGGGCATGCATTTCTTATGGTGGGCGGCACGACTTCGGCTGTGCAGACTATGGTGCTTGCATGCTGCAAAAAGGGCGACAAGATCATCTTGCCGAGAAATGTCCACCGAAGCGTGATCAACGCCATGGTCCTCTGTGGGGCGAAGCCTGTTTATGTAAATCCGGACGTGGACCATGCGCTGGGGATTTCCCTGGGAATGAAGCGCGCTGACGTGGAAGAGGCGGTCCGGCAGAATCCGGATGCCGTGGCAGTGTTCGTGAATAATCCGACTTACTATGGAATATGTTCGGATTTGAAAGCGATCGTCAGGCTGGCCCATGAAAAAGGGATGAAAGTGCTTGCGGACGAGGCCCATGGAACCCATTTTTATTTTGGAAAAGACTTCCCTGCATCCGCGATGGAAGCAGGGGCTGACATGGCTTCTGTCAGTATGCATAAATCAGGAGGAAGCCTGACCCAGAGCTCCCTCCTGCTTACAGGAAAGGATATGAACCCGGGGTATATCCGTCAGATCATCAACCTGACCCAGACTACGAGCGCGTCCTATCTGCTGCTCTCGAGCCTGGATATTTCCAGAAGGAATCTGGCTCTGCGGGGAGAGTCCTCCTTTCAGACGGTGACAGGGCTTGCGGATTATGCCAGAGAAGAGATCAACAAGATCGGTGATTACTATGCTTTTGGGCGGGAGATGGTCAATGGGGACAGTATCTATGATTTTGACCCGACAAAGCTCTCCATCCACACGCTGGACATCGGACTTGCAGGAATCGAAGTGTATGACATTTTAAGAGATGACTATGATATCCAGATCGAGTTTGGAGACCTGGGCAACATCCTCGCCTACTTGTCCATCGGAGACCGTATCCGCGAGGTGGAACGCCTGGTGACCGCGCTTGCGGACTTGCGGAGACGCTGCAAAAAGGACAAGGCGGGCATGCTCTCTCAGGAGTATATTGCGCCCAAGGTGGTCATGACGCCCCAGGATTCTTTCTACGCGGAGAAGGAGTCACTGCCGCTGCTCGAGACAAAAGGGCGGATATGCTCGGAGTTCGTCATGTGTTATCCGCCGGGCATCCCGGTGCTGGCGCCGGGAGAAGAAATCACGGACGAGATCATAGATTATATCATGTATGCGAAGGAAAAAGGATGTTCCATGACCGGACCGGAAGATGAGAAGATCGAGCGGCTGAATGTGCTGTGTGAAAGGAGATGATATCTGGTATGGAAATGTGGTTTTCAGATATACATACAGACGGCGTGAAACTGTCCATCCGCATTGAGGAGCAGCTCTTCAGCGCCCAGAGCGAGGTGCAGCGGATCGATGTGCTGGAATCAAAAGATTTCGGCAAGATCCTTGTGGTGGATGGGGACGTGATGCTGACAGAGCGGGACGAGTTTATTTACCATGAGATGATCACACACGTGCCCATGGCGGTGCACCCGGATGTAAAAGAGGTGCTTGTGGTGGGCGGAGGAGACGGCGGCGTGGTCCGGGAGCTTATCAAGTATGATGGAGTCAAAAAAATAGATGTAGTGGAGCCGGATCCCCTTCTTGTAGAGGTGTGCCGGAAACATATCCCGGAGATTGCCAACAGCCTGACAGACGACAGGGTAAACATCTTCCATGAGGACGGACTGCGGTTCATCCGCTCCAAAGGTGACGCATATGACCTGATCATTATTGACTCTCCCAATCCGTTCGGAGCGGGCGAAGGCCTGTTCACGAAAGAATTTTACGGCAACTGCTTCAATGCCCTGCACGAGGATGGCATCATGATCAATCAGAATGAAAGCCCATTTTACACAGAAGAGGCTTTTCAGTGCCAGCGGATGCATAAGCGGATTGTGGAGACCTTCCCCATCTGCCGGGTGTATCAGGCGCACATTCCGTCTTATCCGTCGGGACACTGGCTCTTTGGATTCGCGTCAAAAAAGTATCATCCCCTGGATGACCTGGACAAAGTGGCGTGGAAACTGAAAGGAATCCATACAAAGTATTATGAGCCCAGGCTGCATGCGGGCGTGTTCGCACTCCCGGCATATGTGGAAAAACTTCTGGAGGATGTGGAGAGATGATGAAAAATATTGTGAACTTTATCGGATGTGACGCGGAGTATGACGAGGCGGATGTGGTGATTTTCGGCGCGCCGTTTGACTCTACCACGTCCTTCCGCCCGGGGACCCGGTTCGCGGGAACTGCGGTGCGCAGCGACTCCTATGGGCTGGAGATATACAGTCCGTATCAGGACAAAGAGCTGACAGAGGGTCGGGTTTATGACTGCGGCGATCTGGAGCTGGCGATCGGAAGCGCTGAGCGGGTGCTGGACCAGATCGAAGAGTGCGCGGAGAAGATTCTGGAAGATGGGAAGCTGCCGTTTATGATCGGCGGGGAGCATCTGGTCACACTGGGAAGCGTCCGTGCCGCTGTGAAGAAATATCCGGATATGCATATCATTCATTTTGACGCGCATACGGACCTGCGGGAGGACTATCTGGGGGTGGAACTGTCCCATGCCTGCGTGATCCGGCGGTGCTGGGAGCTGCTGGGGGACGGTCGTATCCACCAGTTCGGCATCCGGTCCGGGGAAAAGGATGAATTTGACTGGGCAAAGAGCGGACATACGGATTTTCATCCGTTCAGTCTGGAGGGACTGGGAGAAGTGCTGGAAAAGCTGGGAGATGCGCCGGTATATTTCACAGAGGACCTGGATGTGATGGACCCATCTGTATTTCCGGGGACGGGGACGCCTGAACCGGGCGGCGTGGATTTCCTCACTGCCATGAGAGGCGTTACGGAAGTATGCGGGAGAGTAAATCTGATCGGCTGCGATGTAAACGAGCTGTGCCCGCCCTGCGATCCTACCGGGGCTTCCACGGCCGCGGCGTGCAAGATCATCCGGGAGATGCTGATCGCGATCGTGAACAGGTGATAAAGGCATGGCGGAAAAGATAAAAACACAACACATATAATGGAGAAATAACTAAATAGATAAACAGATAGCAGCAGCGCCCGGCGGACGCGGGCGGAGAGGAGAAGAAAATGGGAAAAGTAATGGTGATCGGCTGCGGCGGCGTAGCAAGCGTGGCGATCCACAAGATCTGCCAGAATGACGAAGTATTTACAGAACTGTGCATTGCCAGCAGGACAGTGTCAAAGTGCGATGCGCTCAAAGAAAAGCTGGAAGGAACGACAAAGACAAAGATCACAACCGCTCAGGTGGATGCGGACGATGTGGAAGCTCTGACAGCGCTGATCAAGAAGGAACAGCCGGAGGTGGTGCTGAACCTGGCGCTCCCATACCAGGATCTTGCGATCATGGACGCGTGTCTGGCAGCAGGCGTCCACTATATCGATACAGCAAATTACGAGCCGGAGGATACAGCGAAATTTGAGTATAAATGGCAGTGGGCATACAGGGAAAAGTATGAGAAGGCAGGTCTTACAGCGCTTCTGGGGAGCGGGTTTGATCCGGGCGTGACAAGTGTGTTCTCCGCGTACGCGCTGAAGCATTATTTTGATGAAATAAACTACATTGATATTTTAGACTGCAATGCGGGAGACCATGGCTATCCGTTTGCTACGAACTTTAATCCGGAGATCAATATCCGGGAGGTGTCGGCAAAAGGGTCATACTGGGAGAACGGACACTGGGTAGAGACAGAGCCGATGGAAATCAAACGAGTATATAATTTCCCGGAAATCGGAGAAAAGGATATGTACCTGCTCCATCACGAGGAGATTGAGTCTCTGGCGCTCAACATTCCGGGTATCAGGAGGATCCGCTTCTTCATGACATTCGGGGAGAGCTATCTGAATCACTTAAGATGTCTGGAAGATGTGGGGATGACGTCTATTGAACCGATCATGTACGAAGGCAGGGAGGTCGTGCCGCTTCAGTTCTTAAAGGCCGTGCTGCCGGATCCTTCTTCCCTGGGGCCGCGCACGAAAGGCAAGACGAATATCGGCTGTATCTTTATCGGAAAGAAAGACGGACAGGAAAAGAGGCTCTACATATATAATACATGCGATCATCAGGAGTGCTACAAAGAAGTCGGTTCCCAGGCAGTCGCTTACACGACAGGCGTTCCGGCGATGATCGGCGCGATGATGGTGATGACCGGAGCGTGGAAAAAGCCGGGCATATATAATATGGAAGAATTTGATCCCGATCCGTTCATGGACGCGCTCAATAAATGGGGGCTGCCGTGGAAGATCAGCGAGGATCCGGAGCTGGTGGAGTAAATCCGGCTGCGGGGAGCGAAAATAGAGCTACCTGGAAGAAACAGATGTATTTGACGGAAAATAAATTTGCCAGATGAGTAGATATGGTGTTTGAGAGGCTGGGTGTTTGTATGAGAAGGGATGAGTTGAGGACTCCCTGCTTTGTAGTGCGGGAGAGCAAACTCAGGGAAAATCTGGAGATCCTGAAAGAGATCTGTGAGGGGACAGGATGCAGGATCCTGCTGGCTCAGAAGGCGTTCTCCATGTACCGGGTGTATCCGTTGATCGGACAGTATCTGGATGGGGTTACAGCCAGCGGGCTGTATGAGGCCAGACTGGGAAATGAGGAGATGGGGAAGGAGAACCATATTTTCTCGCCGGCTTACAGAGAAGAGGAAATGCCTGAGATACTGGGGGTCTGCGATCATATTGTGTTTAATTCGCCGGCGCAGATCAAGAAATATAAGTCTCAGGTGAAGCGGGCGGGAAGGAGCATGGGACTGCGGATCAATCCGGAGTGTTCCACCCAGGAAGGGCATGCCATTTATGATCCGTGCGCGCCGTTCTCCAGGCTGGGCACAACGCTGGGGAAATTTGAGGAGGAGATGACGGAGGAGGATATCGCAGCTCTGGATGGACTGCATTTCCACACGCTCTGCGAGCAGGATTCGGATGACCTTGAGACAACGCTCAAAGTGGTTGAAGAGAAGTTTGGAAAATACCTGCGCAGGATGAAATGGCTGAATTTTGGCGGCGGCCATCATATCACGAGGCCGGACTATGACAGGGAGTTGCTGAAACATTGCATCCGCCATGTGAAGGAGACGTATGGAGTGGAAGTTTATCTGGAGCCCGGAGAGGCGGTGGCTCTGAACGCGGGCGAGCTTATAGCAGAGGTGCTGGAGATTGTGGAAAATGGAATGAAGATTGCGGTCCTGGATGCGTCCGCTGCGTGCCATATGCCGGATGTGCTTGAAATGCCGTACCGGCCGCCGCTGAAAGACGCGGGAGATCCGGCAGAAACGAATGCGGGTGGATGTAAGCGGCCTGCAGGCGAATGTGGTCGGCCTTATGTGTACCGCCTGGCAGGACCGACATGCCTTGCGGGTGATGTGATCGGGGATTATTCCTTCGCGCAGCCGCTGAGCCGCGGAGACCGGCTGGAATTCCGGGACATGGCAATCTATACGATGGTCAAGACGAATACATTTAATGGAATGCGTCTCCCGGATATCGTACTGGAGAGAGAGGATGGGACTTGTGAGGTCGTGAAGACATTTGGATATGAGGATTTTAAGGCGAGGCTGTGAGAGCTTCGCCTTTATTAATGATAAGCCGAGTTAATGGATTCTGTGGCTGTTCTGTTTTTAGAGGTTTATTCATTGCACTGATAAGAAAGCGAATGAATAGAGAAATGACCGATTACAGAGATCAGCAAAAGCGTACAACAGTCATTCTCCCTGCTAAAAGTTTTCTGAAAAAGGATATCCAAAGAATGCCGGATCTAAATATTTTATACTGACAGGAACAAGAGAGATGGTGGATGGACTTTACAGGTGCTGCGCAGTGTGGATGTAAATAAAGCTGGCGTGTTCAGACAGCAGGAATTACTGGAAGATCCGGGCTTGTGACAGTCCTCAAAAAGCATGGCGTGAAGCTGGAATTCAATATCATATGAGGGAATATAAGGGAACATCCGATAAGACTTGACAGAAAACTGTGAACGGAGTATTATCAGTATGCGCGGCAAGACAGAAAATGACAGAAAAAGACAGAATATAATCGACTGCAAGTGAAAAATATGGTCGAATATATGAAAAAAGCAGAAAAAGAGGCATTGTCTGATGGCACAAATCGCAGATATACATAGTCATATCCTTCCGGGGCTGGATGACGGCGCAAAGGACATGGAGGAAAGTGTACAGATGCTGTGGCAGGCATGGCAGCAGGGCATTACAGAAGTGGTTGCCACCCCTCACTATTCGTTCATGTATGAGAACATCTGTCCGGACCGGATACGAGCCCTGTGCAAAGAGGTGCAGGAATGCGCGCGCCGTAAGCTTGACGTAGATATCCATATCACACCTGGGCAGGAGATCATGTATTCGGAGGATGTCGTGAAGCTTTTGGAAGAGGGAAAGCTGCTCACAATGGGAGAAGGGCGTCACGTTCTTATAGAATTCCGCCCGGAGATGCCATATACCCACATATTCAGGGCCGTGAAAGATCTGGTCTTTGCGGGATATATCCCGATCCTTGCGCACGCGGAGAGGTACCGGGCGATCCGGGAGCCGGGCAAAGCGGAGGAACTCAAGGCTCAGGGTGCTCTGATACAGCTTAATTTCAGGGCCGTAGGAGGGAAATGGTATCATGAGACAACGCGGTGGTGCAGACGAGTGCTCCGTGAAGAAATCGTTGATTTTTTTGGCACTGACATGCATAATATCAGTGAGCGCAGACCAGACACAAAAGGGGCAGTTGAGTGGATGAAGAAGTCCCTCGATGAAGAATATGTAGAGAGAGCGCTCTGGAAAAATGGTCATGAGTTAACAAAAGCCTGAAGCAGGGCTGCCCAATAATAACAGTAAAGGAAGAACCGCGATGGAAAAGACACATGGTAATGGTGAGATGGAGATCGATCTGTTGGAAATATTTTATGCCCTCAAAAAACGAGCCCTCATCATCGTGGCAGTATTGCTCGCCGGGGCAGTGCTCGCAGGAATATATACGAGGATGATGGTCACCCCGGTTTACAGGGCTACCTCCACAATGCTTGTCCTGACAAAAGAGACAACGCTGACATCGCTTGCGGATCTTCAGCTGGGAAGCCAACTTACGAAAGATTACAGCATGCTGATCACCAGCCGCACCGTCCTTCAGGAAGTGATCGACGAGCTGGGAGTGGATATGAGGTATGAGTCATTAAAGGAAGCGGTGTCTATTAACAATCCAAGCGATACTCGCATCCTTGAGCTCTCGGTGGACAATTCAGATCCGCAGATTGCTCAGGAGCTGGTAAATGCACTGGCGAATATCTCCTCAGAGTACATAGGCAATCAGATGGAGGTAGTGCCACCGAAGGTCATTGAAGAGGCGATCGTGCCTGAGAAGCCCATAAGCCCCAGCATGAGCAGGAATGTGGCAATGGGAGCATTGGCCGGGCTGGTTCTGGCAGTTGGAGTCGTTGTTCTGATGACTCTGATGGATGACAGTATCAAGTCAGAGGATGATATAGAAAAATATCTTGGACTGTCTACCCTGGCCAGCATACCGGACAGGAAGGATTATATTTCCGGAAAAACGGATAACCGACCCAAGAAAAGAAGGAAGAGGAGGAAACGGAAATGACAGAACCCAAAGTAGTCATGACGGATCCGAAGCGGCCTGATTATTTCTATGAAGAAGCAATTAAGACTCTCCGCACGAATGTACAGTTCGCGGGGACAAGGATAAGGACCATTGTCCTGACCAGCTGCTATCCAAATGAAGGGAAGAGCGACATTGTTTTCCAGCTGGCGGCTGAAATGGGAAAAATAGGCAAGCGCATCCTTATATTGGACGCGGACATCCGAAAATCCAGTTTTGTCAAAAGATTTCAAGTGAAAGGGAAAATAGAGGGGCTGTCCCAATATTTGAGCGGACAGTGTGAAGTGGAAGATATCATATACGATACCAATTTTACCGGGTTAGATATGATATTTTCAGGACCGGTAGCCCCGAATCCCTCGGAACTGCTCGGTCAGGAGGCTTTTGCAGAACTTCTGCACAACCTGAGAAAAAAATATGACTATGTACTGATAGACACCCCTCCAATAGCAAACCTGATCGACGCGGCCGTAGTGGCCGGTCGATGTGACGGAGCCATCCTTGTTATTGAAAGCGATCTGGTCAGCCGAAAAGTGGCGTTAAAAGCAAAAGAACAACTGGAAATAAGTGGATGCAGAGTGTTGGGAGCCGTGTTGAACAAGGTGGATGTAAGGAAGAACAAATATTACTCCAAATATGGCTATTATGGAAAAACTGAAGGCAAATAAAGCGGGGATGTAAGATGTCCGACATCAGAAAACGAAAAAAGAAATTGTGGCTGATCCCTCTGGGCGCGGCAATAATCGTGACAGCAGTGGCGGGAGTCCTCATCCTGCGCGCGTTACAGCCGGTGGACACAGGGGCGGCGGCAGATTCGGATACTGTAGACCGGACTACCGGAACTGTGCTGTGGTATGGGAAGGAATATGAATATAACGAACATCTGAGTAATTACCTCATACTCGGCATTGATACAAGAGAAAAGGTGGAGACATCTGCCGGCCAGGCAGATGCCGGTCAGGCGGACGCCATATACTTGGTCTCCCGGGACCGTGTAGAGAACACAGTCACTGTGATCTCGATACCGCGGGATACAATGACGGAGATCGAGACATTTACTCCGGGTGGGGAAAGCCTTGGGAAGTCGAGAGATCACATCAGCCTTTCCTATGCATACGGCGATGGCGGGCATGAGAGCTGCCGGCTGGCAAAGGAAGCAGTATCGAATCTGTTTTATGGGCTTCCCATACAAGGATACTGTGCTGTCAATATGAATGGCATATCAGCCCTTGTCCAGAGTGTGGGAACGGTGACAGTCACTGTTCCTAATGACAGCCTGGAGTCGGAATATCCCGAATTTGCAGAAGGGGCCCAGGTGTCACTGAATGAAGAAAATATCGAAATATTCGTAAGATACAGAGATACGGATGAGCGTCAGACCGCGCTTGCCCGTATGGCGCGTCAGGAGGAATTTATCCGGGCGCTGGGAGAAGCTGCGAAAGCCCTTACCATACAGGATTCCGGGTTTGCCGGAAAACTGTATGAAACGATGAAGCCGTACATGGTAACCAGCATGGGAAATGACGAGTTCATCAAGCTGATGCAGAGCGCGTCAGGCGGCGGCGCGGCAGAAGGCTGGACAGTGCCGGGAGAGCCAGTGGACGGACAATATTATGACGAATACCATGTAGATGACGAAGCTCTGTACGAAAAGATCATAGAAACCTTTTATACAGAGATTGTCACCACAGAAAATGGTGCAACAGAGAACGGCACGATAAGGGGTGAGACGCCGTGAAGAAGAAACACTTGATAATCAGCATTTTGATTTTCGCTGCAGCTGCGGTCTGTGCGGTGGCAGGGATATGGCAGTATACGCGCCAGCAGAGCGCGGGAGAGGAATACGAAGGACTGCGGGAGGAAATTGGCACCGGCGTTCCCAAAGAAGCTCCGGAGCCGGAGAAGGAAGCGGTGGAGATACCCATTGACTTCGATTCTCTGCAAGCGAGGAATCCGGAGGCGTATGCATGGATCACCATTCCGGGCACTGCCATTGATTATCCGGTCCTTCAAAGCGAAACAGACAATACTTACTATCTGACGCATACGATCGACGGAGTGGAAAGCCCGGAGGGAGCGATCTATACAGAGAGCTACAACAGCCGGGACTTTGAAGATTCCAATACCGTGATCTACGGCCATGACATGGCGAATGGAAGCATGTTCCAGAATCTTCTGAATTATCAGGACAGAAGTTTCTTCGACGATAACAGAGAAGTACTGATCTATACACCTGACGCGATCCGGCATTACCGGATATTTGCTGCATATCTGTATGACGACAGACATCTTATGCAGAGCTTCAACTTTGCAGATAAAGACAGCTATCGCCAGTATTTGGAGTCCATCTTTGCAGTCAGGGAGATGGGAGCCTGCATTGATGCAGAGCAGGAAGTAACCGGTGATGACAAGATCATCACACTGTCAACATGCTATGGTACCCAGGCGGACAAGCGCTATCTGGTGCAGGCCGTTCTGGTGTCTATAGAAAAATAAAGAAAGGAAGGATGAGCATCTATGAAGAAGAAAGTGTTTGGAACGCTTCTTGCAGCAGCTCTTATCGTGACACAGGCGATAAGTGTATTTGCGGTAGGAAGCAGGAATGGGGAGATGGCTGTGACCGGAGGCTCCACAGGCAGGTATCAGCTTTCTGAGGTTTCTGAGTCAAATCTCTCCGACACGGCAGTACTGACAAAGATCAGAGATGTTAATTCTGGTGCGGCTACACTCCAGAGCATAGGAGATCTCGCGCCAGAGCTGTCAGCGCAGTTGGCAGATAAGTCGATGCTGACAGATTTCTATGAGCTGACTCCTATCAATGGCGGAGTACAGACGGCTGATGGAAAATATCAGGTGGAATTGTCAGTGCCGTCTCTGTCCAGCAGTGTATCAGATGTAGGCCTGCTCCATTACAGCACTGATAGAACTACATGGGAAATCGTAACTCCGACTAATGTGGATTATACGAACAAAGTAGTGAGCGCTACATTTGACGATCTTTCTCCGGTGGCAGTCATTGGGAAAGTGAGCGGTACAGGCGCATCAGTCGGCACATCTCCGAAGACTGGGATGACATTCGGCTGGGCTGGTCTGCTTGGAGTAGCAGTTGTTCTTGGAGCAGCTGGTACAGTAGTATACAAAAAAACAAGACAGTAATGAGTCAGTCTGACAGCAGTGGGCGCGCATGACAGGATCAGGCGCGCCTTTTTATGAGAATCACAACAGGGAATTCACGGCAGTGAAAGTTACATAAGGAATGAAAACAAGTATGGAATATCTGAATTATATTGCGACCCCGCTTTTTCACAGTGGGACTGCCGCTGAAGCGGCAGGAATGATGGAGAATATTACCGCAGCGGCTGTGCCGAATACTGTGGATCCGGTCAATGCGCTGATCGCGGCTGCTATTGCCTTTGCCGCGGGCGTATTGATCTACATATACAGACGCAGGAGGACGAGATAGTCATGGGTAAGAGTGGAGGAACAGGTCTGAAATGGATACACAGAGCATTTCTCCTGTTGTTAGCCGATGCCTTTACGATCGCATTTGTCTATTATGCGGCGCTGGTGCTGAGGTTTGATTTCAGGCCGTGGCTGATTCCGGAGAGGTATCTTCAGGGATACCTGTGGGCCATGCCATACTGGATCACAGTCACGCTTGTTGTTTTTTACGGATGCAGGCTGTATCACAGTATCTGGCGGCTGGCCAGCGTGGCAGAGCTTCAGGCGATCCTTACAGCATACATACTGCTGATCTTTGCCTACGCAGGCGGAGCACTGTTCATGGAATTACGAATGCCGACCAGTTGGTATCTGATGGGATACATCATGAGTTTCTGCCTGACAACAGGGATAAGGTTCTCATATCGGCTGATCCGCTTTTATACGAACCGCAGCGGGATGGATCACAGCAAGAGTCAGGACCGGGTCATGGTCATCGGAGCGGGACAGGCGGGGCAGGCATTGATTAAAGAAATGATCAATTCCAATTATACAGATGTAAAGGTATGCTGCATCATCGATGACAATCCCAATAAAAAGGGGAGGATGCTGGAAGGTATCCCCATTGTCGGCAACCGGTATGATATCGTTGATATGATAAAAAAGTATAACATCAATCGTATTATATATGCGATTCCAGCGTGCACCGGGAAGAACCGGAAGGACATCCTGAACTTGTGCAAGGATACAGGATGCCGGATGCAGACCGTGCCGGGAGTGTATCAGCTCATCAATGGAGAGGTCAGTGTGAACACCCTCAGAGACGTGGAGATCACGGATCTGCTGGGCCGGGCGCAGGTGAAGGTAAACAATGAGGAGATCCTTCAGTCGATCAGTGGTAAGACCGTGCTTGTGACCGGCGGAGGAGGCTCGATCGGAAGTGAGCTGTGCAGGCAGATCGCCGTGGCAGAGCCGAAAAAGCTCGTCATCTTTGATATCTATGAGAATAATGCCTATGACATCCAGCAGGAGCTGGTACGCAAATATGGGGATGAACTGGATCTGGATGTAAGGATTGGTTCTGTGAGAAATGCAAACCGAATTAACTGGATCATGCAAAATTACCGACCTGACATCGTTTTCCATGCGGCAGCGCATAAGCATGTGCCTCTTATGGAGGACAGCCCGAATGAGGCCATCAAGAATAATGTGATTGGTACATATAAAACGGCAAAAGCGGCAGCTGAAGCAGGAGTAAAAAAATTTGTTCTGATCTCAACGGATAAAGCGGTGAATCCAACTAATATCATGGGAGCGTCGAAACGGCTCTGCGAGATGGTTGTGCAGATGATGAACCGGAAAAATCCGGGAACAGATTATGTGGCGGTCCGTTTCGGCAATGTATTGGGAAGTAACGGCAGTGTAATCCCGCTGTTTAAGAAACAGATTGCTGCGGGCGGTCCGGTGACTGTCACAGACAAGAATATCATCCGGTACTTCATGACGATACCAGAGGCAGTTTCACTGGTGCTCCAGGCGGCTTATTATGCCAAAGGCGGGGAAATCTTTGTCCTGGATATGGGCGATCCGGTGCGGATCGACGATATGGCGAGAAACCTGATCCGCCTGTCCGGGTATGAGCCAGATGTGGATATAATGATCGAATATACCGGGCTTCGTCCAGGAGAAAAGCTGTATGAAGAGTTGCTCATGGATGAAGAAGGAATGCAGGATACAGAGAATGAGCTGATCCACATTGGGAAGCCGATCGAGATGGATGACGAGAAATTTGAGAGACAGCTTGAAGAGCTGGATGAAGAGAGCCACCATGAGGATGGAAGGATAAAGGAGATCGTTGCGGGGATTGTGGAGACTTATAAGCCGGATCTGCGTGATAGGAGCAAGAAAAAGAGTTCTAAATGATGGTTGTAAGAATCGCAATTGGACTGCCGTAGCAAAAGGGTAAAAGAGGAGTGAAAGATAATGTTTCATGCAGAGAAGCATCAATTCAAGAGGTTTGAGAAAAAAGTATGGCTCAGCAGTCCTACCATGCACGGGCCTGAACTGACATACATGAAGGAAGCCTATGATACTAACTGGATGTCCACAGTTGGGGCAAATGTGGACGCAGTAGAAAAACTTGCCGCGGAACATATCGGAGTCAAATATGCTGTGGCGTTGTCCGCGGGCACCGCATCGCTTCACCTGGCAATGAAACTGGCCGGAATAGAGGGGTATGGGATGCCTGAAGCTGGTCATGGGTGTCTGGAAAATAAAAAAGTTTTTGCAAGCGATATGACGTTTGATGCCTCCGTAAACCCTATTGTCTATGAAGGCGGTACGCCGGTATTTATAGATGCGGAAAGAGATTCCTGGAACATGGATCCGGCAGCTCTGGAGAAAGCCTTTGAGATATATTCCGATGTGAAAATTGTTGTGCTCGCACATTTGTATGGAACACCGGCAAAGATGGATGAGCTGATGGCTGTTATCACCAGACATAACGCCATTCTTATTGAAGATGCTGCAGAGTCTATGGGCGCCACATATAAAGGGGTTCAGACAGGCGCTTTTGGAAAATATAATACCGTTTCCTTTAATGGTAATAAGATCATAACCGGATCTGCAGGCGGCTGTTTCCTGACAAACGATGTGGAAGCGGCAAATAAGGTCAGAAAGTGGTCCACACAGGCGCGGGAGAATGCACCCTGGTATCAGCATGAAGAGCTTGGATACAATTACAGAATGTCCAATGTGATTGCCGGTGTGGTACGTGGGCAATTCCCATATTTAAGAGAGCATATAGCTCAGAAGAAAGCAATCTATGAAAGATATAAAGAAGGACTGAAGGATCTTCCTGTAAGTATGAATCCGATACCTGAAGGGTGCGAGCCAAATTACTGGCTGAGCTGCCTTCTGATAGATAATAATGCTATGTGCAAACAGGTCCGTGGCGAAAACGACGTCTGCTATGTCAGTGAAGAAGGCAAGAGTTGTCCGACAGAAATCCTGGAAGCGCTCGGCAGTATTAATGCCGAAGGAAGACCGATATGGAAACCGATGCACATGCAGCCGATATACCGGGTCAATTCATTTGTGGTACGCGATGGCAACGGTCGGGCGCGAAGTAACGCATATATTGAAGGCAGTGCGGCGGATGTTGGAATGGATATTTTTGACCGAGGGTTATGTCTGCCTAGTGACAATAAGATGACGGAAGAAGAGCAGGACCGGGTAATAGAGGTTGTGAAAGGATGTTTTGATTAAAACAATCATGAGAAAAGCAAATTTGTTTATTAAGCGATGTATGGATATTGTGGGAAGTATTATCGGGCTTATTATTTTATCGCCTCTATTCATTATTATTGCTGTATCGATAAAAATTTCTTCAGAAGGTCCGATATTTTTTCGGCAGGATCGATTAGGTAAAAACGGAAGAGTCATTAAAATTATTAAATTCCGTACAATGATAGTCAATGCAGAGCATCTTGGAGACGGTCTTCGAGTAAAGGAGGGGACGGATCCAAGGATAACCAAGGTCGGGAGGTTATTGAGGAAAACCAGTTTAGATGAATTACCTCAGCTTTTTAATACTTTAAATGGATCAATGACTCTGGTTGGGCCAAGGCCGCCGGCAACTTATCATCCATATGATGGATATGAAGCATATCCCGATTGGGCAAAAAAGCGCTTTATGATGAGACCAGGCATTACAGGTCTTGCCCAAGCAACTGTAAGGAATTCTGCTTCATGGGATGAGAGAATACGCATAGACAATCAATACATAGACAGCTTTAATGTATGGCTGGACATAAAAATCCTTTTTATGACTGTGATGCGTGTCTTAAAAAGTGAAAATATATACGCGCCCGGCCAGGTAGAAAAAAGCGGAGAAAAGTGAGGAATTGTGAAATGTCGTGCTTGGAAGGGAAAAGGATAAGTTTGCGGCCGATCGAGAGAGCAGATTTAGAGTCATTGAATTGTTGGAAAAATAAAGAAGATATTTATATGTTTTTGGGTGGCGGATATCAGCCGGTATCGAAAGATCAGCAGGAAAAATGGATGGAATCTGTGATCGATCTGACAGGGAACAATAAAAGATTCATGATAACAGAAAACAAGAATCCTGTTGGAATGGTGGAGTTAAACAATATCCACTGGATACATCGCACCTGCGAAATTGGTATTTTTATAGGAGAAGAACAGGCAAGAGGAAAAGGAGTCGCAAGTGAAGCATGTGAATTGATCGAGCAATACGGAAAAAAATATCTGAATTTGAGAAAGATCACATTGAAAGCTGTAGCTGAAAACAAAAAGGCAGTGTTAATGTGGCTGTCTTTAGGCTATGAAAAAGTAGGTGAATTAAAAGAGGAGTGTTTTATAAACGGAAAATATTGTGATTTATTGATTATGGAGAAATTCCTTAAAAATACGGGGGGGTATAGCGCATCCCAAATAATTTCTCAATATGCGAATGTGAGGGCGGCAGCATGAAAATAAGCATTCGTAAATTTGAGGAAAGAGATATAAGTAATAAAGTCCGTTGGATCAATGATAATGAGAACAATCGGTATTTACATTATGATCTGCCGCTTGAAGAAGAGAAAACAAGACAATGGTACTATAAAACAGAAAACCGAACGGACCGGTATGATGCGGTGATAGAATGTGACAAAAAATCTGTGGGAATCATAGGGCTGCTTGGGATAGAAAAGGGACAGGCAGAGTATTACGTGACACTAGGAGAGAAGGAATATAAAGGGAAAGGGATAGCAAAATCTGCAACGTTTCTTTTACTGAAATATGCCTTTTCTGCATTAAAACTCCGCACAGTATATTTATTTACCGAGACAGAGAATACGGCTGCCCAGAAATTGTTTGAACAGTGCGGTTTTATTAAAACCGGGGTTGCAGAAAAGTCAGCCGTAAACAGAGGAAAATATGTAGATAGATTTCGATATCAAATAACGCTTTCAGACTATTATAAGATATTACAGTTTGAGCAGTCGGTTCATGACACTCCTCTGTACCAGATTGAAAATGCTGCAAATCGCATTTTTATTAAAAGGGATGACCTGTTTCCTGTTTCTTTTGGCGGAAATAAGGCAAGAAAAGCTCTTAATTTTTTCAATGAGATAGACAGAGGTGGATTTGATTGTGTTGTGACATATGGGAGCAGCAGTTCTAATCATTGCAGGATCATCTCAAATATGGCTGCATCAAGGAATCTTCCCTGTTATATTATCGGGCCGCTTGAGGCTTCCAATCCTACATTCAACAGTAAAATGATGAAGCTCTTCAGGGCAGAAATGACGATCGTCCCGGTTGAAAAAGTTCATAATACGATCGAAGAAAAACTCTCTGAACTGAAAAGCATAGGGAAAAATCCTTATTTTATACAAGGCGGCGGACATGGAAACCTGGGAACACAGGCATACGTAGACTGCTATCAGGAAATCCTAGAATTTGAAAAAACAAACAGGATTTTCTTTGATCATATATTTTTTGCGTCGGGCACCGGGACGACACAAGCCGGATTGGTATGCGGACAGCTCATACATAAAGATAATAGGAATATAGTAGGGATTAGTATTGCAAGGAAAAATCCAAGAGGCAGACAAGTAGTCGTTGAAAGTATATGCGAATATTTGCACGAGAAGAACATTTCTTATAACAAGAAGCAGGTTGATGATAATACGCACTTTGAAGATTGTTATACAGGCGATGGATATGGAAAGAGAAATCTTAATATACAGAAGATGCAAAAAGAGATGCTGCTCCGTCATGGGATTCCGATGGATTCCGTTTATACTGCAAAGGCATATGCGGGAATGAAAAAATATCTGGATGATAAAGATATAAAGAATAGTGATATCTTGTTTATACATACAGGGGGAACACCTTTGTTTTTTGATGATCTGAAGATGATCCGTATCTAAGGAAAGTAAAATAGTTTAAGTGAGGGACAATGATGAATGTTTTGATATTAAGCGCCGGGACACGAAATAAGATTGTTCAGTATTTTAAAAGGGCATTGACGGATGACAGCGGAAAACGAACTGGAAATGTGATCGCTGCAGATATGAGTGAACTTGCGCCGGCTGTATACGAGGCAGACAAATTTTATAAGGTCTCACGGATTACAGATCCTGGATATATGGATAAGGTTTTTGATATTTGTAAGAAGGAAAAAGTCACGGCCGTACTCAGCCTGATCGATCCGGAACTTAGTTTGTTGGCAGAATATGCAGATGAATTTAGAAAAATGGGTGTAACTGTGATCGGATCCAGTTATGATCTGTGCGAAATGTCTCTGGACAAAATGTTGATGTATAAATGGCTGACTGAGCATGGATACAAAACTGCCAAAAGCTACACGGAAAAAGACAAGTTTTATTCTGATCTTGAAGCAGGCAGGATAGAGTTCCCGGTTTTTGTAAAGCCGGTCAGAGGAAGCGCTTCGATTGCGATCAGTAAAGTAGAGGATAAAGAGACGCTATATCTGTTATTTGCTCATAGTGATAATCTGATGATTCAGGAATATCTTAAAGGGCAGGAAATTGGTGCTGATGTATATATTGACATGATCAGCGGGGAGATTGTCTCTATATTTACTAAGAAAAAAATTGTGATGCGCGCCGGCGAGACAGATAAGGCGGTTTCATTTAAAGATGATAAGTTGTTCAATCTGATAGAAAAGTTTGTAATGGAAGCAGGATATAGAGGGCAGATAGATATTGATATCTTTGAGATTGATGGGGAATATTACATTTCGGAAGTCAATCCAAGGTTCGGAGGAGGATATCCGCATGCTTATGAATGTGGATGTGACCATATGAGATTGATTGTTAATAATTTGTTTGGAAGAGTCAATCAAAAGCGAATTGGCTGTTATTCGAAAGGTATTTACATGATGAAATATAATGAAATATTGACAATAAAAGAAACACTATAATATCGCAAAGATATTTGGGAATAAGTATGTCCCCAAGTTTTCCAGATAGCAAAGAAAAGGGCATGTGATTATGAAATTTTTAGTGATTTGTAATTCTGCGTCAGGATTACATAATTTTCGGAGTATGTTGTTAAAAGAGCTAATTAAGAAAGGTGATCAGATCGTTGCTATTGTGCCTGAAAGTACTGATGATAGTCAAATAGGATCAGAAAATGAATTAAAAAAGCTAGGATGTCAACTGATTAGAATGAAGATAGAGCGGAGAAACATTGCTTTGAAGAAAGATCTTTTCTTATTGGCAGGATATGCAAGATGTATGTTTTATTTTAAGCCCGAGTTCGTGATAACATATACTATTAAACCTAATATTTATGGTGGAGTTATCTGTAGACTTTTGAAAATCCCATATGCTGTTAATGTTACTGGGCTTGGTTCTGCTTTTCAAAAAAAGAATTTTTTATATAAGATAGTTGTTCTCTTGTATAAATTGGCGTTAAAAAATGCTAAAACAGTTTTTTTTGAAAATCAAAATAATTTTCAAATTTTTTTAAATGAAAGAATTATAGAAAGTAGCCAAGGATATTTATTAAATGGCGCTGGAGTTGATTTGGATAAATTCTCATATCATAATTATCCTCAACCACACAGGGGGACTAACTTTTTGTTTATTGGGAGGATCATGAAGGAAAAAGGGGTAGAGGAGTTATTTTTTGCAATGAAAAGATTGCAGAAAGACAATCAGGAGTGCCACCTTTACATTGTAGGTAATTTTGAGGAAAATTATTGTGAAGTTATAGAAAAATATGAAAAGGAAGGATGGCTTACTAATTGTGGCCATCAAAAAGATGTACGACCTTTTATAGCCCGAGCAGATTGTTTTGTTTTGCCATCTTGGCATGAGGGAATGTCGAATACAAATTTAGAGAATGCAGCTATGGGACGGCCAGTAATCACAAGTAATATTTCTGGGTGTAAAGAAGCGGTAATTGACGGAGTAAGTGGCATGCTCTGTGAACCTGGAGATGAAGAAGAAGTGTATAATGCCATGAAAAAATTTCTTGATTTAACATATGAAGAAAGAAAAACGATGGGAATAGAAGGTAGAAAACATATGGAAAAGAATTTTGATAAAAAGGAAATAGTTAAAAAAACGATAAGTCGTTTAGATATGATTACTTCTTAGATTAAGTACTTGTAAGTCGGAATGGTGTAGAATAAATTATTAAAACTATATGAATGATAAGAATACATTGAGGTTAGTAAAATATGATGCCTAGATTTAGTGTAATAGTTCCAATTTACAATGTGGAATGCTTTTTAGAAAAATGTATAAATAGTTTGATTGAACAGAAATATGGAGCAGTAGAGATTATACTTGTTGATGATGGCTCATCTGATAGATGCCCTCAAATTTGTGATAGGTACTTAGAAATTGACAATAGAATTAAAGTTATCCATAAAAAAAATGGTGGATTAGTTAGCGCAAGACAAGCAGGATGCAAAGCGGCAAGTGGAGAATATATTCTCAATGTAGACGGAGATGACTGGGTAACTCCCGAATATTTTCAAAAATTGGATCATATTGTTGAAAAATATCATCCAGATTGTATATGTTTTGGTGTTAGACATATTCATGGTAATAATAAAGAAGAACGTCCAATTGCATTTAAACCAGGCTTATATAATAAAAGAGATATGGAATTAAAAATATTTCCGATTTTGATTGAAGATGAAAAAGGAAGATATTTTAGCCCATCTATTTGGAGCAAAGCTATTAAGAGAGATATATATAGCAAATGTCAGATGGCTTTGGATGACAGAATAAAAATCGGAGAAGATCATGCATGTACAAAACCTGCTATATATAGATCAAAAACATTGTATATCTTGGAAGAATCTTTATATTGTTATAGACTGAATGCATTGTCAATGACGAAAGAAAGAAAAGCCTTTTCGTGGGAAGGACCAGAATTAATTGGCAGACATTTTGAAAAAGAGATTCCAATGAAAGATGGATATAATTTTGAGGAACAAGTATATAGGAATATAGTGCATAATTTATTTAATGTTGCTGTGTCACAATTTTATAGAAAAGAAAGTTTTAATGCCGTGTCAAAGAATATTAGCCAAAATATAAAACAACCATATTATAAACAAGCAATAATGAATTGTAAGTATAAAAATGTTAAAGGAGTTCTCGCACATTTTACGTTAAAATATCATTTATATTGTATCTTGTATTTGTGGGCAAAAATTAATAAATATAGGTAATTGTTAAAATCAAATTATCCCAAGTGTGGATAACTCTCCATATATAAGGAGAGAAAAGCAGGTCAATCTTCAGAATTGCTTCTGAATTGACATAGATCATCAGATTCAGGGCGTGTTTTACTAAGCACGAATAAATTTTTGAAAATTGAATATTTTTTCAGACAACTAACGGCTTTAAACTTCATATGTATTGTGGATAGCTTAGCCGGTGGGTAACAATCACTGTGAATTGGCTGGCAATGCCGGCGAGAACCACATCTGCTTTTGTAGCGACATGGTCACGTTACTTTTGCCCGGAGATACACATATTGGCCTTAAGGTGATTAGATAGCCCGTTCTACAATGGTCCGGATCTTATAAAGAGCAATCCATTCGTCGTAATCCCTTTGGATTCCGGGAAATTTGCGGAAGTCCATGTTTACAAAAGTATAAGTGGTACGCCCCTTTTTAGCAGTACTGCATGGATTTTCACAGTCGCAGACATACTGCCCTTTCACTATATGGACTTTGGGGCAGCTCTATTTTTCACGGTCAGCCCGTCCTTTTTTATGACAATAGCCAAGATGTTTCATAGTGAGTGTCGGCTCATTTGGGCAGGCAGGGTATTCGTAGATGATATAACCGATCTTCGGGAGAGTGCTTTCATTGCCTACATTATACGTGATCAGGGCTTTGGAAAAATGGAATTTATTTTTCAGGAAGCTATAGGTTTCGATGGTGTCAAAGGCAGAGTCACCAAGGAAAGTATCCGGTGAGAACCGGGGATGGAGCGCAAAGTAGTCGGACAGGACGGGATGGAGTGCGGAGGAGTCTCCTACAGACTTGTCCTCATCCGGGGAATCTGATTTCTTTTCCACTGGCATCTCAGGATGAGCCTCTTTAAAATCATCATCCAGAAAGGTGATATGGCGGATGATCCCAAGGCCGTTTGTAAGTATAGCAAATTTATCTGCATAGCAGAAATGTTCGTTGATATACTACTGTTTGGCATGGGGACAGAAAGCCGACTGGGAGAGCATGAAACCGTAAGCCATCCTGTAAGGGGCGACATCCGGTTTATCCTGGTAGTGGGCCTTGAGTTTTTTGATTAGAGAATTGACAGTTTTGGGATTGTTTTGGTAACATAAAGCTCAATGCTGGAAGTATCAAAGGTAAGGACGTCAGTAAGGGAGGAATCGATCATCTGGCAGATCGGTTCGGTGAGATCGACCATCTTGTGGAACATCTGCTCGATATAAGGTTCAAAATTGGTTTTGAAGCGGGAAAAAAGAGGCATATCAGGAACCTTGGACAAGCCGCAGAAGTCCCGTAATTCCCGGTAGCGGGCAAGGAAAAGGATAAGCAGGGAATCCGCAGGGATGGAAAAGACTTTCTGAAGGACAAGGGCAGAGAGGAAACCTTTCAGGAGATAAATTTGTTTTCGTTCAAGAGTCCTGTAAAAGGCATGGTAAAAATTAGCAGGAATGAGCTCGGTAATGTTGACAGTGTCATTGAGAAGCTAGAAAAAGGAAGGGGTGTCCTCCCGCAACATATCCTGACAGTCAGAAAAGGTATCTTTTAAAGAGATGTGATGATATTTAGCAGCCACAAAATTTCTCCTCCGTGGGTTGTGAATTTGTTTGTGTGGTTAATTTAATTTTACCATCTGCGGAGAGAAAACTTATATAAAAGTGTTAAGAAAAACCCAGTAAAATCAATGGGTTTGGCGATTTAACAATCGCCTATTAATAAATAATAAAGGAGAAAAAAATGATTCCTAAAAAGATACATTATTGTTGGGTAGGTGGAAATCCTCTTACGCCATTGGCAGAAAAATGTATTGCTAGTTGGCGGAAATATTGTCCTGATTATGAGATAGTCAGATGGGACGAATCCAATTATGATTTTACAAAGAATAAATACATGAAACAGGCTTATGAAGCAAAAAAGTGGGGATTTGTTCCCGATTATGCTAGGCTTGACATCATATATCAAAATGGAGGAATATACTTAGATACAGATGTTGAATTAGTTAAACCATTAGATGAATTATTAGAAAACAAATGTTTTTGTGGAGTTGAATTACGAGACCAGGGTAGAATAGTTGTCGCATTGGGATTGGGATTTGGTGCAGAACGTGGAGATTCTCTTATAAAAGAGATGATGAGCTCATACTTTGATTTGAATTTTTTAAACGCAGATGGAACCTTAAATTTAGTTGCTTCTCCGGTGTATCAGACAAAATTTCTTCTAGAGAAGGGGCTAATAAACATACCACAAATTCAAAATGTAGCTGGCATTACTGTTTACCCTAAAGTCTATTTTAATCCTACAGATTTAGACACTGGAAAAGTTGTATTAGATAAGAAAACAATATCAATTCATCATTATGCTGGTAGTTGGCTCGATGCTAAAGCGAAAAGAAGATATGAAGTTCATAAGTTTTTAAATAGAGTAATTGGTAAAAATGCCACTAATTGGCTAAGGAAAATTTTGTTGTGGAAATAAATAGATATGTAAATTATGGAAAATATAGAGAATGTTATGGATAATCATACAATGATCAAGAAATCTTATAGTATGGTGCTTAGCCCGAATAGAATAATAGTGTTATTGTTTTGTTCAGTATGTATGTTTATTTTCTGGCTTTCAGATGGGAATAATAATGTATGTACATATGTGATGAGTTGGATGGCTAATTTATTTTTACTACTTCGATTGAAAGATTGTAAGCGGGTAGAAGGTAAAATATTTAATCAGTATACATTGTTCATTATTATATCTTTTTTGTATATATTTGGTCAAACACTCTTATTTTCACTAGGGATAGTTAGAATAGAAGGACTAGTGAATGGTTATAACATAAATTTAATCAATAAATATTTGCTATTTGCAGTGCCGTCATTTTATATATTTACAATTCCTATTAATTTGCTAAAAAAGCAGAGAAAACCTGAAAATATTGTAAATGAGGAAGATAATGCAACAAAAAAATCAGTCATGATCGTTTGTGGCTTATTATTAATAATCAGTGCACCGTTCTATTGGATGGAGGTGATTGATTTTATTAGGATTGCGTTGATAAGTGGATATGCAGCAAATTATGTTGAAGATGGAGAAGCAATGGGAATATTGGCAAATGTGATATTGCTGTATGTGCCAGCAGTGGCATTTCTCATTGTCAATACTAGAAAGAAAATAGCTAAATATCTTTTATTAGTAATGCTAATTGTTCCTGCTTTCGGGTATATGTTTGTAGGTGGTCGTGGAAAGGCTATGTCATTACTGACTTGCGGATTATTTTTATGGATGACAGAAATTTGTAAAACGAAGAAAAAAGGAAAATATCTATTAGCGATTACTCTAGTCGGCGTATTACTATTGGGATTGTTTTCCACTCTTAGAGAGATAAGAGATTTTTCACTTGGTACACCTAGTGAGATTATTGCTGTATTTATTTCCAACAATTTACTTGAAGGAGTAATATCAACTATTAAGGAAATTGGCTCAACAATTTATACATGGATTCGAGTAGAACAAATTGTTCCATCACTAGTAGGATTTAGATTTGGTTACTCTTATTTGGCTGCTATTTTATCTTGCATTCCATCTGGTCTTATAGGATATTCGTTTGCCGACGACGCTGCCTTAGATATCTGGTTAACAAATGAGGTTAATGCAGATTATGGGCTAGGTTTCTCTATGATGGCAGAGTCATATTGTAATTTTGGATACGTTGGAATTATATTGATATTTTTTGTTGGTTTATTCATGTTTTATTTTCTTTCTGGTAATATTATCAGAAATGGGGACATCCGCTTTAAAAATGCTGTTTCAGCTATAGCATTATATATATTTACTAATATAGCAAGAAACTCGTTATCATTGTCTGTTAGAAATATTTTTTATGGTATAATTATTCCACTACTATTAATTAAAGTTTTGCGAATGATTATGGTAGGAGGAAAGAAATAGAAGAAATATTTTAATTAATATTTGATAAATTTTACTAAGATAAGTACCTCGCATAGAAAAGGAGAAGACGAGCTATAAGAAGCTAAGTCTAAATTAGCCAAGGTATGTCGTTGCCATGCCAACGTATTAACAATTATTCGGAGAAACTATGCGCGTGGTCATTCTAAAATTATTAAGTGATAGAAAATAGGAAGTCATCCATAATATCTCCATAAGTACACAGTCCTTGGAGAGGGACCATAAACACTACTACTATATAATACAAGGAAACATGATGTTTTATTTTTTATAAACATCATACAAATCAATATGAAGAAGAATGTTTTATATAATATAATTTCCTTATATGGGTTAAGTATAGCCAAAATTATTTTTCCCTTAGTGACATTGCCTTATTTGACTAGAGTTTTAAGCGTTGATTTATATGGCATGGTATCATATGTAAAAACACTTATGACATATTTTCAGATTGTTGTTGATTTTGGATTCTTATTATCAGGTACAAAAGATATTGTAAACTCAAAAGATAATTTTAATAAATTAGAAAAAGAAATTGGAGATATATTATTTGCAAGAATAATTTTAGCAATGGTATCCTTGATTGTATTAATATTTATTATTTTCTCTTTCCCAGTTGTGAGAGAATATAAAATATATACATTACTTGCATTTGTTCCTATTTTTTTATCATTGTTTTTATTTGATTACGTCTTCCGTGGCTTAGAAAAGATGCAAATAATTACATCAAGATTTTTCTTGATGAAAGTAATATCCACTTTTTTTACGTTCGTGTTGATTAAAAGTGATGCAGATATTATTTGGATACCCATTCTAGACATCATTAGTTCTTCTGTTGCTATAATTTTAATTTTATTTCAGCTAAAGAGAATGAATATTAGGATAAGAAGAACAAATATCCGAAATTCAATTTATAAGCTAAAACAGTCGTCAATATATTTTTTCTCAAATATGACAACTACAGTGTTTAGTGCACTAAATACAATCTTGATTGGAATATTTTTATCTAAAAAAGATATAGCGTTCTGGAGTTTATGTATTCAAATTATTAGTACGATTCAAGCGTTGTATTCACCGATTATTGATGGTGTATATCCCTCAATGATTCAAACAAAAGAATTTAAACAAGTAAAAAACATACTGTTAGGATTTATGCCAGTTGTATTATTCGGATGTATAATTACCTGTTTTGTGGCAGAGTATGCGTTGTTAATTATAGGAGGTCAAAAATATGTATCCGCATCTATTATACTCAGAGTGCTCACTCCGGTTTTATTCTTTGGTTTCCCGGCAATGTTGCTTGGATGGCCCACATTAGGGGCAATAAATCAACCTCAAAAAGTAACATATTCTACTATTATATCAGCGATATTTCAGATTGTCGGACTGTTGTTGCTTGCCTTTGTTAATCAGTTTTCTCTTATTGCCATTGCAACTATTAGAAGTATAACAGAGTTTGTATTGTTTAGTAGCAGGGTATTGTTTTGCTACAAAAACAGGAAGAATTTTAATTAATCAAAATGAAATGGAGATGTTTGGGATGAGAATATGTATTTTATCAATGCAAAAGGTAAATAATTATGGATCAGTATTACAAGCGTATTCATTAAAAAAAATGTTGGAAAATATGGGGAACGAAGTAAGTTTTATTGATATAGAACCGAAAAGGGAAGAAAACGCTTTAATAATGGAAACGGATATTATTTCTTATAGTACTGAGATAGAAAGGACCTTAAAGCTCAATAAATACATAATTAATAAGTTGATTTTAAAATTAAGAGAGCAATTTTTGTATAAAAAGTTTGACTTTTTTAGAAGTGAATATCTTGGAATAGATGGAAAGGAAAATAGTAGAAATTATGATTTATGTATTATTGGAAGTGATGAAGTATTTAATTGTCTTCAAAAAGCACCTTGGGGATTTACATCTCAATTATTAGGGAATATAACACAAGCCCCAAAAGTAATAACATATGCTGCTTGTTGTGGTGCAACTTCGTATGGAAAATTGCCTGAAAGTGCTAAACCAATAATTATATCTGCATTGAGGAAGAATGAGGCAATTTCCGTGAGAGATGAAAACACAAAAGAGTTTGTAGAAAAATGTATAAATATAACTCCTAAGGTTAATTTGGATCCAGTTGCGGTGGGTGACTTTACACAGGAAATCCAGAAAAACTCAGCTATTGTAACACGTATGCCTAAACATTATTGTATTGTTTATCTTTATCAAAACAGAATAAAAGATGAAAATGAAATTCGATATTTAAAAAAGTTTTGTAAAGAAAAAGGATTGGCAGTATTTGCAATAGGTGAAACTCAAAAATGGATCCCAAACCATCTATTTGTGAACCCCTTTGAAGTACTAGCATTATTTGAACATGCTGATTTTGTGATAACTGATACATTTCATGGTACTTTGTTTGGCGCTAAGTTTGCACACAAGATGGCTGTCTTAATAAGGGAAAGTAACAAAAATAAACTATGTGATTTAGTTTCCAGACTTTCATTGAAAGATCACGTGGCAAATAAACTAAGCGATATAGAGGATATTTATAAAGTTGATGTTGATAGAAATTTCATTGATGATGTACTAACGCAAGAAAGAATGAAAACATTAGAATATTTAAAGGAGAATGCATTGTAAACTACAAGGCAGATATAAATATTAATAGTATGAAATATGTGTGTGAAAAAGATATGTGTACGGGATGTATGGCATGTGTAGATGTTTGTTCAACTCGTGCTATTATAGTACATGATGACATTGAATCATATAATGCGGTTATAGATAATGAATTATGTTTAGGATGCAATTTATGTGAGAAAATATGTCCGCAAAACAATCCGGTTGAAAAAAAAGAACCGCTAGGTTGGCTCCAAGGTTGGGCAAAGGATGAAATAAGATGTAGGGGGACATCTGGTGGGTTTACTACTGCTATTATGCTTTCGTTTCTGAAAAATGGAGGTATGGTTTGTGCCTGTCAGTGTGTTAATGGTGAATACATATATAAATTAACGGATAAGGAATATGATATTTGGCGTTATACGGGGTCCAAATATGTAAAAAGTAATCCAACAGGTGCGTATAAGTCAATTGAAACATGTCTGTCAATGGGTAAAAGGATTTTATTTGTGGGACTACCATGCCATGTTGCAGCGTTAAAAAAGTATATAAAAAATGCGATAAATCTATATACTATTGAATTGATTTGTCATGGTACACCGTCACCGCGGTTATTAAAAAAATATATTCGTGAGACAGGAATTATATCTGAGGATATAAAATTTCGTAATAAAGAGTGTTATAACAATAATGGCTATGCGTGTATATCTTCAAAGGGGGTGCTTGATTATTATACACTGGCATTTCTTGATGGCTTGATTTTTACACGGAACTGTTATAAATGTCAATATGCACAGATTGAGAGAATAGGTGATCTTATGCTTGGTGATTCGTGGGGGAGTGATTTGCCTAAAGAAGAAATCAAAAAGGGGATATCATTGGCATTTTATCAGAATACGAAGGGGAAAGAGTTACTGGATAAAACCGAGTTATATAGATTTGATGTGGATTTAGAAAAAGCAAAACGTTTTAATCATCAGTTAAATGAGCCTACGAAAAAACCAAAGCAAAGAAAAATCTTTTTTAACATGATAAATAAAAATAGAAAATTTAAAACGGCTTTAAAGAGAGCTTTACCTAAAGAATATTTCAAACGAAATGTTAAATCAATGCTAATTAAGCTACGAATAAAAAAGCCTACTGATATGCCATATGGAATATGGGTAAAAAACAATTGAATTGTTTATAGGTCTGCGGCAGAGTGTAAAAGCCATCAGTCTGGCGGGACAGTCTGATCCAATTTCAATACGGATATTTTCCGGAAGAAGGATTGTCACGGAATGATTCCCTGTACCGGTGTTGATAGTGTCAATAGTTTTTCGCAAAATCAAAATCCTGCCGTTTGGCAACCGATAGTCAACCAGCTATGATATCATATCAGACAGCTGACCCTCTTCTGGTTTCAAAAGATGATCCATATTCATGTAGCGTCTGCCTCCCCAACTGGTTGCTGCTACATGACGCAGTCTGGCACATACGAGCATCAGGGCGCTCTGGCCGTCGGGAAAAGCGCCGATCGCCCTTGTCCGACGTTTGATCTCACGGTTGAGGCGCTCAATGGCATTATTGGTCCGGATCTGGGACCAATGCTGCGTAGGATAATCCATATAGGTCAAGGTTTCTTCGATTCCGTCCTCCACCTTTTTGGCGGCTTTGGCAAGCTTCATCAATCGGAGTTTCTCCGCTACCTGGATTGCTTTTTCGCGAGCGGCTTCCTTGCTCTCCTGAGCATGGATCGCTTTTAGCATAAGAGCTGCCGTTTTCATCTTGTTACGAGGTGTAACAGAAAATATATTTCTGTAAAAATGAACGGTACAGCGCTGATACCTGGCATCTGGAAAGACTTCCGGAATGGTCTCAAGCATGCCGAGATTCTTATCCCCGATGACCAAACGTACACCAGTAAGCCCGCGTTCTTTCAGCCATACAAAGAAAGAACGCCAGCTTTCACGATCCTCTTTCATACCTTCAGCAGCGCCAAGGATATCCCGGCAGCCATCCTGACTGATGCCAATGGCAACAAGGACAGAAACATTCTGAATCTCGCCGCCCCAACTACGTTTCAGGTAAACGCCATCTACGTAAACATAGGGATAGTCCCCGGAAAGCGGACGGGTACGCCAGGTTTCGATATGCTCATAAGCCTTTTTGTTCAGGTTGCTGATGGTTCCGGGGGATGCTTTCATTCCCCATAAAGCTTCGGTGATATCCTCCACGCCTCGGACAGAAACATCGGCCAGATACATTTCAATAAGAGCCTTTCCATGGAAGATTCTTTGCGACGATATCTTTGTATATTACGGTGAAAATGTACCCCTGTTCCGGAGGAACGGATACCGGAAGTCCGGGACTATGATACTGCCAGTCCGGAACAGGGATACCGCACTTAAGTGATTGTTACTTGCGAGTTTACTCGCTTAATGCAGGATATAATCTATATACTTCCCGCATGAATCTGTAATTCGCAGGATCAGTCGGGATGATATTGATCTTGTATGCATCATGTTTGATGCGGTTCAGGATCGCTTCCGAGAGGGGACTGTCGTCACCACCCAGCTGATCATACCAGCCATTGGAATCATACTGGGAACAGAAAATGGTAGATGACTTCCTGCGTCTCCTATGGAGAAGCTCCAGAATGTCATGCTGTTCAGATTTGGTGGGCTTCAGCAGAAGCCAGTCACCGATGATTAGCAGGACTGGATTGGCATATTTCCCTTGGACTTTCTTATATGTGCCCTCATTACGTGCCATCTCCAGTTCAAGGAGCAGATCCGGAAGCCGGACATATTTTGTCTTGTAGCGCTGCTTACATGCTTCCATCCCGAACGCACAGGCCAGATAAGTCTTTCCACTTCCGGTAGCCCCGGTGATAAAGAGATTTCTGTGCTCTGTGATATATTCACAGGTTGCGAACCGTTCGATCAAGGAACGATTTAGCTTACGCCCGGAAGCATAGTTGATATCACCAATATATGCCTCCCGCTGGTCAAATCCGGCATTGCGGATCAGACGTTTCAGACTGTTGCTCTTACGATTGCTGTATTCGATATCCACCATCATTCCGAAACGGTCTTCAAAAGGAATCTCCTTCATTTTGGGATCCTCCATCTGGGTGCGGAATGCATCTGACATGAAAGTCAGGCGCATTTCAATGAGTTTATCTATAGTGCTTTCCGGCAGGCGGCTTCCAAACGGTCAACGGAATACTTGTCGGCCAGTTTCAAAAGCCCCATACAGCTGCGGTAGGACTGTTGTTCTATACGTTTGGAGGTAAGGCTTGCATCAACTACCTGATAGGTACTGGAGCCGATCCCCTCCGCCCACTTGCGGAAACGGTCGCCGTTCCATTCCAGGTACTGCTGGTGGGAAACCGGCATGTGCTCTGTAACTGTACTGTATTGTCCCTTGCGGCCATAAAGACGGCGGTGGGACGCAATCCGGTTGTGATTGTAAAAAATCTCAATAGTTTTATCTGTAACCCTCACATCAACTTTGCGTTTTATATATTCATAAGGAACTGAGTATAGCATTCCGGCAAAGGATATGTGATAATTGAACTGAACGGTGGCTTGTTTCTATTCCGCCAGTTCATATGGGGTGGCAGGTAAAGATGCCAGCAATGGCAGTTCTTCGTCGCGGAAGATATCGTACCGGCTGCCCTCTTTCTTTTGGAAAGGGCGATGAGTGAAATCTTCCAGTTTCTGTTGGATTGCCCGATTTAATTCACTAAGGGAGAAGAACTGCTCATTACGCAGGGCTACGGTGATCCATGTGTAAATATTACCTACACTGCCCTCGGCATTGGGCTTGTCCTTTGGAGCTCGAACACGGGCTGGAATAATCGCAGTGCCATAGTGCTTTGCCATCTCCTGATAGACGGCATTGATGCGCTGATCTTTCCAGCCCTTATTGTGATCCACAGCAGTACGGCAGTTGTCCGGCACGAGAATCCTGGCTATACCGCCAAAGTACTCGTACATATGGACATGAGCAGTGATCCATGACGGCTGTTTTTCATCCATGAATGCCTCTACGTATGGGTACTGGCTATAGGTCATAACTCCTACGAAAATGTGAGCATCCATGGTTTCACTGGTATCCTGATCTATGATGTGTGCCAGATCTCCAGCCCAATCTACCTCAACCTGTTCCGCAGGTTTGCGATTGATATGCATGGTGGCACGGCGCTTCTGCTCGTTCTGTTGGATGTAATAGCAAAACTGAGAGTACATAAGCGGATCATCTCCGGCAAGGCGGCATTCCTCAAGGTACTCTGTCCAGAGAAGCTTTTTATTTACTCCATCGCGGTGAAGTTCCTTGCGGATATGCTCGTAATCAGGCATCCGCTTTGATGTGGCAGGTTTTGCTTTCGAATCAGGAAAAAGCAGCCTGCCAAGGACGGGATCTGTTAGTTTAGGATCCAGCGGCCATGAAAGGTTCTGCTCCCTTGCAGCTTTCAGCACCTTGTTGACGGTTGTTTTAGATGCATTGCAGCTGAGGGCAATGTTGGTTTGACTAAGACCTAATCCGGATAGCCGGATGATCTCGCGATACTTGGTCATAAACGATGACCTCCTTTGTAATGTATTTACGCTTCAAAGCGCATGGATACATTATAAAGAAAATCGGTATCATTTGACCGGAATCCCGGTATTCAATGTCCAGAATTGCGGTATCCATCAAAGCGGATTCACGGCACTGTGCTTCCGGAATGACGGTTCAGAATTGCCCAGAATACTCAATCTTTCGATAATGGCAGTCTCGAAAGGAACTCCTTTCAGTTCAGGAACCTTCAGTTCCACTTCCCCTGCGGTTGTGTCGAGATTCCACTTATAATCACCGGAACAATATCCCTGGAGGTCAGAGGAGCCTCATACTTTTCAGCGTTGACTAATTCATCGGCTTCTTTATCGAGCAGAGCATTTAAAGTTTCTTCGACACTGCTACGTACAAGATCTTTTAAATCGTGCTTTATTAAGTCCTCATTTAGTTGTATAATCTTATCAGACATGGTTTTTATAGCCTCCTTTGATAGATTTGGTGTGGTGACTTAATTTTACCAAACGGCTATAGACCATGTCCTTTTTTATGAAATTGATTTTGCGAAATTAAATATACGTTATTCAAGTGGTTTACCGTATACAGAACGAAGCCGTCCGGTTCGCGGAACAAGGCTTTGATCTTGTCCCGCCTTCTTCTGCAGAAAAGGAAGAGAGTAGTGGACGACGGATCCATCTTAAGCTGGTCTTCGACAATGGCACAGAATCCATCAATCGACTTCCGCATGTCGGTATATCCGCAGATAATGCAGATATTCTCGAGTCCGGAGATGTCACCTAACATGAGAACTCCTGAGCATACGAAATGTCTTGGTGAGCAGGACGATTTCTGCATCTGTGATGCTATATGCTGTTCCGGGATGCAGTCCGGAACAATGTCAATGGGGATCACGTCCTGTTTCTGGCGGGAACCTCAAGATGACCGTGATTTGGTAGTGGGATATGATCCACTGCTGCCTTCCGGCAGCGGCTGACCCAGTTGTAAAAGGTGCTTACTGCGATGTCGTTCTTACGACACCAGTCAGCATCTGTCATGCCGCTCTGGCGGCATTCATTGATAAGCTTAATTTGTTCCGCCATCGGAACATGGGCTTTGCGAGTATATGCCATAACCTATCCTCCATAATTGTGGAAAAATAGTCCAAATATCTATCGACTACAATTATAAGGGAATCTGCATTCTGCGGAGCCTAGCGGACTCCGATGCGTTTCAGAGCGGACGCTGTGCGGAGCATAACGGACGCCCTGA
>CALWQP010000006.1 GCA_944383695.1 uncultured Mediterraneibacter sp.
CATAGTTTTATAGTTTATCAAAAAGTGACATTATCTCAAGAGAATCCTAAGGTGACATTATCATAAGTGAATAACACTGGGTGTCATAAAAATTGACAAAAAATGTAAAATTAAGGTATAATGTAGCAGATTATATAAAACCGTGTTTTACCAAATGGAGGGAGAACTATGTTTAGGAAGAAGGGGAAACTGGCAGCTCTGCTGGCTGCAGTGCTGACATTGACGCTCGCGCAGACTGAGTTTTTGCAGATTTACGCAACGGAGACAAATGAGGAAACGTCCGGCAGAGCGGCGGGAGATATTGCTGTTGATTCGGCCCACTTTCCTGATCCAGCCTTTTTGGCAGAAATCGAACGTTTGGATAATGATGGGGACAAGATTTTATCTGCAGCGGAAATCCAGGCTATTACATCTCTGTCCTTTTCTCGAGACGCTGGGATCAGCTCTCTGCAAGGGATTGAATACCTTACAGCGTTGGAAACCTTACACGTTCCGGGAAATAATCTGACAAAGCTGGATGTCAGCAAAAATACAAATTTGGTCTCTTTGACTTGTGATGGAAACAGCATAACTGCTTTAACTTTAGGAACAAATACCAATCTTACTGTTTTGAACTGTTCTTTCAACTTATTATCCGTTTTGGAACTGAGCGGTGTTCCGAACCTTACCACATTGGATTGCGGCGATAATGCAGATTTAACATCCCTGGATGTAAGTCATAATCCCAACCTTAAAACCTTAAATTGCTCGGGTAATAACATGACATCTCTTGAGATTTCTTCTAATGAAGAGCTTACCAGTCTGGACTGCTCTTTTAATAATCTGACGGAACTGAATGTGACGAGCTGTGAAAAACTTGAACTGCTGCATTGCCAATATAATGCACTGACATCTCTGGATTTGACAAATAATCCTTTACTTACGAATGTCGATGTATCTGTCAACAAACTGACCAGTCTGAATCTGGACAATAACACTGTTTTGACTGAGGCAAATTTTACAGGAGGAGCCCAGAGCGTTTCGTTGGGAAATATTCCGGGTAGCAGCTATGATCTGTCAAGTTTTGACGCCAATATAGATGGCAACAAGATTACAAATGCCAGCGGCGCTACTTTTCAAGGCGCTGTTATGAGTGGTTATCAAAATGGAATACCTGTAACATACGAATATCTTTGCTCTGTTCAAGGGCTTAAATTGGGCGTGACCTTGAACTTTAACGCACAGGATATGAACTCGTCGATCACTTATATGGACGGCTCTGCAGAATTTTCCAGCTGGACAACAGATTACGCAGGTCAGCAGCCCATTTCCTATGTGGAAGGGACGAGTGTCCAGCTGCCAACCGCTGAAAATGTAGCAAAAGAAGGATATACTTTTGCAGGCTGGTATAAAGATGCGGACTTTACAGGCAGCCCTGTCACAGAAATCAGCGCCACAGACAAAGGACCTCAAACGCTGTATGCAAAATTTGAAATCAATGCATATCAGGTAACATTCCAGGATATGAATGGGAATCTGATCGGAACGGCTCAGACAGTGGAGCATGGACAAAGCGCCGTAGCACCGCAGGCGCCTGTTGTGGACGGTTACCGTTTTACAGGCTGGAGCGCGGATTTCAGCAATGTTACCGGTCCACTTACCGTGACAGCCACCTACACGGCGAACCAATATACCGTAACCTTTGTAGATTGGAACGGGACCGTGCTGGAGACGCAGACTGTGGCTCATGGATCGGCTGCCGCGCCCACAGTGACGCCAAGCAGAGCGGGCTATAAATTCATTAGCTGGGATACAGCATTTACGAATGTGACAGGAAACCTGACAGTGACTGCTCAGTATGAAGCCGTACCTGCTCCGGTGCAGGCAAGTCCTGTAGCAGCTGTAAAGACAGGTGACCAGAGCAGTATCATTCCACTTCTGGCAGTGGCAGGAGCGGCGCTTGTATTGGCAGTGGGTGCAGCTGCATACCGCTACATGCACAAGAAAAAGAAATAAAAAATACGAAAACACTTGATTTATTTGGAAAAAGGTGTTAAAGTTGCATATAGTTACATAAGGGACCGGCAGAAGAGTGGACGAAAGTTCACTCTTCTTTGTCGGTAAAAGGAAACACCGCAAGGGTGTACCATTATGCCGTGAAAAACACGGCAATAAATAAGGAAACACCGCAAGGGTGTACCATTATGCCGTAAAAAACACAGCAATAAATAAGGAAAGGAAGTATAGTGTGTCGAAAAGGGAAGAATATGAACTGAAGACAGAAGAGCTGTTAGAGCCGATCGTCACGGCGCTGGGCTTTGAGCTGGTGGATGTGGAGTATGTCAAAGAGGGTGGGACCTGGTATCTGCGGGCGTACATCGACAAGCCCGGGGGAATTACAGTAGATGACTGCGAGGCGGTCAGCAGACAGTTCTCCGACATCTTGGACGAGAAGGATTACATCCCGGATTCTTATGTGTTTGAGGTGAGTTCTCCGGGACTTGGAAGACCTCTTAAAAAAGAAAAGGATTTTAAGAAAAGTCTGGGCGAAGAAGTGGAGATCCGGACTTACCGGGCCATTGACCGACAGAAGGAATTTACCGGGATACTGAAAGCGTATGATGAAAATACTGTTACCATCGCATATGAAGATGACACAGAACAGACATTTGAGAGAGCGGACATAGCCCTGATCCGTCTGGCTTTGGATTTTTAATATTAGGAGGAAGTAAAAAATGAACACAGAGTTAATGGAAGCATTGACGATCCTTGAGAAAGAGAAAAACATCAGCAGAGATGTAATGATGGATGCCATCGAAAATTCACTGATCAGCGCCTGCAAAAATCATTTCGGCACATCAGAGAATATCAAGGTCATCATGGACCGGGAAACATGCGACTATGCAGTGTATGCGGAAAAGAATGTTGTTGAGGAGGTAACAGATCCTGCGCTTGAGATCAGTCTGGAAGATGCAGAGAAGATCGACTCCGCACTTCAGATCGGGGATGTGGCTCAGATTCCGGTACAGTCTAAAGAGTTTGGGCGTATTGCCACGCAGAATGCGAAAAACCTGATCCTCCAGAAGATACGCGAGGAAGAGAGAAAAGTTGTATTTGATCAGTATTTTGAGAAAGAGAAGGATATCGTTACCGGTATCGTTCAGCGCTATGTAGGGAAAAATATCAGCATCAACCTGGGAAGGGCTGACGCAATGCTCACTGAGAATGAGCAGGTAAAAGGGGAAGTCTTTAAGCCCACGGAACGTATCAAGCTGTATGTGGTGGAAGTTAAGAACACACCGAAGGGACCGAAGATCCTTGTGTCCCGGACCCATCCGGAACTGGTGAAGCGTCTTTTTGAGGCTGAGGTTTCCGAGGTAAGAGAAGGCGTTGTGGAGATCAAGAGCATTGCCCGCGAGGCTGGCTCCCGTACAAAGATGGCGGTATGGTCCAATGACCCGAACGTGGACCCGGTAGGCGCCTGTGTGGGAATGAACGGCGCAAGGGTCAACGCGGTAGTCCAGGAGCTGCGCGGTGAGAAGATCGACATCATCAACTGGGATGAAAACCCTGCGCTCCTTATCGAGAATGCGTTAAGTCCGGCGAAAGTTATCTCTGTTATGGCTGACCCCGAGGAGAAGGTGGCGAGCGTGATCGTACCAGATTACCAGCTTTCCCTCGCGATTGGAAAAGAGGGACAGAACGCAAGGCTGGCGGCGCGCCTGACCGGATATAAGATTGATATCAAGAGCGAGACACAGGCCATCGAAGCCGGCGATCTTCCGGAAAACTATATGGAGCAGATGGGACTCATGGGTGAGGAAGGCTACACCGGCGATTATGAGGATGAGTACGGTGAGGACGGCGTTTACGGAGACTACGACGAGAATTACAGCGAAAATTATGATGACGGCTACACCAGCGATGAATATGACGAAAACTTTGGAGAGCAGAGCGGTCAGGATGAGCCGGAAGAGATCGAGTTCGTTGAAACAGATAACTAAGTAAGAGTCTGAAGGAGTGGAATCATTTGGCAGTAAAGAAAAAAATCCCGATGAGAAAATGTGTGGGATGCGGTGAGATGAAGCCGAAAAAAGAGCTGATGCGTATCCTGAGAACAGAAAGCGGAGATTTTATCGTGGATGCCGAGGGAAAGAAAAACGGACGCGGCGCTTACATATGCCGGTCAGTTGAATGTTTCCGGAAGGCGGCCAGAAGCAGGGGACTGGAGCGTTCCTTTAAACAGGAAATCCCGCAGGATGTATATGACAGGCTGGAAAAGGAGATGTGCGAGATTGGCGAATAGAGATAAAGTCCTGTCTCTGATCGGGCTTGCTATGAAAGCAGGAAGATGTGCGAGCGGCGAGATGATGACGGAGAATGAGACGAAGTCAGGAAAGGCAAAGCTCGTGGTCGTGGCATCGGACGCATCTGAGAACACAAAGAAGAAATTTCGGGATATGTGTAAATTTTACAGAGTTCCAATTTGTTTTTACGGAGATAAAGATACCTTAGGGCATGCAATGGGAAAAGAATTCCGTGCATCTCTGGCGATATTGGACGAAGGATTTGCAGACGGGATTCTAAAAGAGCTTAAAAATCATGAGGATATTGCATAAAGGAGGTAGTTGAATATGACGAAAATGAGGGTACATGAGCTTGCGAAAGAGCTGGGAATAGAAAATAAAGAACTCATCAAGATCCTGCAGAATAAAAATGTAGAAGTGAAAAACCATATGAGCTCGCTGGAGGACAGCATGGCGGATGAAATCCGCAGGGAACATTCTGGAAGCAAGGCGGAAAAGGCCGAAAAACCGGAGCCGAAGAAAGAGGAGGAAACAGCAGCGAAGCCAGCTGAGGGAAAGGCTGAAGCTGCCGAGGCAAAAGACGCGGCGCCGAAGAAAAAAAATCTGGCCTTCGTCATTCGTCCTCAGAACTCTAAGAACAGCAGCCGCATCCAGGGAAGCCGTCCTGCACAGCGCCCGGCGCGCTCAGGACAGCAGGGAGCACATCCGGCACAGGGGGCACGTCCCGCACAGGGGACTCGCCCGGGACAGCAGGGAGCACACCCGGCACATGGGACTCGTCCGGGACAGCAGGGAACACGTCCGGTACAGGCAACCCATCCCGCTGGAGAACGTCCGGCGCGCCCGGAGAGACCGGCGCAGGGAGTCCGCCCATCAGGAGAAGGCAGACTGGCAGGAGACCATCCGGTGCGTTCTGAGAGACCGGTACAAAGCGCACGCCCGGCAGGCGAGGGAAGACCATCAGGGGAAAGCAGACCGGCAGGGGAACGTCCGGCGCGTACAGAGAGACCGGCCCAGAGTACACGTCCTGCAGGAGAAGGGCGTCCTTCAGGAGAAGGACGGCCAACAGGAGACCGCCCGGCACGTACTGAGCGCCATGTACGTTCTGACAGGCCTCAGGGCAGTCGCTCTTTTGGTGAAGGAAGGCAGGGACGTCCGGACAGAGGAGAACGAAGCGGGCGCGATCAGAGAGCGGGTGGTTCAGGAGCCCGTGGAGACAGGAGAGATTCCCGCAGGGAAGATATGGGAACTCCTATCGTAGAACAGCAGAAGAGCCAGAGAAATAAGGCAAAGGATAAAGAGCGTGACAACAGGAAAAAAGAGTACAGGGATGAAGCATTCGACGGGAAAAGCAAGAAGGGCAGAAAGCAGAAGCAGGTAGCAGAGGCGAAGAAACCGCAGCAAAAGCAGGAAGAAAAGAAAGAGGAGAAGATCAAACAGATCGTGATCCCGGAAGTCCTGACGATAAAAGAGCTTGCGGATAAGATGAAGATTGTTCCCTCCATGATCGTAAAGAAGCTCTTTATGCAGGGCAAGGTCGTGACCGTTAATCAGGAAATTGACTTTGACACAGCAGAAGAGATCGCTATGGAGTTTGAAGTGCTATGTGAAAAAGAGGAAGTCGTTGACGTGATTGAGGAGCTCTTAAAAGAGGATGAGGAAGATGAAAGCCTGATGGTGAAGCGTCCTCCGGTAGTATGCGTCATGGGTCATGTTGACCATGGTAAGACTTCCCTTCTGGATGCCATCCGCCACTCAAACGTGACAGACCGTGAGGCGGGCGGTATCACCCAGCATATCGGGGCTTATATGGTGGAGATAAACGGAGAGAAGATCACCTTCCTGGATACACCGGGACATGAGGCGTTCACTGCTATGCGTATGCGCGGCGCCAATTCTACGGACATCGCCATCCTTGTAGTTGCCGCTGACGACGGCGTCATGCCGCAGACAGTAGAGGCGATCAATCACGCCAAGGCTGCTGGCATAGAGATCATCGTTGCGATCAATAAGATTGATAAGCCAAGCGCGAACATTGAGCGAGTAAAGCAGGAGCTTACAGAGTATGAGCTGATTCCGGAAGACTGGGGAGGAAGCACGATATTTGTTCCAGTGTCCGCCCACACGCAGGAAGGTATACCGGAGCTGCTCGAGATGATCCTCCTGACAGCAGAAGTGATGGAGCTTAAGGCAAACCCGAACCGCGCGGCGAGAGGTCTGGTGATCGAGGCAGAGCTGGATAAAGGCAAAGGTTCTGTGGCGACAGTGCTCGTCCAGAAAGGAACGCTCCATGTGGGAGATGCCATTGCAGCAGGAAGCGCTCACGGACGTGTCCGCGCTATGATGGATGACAAGGGCAGAAGAGTGAAAGAGGCGGGTCCGTCCCAGCCGGTAGAGATCCTTGGATTAAACGATGTGCCCAACGCAGGAGAGGTATTTGTAGGCTGTGACTCCGAGAAAGAAGCAAGAAACTTTGCAGAGACCTTCATAGCACAGAACAAGGTCAAACTCCTGGATGAGACCAAGTCCAGAATGTCTCTTGACGATCTGTTCAATCAGATCCAGGAAGGCAACTTAAAGGAACTCAACATTGTAGTGAAGGCAGATGTGCAGGGGTCTGTGGAAGCCATCAAACAGAGTCTTTTAAAACTGTCCAACGAAGAGGTTGTTGTAAAAGTGATCCACGGCGGTGTGGGCGCGATCAACGAGTCAGACGTGATCCTAGCGTCGGCATCCAATGCGATCATCATCGGCTTTAACGTGCGCCCGGATGCCACGGCAAAAGACATTGCGGACAGAGAAGGCGTGGATTTAAGACTTTACAGAGTTATCTACAATGCAATCCAAGACGTAGAAGCAGCAATGAAGGGAATGCTTGACCCGGTATTCGAGGAGAAAGTGCTGGGTCATGCAGAAGTGCGCCAGACATTCAAAGCTTCTGGTGTTGGAACGATCGCGGGCGCTTATGTGAAGGATGGCATCTTTGAGAGAAACTGTTCTGTCCGCCTGATCCGCGATGGAATCGTCGTATTTGACGGACCGCTGGCATCTTTGAAGCGTTTCAAGGATGATGTAAAAGAAGTGAGAGCCGGATATGAGTGCGGTTTTGTATTTGAAAATTATAATGACATCAAGGAAGGCGACGAGGTAGAGGCATACAAGATGGTCGAGATCGAGAGAAAATAAGCCTGGCCGGAAAGAAGGAGCAGCGATGAGAAAAAACAGTATCAAAAACACACGTATAAATGCTGAGGTCCAGCGGGAACTGAGTAATATCCTGCGCGGGGGCATCAAAGACCCCAGAGTGGCGCCAATGACTTCCGTGGTGGCTGTCGAAGTGGCTCCGGATTTAAAGACGTGTAAGGCGTATATCAGCGTTCTTGGAGATGAGAAGGCACAGCAGGATACATTGAAGGGGCTTCAGAGCGCGGAGGGATATATCCGCCGCGAGCTGGCTCATACTGTGAACATGCGGAATACCCCGGAAATTCGTTTTATTCTGGACCAGTCCATTGAGTATGGGGTAAATATCAGCAGAAAGATCGATGAAGTGACAGGAAATTCAGAGAATGGAGCTGAAGGATAGTATGACGATCGTGTTAAAAGATATATTAAAAAACAAGCGCAGAGTGGCCATGGGCGGACATATCCGCCCTGACGGCGACTGCATCGGGTCATGCATGGGGCTGTATCTGTACTTAAAAGAGCAGTTCCCGCACATACATACGGATGTCTACCTGGAAGAAGTACCGGAGGCATACGGTATGATCAGCGGAACAGATGAGGTGAAGACGCAGATTCCGGAAGACAAGGCATATGACCTTTTTATCTGTCTGGACTGCGGAGATGTAAAAAGACTCGGATTTTCAGAACCGCTGTTTGAGAAAGCAGGAGAAACACTGTGTATTGACCACCATATCAGCAATGAGGCGTTTGCGGACCACAATTATATCGTGCCGGACGCCAGCTCCACATCGGAGCTGGTATTCACCCTGCTTGACAGGGAAAAGATCAGCAGTGCCGTGGCAGAGGCGCTCTATATGGGAATCGTACATGATACCGGGGTGTTCCAGTATTCCTGCACTTCCCCTGAGACGATGGAGATCGCAGCAGAACTGATGCGCAAAGGAATCAACGGCAGCGAGATTATTGACAAGACTTATTATGAAAAGACCTATGTCCAGAACCAGATCCTCGGGCGGGCGCTCCTGGAGAGTATGCTCATCATGGAGAAACGCTGCATTGTGTCCGTGATCCGTCAGCGTTCCATGAAATTTTTCCAGGCGCAGCCATCGGACCTGGAGGGCATCGTAAGCCAGCTCCGTCAGACAAAGGGGGTAGAAGTGGCAATCTTCCTTCATGAGACCGAACCTCAGAAATTCAAAGTCAGCCTGCGCTCAAAGGGCGTGGTGGATGTCAGCGTGATCGCGAAGCATTTCGGAGGCGGCGGGCATGTGCGCGCTGCAGGAGTTACCATGAACGGATCAAGTCATGATGTGATCAATAATATCACTGCGAGGATCGCGCTGCAGCTTGACCATGGAGAAAAACAGGATGAAAAGTAATGATCAACGGAATACTGAACATTTATAAAGAAAAAGGATATACTTCCCACGATGTAGTTGCCCGGCTGAGGGGGATCGTGGGACAGAAGAAGATCGGACACACAGGCACCCTTGATCCGGACGCGGAAGGGGTGCTTCCTGTCTGTCTGGGCAGGGCGACAAAAGTGTGTGACCTGCTCACAGATAAGGACAAGACTTACGAGGCGGTCCTGCTGCTGGGAAAGACGACGGATACCCAGGATATCACTGGAACTGTCCTTGATGAGCGGTCTGTGGAAGGTGTGACGGAAGAAGATGCCCTGGAATGTATCAGGAGCTATATCGGCGAATATGACCAGACGCCGCCCATGTACTCTGCGCTGAAAGTAGGCGGTAAGAAACTCTATGAGCTTGCAAGAGAAGGAAAGACCGTGGAACGGAAGAGCCGCAGAGTCATTATCCATGATATCCGGATAAAGGAAATCTGCTTTCCGCGCATCCGTATGGAAGTGGAGTGTTCAAAAGGGACTTATATCCGTACTCTATGCCATGATATCGGGGTAAGTTTTGGTACAGGCGGATGCATGGAATCTCTGCTTCGGACTCGAGTGGGGAGATTTAATCTGGAAGACAGCCTCCGCCTGTCCGAAGTAGAGGAGCGGACACAGAGCGGACGTCTTTCTGAGATACTGCTCACGCTGGACGGCGTATTTTCTGACCTGGGACAGATCGTATTGAAAGACAGGTACGCGTTTCTTGGCTACAACGGGAATCCGTTTCTCAGCAAACATGTGAAAACGCAGAAGGAAGGATCTGACGCACCGCGAGATGCAGAGCGATTCCGCGTATATGATGTCCAGGGAAGATTTATCGGGGTCTACAAGTATGAGAAGAAACTCGGGCAGTTCCGCCTGGAGAAGATGTTTCTGGACCAGGATGAGCTCAGGAGGCAGTCATGAAATATATAACAGAAATCCAATCTTATCATGGAACAAAAAAGACAGCAGTCACAATGGGAAAATTCGATGGGCTGCACAGAGGGCATCAGAAACTGGTGGACAAGATCAGAGAATATGCGTCTGCTGACTGCGAGAGTGTTCTCTGTGCCTTTGATATGCACAGGGATGCGATCATGACGAACCGGGAGCGCAGGGAACGTCTGGAAGGAAAGATAGACTGGCTTATTGACTGTCCGTTTACAAATGAACTGAAGAACATGGAAGCAGAAGCGTTCATCCGGGATATCCTCTGTAGAAAGCTTAATGCCGCGCATATCGTAGCGGGCAGGGATTTTGTATTCGGGCATGGAAAGAGAGGCAGCGTGGAGATGCTGGAAGCGTTTGCCGGCGAATGCGGCTATACGCTGGATGTGATAGAAAAAGAGCGGTACCACGACATAGTTATCAGCAGCACCTATATCCGCGACGCGCTTGCCCAGGGTGATGTGGAGCTTGCTGAAAAACTTCTCGGCTATCCGTATGAACTGACCGGGATCGTGCAGCACGGACAGCAGCTTGGACGCACTCTGGGATTTCCGACTATGAATATCGAACCCGAAGTCCACAAAATCATGCCAAGGTATGGTGTCTACGCCTGCCGGGTAAAAATTGACGGAAGGTGGTATAACGGTGTGGGAAACGCCGGAGTCAAGCCCACGGTGACAGACGAGAGGAGACGGCTTCTGGAAGTGTACGTCTATGGATATGAAGGGGATGCCTACGGAAAAGAAGTGACGGCGCAGTTCTGCGGATTTGAACGCCCGGAGGTGAAATTCGGCTCTGTGGAAGAACTGAAAGAACAGGTCATGAGGGATATGCAGTATGGGATCGACTTTTTTACGGTCTGACAATTGAATGATTGCGTGGAAAGGAATAGACAAGCACTGAAAAGCATGATAGAGTAAATGTAGAATTTGCCTGTAAAGGAGCGCTCAGGATCATGATAAAAAATTGTTGATGCAATTATAGCGATAAAAAAGGCAAAGAATAACAGAAAATAAGTCCAGGCATAAAAATTTCTTTACAACCAGATTTTGCTGTGCTATACTAGCTGAGGTTACACAATCAGCCGGCATTCGGTGATCGGATCACTCCAACCATTGCTTAATGTCAGGCGTTTTACCAGAGTATGATTTAAGGAGGAACAGAAATGATCGCAAAGGACAAGAAACAGGCAATCATCAAAGAGTATGGAAGAACAGAGGGAGACACAGGTTCTCCGGAAGTGCAGGTAGCGATCCTGACAGCAAGGATCAACGAGCTCACAGAGCACTTTAAGGCAAACCCGAAGGACCACCATTCAAGAAGAGGACTTCTTAAGATGGTAGGTCAGAGAAGAGGACTTCTTGCATACCTTAAGAAAGTAGATATCGAGAGATATCGTTCCCTGATCGAGAGACTCGGACTCAGAAAATAATCCGGGTGTCAGCAGAAGGACAGAGCAGGCGAGGCGGATAAGTTCCGCTTCGTCTTTTTTATTTTTTATCTCCCGGTCAGAAGAACATAAGTTGACACCACCCCACAAAGTAATTATACTTGATGAGAGCAAGGACTTTTCGTGTCCTTAGCCAGAAAAGGAAAGGTAGACAATGATGAAACCATTAATATTACAATCGGATTTCGGTACGGCTGACGGAGCAGTCAGCGCCATGTATGGAGTGGCGTACGGAGTGAACCAGGACCTGAACATTTCGGACCTGACCCATGAGATTCCCCAGTATGATATATGGGAAGCGTCCTACCGTCTTATCCAGACAGTGAGCTACTGGCCGGAAGGGTCTGTATTTGTCAGCGTGGTGGACCCGGGCGTTGGTTCTACCAGGAGGAGCATTGTTGTACGCACAAAGACCGGACAGTATATTGTGACGCCGGACAATGGGACACTCACCCATGTAAAACGGATCATTGGGATCGACGGCGCAAGGATCATTGATGAGAGGGTGAACCGTCTGCCTGACTCAGGAGAGAGCTATACATTCCATGGGAGGGATATCTATGCCTACACCGGGGCAAGGCTGGCGTCCGGCGTGATCTCTTTTGACGAAGTGGGACCTGAAGTGGAAAGAGACAGTGTGATCGAGCTTCCTGTTGTGGAGGCGGTCTATGACGGAGAGAAAGTCAGCGGGACCATTGACGTTCTGGATGTGCGCTTTGGAAGCCTGTGGACCAACATCCCAAGAGAAATGTTCCTGAAACTGGGCGTCAGTCACGGCGGACGGATTGAGATCAGCATAGAGAATGAGACCCGGACTCTGTATAAAAATATTCTTGTCTATGCAAAGAGTTTTGCTGATGTGTATGTGGGAGAACCTCTTCTATATGTGAACAGTCTGGACTGCATGGCAGTGGCGATCAATCAGGGCAGCTTTGCCAGAGCGTACAATATCGGAACAGGAACAAGCTGGCGCATCACGATCCGAAAAGCGCCCCGCATCATTTACGAAGATTGAGACGAGGAATAAAATGAAGCAGACAAAAAAGAAGCCGGTCATAGAATTTAAGGATTTTCAGTTTCAGTATTTCAGTCAGGCGGAGCCTACCCTCCAGAACATTAATCTGACGATCTACGAAGGAGAAAAAGTACTGCTGGCAGGACCCAGCGGAAGCGGAAAGAGCACGCTGGGGCATTGTTTGAATGGTCTGATCCCTTTCTCCTACAAAGGGGAGATCAAGGGAAGCCTGAAGATCATGGGGCAGGAGACCAGAGATATGGATATCTTTGAGCTGTCCAAGAAGGTAGGGACCGTGCTCCAGGATTCTGATGGTCAGTTTATCGGTCTGACAGTGGGAGAGGATGTCGCCTTTGCCCTGGAAAATGACTGTGTGGCCCAGGATGCCATGAGAGAGAATGTCCAGAAGGTAACAGACATTGTGGACATGGGGAAGCTGCTGGAATCATCACCCTTTGAACTTTCAGGAGGGCAGAAGCAAAGAGTGTCCTTTGCCGGAGTGATGGTAGATGATGTGGATATCCTTCTGTTTGACGAGCCCCTTGCCAACCTTGACCCGGCCACGGGCAAGACGGCGATCGACCTGATAGACAGAGTGTGGCGGGAAGAGAAGAAAACAGTGGTCATCATTGAACACCGGCTGGAAGATGTTCTTTACCGGGATGTGGACCGGGTGATCGTTGTAAGTGAAGGGGGCATTGTGGCTGACATGACGCCGGACGAGCTGATGGCAGCGGACATTCTCCCGAAACTGGGAATCCGCGAGCCTCTCTATGTGACAGCTCTGAAATATGCCGGGGTGGAAGTGACTCCACAGATGAAGGCAGGCCGGCTGTACACCCTGGATATCGCACAGGTCAGGGAGGCACTCCTGTCATGGAACAAAGAACAGCCAAAGAGGCGGGTGAATCCGGCAGGACCGGAACTTCTGAAGGCTGAGGACATCAGCTTTCAGTACACGAAGAAACGGAAGATACTCCGTGACGTCAGCTTCCTGATCCGGGAAGGAGAGATGGTCAGCATCGTGGGAACGAACGGAGCAGGAAAAAGCACGCTGGCAAAGGTGATCTGTGGTTTTGTGAAGGAAGATGAAGGGAAGCTGTATTACAGCGGACAGGACATGTCGGACTGGACGATAAAGGAGCGCTCCGGGAAAATCGGTTTTGTCATGCAGAATCCCAATCAGATGATCTGCAAGCCCATGATCTATGACGAGGTGGCGCTGGGACTTCGGATCAGAGGTGTTCCGGAGGAAGAGATCGAGGCAAAAGTGGACAAGGCGCTTAAGATATGCGGGCTTGCCCCATTTAAGAAATGGCCTGTGTCTGCCCTTAGCTTTGGACAAAAAAAGAGGGTGACCATTGCGTCTGTCCTTGTCATGGAGCCGAAGATCCTGATCCTGGATGAGCCTACAGCGGGACAGGATTATCATCACTATACAGAAATCATGGAGTTTTTAAAGGGCCTGAACAGCCATGGCGTGACCATCATAATGATCACTCATGATATGCACCTGATGCTGGAATACACGCCCCACGCCATCGTGATCTCAGGCGGAGAGAAGATCGGAGACGCCGGCGCGGTGGACATCCTCACAGACGAAAGTATCGCAGAGAGGGCGAACCTGAAGGTGACCTCTCTCTATGAACTTGCCGTCAGGACAGGAATGGAAGAACCGTCTTCCTTTGTGCAGAACTTTATCAATTATGAGAGGGGGACGAGGAGCGAATGAAAGCGAAGCTGTTTGACTACATTGACAGAGATAATTACATCTATAACCTGTCGGGGCTCACAAAGCTGGTTGCTTTTATCTGCCTGACCTTTTCCGTGATGTTTTCCTATGACATCCGGTATATCCTCTTTGTCCTGATCCTGTCTGTCGTATTTTTCCGGATGTCCGAAATAAGATTTAGACAGATCCGGCTCATGGTGGTCTATGTAGGAATCTTTCTGTTGTTTAATTTTCTGCTGACCTTTTTGTTCAGCCCCCAGTATGGGGTCGAGATATACGGGACGACCCATGAGATATTCCGGTTCAACAGCCGGTATATCGTAACGCTGGAACAGCTTTTGTATCAGATTACGAAGATTCTCAAATATGCTTCCGGAATCCCTCTGGGAATGATCTTTTTGCTGACCACAAACCCCAGCGAGTTTGCGGCTTCCCTCAACAGGATCGGAGTGAGCTATAAGGCGGCGTATGCCCTTGCATTGACACTGCGTTATTTTCCGGATATGATACGGGATTACCAGGACATTTCCCTTGCGCAGCAGAGCAGGGGGCTGGACCTTTCCAGAAAAGAAAAGACAAAAACTCGTGTAAAGAACATGATGAATATTTTCGTGCCGCTGATCTTTACGACCCTGGACAGGATCGAGCTGATCAGTAATGCCATGGAGTTAAGGGGATTTGGCAAACACAAAAAGAGGACCTGGTATGCGGGCAGGCCGCTGCACAGGGGAGATTATCTGGCAATGCTGTTTTCCATTGCCGTGCTCGCCGGCTCCATCGCTGTATCTGTCTTTGTAAACGGTTCAAGATTTTATAAACCGTTTGTCTAAAGAGCAGGATGCGAATATCCTCAGTGTGGGATTTCCGGCATGCGTATGATTTTATGAAGGGAGATATGATCGATGAAACCGATTCTGGTATTTCAGACAGATTTTACTTATAAAGAGGGGGCAGTGAGTTCCATGTACGGCGTTGTTAAAAGCGTCGACCGTGAACTGGAGATCATGGATGGGACTCACGAACTGCCCCAATATGACACATGGAGCGCAAGTTACCGCCTCTGGCAGAGCCTCCCGTTCTGGCCGGAAGGGACCATCTATGTGTCGGTTGTTGACCCCGGCGTGGGCACAAAAAGACGCGCTTGTGTGGCAAAAACGACAGATGGGCATTATGTAGTGTCGCCCGACAACGGTTCCCTGACTCATGTGAAACGGTTCGTTGGGATCGAGGCAGTCCGCATGATCGATGAAACTGTAAACCGCCTCAGAGGGAAAGGAACCGAGGAGGTGGCGATCTTCCACGGCCGGGACCTGTTTGGCTATACTGCGGCGCGCCTTGCCAGCGGTATCATCAGTTTTGAGGGGGTGGGACCGGAATACCCTGTTGAGGAGATTGTTGAGCATCCCATCCTGGAGCCTGTTATCGAACCGGGGAAAGTCCGGGGTGTGTTTGAGATCAATGACCCAAATTTTGGAAACCTGTGGACAAATATTCCTCTGAGATCATTCCGGGAGGCAGGTTTTGAGTATGGGGATATGATCCACACCGTTGTGTGCAGCCATGGGAAGCCAGTGTTTGACAAAACCGTTCTGTTCCATCAGAGCTTTGGCTTTGCAGAAAAAGGGGCTCCCATGATCTACAACAATGAGTTGATGAAGGTGGCAATGGCAGTCAGCCAAGGTAACTTCTGTGAACAGTATGACCTTGGGTACGGTCCTCAGTGGAGCGTAGAGTTCACAAAAGATTAATATATATCTAACATCTAAAGGAGGAAAGGAACAAGATGGAGAAAAAATTATTTGAGTTCAAAACAAAGACCATCGTTGCGACCGGACTGGGAGCAGCTTTGTTTATTGTGCTGTTTATGTATGTGAAGATCCCCACCGGGATTCCGGAGACAGATATCAAGACCGCATACGGCATCGGCGCATTTTTCGGCGCCCTTTTCGGACCGATCGCGGGAGGTCTCATCGGCCTGATCGGACACGGCCTGTCTGACGCCATCCAGTATGGCTCTCCGTGGTGGAGCTGGGTCGTGGCAAGTGGGCTGACCTGCTTTATCACAGGTCTTGTATACCCGAAATTAAAGATTTCAGAAGGGGAGTTTGGCAAGAAGGACATCCTTCTTTTCAATGTGTATCAGATCATCGGAAATGTGATCTCTTGGGTGCTCGTGGCTCCTGTGCTGGACATCGCGATATATGCAGAGCCCGCAAACCTTGTATTTACGCAGGGTGTTGTCGCTGCCATCAGCAATGCAGTGTCAGCCGGCGTTATCGGAACGATCCTGCTCGCGATCTACAGCAAGACCAGGTCAAAAAAGGGGAGTCTTACGAAAGAGTAGTCAGATCTTCCTGCAAATAAGATGTGAGACCCGCCGGGCGGAGCCAGCAATCGTGCTCTGCCCGGCGGGTCTCACATTTGGCTCCTGCGGTGAGGCAAAAAGCCGGCTGGCAGTACGAAAAGCAAAGGAAGCCGGCAGGAGAAAGTATTTGCCTATCTTTCCGTGATATGATATAATATATCAGATTAAGAGCAGGCATATGTAACCGAGACCACTGAAAAGTGTATTAGGGACGACATAGTATATTTTTCAGTAGTTTCGGAGACGCCTGCCCGCATGAAAAATTCACGATAAAAAGGAGAATACCATGTACAAGAAGTTTGAAATGGAACTTGCAGGCAGGACTCTGCGCGTTGACGTTGGCAGAGTGGCAAAGCAGGCGAACGGCGCCGTCCTCATGCACTATGGGGATACGACCGTGCTCTGCACTGCGACAGCATCAGAAAAGCCGAGAGATGGGATTGATTTTTTCCCCCTGAGCGTGGAGTACAATGAGAGACTCTACTCCGTAGGAAAGATTCCTGGAGGTTTCAATAAGAGAGAGGGAAAGGCATCTGAAAACGCGATCCTGACAGACCGCGTCATTGACCGGCCGATGCGCCCTCTGTTTCCGAAGGATTACAGAAACGATGTGACACTTGAAAATCTGGTTATGTCCGTGGAGCAAGACTGCAGCCCGGAGCTGACAGCTATGCTGGGAGCGGCTCTTGCAACGAGCATCTCTGACATCCCCTTTGACGGACCGATCTCTACGTCTCAGGTAGGTCTGGTAGACGGAGAGTTTGTGTTCAACCCGACGGCAGCTCAGAGAGAGGTTTCCGACCTGGCTCTGACTGTGGCTTCCACAAAGGAGAAGGTGATCATGATCGAGGCCGGCGCAAACGAAGTGCCGGAGGACAAGATGATCGAGGCGATCTTTGCGGCTCATGAGCTGAACCAGAAGGTCATCGCATTCTTTGATACGATCGTTGCTGAATGCGGAAAGCCAAAGCACAGCTACGAGAGCTGCGCAGTACCACAGGAGCTGTTCGACGCGATCAAGGAGATCGTTCCGCCGGCATCAATGGAGGAAGCAGTTTTCACAGACGACAAGCAGACAAGGGAAGAGAATATCCGCCAGATCACAGAAAAGCTGGAAGAAGCATTCACTGACAAAGAAGAGTGGCTTGAAGTGCTGGGCGAGGCTGTTTACCAGTATCAGAAAAAGACAGTAAGAAAGATGATCTTAAAAGACCATAAGCGTCCGGACGGACGTGCCATTGATGAGATCCGTCCGCTCTCTGCGGAAGTGGATCTGATCCCGAGGGTGCACGGATCCGCTATGTTTACGAGAGGACAGACACAGATCTGTACAGTGACCACACTGGCTCCTCTGTCCGAGGCGCAGAGACTGGATGGGCTGGATGAGGCTGAGACATCCAAGAGATATATGCATCACTACAATTTCCCGTCCTATTCTGTAGGCGAGACAAAGCCGTCAAGAGGACCGGGACGCCGTGAGATCGGACACGGAGCGCTTGCTGAGAGGGCTCTTCTCCCGGTACTTCCGAGTGAGTCAGAGTTCCCGTATGCGATCCGTACAGTATCCGAGACATTTGAGTCCAATGGTTCTACTTCTCAGGCAAGCGTATGCGCGTCCAGTATGTCCCTTATGACAGCGGGCGTGCCGATCAAATCCGCAGTGGCAGGTATCTCCGCAGGTCTGGTGACAGGGGATACAGATGATGATTACCTGGTTCTCACAGATATCCAGGGGCTGGAAGATTTCTTCGGAGATATGGACTTTAAGGTGGCAGGAACGCACAAGGGGATCACAGCGATCCAGATGGACATTAAGATCCACGGCCTGACAAGACCGATCATCGAGGAGGCAATCTCTGCCACAAAGAAGGCGAGAACCTATATCATCGATGAGGTTATGAACAAGGCGATCGCGGAGCCGAGGCCGGAAGTCGGACCGTATGCTCCGAAGATCATCCAGATGCAGATCGATCCTCAGAAGATTGGCGATGTGGTCGGACAGAGAGGCAAGACGATCAATGCGATCATTGAGCAGACCGGCGTGAAGATCGATATAGAGGACGACGGCTCCGTATCCATCTGCGGTACAGAGAAAGACGGCATGGACCAGGCAGCTAAGCTGATCCATACGATCGTGACAGACTTTGAGGCGGGACAGGTATTCGAAGGAAAGGTCGTAAGCATCAAAGACTTTGGCGTGTTCCTTGAGTTCGCTCCGGGTAAGGAAGGTCTGGTACACATCTCCAAGATCGCAAAGAAGAGAGTGGATAAGGTCGAGGACGTACTCAAGCTGGGCGACGTAGTGAAGGCTGTATGCCTCGGCAAAGATAAGATGGGCAGGTTCAGCTTCAGCATCCGTGATGTGGCTGAATAAAATCCATAAAAGTCCCAGACATGGATTGGATCAATAATAGTTAAAAAGGGAGACAGCTGCGCTAAATACTGATAAGTGCAGCTGTCTCCCCTTGATGACTGGTGCTGCGGCATGGGAACAATATGAGCATGGTTTATGAGAAGAAACGGGGGTGTATAGAGAGATGAAAAGGACGATCAGGCCGGCAGAAGAGGAGATCAGCGGGGTTATACCTACACTTGTATTTGCAGCCGCATGGTACGCGATTGTGTTCCGCAGTATTGTGTCAGCAGGCTTTGGCCCTTATATGCTGATCTTCCTTGTAGGAGGGCTGCTCATGCCGTATACAGCTGTCAATAATTTGAGAAGGGCGCTGTTTTACCGACGTCAGAGGGCGGAAGCAGTAGCTTTGGGAAATGTCGCTCAGGGGCGGATCACCGGCGTTGAAAGACAGTATGTGCCTTATAGGAAAGGAAGGCATCGCAGGTACCGAAGATATTATTTCCTTCAGGTGGAGATGTATGACCCGGCGACCGGTGCGGCAAATACGATCCAAAGCCAGGGGTACCGGAAACCTATCCACCGGTATCTTGCCTCTGACCGGGTCAGCGTCTATACGGACGGGAGCGGATGGAAGCATTACATAGAAGACCCGGATATCTTCAACATGCCTAAGGAATTTATGGGTGGCGAGATACTGGGAAAGGTGATCTTTGTGTTTATCGCTGCCTGGCTCCTGATCCAGGCATTGTTAAGGTAGGAGAGTCAAAAACACATCCCTAAGAATCAGGAAAGAAGTGACGTTTGATATGGAGCAGATGACATTATTCGGGAATAACAGGGCAATGACCCCTCTGGCAAGCAGGCTTCGTCCGGACGCTCTGGAAGAATTTGTGTGACAGGAGCATCTGCTGGGACCAGGGAAGGTATTAAGGCAGCTCGTCGAACGGGATCAAATTTCGGCTATGATCTTCTGGGGACCGCCCGGCGTGGGAAAGACGACCCTCGCCAGCATCATTGCGGGAAAGACGAGGTCGGAGTTCATCAATTTCAGCGCGGTGACCAGCGGCATCAAGGAGATCCGCGAGGTTATGAACCGAGCGGAGCAGAGCAGGAGAGTGGGATTGCGGACTGTACTCTTTGTGGATGAGATCCACCGGTTTAATAAAGCTCAGCAGGATGCCTTCCTTCCGTATGTAGAGAAGGGGAGTATCATCCTGATCGGAGCCACCACGTAGAATCCGTCTTTTGAGATTAATGCAGCGCTTTTATCCAGGTGCCGGGTGTTTGTGTTAAAGGCTCTGGAGGAAAAGGACTTGATTCGTCTGCTTGAAAATGCGCTGAAAAATTCCAAAGGATTCGGATATCAAAATGTAAACATATCAGAGGATAATATAAAAGACATCGCCGGAAATGGCAGTTTTAAACGGCGAGATCAGCGCGGAAGGGATCACTGTAACTACGGAAGGTCTTTCTCAGTGTATCAGCAGGAAATCTCTTTTGTATGATAAGACCGGAGAGGAACATTACAATCTGATCTCCGCTCTTCATAAATCCATGAGAAACAGTGACCCTGACGCGGCGGTTTACTGGATGATGCGTATGCTGGAAGGCGGAGAAAATCCGCTGTATATCGCGCGCAGGTTGATCCGGTTTGCAAGCGAGGATGTGGGGATGTCAGAGAGAAAAACGCAGAGCCAGTGCCCATGCAGATCCGCAATGCGCCTACCGGGCTGATGAAAGAGTTAGGATATGGGAATGGCTATGAATACGCCCATGACACAGAAGAAAAGCTGACTTACATGCAGTGCATGCCGGAAGGATTAAAGGACCGGACATATTATCATCCGACCAGAGAAGGAGAGGAGAAAAAACTGCAGAAAGGCTTGAAGAGATCAAGCGGTTCCGCGATAATACGTAAGATATTTCCATTCATAAAATCCCGCTAAACTGCTCAGACTATGTATAACCGCTCATTTCTCCGGCGGAAAAGCGGTACAGAGAGAAAGAAAAAGAGGATACTTACTGTGAAACGACTGAGCGAATACTTATTCCTGGGAACTCTTGGCGGGACCCTGTATTATACATTTGAAATAATCTTCCGAGGTTTCTCCCATTGGTCTATGTTCCTGCTGGGCGGGATCTGTCTTGTGTTTTTTGCACAACAGGGTATGTGGACCGGATGGGACGCCCCTCTCTGGGAACAGGTGGGGTGGTGCGTAATCTTTGTCACAGCGTGCGAATTTATTACCGGAATCTTTGTAAATAAAATTATGGGCTGGGCGGTATGGGATTACACGGACCAGCCCTTTCAACTCATGGGTCAGATCTGCCTGCCTTTTGCCATTATTTTTTCCGGTCTGTGCGTGCTTGGCATCTTTCTCAGCAGCTATCTCCTGCATTTTCTGTATGGGGAGAAACTGCCTCATTTCCATGTGCTGTAAATGTGTTTCCGGCTGCCAGCCCTTCTCCTGATACAGCAACTTCTTCGGCGGTATCAGGAGAAGGAATGAGTTCTTCGCCACCGCGCCTTTTAAAGAAGAGCAGGAGCAGGATCGCTATGACCATTACAATGGTCACGGAAAAGCCGCCTTCAGGTCCGAACGCGCCTCCATTCCAGAAAGAACGCGCTGGATCAGTGGACGAGGTGAGCAGGGAGCAGGACAGATCCATACCGCTGACTTCCATCCCGAATACATTGCCCTGGACAAAATTCCAGACAGAGTGCAGTGCCCCGATGCCCCATATATTACCTGTTCTTAAGAAGTACAGGGACAGGACGATGCCGACCAGCAGAATGTTGACAACTGCCAGAAGCGATACACCGGGATTCATGATGTGAAGCAGAGAAAATACGATGGAATTTAAAAATACAGCTACAGCAACAGGGTATCTCCTGCCTACGGACACCATGAAATAACCACGGCAGAGCACTTCTTCCGCCATTCCCTGAATGCCGAATCCTATGAGGAAGAGCAGAAAGAGCGCCGGGGAAAATCCCGGGGAAATCCCGCTGATGGTCATGGACCCTGTGAGCATATTGATAAGAACTGCAGCGCTGAAGAGGAGCAGCCCCACACCTGCGCCCGCCAGATAGTGCAGTCCTGCCTTTCTGCGCACAAATCCCATGGATGCTGCCGTGCGTTTCTGGATCGTAATGCAGAAAAGGATGGTAAGGAAGATTATCGCCGCGTTAGCGTACAGCATGAACAGCATGAGGGAATCAGATTCCAGAAGATTATTCATAAGCGTTTCTGCCTGCTGCATGTCTCCGGTGGCAAACTGCTGCATGATGCTGCTGTCCTTTAGGACTGTGATGACTGCTCCCGCGATCAGGATAAAGCTCATTGCTGTGGACGAGACAAGGTATACGAGAAAAAATATCAATAGTTCGATGAACCAGTTCTGTCCTTTCTGTGTGTCTCCCGCCTGTTTCATGTGCGGCGGAAAGGTTGGTAGATGAAGCATATTCATGTCCTCCTATATATATGTGTGATACAATCACTGTACCATGGATTCTCCAAAAATTCTATTTATATTTTCTTGTGATTTTTTTAAATTTTATTCGAATCGCATCCCCTCCTTTCCGGTTGAACAGATTTCACAAAAATGCTATAATACATCAGCAGAATTTTTCATCCGTGCGCCTGCATGCCAAGGATGCGTGCCCGCGCACTTGTATACAGCAAAGGAGTAAGAATGTGGCAGAATTAACACCAATGATGAAGCAGTATATGGAGACGAAATCCCAGTATCCGGACTGCATCCTCTTTTATAGATTGGGAGATTTTTATGAGATGTTCTTTGACGATGCCCTGACAGCGTCAAGGGAACTGGAGATCACACTGACCGGGAAGAACTGCGGGCAGGAAGAGCGGGCGCCTATGTGCGGTGTCCCTTATCATGCTGTTGAAGGCTATCTGAACAAGCTGGTGTCAAAGGGATATAAAGTGGCCATCTGCGAGCAGATTGAGGATCCGAAGACCGTAAAGGGTATTGTGAAGCGCGATGTGGTACGCATCGTAACGCCGGGAACGAACCTGGACACTCAGGCATTGGACGAGACAAGGAACAATTATATCATGTGTATCGTCTACATTGCGGACCGTTACGGAGTGTCTGTGTCGGACATCACGACAGGGGATTATTTTGTGACTGAGATTCCCGACAGCGCAAAACTGATGGACGAGATCTACCGTTTCTCTCCGTCAGAGATCATCTGCAACGAGGCGTTCTACATGAGCGGCATGGACCTGGACGGCATGAAGGACCGGCTGGGCATCACCATTTACTCGCTGGACTCCTGGTATTTTGACGACACAGTGTGCAGGCAGAAGCTGTTGGACCACTTCAAGGTGTCATCCTTTGCCGGGCTTGGGCTGGCGGACTATGACTGCGGCATCATCAGCGCGGGGGCGATGCTTCAGTACCTTCTGGAGACGCAGAAGAATTCCCTGTCCAACCTGACACATATTACGCCTTATGCGGCGGGAAGATATATGATGCTGGACAGTTCCACGAGGCGGAATCTGGAGCTGTGCGAGACGCTTCGGGAAAAGCAGAAGAGAGGATCGCTCCTCTGGGTGCTGGACAAGACAAAGACCGCCATGGGAGCGAGGACTCTGCGCAAATACGTGGAGCAGCCCCTCATCGACAAAAACGAGATCGAGAAGCGGCTGGACGCGGTGGCAGAGCTTAAGGACCAGGCAATCTCCAGAGAAGAAATCCGTGAATATCTCTCACCGGTCTACGACCTGGAACGCCTGATCACGAGGATTGCCTATGGAACGGCAAATCCCAGGGACCTGACCGCATTTAAAAGCTCTCTTGAGATGCTGCCTCATATCCGATATATCCTGGAAGAAATGAGGTCAGAGCTTCTGAAAAACATCCATGACGAAATGGACGCTCTTGAAGACCTCTGTGCATTAGTAAAAGACGCCATCCGAGAAGACCCGCCCATTGCCATGAAAGAGGGAAATATCATCCGGGACGGTTATAATGAAGAAGTGGATAAGCTGCGCCGGGCAAAATCAGACGGCAAGGACTGGCTGGCAAAGCTGGAGAATGACGAACGTGAAAAAACAGGGATCAAGAATCTCCGTATTAAATATAACAAAGTGTTCGGATACTACCTGGAAGTGACGAATTCCTATAAAGAGATGGTACCGGATTATTACACCCGCAAGCAGACTCTGGCAAATGCGGAGCGCTATATCACGCCGGAGCTGAAAGAATTGGAAGATATGATACTGGGGGCTGAGGACAAGCTCTATGCCCTTGAATATGAGCTGTACAGCCAGGTCAGGGATACGGTCGCCGCAGAGATTGAAAGGATACAGAAAACGGCAAAGGCAGTAGCCGCGCTGGATACATTTGCGTCTCTTGCTGTTGTTGCGGAACGGAATAACTATACCCGCCCGAAAATCAACGAAAAAGGGGTTGTTGACATCAAGGAAGGGCGTCACCCTGTTGTGGAACAGATGATCCCCAATGATATGTTTATCGCAAATGATACATATTTAGATGACAAAAAGCACCGGATTTCTATTATCACCGGCCCGAACATGGCCGGAAAATCCACCTACATGCGGCAGACTGCCCTGATCGCCCTGATGGCGCAGATCGGTTCCTTTGTGCCCGCAAAGAGCGCAGACATCGGGCTGTCTGACCGGATATTTACAAGGGTCGGCGCGTCGGATGACCTTGCTTCCGGGCAGAGCACCTTTATGGTGGAAATGACAGAGGTGGCAAATATCCTTAGAAATGCAACGTCAAAGAGCCTGCTCATCCTGGATGAGATCGGCAGGGGCACCAGCACCTTTGACGGCCTCTCGATCGCGTGGGCAGTGGTGGAGTATATCAGCGACAGCCGGGTGCTTGGGGCAAAGACTCTTTTTGCGACACATTATCATGAACTGACAGAGCTGGAAGGCAAGATCGGCAATGTGAATAATTACTGTATCGCCGTCAAGGAGAAAGGCGATGATATCGTCTTCCTGAGAAAGATCGTAAAAGGCGGAGCGGACAAGAGCTACGGCATACAGGTGGCGAAACTGGCAGGCGTGCCGGACCAGGTCATCGAGCGGGCAAAACAGATCGTGGAAGAGCTGGCCGAGGGCGATATAACGGCGCGGGTCAGCGAGATCACTGTCAAAGAAAAGTCGGCCAAGAAGCCGAAAGCGAAGAAATATGATGAAGTGGACATCGCTCAGATGTCACTTTTTGACACTGTCAAGGACGACGATGTACTGGAGGAATTGAAGGGGCTTGACGTAGGCAATATGACGCCCATAGACGCACTGAACACGATATACAGACTCCAGAACAAGCTGAAGAACAGATGGTAATATAAGAAAATGGTAAAGGAGGCGGAAAATGCCGCATATTCAGGTATTAGATCAGGTTACAATCGATAAGATCGCGGCCGGGGAAGTGATCGAACGCCCTGCATCCATTGTAAAAGAACTGGTGGAAAACGCCATCGACGCGGGAGCAGATTCCGTGACCGTGGAGATTCGGGATGGGGGCATTGATTTTATCCGTGTTACGGATAATGGCTGCGGGATTCCTCACGATGAAGTAAGGAGCGCTTTTCTGCGCCACTCTACGAGTAAGATCCGCAGCGTGGAAGACCTGATGCATATCAGTTCCCTTGGATTTCGCGGCGAAGCGCTCTCAAGTATTGCCGCAGTGACAAGGACAGAGCTGATCACAAAGACAGAAGGATCCGAATTCGGAACAAGATATGTGATCGAGGGCGGAAAGGAAATATCCCTGGAGGAGACAGGCGCGCCCAACGGCACGACATTCCTTGTGCATCAGCTTTTTTATAATGTGCCTGCACGGCGGAAGTTTTTGAAGACGCCTATGACCGAGGCAGGGCATGTACAGGATCTGCTCATACACCTGGCGCTGTCCCATCCGGAAGTGGCGTTTCTCTTTAAGAGCAATAATCAGGAAAAGCTGCGAACCTCCGGCAGCGGAAAATTAAAGGATGTGATTTACAGTGTATACGGCCGTGATATCGCGGCAAACCTCCTTGATATGGATTATGAAAAGGGTGGGCTGAGGATCACCGGTTATCTGGGAAAGCCGGTCATCACAAGAGGCAACAGGAATTTCGAGAACTTTTTTGTGAACGGCAGATATGTAAAAAGCCCTATGATCTCAAAATCACTGGAAGACGCTTATAAAGACTTTACCATGCAGCATAAATTTCCGTTTGCTGTCCTGCATTTCCATGTAGATGGGGAGGCCATCGATGTCAATGTCCATCCTACCAAGATGGAGCTGCGTTTCCAGAAACAGCAGGAAGTGTACAACGCAGTCTTTGAAGGCGTGCACCGCAGACTGCTGGAGCCGGAGCTGATCCAGAGGGCGGAAGTGCCCGAGCCTGTAGCAGGCAGCCCCTTTTTGTTAAAACCTGGAAGCCGGACTGGTGCGGATAAAAAGCCGGAGACACCGGAGGAAACACTGGCCCCGACAGCTGGTGAGACATCGGGGGAAACACTGGTCGCGACACCGGCTGAGGCTCAGGATGGAGTACGGAATGAGGACTATTTTATCCGGAAGATGAGAGAGAGGGTCACTGCCTACCATGAGCGTATGTCATCTGCGGAGGTGGCTGACCGCAGTGGAGTCTACCGCCTGGAAAAACAGGCAGACAGGATCCGGGAAAGTGTAAAATACGGAGCAGGTGAAGCATCCGACCAGGAGGGTATCAACGAGTCTGCCAGAGAGTATGCGGGTCCTGAAAAGGAATCCCGGGCAGCAAAGCCACAGCAGCTCGACTTTTTTGATGAGAATTTCCTGAAGCGGGATGTCCGGGCGGAATACAAGCTGATCGGCCAGGTGTTTGACACATATTGGCTGGTCCAGTTCCAGGACAGCCTGTACATCATAGACCAGCATGCGGCCCACGAGCGGGTGCTGTATGAGCGCACGCTCAAAGGAATGAAGACAAGGGAATACACCTCTCAGTATCTGAGCCCTCCGATCATCCTGACGCTCTCTATGCAGGAGGCAAGACTCCTGGAGGAGCACATGGACCGTTTTACCCGGATCGGATTTGAGATTGAGCCTTTCGGCCCGGAGGAGTATGCTGTGCGCGCGGTGCCCGACAATCTCTTCGGTATCGCGAAGAAAGAACTTCTGACGGAGATGATCGATGACCTGGCAGATGGGCTGAATACGTCTATGACGCCGGAACTGATCGATGAGAAAGTGGCGTCCATGTCGTGTAAAGCCGCGGTCAAAGGGAACAACCGGCTTTCTGCTCAGGAGGTGGACGCTTTGATCGGGGAGCTTCTGACTCTTGACAACCCCTATCACTGTCCTCACGGCAGACCGACGATCATCGCAATGACAAAACGAGAACTGGAAAAGAAATTCAAGAGGATCGTATGATGAAAAGACCAATGATCATACTTGCAGGCCCTACCGCTGTGGGGAAGACCGCTGCATCCATCCAACTGGCAAAAGCTATGGGAGGGGAAATCATTTCCGCTGACTCCATGCAGGTGTACCGCCACATGGATATTGGTTCGGCAAAGATTCGTCCGGAAGAAATGGAGGGAGTGCCCCACCATTTGGTGGATGTGCTGGAACCGGAAGAAGACTTTAACGTCGTCCGTTTCCAGCAGATGGCCAAAGCGGCGGCAGAGCTGATCTATGCCAGGGGAAAGATTCCTGTTGTAGCAGGAGGAACCGGATTTTATATCCAGGCGCTCCTCTATGACATTGATTTCACAGAGAATGACGGAGATGCCTCCTTCCGCCGGGAACTGGAAAAGACAGCGGAAGAAAAGGGAGGGGAATATCTTCATGCCCTTTTGCGGGAAGCTGACCCCAAAGCGGCAGTCCAGATACATCCGCACAATATAAAACGGATGATCCGCGCGCTGGAATTCCACCATCAGACCGGCGGAAAAATTTCTGAGCATAACGAGACGGAGAGGGAAAAGAGTTCACCATATAACTTCGCATATTTTGTCCTGACTGATGAGAGAAGCCGTCTCTATGACAGGATTAACAGGAGAGTGGACCTGATGATGGAGGAAGGGCTTCTCGATGAGGTGCGGTATCTGAAAGACCGCGGCGTAAAAAAAGAGTCCACGGCAATGCAGGGGCTGGGATATAAGGAACTTTTTGCCTGCCTTGACGGAGAATATCCGCTTGAGGAGGCCGTGCGCGTTATCAAGAGGGATACCCGCCATTTTGCGAAGCGTCAGCTTACATGGTTTAAGCGGGAGAGGGACGTCATCTGGACGGATAAATCTGTCATCGGACAGTCCAATGATGCCGTTGTAGATTTTATGTTAGAAGAACTGAAGGACAGAGGGATTATAAAATGAACCAAACAGAATCACATGTTATGTATCAACAGCTGGGGATTTCTGAAACAGTCTGGAAATACGGCCAGAAAACAGAGGAAGACTTACAGGAACGCTTCCGCGGATTCGATGAGACCGCGGAATATAACCAGCTCAAAGTCATCCGGGCAATGCAGGAGAACCGGGTAAGCGAAGGATGTTTCAACTATGTCAGCGGATATGGATACAATGACCTTGGACGAGATACACTGGAACAGGTCTATGCCTCTGCCTTTCATACGGAAGCAGCCCTTGTCCGTCCGCAGATCACCTGCGGCACTCACGCCCTGGCGATTGCCCTTGCGGCAAACCTGCGCCCGGGAGACGAACTCCTTTCCCCGGTGGGGAAACCGTATGACACGCTGGAGGAAGTGATCGGTATCCGCCCTTCAAAGGGATCTCTTGCCGAGTACGGAATCACCTACCGGCAGGTGGAACTTCTGGAAGACGGATATTTCGACTATCCCGCAATCGAGGCGGCGTTAAATAAAAAGACGAAGCTGGTCACCATCCAGCGTTCAAAGGGATATCAGACTCGTCCCAGCTATTCGGTAGGAAAGATCGGCGAGCTCATCACGTTTATCAAGGAACGGCGTCCGGACGTGATCTGCATGGTAGATAACTGTTACGGAGAATTTGTGGAGAGGATCGAGCCCAGTGACGTTGGCGCGGACATGATCGTGGGATCACTGATCAAAAACCCGGGCGGCGGACTTGCACCGATCGGCGGATATATCGCAGGAAAAGAGGAACTGATCGAGAACTGCGCATACCGGCTCACTTCCCCGGGACTGGGGAAAGAGGTGGGCGCATCCCTGGGAGTGATGCAGTCATTTTACCAGGGATTTTTCCTGGCGCCGACTGTGGTGTGCGGCGCGCTCAAAGGCGCGGTGTTCGCCGCAAATATTTATGAAAGGATGGGATACCCGGTAGTGCCCAATGGAAAGGAAGCCCGCCACGATATCATCCAGGCAGTGACACTTGGGTCGCCCGAGGGTGTGATCGCCTTCTGTAAGGGAATCCAGGCTGCGGCTCCTGTGGACAGCTATGTGTCTCCCGAGCCGTGGGCAATGCCCGGTTATGACAGCGACGTGATCATGGCGGCAGGGGCATTCGTCCAGGGCTCCTCCATCGAACTTTCGGCGGACGGACCGATCAAACCGCCGTATGCAGTGTATTTCCAGGGGGGACTCACATGGACTCATGCGAAGCTGGGCATCCTGAAATCTCTGCAGAGCATGATCGATGCCGGAGTGGTTTCGACAGACAGGATCCGTGAACTTCTGTAGACCGGGTCTCCTGTGGATGGAATGATATGGCAGCAAAAGAATAGGAAGAAAAGGAAGGAGGAACCAAGAGATGAGAACAGTCGCAGTGATCGGAGGAGGAGCGGCAGGAATGATGGCCGCTGTCACAGCGGCGTCTGAGGGAGCCCGCGTTATCCTGCTGGAACAAAAAGACAGGATCGGCAAAAAAATCCTGTCCACAGGAAACGGAAGGTGCAATTTTACGAATACACACCAGGAACCGCTGTGTTATCACTCAGAAGATCCTTTGTTTCCCTGGGGGATCATCGAAAAATTTGACGCTCAGAAAACGATTTCTTTCTTCCTTCAACTGGGTGTTTATTCAAAGAACCGGAATGGATATATCTATCCCAATTCCGATCAGGCATCCGCGGTGCTTGACGCATTCCGGATGGAACTGGAGCGCCTGCATGTGGATGTCCGCACCGGAGTCCATATCCGTGGGATCGATCCCGGGAAAAAGAACTTCGTGATCCGCACGGATAAGGATAATGTGAGTGCAGACCGGGTAATCCTCTGTACCGGTTCAAAGGCAGCTCCAGCTACCGGTTCTGATGGTTCCGGCTATGACCTTGCAAAACAATTGGGACACAGGCTGCTCCCGGTCCTTCCCGCTCTTGTCCAGCTTCGGTGTGAGGGAAGCTTCTTCAAGGCAGTTGCAGGGGTGCGCGTGAACGGAAGGGTTTCCATATGGTCAGAGGGAGAATGCGCTGCAAAGGATACAGGCGAGATCCAGTTTACGGATTATGGCATCTCAGGGATACCGGTGTTCCAGGTGAGCCGGTATGCTTCAAAGCTATTGTATGAAAAGAAAGAAGTAACAGCAGTTCTGGATTTTATGCCGGACTTTACAGAAGAACAGACAGGAGCGTTCTTAAGCGCCAGGGTGAAGATGCGTCCTGAAAAACCGGCGGACATGTTCCTGATCGGTCTGTTCCACAAAAAACTGTCTGAGCTGTGGATCAAACAGTCCTGCATTCCCCGGGATAAGGCGGCGGGAGATATGACAGCGGAGGAGATTGAAAGATTCGTGGGGCTTATCAAAAATTTCCGGCTCCGCGTTACAGCAACCAATCCCTATGAGAAGGCGCAGGTGTGCTGCGGCGGCATCGACACCGCAGAGGTGGATCCCGGCACACTGGAGTCCATATATGTGCCCGGGCTGTATTTCGCGGGGGAAATCCTTGATGTGGACGGAATGTGCGGAGGATATAACCTCCAGTGGGCGTGGTCCAGCGGGTATGTGGCGGGTAAGAACTCCTGCTGTTAAAGGGAAATCGGAAAAGACAATATGCACAGGCGGAAAAGAGCTGTGAAAACATCATGAAAAGCTGGGAAGAACAAATCATGAACGCATATTTGAGAATATGAGATAAGCAGGATTTCTGAGTACTCATCAAATATTAGATTTGCGTGTCTTATATTATCTATGTATTTTATTTTTGGCAGAAAGGAGAACTGATGATTCGTTTTGCAGGACAGAAGGGAGGATATAAATGATCCGGATAGCAGGAGAAGATGACTGGGAAGAATTGCTCGAAATATATGCTTATTATGTGGAGCAGACCGCGGTCACATTTGAATATGAGGTCCCTCCAGCGACGGAATTCAGGGAGCGCATCCAAAGGACTCTCAGGAGGCACCCTTATCTGATATCAGAGAAAGACGGCAGGATCACCGGTTACGCATATGCAGGTCCATTTAAGGAACGGAGGGCATATGACTGGTCAGTTGAGACGACGATTTACATAGCGAAAGACGCAAGAGGACACGGAATCGGCAGAGAGCTTTATACAGCTCTGGAAGGCGCCCTTGCGTTACAGAATGTGATCAACCTTAACGCCTGTATCGCTTACCCTGATCCGGAAGATGAATATCTTACCAAAAACAGCGTATTGTTCCATGAGCATATGGGATATTGCCATGCCGGGAGATTTCACAAATCCGGTTACAAATTTGGACGCTGGTATGACATAGTGTGGTTGGAAAAATGCATTTTTTCCCATCCTGACAGACCGTCAGAGGTCATGGATTTTTGTGATATCAGAGATGAATACATGAAATTCCTCGAAAACTAAATCTGAACAGAGATTTTTTCTCACAATTAAATCTTGACGCGGTAAAAGAAGCGTATTAAAATTTGAGTTAGTTAAAGCTAACTCGTTTTTTTATGAGTATGAGAAGGAGGGAACTTATGTTTAAGGTATACAGAAAGCTGTTTGCCTATGTGCCGGAAAAGAAATATCTGATCTATGTATCGATAGTTCTGTCAGTCTTGTCCACATTTGCTATAGTCGGTGCATATTATTATCTCTATTTGTTTTTTGACCAGCTGATCACAAAAAATAATTTCTCGGGAAGCGCTGCATATGCCTGGGTGATATTTGGGCTGCTGATCGGCGGAAATGCCGTCTATTTTATCGGCGTAATGGCCTCGCATGTCCTGGGCTTCCGCCTTGAGACGAATTTAAGAAAGCGCGGGATTGACGGTCTTGCGGGCGCCAGTTTTCGGTTTTTTGATCTGAATTCCAGCGGAAGGATCCGGAAGATCATTGACGACAATGCTTCACAGACACACACGATTGTAGCGCATCTGCTGCCGGATATCGCCAATGCTCTGGCAAAGCCATTCCTCCTCCTGATCGCGGCTTTTATCGTCAGCCCCCGGGTAGGGATCGGACTGACAATCCTGACGATTGCGGCGATCCTTCTTTATGCGGGCATGTCGGGGGAAACACAGTTTATGAAATTCTACCAGCAGGCTCTTGAACGGCTGAGTGCTGAGTCTGTCGAATACGTCCGGGGCATCCAGGTCGTCAAGATATTTAATGCAGACGTACGTTCTTTCAAAGCGCTGTACGAGGCTGTCCGGGATTACTCGAAATTTGCCCTGAATTACTCTATGAGCTGCAAAGTGCCCTGGGTGCTTCTCCAGTGGGCTATGTTTGGAATCGTTGCGATCATCGTGCCGTTTATCTATCTGCTCCCGGGGGTATTCACCCACGGCACGGAGACTGCGGTGGAGCTTTTGATGCTCATGTTTTTATCCGGCGTCATGTTTTCTACGATCATGAAAGTCATGTATGTAGTTATGTATTCCTTCAACGGCACAACGGCAGTGGAGAAGCTTGAGGATATGTATGAGGAGATGCACAAAGATTCCCTGGAGCATGGGACGAGGGAAAATTTCAATGGCTATGATATTGAATTTTCTCATGTGACTTTTGGCTATGGGGAAAAACTAGTGCTCAAGGATGTCAGCTTTACCTTAAAGCAAAACCACAGCTATGCGCTTGTGGGGGCGAGTGGAAGCGGAAAATCCACCATAGCAAAGTTGATCTCCGGTTTTTATAAAGTAGACGAGGGCGCGATCAGGATCGGAGGGCATGCGCTGGAAGAATACAGCGAAAAGGCCGTTCTGGAAAATATCGCTTTTGTATTTCAGGATGTGAAACTCTTTAAGACGAGTCTCTACGAAAATGTGGCTCTGGCAGATCCGTCTGCAGACCGCCAGAAGGTGATGGAGGCGTTCAGAAGAGCAGGGTGTGACAGCATCCTTGACAAATTTAAAGAAAGGGAAAATACTCTGATCGGCTCCCAAGGAGTCTATCTCTCCGGAGGTGAAAAACAGCGTATCGGTATTGCCCGGGCGATTTTAAAAGATGCCCGGATTATTATCATGGATGAGGCAAGCGCTGCCGTTGATCCGGAAAATGAACATGAATTACAGAAGGCTTTTGCAGAGCTGATGAAAGATAAAACTGTCATCATGATCGCCCACCGGCTGACCAGCGTACGAAACGTAGATGAAATACTGGTCATTGAAGATGGAAAGGTCATAGAGCGGGGAAGTGACAAGGAACTGATGGCAAGAGATTCGCGCTATAAATTCTTCCAGGATCTGTATGCGCAGGCAAATGATTGGAGGGTGAGTGAACATGCGTAAATGGTTAGAGAAAAGATTTGCCCTGACGCCGCAGGGGGCGGGGGATACAATGCGGGCCATACTGGCATCGTTTCTTGTCTCGATGTCCGCATATGCGCCGGCATGGCTTCTTCTGCTGGTAGTGGATGATTTTGTGCTCGGGAACCATCGGCCCGCTTCGTTTTATATCATTCAGTCAGTGGTCATCCTCATTGTGATTTTGGTGCTCATGTTTATCGAATATGACGCCATGTATAATACCACATACCGGGAAAGCGCGAATTTAAGGATGGAGATTGCTGACCGGCTGAACAAGCTGCCGCTTTCCTATTTTTCCAGACATGATACGTCTGACCTGACACAGACGATCATGTCGGACGTGGAGGCTATCGAGCATGCCATGAGCCACTCCATCCCTAAGTTTGTCGCCTTTTTCTTTTATTTTCCGATTCTTGCTGTTATGCTGATCGGCTATAACTGGAAGCTGGGGCTGACCGTAATCCTGCCCATTGCGCTGGGATACAGCCTGATCGCCCTGTCAAAGCGGGTGCAGGTCCAGATGAACAAGAAGTATTACCAGCAGCTCAGAAAGAACTCGGAAAGTTTCCAGGAAGCAATTGAAAATGCACAGGAGATCCGGAGCTTCGGATTGAACAAAACACTGCAGTCGGACCTGGACGCTCAGATGGAGGAGAGCGAAAAACTGCATCTGAGCAGTGAGATCACTTCCGCGATTCCCCTGCTTTTTTCCAATATCGTGATGCAGCTCTCCCTGTCGCTGGTGATCATCCTTGGGATAAACATGCTCATGGCAGGAGAAATCAGTATACTTGTGCTTATCGCATATATCATCGCGGCGCTGAAGATAAAAGAGGCAGTAGATACGATCAGCGAAAACGTGTCAGAGCTCTACTATCTGGACGCGCGGATCGAACGTATTAACGATATCCGCAGTGCTCCTGTGCAGGAGGGAAGAGAGGAAGAGATCAAAAGCTGCGATATCAGTCTAAAAGACGTTACATTTTCTTATAATGAAGACAGTCCCATCCTGAACGGAGTGACCTTTGACGCCAGACAGAACGAGGTAACTGCCCTTGTAGGTGTCAGCGGGTGTGGAAAGACAAGTATCCTGCGCCTTATTTCCCGGCTTTACGATTATGACGATGGGGTCATCACCATCGCCGGGAAAAATATCAAAGGAATCTCAACAAATTCCCTGTTTGAAAAAGTTTCTATTGTTTTCCAGGATGTGACGCTCTTTAACACATCTGTGATGGAGAACATACGGCTCGGCAATAAAAATGCACCGGATGAGCAGGTTAGAGAAGCGGCACGGCTTGCCGGCTGTGATGAATTCATCTTACGCCTCCCGGAAGGATATGACACGAAGATCGGCGAGAACGGCATTACCCTGTCAGGCGGAGAGAGACAGCGGCTGTCCATTGCCCGCGCCTTCTTAAAGGATGCGCCTGTCATCATCCTGGATGAGATCGCTGCGGCGCTGGACGTGGAGAATGAAAAGAAAATCCAGGACAGCTTAAATAAGCTTATTGCGGGAAAGACGGTCATCATCATCTCCCACAGGATGAAGTCAGTGGAGTATGTGGATAAGATCGTGGTGATCGATAAGGGAAGAGTGGAGGCCAGCGGTACGCATGAGGAGTTAATGGAAACTTCACAGACATATCAGAAACTGGTAAGAAACGCGGCCCTGGCGGAAAAATTTATGTACTAAGAATCAAAGAAGGCGTTTTGGACTGCCGTACAACACACGTGCGACAGTTCAGGAACGCCTTTTCTCGTTTTTTCTGTTGACCAAATTTAAAGATAGCAGTAAGATATGCAATGCAGAAATAAGTAAAAAGTCTAAGGAGATGGGACGTACATTGAAAAGCAGTAAATACGAGATAGATATGTGCAATGGGTCGATCATGGACAAATTGATTTCTTTCGCACTCCCTCTGATGCTTTCAAGCATTCTTCAGCTGATGTTCAACGCTGTGGATATTATCGTTGTGGGAAGGTTCAGCGGCAGTTCGGCTCTAGCTGCAGTCGGCTCCACGACCGCTTTGATCAATATTTTTACGAATCTGTTTATCGGCATCTCACTGGGGGCAAATGTTCTTGCGGCAAGGTATTTCGCGGCGGGACGCGATAAGGAAATGTCAGAAGCAGTACATACCGCCATCGCTCTGGCTATGATCAGCGGGGTGCTCATGGCTTTTATAGGCGCCGGGGCTTCCAGGCTGGCCCTTCAACTGATGGATACGCCCGGGGATGTGATCGATCAGTCTGTAACCTATATGCGGATTTATTTTATGGGAATGCCGTTTTTCATGCTTTACAACTACGGAGCTGCAATTTTGCGGGCAGTCGGTGATACGAAGCGGCCTTTGGCTTTTCTGATCGCTGCTGGACTGACCAATGTGGTGCTGGACCTTTTGCTGGTCATTGTGATCCCGCTGGGAGTGGCGGGCGTGGCGATCGGAACAGTGGCTTCACAGATGATTTCCAGCCTTCTCGTGCTGCGATGCCTCTGTAAGTCGGAGGGAAGCTATAAGCTGCGATTTTCCAAGCTTACGCTGAAGCGGATCTATCTGAAGCGGATTTTTCAGGTTGGCATACCTGCCGGTATCCAAAGTACGGTGATCAATTTTTCGAACGCGCTGCTCCAGTCCTCTGTAAATTCATTTGGTTCGACAGCTATGGCGGGATATACGGCTGCCAATAATATCCTCGGCTTTTTATATGTTGCGGTCAATGCTGTCACACAGGCCTGTATGAGTTTTACCAGCCAGAATTACAGTGTGGGAAAGCAGAAGCGCATGGACAGGGTGCTTGCAGACTGCATGATCTTATCGATTGGGGTGTCTGTTGTGCTGGGAGCAGGAGCGTATATTTTCGGCTCACAGGTGCTCAGAATTTATACAGCGGATCCGGATGTGATCCGGTGCGGCCTGGAGATCCTTTCCATCACCACAGTTCCCTATTTCCTCTGCGGCATTATGGATCTGATTCCCGGAGCCCTGCGCGGAATGGGGCATTCTGCGGTACCGATGATCCTGTCCGTGATCGGAACGGTGGGAACAAGAATCCTGTGGATCTATGGCTTTTTCCCTCAGCACAGATCCCTGTATTTTCTCTTTGTTTCTTATCCGGGGTCATGGATCGCTACGATCCTCATGCAGGCGGTATGCTTTTACTTTGTGAGAAAAAAATGTGCGGGGCAGCTGATGGCAGAACGCAGTAAATAATAAACAGGAATACAGATCAGAAATCTGAAAAAGGAGGTATTTTGTGCTCAGGATCACACAGCTGAAGCTCCCGGTGGAGCATACGCAGGAACAGCTTGAAAAAAAACTGCTGCGCGCGGCGCATATAAAAGAAAATGAGTTGAAAACATATACTGTACGGAAACGCTCTCTTGATGCAAGGAAAAAGCCGGAGCTTTATTATGTTTATACCATCGATTTTTCCACAACGAACGAAGAGCGTGCTCTCCGCCTCTCAAAAGGGAAGTTGCAGAAGGCTGCGGAAAAGCCCTATCATGCACCGGCCCATGGGACAGAACCGCTCCTGGGAAAGCCGATAGTGATCGGAAGCGGTCCGGCAGGACTGTTCTGTGCTTATATGCTTGCTGTGGAAGGGTATTGTCCTCTGGTCATAGAACGCGGTGCTCCAGTAAGAGAGCGCCGGGGAGACGTGGAGAAGTTCTGGGAGACAGGAGTCCTTGACACAACATCCAACGTCCAGTTTGGAGAGGGCGGCGCAGGGACATTTTCTGACGGAAAGCTGAACACACTGGTAAAAGACCCTGTAGGGAGAAACCGGTTTGTGTTGGAGACATTCGTGAAATTCGGCGCGCCGGAAGATATCCTGTGGGAACAGAAGCCTCACATCGGGACAGACATCCTGATCAATGTAGTGGAAGCTATGAGAAACGAGATCATTCGTCTCGGCGGCGAATTCCGGTTCCACAGCAAGGTAACAGATATCCTTCCGGAAGAAAACTGTGTTGTAGTAAATGATGATGAGAAAATAAAGACAGGCGCCGCAGTCTTTGCAGTGGGACACAGCGCGAGAGATACATTTCAGATGCTCTATGACAGAGGGATATCCATGGAAGCAAAATCTTTCGCGGTCGGGGTGCGCGTGGAACATCCCCAGCAGATGATAGACGAGACCGCATATGGCAGAACGGACAGGAGCGGGCTTCCGGCGGCCGCCTATAAGCTGACAGAGAAGCTGGACAATGGGAGAGGCGTATACACTTTCTGTATGTGTCCCGGAGGATATGTAGTCAATGCCTCCTCTGAACAGGGATACCTGGCGGTCAATGGGATGAGCTACCATGACCGGGCGGGAGAAAATGCCAACAGCGCAGTCATCGTTACTGTCACAAAAGAAGATTACGGTTCTGACCATGCGCTTGCGGGAGTGCATTTCCAGCGCAGCCTGGAGAAACGTGCCTGGGAAGAAGGAAAAGGGATGATCCCGGTACAGAGGTTCGAAGATTTCTGTGCCGGCAGGATGAGCAGTGGATTTGGCACTGTTGTTCCGAAAATGAAGGGCGGATATGCCTTTGGAAATGTAAGGAGTATCTTTCCTGCAGAACTGGCAGCTTCCCTGGAGCAGGGTATGAGAGGCATGGATAAGAAGATACGCGGCTTTGCGGGAGCGGACGTGCTCTTATCCGGAGTGGAGAGCAGGACGTCTTCCCCGGTCCGCATCCTGCGCGGCGAAGCGTTTACTGGGTCTGTACCGTGGCTCTACCCGTGCGGTGAGGGCGCCGGGTATGCCGGAGGGATCACTTCGGCCGCAATGGATGGGCTGAAGGTGGCTGAGGCGGTGATCAGGAGATATACGGCGGTATAGAATGCTTTACACAGTTCAGACGCGCCAATCGCAAAACCGCACCTTCGGCGCTTATCGTGGCTGCGCCACCGTTTTACTCATGTACAGGCGCTCACTCCATGCATTCGCTCACTCGCAAAATCATGAGAGCATGATTTCTGCTCCTGTTCGATGCATGGCTGAACTGTTATTCACAGAATTTTAATGACTAATGCCTATACACTTTTTCTAATTTGTGATAAAATAAATCATTGTATTGTATCATCGCGCTGATCATAGGATCAAGATATGAGTAACAGCAATACGATCAAAGAAATGTATCACGAAGACCGTCCTTATGAGAAATGTGAGCGCTTCGGAGCGGAGAATCTGACGGATGCCGAGCTCCTTGCAGTGCTCCTGCGCACCGGGACCAGGGGAGAAAATTCCCTGGAGCTCGCCCACAGGCTTATCCAGTCGGATCTTTCAGGAAGAGGGATCCTGAACATCCATCGCTGGACTTATGAGCAGCTGACCCGCGTCAGGGGGATCGGCAGGGTGAAAGCGATCCAGATCCTGTGTCTGTCTGAACTGGCAAAACGAATGGCGAGGTCGGCGGCTGTGGGAGGATTAGACTTTTCTCAGCCCGATACGATCGCGAGATATTATATGGAAGACATGCGGCATCGGGAGAAAGAAACATTGAAGCTCCTTCTCCTGAATACCAAAGCCAGACTGATCGGGGAACTCAATGTATCAACAGGAACTGTGGATACAGCGCTTGTGTCTCCCCGAGAGCTTTTTATGGAGGCGATCCAAAGAAATGCCGTATCGATCATCCTCCTTCATAATCATCCGAGCGGAGACCCTGCGCCAAGCCTGGCGGATGTGCAGATCACCCGGCGTATCCATGAAGCAGGAGCGTTGATCGGAATCGAACTTCTGGATCACATCATCATTGGGGACAATTGTTTTGTAAGTATGAAGGAAAAAGGGATTTTTTAATATTAATGAGCATACAAGGGTGTTTATAACAGGGGAGTTCATAACAGGGGAGAAAAATATGCTGGGGAATGTTTATGGTCTTGATCTTGGGACTTATGAGATTAAGATATTTGACAAGAAAAAGGACAGGATATGGCAGGAAAAAGACGCCATTGCCATGAAAAACAAGCGGTATGTCTATGCGGTTGGAAATGAAGCATACGAGATGTTTGAAAAAGCTCCTGATGACATACAGGTTATTTTTCCGATGAAGAATGGTGTCATTGCCCACTTTGATGACATGCAGTATCTGCTCGGCAGCCTGCTGGAGAGCGAGCGGCGTTTTGGGCGGGGCGATGAATATGTGGTGGCAGTGCCTACGGATGTGACAGAAGTTGAGAAGAAAGCGTTCTATGACCTTGTCTATCATTCAGAAGCGAGAGCAAGATCAGTCAGGATCGTTGAAAGAGGGCTGGCTGATGCAGTCGGATTCGGTGTTGACGTGATCCGTGAAAAGGGAGTTTTTGTCGCAAACTTCGGCGGCGGCACTACAGAGCTTTCTGTCCTCTCAGAAGGCGGTATGGTGCTGAATCGGCTGCTGAAGACCGGCGGCGAGGATTTTGACTCAGCGATTGCCGCTCTGGTGCGCCGCACCCAGGATTTCCTGATCGGCAGACTTACGGCAGAGCGTCTGAGGAGAGAATTCGGCATCTTTGACCAGAGCACAGACAGCTCGATCACGGTATCCGGGAGAGACCTGATCTCAGGAGTACCGGCACAGGCGGAAGTATCCATCAGTCTTGTCCGGGCTGCCATGAAAGAACTGCTGGAAGAATGTGTCCGCGCGATCAAAGCCATGATCGACAGGACTCCTCCCAATGTAAGAAATGGAATCCGGGAGAATGGGATCTGCCTGACCGGAGGCATGGCAAACCTGCGTGGACTTGCTACATACTTAAGAGAAAGTACCGGGCTTCCCGTAATGACTATGGAGGCTCCTGAGCTGTGCGCGGTAAAAGGACTCCAGCGGATCCTTCAGGACCGCACGTATTACAGCAGGCTCACATACTCCATGATGGATGAAGATTACAGGTGGTTAAGATGAAGAAAAAAAATCATATATCACATACAAACAGATATATCCTTATCGGGCTTTCCGCATTCTGCATTCTTATGATGCTGCTTTCATCGTTTTCAGACAGAGTGTCAGGCCCATTTAAATCTCTTGCAAATGTAACGGTCATCCCATTGCAGCAGGGAATCAACCAGATCGGGGGCTGGATGGGAGATATGAAGGATAATTTTTCAACTCTCAAACAGCTGCAGGCAGAAAACAAAAAACTGCAGGAGCAGGTGGATGCCTTGACGACAGAGAATAATTATCTCCAGGAAGAGAGGTACGAATACGAACGCCTTCAGGAACTCTACAAACTGGATCAGAACTACGCGGACTATGAGAAGACAGCAGCGCATGTCATTGGAAAAGATTCCGGCAACTGGTTTAGCACTTTTACGATAGACAAGGGGAGCAATGACGGCATTGCGGCAGATATGAACGTACTTGCCGGAAGCGGGCTTGTAGGGATCGTCACAGAAGTAGGACCGACATGGGCGAAGGTGCGTTCTATTATCGATGATTCAAATAATGTCAGTGGAATGGTCCTGTCCACCTCAGATACTTGTGTTGTCAGCGGCGATCTGTCGCTTATGAGTACCGGACAGATCGCATTTGACCAGATGGAGAACAATGACAACACTGTATCTGTGGGCGATCAGATCGTCACGTCCTACATCAGTGACAAATATCTTCAGGGCATCCTTATTGGTTCTGTGAGTGAGATCAATGTGGATTCCAATAACCTGACTCGTTCCGGATATATCACGCCGACTGTCGATTTCAGGAATATTCAGGAAGTCCTCGTGATCACGACAACAAAAGCAGAGCTTACCGGGAAGGGACAGACGGAATAGGGGAGTGATGATATGAAGGTAATAAGGGTGAGGCGCATCGCCGTTACGGCGGTCATCATACTGGCGGCATATGTGCTGCAGACCTCTGTTTTTCCGGCGCTGGCTGTTGCAAATATCAAACCGAATCTGATGCTCATCATCACAGCTTCTTTCGGCTTTATGCGAGGCCCGAGAGAAGGAATGTTTGTCGGGTTCATATCGGGACTTCTGATCGATATCCAGCATGGGGATATGATCGGATTTTATGCACTGATCTATCTTATTGCGGGATTTGCCAGCGGCATGTTCAAGCAGATGTTTTTTGATGAAGATATTAAGCTCCCTATCCTGCTGATAGCTGTGAGCGACCTGCTGTATGGGATCGTTATATATTTTCTGATGTTCCTTCTCAGGAGCGATTTCGATTTTCTTTACTATTTGAACAGGATCATTATCCCGGAAGCGATCTACACTGTTGCGGTCACTCTTGTAGTGTATCCGCTGCTTTTATTTATCAACCATAAACTGGAAGCAGAAGAGAAAAGGAGTGCAAGTAAATTTGTTTAGAGAAATCATTGACCGGATAAAAGAGGCGATCGATTACATCCTGCGGTCCAGGCTTATCGTACTCATTGTTGTGTTCTGTCTGACCTCCTCTGTGCTGGTCGGGCGGCTTTTCTATCTTCAGATCGTAAAAGGAGAGGATTATCTCGAAAATTATGAACTCCAGATCAGAAGGAGCAAGGAAATAGCGGCAACAAGAGGAAATATTTTTGACCGGAACGGAGAACTCATTGCCTACAATGAGCTTGCTTATTCTGTAACGATCGAAGATCGGGTTCCAACAGACACAGGCGCGAAAGAAAAGAATGAAATTTTAAATACAGTACTGGACAAGGTCCTGACGATCGTTGAGAAAAATGGCGATTCTGTTATCGACAGTTTCGGCATCATTCTTGACTCCGCGGGAGAGTATCAGTTCGCAGAGACAAATGAAACACTGAGGCTCCGTTTTGTTGCGGATGTTTACGGCCAGGCTTATGTGGATGACCTGACACAGGAGCAGAGGGAACAGTCGGCCGGAGAAATCATGCATCATCTCTGTTCCAAGCGGTATGGGCTTGATGATGAGAACCATGACCCGGCATATATCCTTAAGATGGTCAATATGCGGTATGCCATGGGGCTTAACAGCTATCAGCAGTATCTCAGTACTACTCTCGCATCAGATGTCAGCACTGAGACCGCGGCAGCCATTATGGAAAATCAGGACTCTCTTACAGGTGTGGATATTACAGAAGACTCACTGAGAAGATATCCCGATGGGGAGTATTTTGCTTCCATCATCGGATATACCGGAAAGATATCCCAGGAAGAATATGACGCCCTGGACGATGATGAAAAGAAGAGATATTCCCTTTCTGACATCGTAGGCAAATCAGGGATTGAACAGACCTTTGACAGTGTGCTCAAAGGCGAAAAAGGCAAACAGACCTTTTATGTAGACAATCTCGGGAAGGTCACGGATATTGTCAGTACAGCAGACCCGAAGGCGGGAAATGACGTTTATCTGACGATAGACAAGAACATCCAGATCACAGCGTACAAGCTGCTGGAAGAGAAGCTTGCGGGAATCGTCCTGAGCAAACTTACAAATGTTCTGGATTATGATCCGTCTGTTGCGGCCGACACAAAGGACATCATTATCCCGGTGGGAGATGCCTATAACGCTTTCATCGCCAATGGGATCATAGATATGGACCGTTTTGGGAATGAAAATTCCGGAACGGCTGAAAAAGCAGTATACACCACTTTTACCTCAAAAAAGGAATCTGTTCTCAGTGAACTTTTATCACAGCTCAATAATCCAGAGGCGCCGGCATACAGAGACCTGTCGGATGAGATGCAGGCATATATGGATTATGTCTGCGATACAGTGCTAAAAGAATCCACAGGGCTTTTGCTCTCGGATGAGATCGATCCGCAGGATGAGACACAGATCGCCTGGGCCAAGGATGAGACGATCAGTCTGTATACTTATCTGAATTATGCAATATCCAGGAATTGGGTCGATACAACAAAGCTTGACAACAGTAATTATTCCAGTTCAGAAGAGGTGTATCAGGGGATGGTCGCTTATCTGGAAGAATATTTGCGCGAAGCCAGCCAATTCGACAAACTTCTCTATAAATATCTTATAAAATCAGGGGGTATCACAGGCGCTCAGATCTGTGCCATCGCTTATGAGCAGGGGGCTCTGCCAATGGACGAAAATGCATATAACGGTCTGATGAATGGGACGGTCAGCGCATACGGATGGCTCTATAATAAGATTGAGACGCTTGAGATCACGCCGGGACAACTGGCGCTGGAGCCGTGCTCGGGCGGTATAGTCGTTACAGACCCTAATTCAGGCGATGTGCTTGCCTGTGTATCCTATCCGGGATATGATAATAACCGATTGGCAAACACGATGGATTCGGCATATTACAATAAACTGAACACCGGATTGGCACGGATTTTTTATAACAGGGCCACTCAGGAACTGACAGCACCCGGTTCCACGTATAAGATGATTTCCGCTGCGGCAGGACTTGAAGAAGGGGTCATCGGCACCGGGACTTCCATCTACTGTAACGGAGTGTTTGACACGGTCACACCGAGCCCGACATGCTGGATCTATCCCAACGGAGGTCATGGCTCTTTGAACGTCGTACAGGCAATCCAGCATTCCTGCAATATCTTTTTCTACCAGGTGGGATATGACCTCAGCATGGATGCAGAAGAAAATTATGACAGTGATATCGGTACGGACAAGCTGGCAAAATATGCAGGGATGTTCGGTCTGAACGAAACCTCCGGACTGGAGATACCGGAGGCGCAGCCGAATATATCCAATGAATATTCGATCCAGTCTGCGATCGGACAGGGAAATAATAACTATACGGTCAGCCAGCTCAACCGCTATGTGACTGCAGTTGCAAATAACGGAACTGTATATGATCTGACGCTTATTGACAAGACGACAGATTCTAACGGAAAGCTCATCAAAGATTATGAAGCAGCGGTAAACCATACCATCGATGGGCTCAGCCAGACAACATGGAATGTGCTACACACCGGCATGGAGCAGGTGGTAGCCAGCACAGCCTCCTTCAATGGGATTGATTTTACCATGGCGGGCAAGACCGGAACAGCACAGCACAATGAACTTCATGCAGACCATGTGCTGTTTGTAGGGTATGCACCGGCCGATACGCCTCAGCTATCCATTGCGGTGCGTATTACTTACGGATACAATTCAGGATATGCCGCGGAGGTCGGAAGAGATATTGCGAAAGTATACTTTGATCCGGCCGCAGCGCAGGAAGTGATCACCGGCGGCGCTGCAGATTTGGGAACTGGTATTGCGGGTGATTAAGAGATGGGGGATGACAGATGGACAGGCTGGTAACGATCAGGAGCAGCCGCTATGGGCTGGATATCGAACTGGATCCGAAAGCGGATTTTGATGCCCTGCTGGAGATACTTGCCGGCAAATTCAAATCTTCTGCACGCTTTTTTAAGGATGCCAAGATGGCGCTCAGCTTCAGCGGACGCCCCTTGACGCGGACAGAAGAGGAGAAGATCCTGCAGATCATAAGCGAAAACACGCAGATCGATATTCTGTGTGTGGTAGAACAGAACGATAAGAATGAACCAATGTACAGAAGCATTGTAGAACAGACTCTCACTGATATCAGTAAAAGAGATGGGCAGTTTTACAGAGGAACCCTGGGTAAAAGAGAAATACTGGAATCCGATTCCAGCATTGTGATCCTGGGGGATGTGGAGCTGGGCGCCCGTGTTGTGGCAAAAGGCAGTGTCGTTATTGTAGGTTCACTCCACGGCACTGTCCATGCGGGCGCATCCGGCGACAGAGATGCTTTTGTCGTTGCTCTTTCCATGCAGCCGAAGCAGCTCTGCATCGGGGACATAGAAGCGAAACGCCAGATCATCTATCAGGAAAGCCTCAGTATCAGAGGCCCGAAGATCGCAGTGGTCGACGGCGGACGCATCTATCTTGATCCCCTTGTGGATTAAGTGTCAGAATGTAAATTAGGAGGAATACCAGCATGGGAGAGGTTATCGTCATTACATCGGGAAAAGGCGGTGTCGGCAAGACAACGACAACGGCGAATATTGGGATCGGACTGTCTGGTCTGGGGAAAAAGGTCATTGTCATCGATACAGACCTGGGGCTGCGAAATCTGGACGTTGTCATGGGTCTGGAAAACAGGATCGTATATAATATCGTAGATGTTATCGAAGGGAGCTGCCGTTTAAAACAGGCGCTGATCAAGGACAAAAGGTTTCCGGAGCTTTACCTTCTCCCCTCAGCGCAGACAAAGGACAAATCAAGCGTCTCGCCGGAACAGATGAAAAAGCTTGTGGAAGATATCCGGGATGATTTTGATTTTATCCTGCTGGACTGCCCGGCAGGGATCGAGCAGGGATTCCAGAACGCCATTGCGGGAGCGGACCGTTCAATCGTCGTGACGACTCCGGAGGTATCGGCTATCCGTGATGCGGACCGGATCATTGGACTTTTGGAAGCTTCGGGAATACGGAGAAACGATCTCCTGATCAATCGTCTCAGGATCGACATGGTACGGAGAGGCGATATGATGTCTGTGGAAGATGTAACTGAGATTCTTGCCGTGGACCTGCTCGGGGTCATCCCGGATGACGAGCAGGTTGTCATCGCCACCAACCAGGGAGAGCCGGTAGTGGGCGATGACTGTCTTGCAGGGAAAGCGTATATGAATATATGCCGAAGGCTTACAGGCGAAGAGATCCCTGTCGATGACTTTTCCAAACCAGAAGGCATCCTTGAGAGAATAACCAGCCTGTTCCACAGGAATTAGGAGGGATACATATGGGTGTGCATTCTGTTTCCATTGCAAAAGAAAGGCTTAAAAACCTGCTCATATCAGACCGCATGCAGTGTACTTCCGAGGCAGTGGACAGGCTGGAGGGCGATCTGTACCATACTGTATCTAAATACGTGGATATAAGGCGGGAAGATTTTGATATTACAGTTACGCGGACAGATATACATATAAAATACATGGGAGAAAAGAATTGAAACGTCTATTAAAGAAATTGAATCTGCATTACAGTTTAAAAGACTATAAATTCAGTCTGGTCATCCTTGTGCTGATCCTCTCGATCTTCGGTGTGTTCATGGTCAGGAGCGCAAGGCCGGATTTTACAAATAACCAGGTCATGGGAGTGATCCTGGGGTTAGCGGCGATGGCGGTGATCTCACTGATCGACTATAAGTGGATACTGAATCTGTACTGGCCTCTTTACATCGTCAATCTTGTACTCCTGGCAGCGATCTGGATACCCGGACTCGGCGTGAACGTCAATGGGGCGACCCGCTGGCTGGACATCGGGTTTATCCGGTTTCAGCCGTCAGACATGACAAAAATCTTAATGATTCTGTTTTTTGCCAAGTTTTTGATGGACCGGGAGCAGAAGATCAATACACCGAAGCTGCTCATCCAGGCAGTGGCGCTGATCGCCCCATCGCTTGTCCTGATCTACAAGCAGCCGAATCTTTCAACGACAATCTGTCTTGCCGCGCTTTTTTGTGTGATCCTCTTTCTTGCAGGGCTGAGCTATAAATTCGTTGGGACTGTGCTTGCGGTCACTGTGCCTTTGGTCATCCTCTTTCTTTTCATCGCGGTCCAGCCTAACCAGCCTCTTCTGCAGGATTATCAGCAAGAGCGTATCCTCGCATGGCTGGAACCGGAAAAATACGCGGACGACGAATCCTATCAGCAGCTGAATTCTGTCATGGCCATCGGCTCAGGGCAGCTTTCTGGAAAGGGGTACAATAACGATGAGACGAACTCCGTAAAAAACGGAAATTTTGTTTCCGAACCGCAGACAGACTTTATTTTTGCAATTATCGGAGAAGAATTGGGATTTGTGGGTTGTTGTGCGGTTATATTTTTGATATTATTAATTGTGATAGATTGTATTTTGATCGGCTTGAAAGCAAAAGATACAGGAGGGCGTATCATCTGCGGCGGAATGGCCGCACTGATAGGGATACAGAGCTTTATCAATATCAGTGTGGCGACATTGATCCTTCCCAATACGGGATTGTCGCTTCCCTTCGTAAGTTATGGACTGACTTCCGTTGTATGCTTTTTTATGGGGATCGGTTTTGTGCTGAATGTCGGCTTGCAGCCTAACAAATATCAGTAAGGAGAGGATCGATTATGAATATCGGACTGATCGCACACGATGCGAAGAAGAAACTGATGCAGAATTTCTGCATCGCATACCGTGGAATACTCAGTAAGCATGATCTGTATGCCACGGAGACAACTGGAATGCTTGTGGAAAGCGTGACCAATTTGAGCATCCACAAATTTCTCCCGGGTCATCTTGGAGGAAAGCAACAGCTTGGCTCCCAGATTGAGCACAACAATATTGATCTGCTCATTTTTTTCCGGGATCCTCTTTCACCTCGTTCCCATGAACCGGACGTAAATGACATCGTAAAGCTTTGTGATATGTATAATATACCGATCGCGACCAATATCGCAACAGCTGAGGCTCTTATACTGGCACTGGACAGAGGAGATCTGGATTGGCGTGAGATGTACAAATAATAAAATGGATCACAGGAGAAGACAGAAGAGAAGGCGCAGGCGCCGGGCCAGGGCTGCAGCTTTTCTCATCATTCTCGTCCTGCTCATCAGTGCCGGGGCAGTTGGCGGATTTCTGCTGTGGGATCAGTCGCGGATCTACACGGCTGCATATGAGAAGACAGCCTACAATAAGGCGCTCTATCAGGGAGAGCTGTTTGCCCAGGAGCTTTGTGTCGCGTCAGAAGAAGTGGTCCCGGGAGGGTATCATCCAGACGGATCGCTTCATGCGGCGGGGCTCTTTGATCTGGGGCAGGAACAGGTGGTCTGCGGCTATAAGATATATGACCGGGTTTATCCTGCCAGCACTACAAAGACTATGACAGCATATCTTGCCCTGAAATACGGCAATCTTGACGATGTGATCACTGTGAGCGACCATGCGACTGATTTCAACTGGGATGAGTCTGTGGCCGGCCTCGTAACTGGAGACACGCTTACACTGTATGACCTTATATGCGGACTGATGATCTGTTCGGGTAATGACTGCGGAACAGCGATCGCGGAACACATATCCGGGAGTGAGGAAGCTTTCGCTGAATTGATGAACAGCGAGGCTGCGAAGCTTGGGGCAACCAGCACTCATTTTGTCAATCCTCATGGACTTCACGATGAGGATCACTATACTACCGCATACGATCTGTACCTCATTTTTAATGCAGCCAGCAAGGACCAGCGTTTTATGGATATCATATCCATGGATTCCTACACGGCAAATATAACCGGGGCAGACGGCAGTGTACGGACATCGACCTGGACGCCTACCAATTACTATTCAGCAGGACTGGTATCACCGCCGGAGGGCGTGCGCGTGATCGGCGGAAAGACCGGCACCACAGACCAGGCGGGAAACTGCGTGATCCTGTATGACGAAAACGCGGAGGGCAATCCTTATATTTCAGTTATCATGGGAGCTTCTGACAAGACACTGCTGTACGACCAGATGAACCAGCTCTTCTCAGCAGGCATGTAAGATTGTTTCAGAAACATAAAATATTTTATAAATAGAATTTAAGAAAGGATATCCAGCATGAAAAAGCCTTCCACACTTCTGCTAGTCAGAAGGAGGAAGGCTTTTTAGTATGCCGTGAAGGCATGTTTCTATACTTAATTTACTCTGACATTCCTCTGATCCTTCCGAAGAAACTGATCAGATACAGGCCGCACAGCCCTACGATCGTATACACGATCCTGGACAGCCAGCTTAAATTTCCAAAAAGGAAAGCCACAAGGTCGAATCGGAATATTCCGATAAGCAGCCAGTTTAGGGCGCCGATGATCACAAGTGTGAGAGCTGTGTAATCAAACCATTTCATGTTATTTCCTCCTTTACCATCTCAATATTTCTATTATTCCCGCAAATGCTGGAAATATACAATAAAAAATGATATACTGATTTAGTTATAGATTACAGGAGGTGCTATCTGCTTTGTCATCCAGGACACCGAAAGAGAACACATCAGTCAACATAAAAAAATTCAAGATCAAAAGAGAACTGAATCTGGGTATATTTTTATTTGCGATCGTATTCATTTATTTAGTGATCACGATCATTATGTATTTTACCGGAAATAAGATTTCTGTCTATGAAGTCCGTGAAGGCAGCATCGTAAATGATAATTCCTATACAGGGCTCATCCTTCGCCAGGAAGCGGCAGTCAGCGCAGAGGCAGACGGATATATCAGCTACTATCAGAATGAGAACAGCAAAGTGAAGAGCGGAACATATATTTATGCGCTTTCTCCGCAGAAGCTTGACACGGATAAGAATATATCAGAGGAAAGTGCAGTGAAGGAAGGTTCCCTGAACCCTGAAATACAGGCTGGTATTATTTATCAGATGCAGGATTTTAATGAAAACTACGATCCGGATTCTTTCTCTGCCATATATACACTGAAAAATGAAATCAATACCTCTCTTCAGGATGCTTTCAGTTCCACGCGCACCGAACACCTCAGTACAGTGATCGCTGAAAGCGGTCTTGAAGTGGCTTCCTATTCCACTGCGCAGGATGGGATCGTGGCATTTACTGTAGACGGATATGAATCTCTTACTAAAGATACGTTTACTGCCGATAATTTTGACAGGACAAAGTATGAGAGCTCTGAACTGGCGGACCAGATGAAGATCTCAGCGGGCAGCCCTGTCTATCGTCTGATTACAAGTGAAGACTGGTCCGTCATCGTACAGCTTGACAGGGAGACGGCCGAACAGCTTAGATCAGATGAAGTCAGCAGCATAAAAGTGCGTATTGACAAAGACAGCGAGACTTTGTGGGCTGATTTTTCAATCATAACCAGAGACGGAGATTATTATGGCTGTCTGGATTTTGACAATTCAATGATCCGGTATGCGGAGGAACGATATCTTAACGTAGAGCTCATCCTTGAAGATGAGAGCGGATTAAAGATACCGAAATCTTCTGTGACAGAAGAAAAATTTTATATTATACCGGAAGATTACATCACAACCGGCGGAAACAGCTCCTCAGACGGCGTCATGGTACAGGAAGAAAACGGCGAGGCAGGTTTTCATCAGATAGATATCTACGATTCTTCTGATAAGGGCGAGGTATACGTCAGCAGGGATGATATCAGTGAAGGGACCGTGCTCATCAAGCCGGAGTCCAGCGAGACTTACACGGTCGGAAAGACAAAGACGCTGCAGGGAGTTTACAATATCAATAAGGGATATGCAGTATTTAAAAAAGTCAATATCCTGTGTGAGAATGATGAATATTATATCGTGCAGGAAGGTGACAGCTACGGACTGTATAATTATGATCATATTGTACAGGACGGTTCCAGTGTCAGATCAGAAGAAGTCGTATTTCAATAAGGAGGGATCGGGAAATGCTCAAGGAAAATCTACAGGAAGTAGAAGAGAAGATACAGTCGGCGTGCCAGAGAGCAGGAAGAGATCGCAGTGAAGTCACGCTGGTCGCGGTCAGCAAGACAAAGCCGGCAGCAACGCTTCAGGAGGCATATGAGCTAGGCGTGCGTGTATTCGGAGAAAATAAAGTGCAGGAGATCCGGGAGAAATATGAAGTACTGCCAAAAGATATCGAATGGCATATGATTGGTCACCTTCAGACAAACAAAGTCAAATATATCGTTGACAAGGTGAGACTGATCCATTCAGTAGATTCTCTGCGTCTTGCGGAAGTGATAGAAAAAGAAGCGGAGAAACACAACAGGGGCGTGGACATCCTGCTGGAAGTAAATGTGGCGGAGGAGGAGAGCAAATTCGGCTTGAAGACGGATGAAGTGCTTCCTCTGGCGGAAAGGATCACAGAGTTTTCTCATGTCAGACTGCGAGGGCTTATGACAATTGCACCTTTTGTTGAAAATCCAGAAAAAAATCGCGCAATTTTCGCAAATTTACATAAATTATATGTTGACATTAAGGAAAAAAACATTGATAATGGTACTGTGAGCATACTTTCTATGGGGATGACCAATGATTATGAGGTTGCGATTGAAGAGGGAGCCACCATGGTCCGGATCGGAACTGGTATCTTTGGTGCCAGGGATTACAGCATCTGATGCAGATTTCCTGGAAGAAAGTATGAAATAAAAAGTTGCGCGCAGTGCACGGATGCGCAAGATAGGAGTGTAAAAAATGGGTGTATTTGATAAATTTCTGGACATCATGAAATTGAATGACGATGATTATGATGACGATTTCTATGATGATGACGAGTATTTCGATGAGGAAGAGGATTATGAAGAAAGGCCTCAGCGTCGTTCTCTGTTCGGAAAGAAAAATACAAAAGAAGATAATTTTGATGATTTTGATATGGAGGAAGAACAGAAGTTCCAGCCTTCTGCAAGCAATAAAGTAACACCGATGAGACATCCGGCTGCAAGGAAAAGCGGCAATAATATGGAAGTATGTGTCGTGAAACCGTCTTCTGTGGATGATTCGAGAGAAATAACAGAGACGCTGCTCTCCGGGCGCACGGTCATTTTAAATCTTGAGGGCATGGATCTTGAGATCGCACAGCGCATCATTGATTTTATTTCCGGAGCTACTTTTGCGATCAGTGGAAATCTCCAGAAGATTTCAAATTACATATTCCTTGTCACGCCTACAAATGTGGATATTTCAGGCGATCTCCAGGATCTGCTGGGCGGGTCCATGGAAACACCGAGCGTGAGAGGAAGATATTGATCTGTTATGCAGGAAATGAACAGTGAGAAAGATATCCTGCTCCTCGAAAAACGTTTCGTTGAGCTTTCCAGAACAGCATACCAGAGGGATATCATAACCTATTCTGATTTTCTTAATCTGAATGAACAGAATATTTTACATACGCTGCCGAAAGACAGATTGTTTACCCGATTTGTGTCTTTTGGCGGGTATGGCATGGCAGAGCGTCAGATGGCTGCATTTATCCCTGATGCTCTTTATTTGCGTTGGGGAAAAAAGAATCTGAATCCAGAGGAGATTTCCTATCCTTTCTGCGTTTTGAAGATATCGCCGCTCAACAAAAAATTCGCAGAGGACCTGAATCACCGCGATTATCTGGGGGCGGTCCTTAATCTTGGTATTGAACGCTCCAGGACAGGCGACATCCTGGTCGAGGGAGAAAACGCGCTTCTCTTTGCACACAGGGATATGGCAGAAATGATCTGCCATGAACTTACCCGGGTTCGGCATACATCAGTACGTACTGATGTGATTTCCATCAGCGGGATAGATTATATGCCTGCCTGCGAAGAAATTAAAGGGACTGTCGCGTCTGTCAGGCTGGATAGTCTGCTCGCGCTTGCGTTCTCTTCATCCCGGACGCGTCTTACCGGGCTGATCGAGGGTGCAAAAGTCTATGTAAACGGACGTCTTATCACCAGCAACGGCTACCAGCCTGCTGAAGGAGATGTGGTATCTGTACGTGGTATGGGGAAATTCCGTTTTGACAGCGCCGGAGTCCGTACGCGGAAAAACAGGATCATGGTCGTGATCCGCAAATATGTGTGATGTCAGAAGCATCACGTCAAAAGTCAGGCCTGAAGAACGATACTTATGCTAAGGATGGATGAACAGATATGAGAGACAGGAAAAATGGCAGAATAACGATATCAGGAGCGAGCTGCATACTTGCCCTTATTGGATTTGCGGCAGCGCTTTTTTTCGATCAGTTTACAAAATATCTGGCGGTGTCCCGCCTGAAAGACCAGCAGCCCTTTGTTTTGATCGATGGTGTATTTGAATTCCGATATCTTGAGAACCGGGGCGCTGCTTTCGGGATGATGCAGGATATGCAGTATCTTCTGGCAGGCGGGGCGCTGCTCATCTGCGGTGTGATCGCATTTTTATATCTGCGCATGCCTGAACGGCGCAGGTACATTCCTCTTCGCATCTGTGCCGTACTTTTGTGCGCGGGTGCCATAGGAAATATGACAGACCGTATACGTTTTCATTATGTGATTGACTTCTTGTATTTCCGTCTGATCGATTTCCCGATCTTTAATGTGGCGGATTGTTATGTCGTCGTCTCTTGTATTGTATTTGTACTGCTTATCCTGTTCTATTACAGAGAGGAAGATGATTTCAGCTTCCTGGCAGGAAAAAAGGAAGGTTAAAATAATGGAAGAGCTACATCTTACAGCCGCACATTCAGGGGAAAGGATAGACAGGTTTCTGAGCACAGACCTGGAGGACCTTTCCCGTTCTTATATCCAGAAGCTTTTGAAAGAGGGAGCTGTCCTGGTGAACGGAAAAGCCGTAAAGACAAGTTATAAACTAAACGCCGGTGATGAGATCCTGGTCCGTATTCCAGATCCTGAGCCCATGGATATCCTTCCGGAAGATATTCCTCTGGATATCCTTTATGAAGATGAGGACATCCTTGTGATCAACAAACCAAAGGGCATGGTGGTTCATCCGTCTCCTGGCCATTACAGCCATACACTTGTAAATGCGGTACTTTATCACTGCGGAGGGCGTCTTTCCGGTATCAACGGCGTGCTGCGCCCAGGGATTGTGCACCGGATCGATATGGACACAACAGGTTCGCTTTTGATCTGTAAAAATGACCATGCCCATCAGATTCTTGCCGATGAGCTGAAAGCACATCATATTACACGGAGATATCATGCAGTTGTGCATGGTAATCTGAAAGACGATGCCGGCACAGTGAACGCACCTATCGGGCGCCACCCGGTTGACCGCAAAAAAATGAGCACAAAAGCGCCAAACGGCAGGTCTGCAGTCACGCATTACCGCGTCCTGGAGCGGTTTGGGAATTATACTTATATAGAGTGCGAACTTGAAACCGGACGTACCCACCAGATCCGCGTCCATATGTCAAGTATCGGCCATCCCATCCTGGGAGATGCCGTATATGGCCCGGCAAAATGTCCGTTTAAACTGGAAGGGCAGACACTGCATGCGAAAATCCTGGGGATCGTGCATCCTGTAACTGGGAAATATATGGAGTTCGACGCACCCCTTCCGGAATATTTTGAAACGCTCTTGAAACGGCTTCGCAGTGCGTCAGCGTAGGATAAAAGAAAGTAAAAATTTATAATTTTAGATTGTAATACATTCAGAATTTAGCTATAATAGTCATATAAGATGTGATCAGATACATAAATTTTATGCAAAATCACAAATCTATATGACGTAAAGGAGAGTGGCTCATCATGAAAACAAATACGATCATCACTATTGGAAGAGAATTCGGAAGTGCAGGGCGGGAGATCGGCTACAAGGTGGCGGAAGCGTTTGACATTAAATTGTATGATAAAGAAATGCTTGCGCGTGCAGCCAAAGAGAGTGGTATCTGCGAAGAAATCTTTCACTCCCATGATGAGAAACCGACAAACAGTTTTCTGTATTCCCTTGTAATGGATACATATTCGATGGGATATTCAGGAAGCACATACACAGATATGCCGATCAATCACAAAGTGTTTCTTGCTCAGTTTGATGCGATCAAAAAGATTGCTGATGAAGGTCCATGTATACTTGTTGGTCGTTGTGCTGATTATGCATTGGAATCCTACAAGAACGTGGTCAGCGTATTTATCCATGCAGATATGCAGGCCCGCATCCGCAGGATTGCAAGAATCTACAATCTGACAGACGCAAAGGCCAAGGATATGATTGTAAAGACCGATAAAAAACGAGCAAGCTATTACAATTACTACACGAATAAAAAATGGTCGGACGCCAAGAGCTATGAGTTATGCCTGACCAGCTCTGAGCTTGGTATCGAGGGTACGGCAAAGGCGATCATTGATTATGTGAATCTTAAGGAGAGCATCAAACGAGAAGAACGTCAGATATGATCTGCGTCTCCCTGAAAAATAAGCTCATCTACACATCGCGCAGTTTAACAGCCCCGGCTGCCAGTCTGCGCCGGTTCTCATCAATGGCAGCATAGTGCTTTTTCGTCGTATTGACGTCTTTGTGTCCGAGCACATCTGCCACAAGGTAAATATCGCCCGTCTCTTTGTAAAGCGCTGTGCCATATGTGCTTCTAAGCTTATGCGGGGTGATTTTTTTATTAGGAGTCACCTCGCGGGCATATTTCCTTACCATATTTTCAACAGCCTGAACGCCCATGCGCCTGCGCTGGGTGGAGAGGAAGAGAGCGTTCTCATGTCCCGGGAGAGGAACCGTTGTCTTTCTCGTTGTGTAAAGATAGGATTTAAGGGCATTTTCCACCTCTTCGCCAAAATAGACGACCATCTCATTACCGCCTTTTCGGGTCACTTTAATGCCGTTATTTTTGAAGTCAACATCCTGAATGTCAAGACCCACACATTCGGACACGCGGATTCCGGTCCCGAGAAGGAGAGTAAGGATTGCCAGGTCACGGTTCTTTGTCTTTTCAAAATATGCTTTGCGCTGTCCTGTGAGATTGTCTCCGCCGTGATCTACATAGTCCAGCAGTTTTGCAACTTCATCCGCATCAAGACGGATGATCGCTTTTTCGTGAAGTTTCGGCATGTCGACAAGTAGGGTCGGATTTTTTGAAATTGCCTGTCTTTTGTAATAATATCCATAGAAACTGCGAAGCGCTGACATCTTGCGCGCAAGCCCTTTTTCCGTGTTTGTGATCTGTTTATTGTCCTCATTTTCATATACCTTAAGGTATTCCTGATATTCTTCGATATCAACAGGTTCCAGCTTCTCAAGGTCAGACAGGGTAAACTGATCCATTGTATAGTCTTTGTATACAGGATTGTTCTCCATAAGGAAATGAAAGAAAACACGGATATCGTAAGCGTAAGAAATCCGCGTCCTCGCTGAAGTCGTCGGTTCGACTGCACGGAAATAATCTCTGGCAAAAGGCGGCAGAGTTTTTAAGATTGCCCGAAGGCGCAAGGTGTTATCAACATATTTCTGCTCATGATAGGATTTTGTCTCTTTTATATTATTTACATTTGATATCCCCATAATTTATATTGTCCCCTTATCTGTACGAATTTCCCTTGTTTTGAATGATATCTGCACGTATTATAGCATGAATGTGTATTTCTGTCTATATCTTTTGGAAAAATCAGTATTTGTCGTATAGATTGAAATTACGATATAAGCAGCCGGAAACGCCTCTCCTTCTGAAGGATGACTGTTCCGGCTGCTTTGGAGTGTATATATCAATACATAGGGATGTATATTGATACCTCTTTCAATCTATCCGATCAATATATGATTACTGTTTTATAAATTCTCTATCATTATCACTGTTTATCTGTATCATTGTATCATTATATATTTATCTTTATATATCTGTATCGTTGTACGCGATCACCAGATATTGACCTGCCTGGATGTCATCTGAATCAAGGTTATTCATATCTTTCAGCGCCTGGACATATTCCGGTACAGAATTATATTTTGATGTCATAGTTTCTTCTGCAATATCCCAGAGTGTGTCTCCCGGCTGGATTTTAATGCTTTTGTAATATGTAGATTGGTCTGATGTATTCTCATGGGCTGAAACAAAGAATGACCCGAATACCATGCAGCCAAATAATATCATAACAATACCTGTGCTTAATCTCCTGATACGTTTTCTCATAGTCTGTTTTGAAGCTCTTATCCTCATAATTCTTCTCCCCTTTAGCGACACAAACATCCGTTCTGTATTTGTATTATACAATACGAACAAATGTTTGTCAATATGAAAATCGAACATATTTTCGTAAACAAATGTTTGCTTTTTTCTTTTTGATATGCTACTATAATAAATAGAAAGATTATCGGAGGGAATTATGGCACAGGGTAAGATAAGCAAAAAACAGCAGGAAATACTCGAGTATATTAAGAATCAGATCCTTCAGAGGGGGTTTCCGCCGGCAGTGCGTGAAATCTGTGAAGCTGTGAATTTAAAATCCACTTCTTCTGTTCACTCACATCTGGAGACGCTGGAGAAGAACGGCTATATCCGCCGTGATCCCACGAAACCCAGAGCAATCGAGATACTGGACGATACTTTTAATCTGACAAGGCGTGAGATGGTAAATGTTCCGATCATCGGACAGGTAGCTGCCGGACAGCCCATCCTCGCAGAGGAAAATATTGAGGATTACTTTCCTATTCCTGCAGAACGCATGCCGAACAAACAGACGTTTCTGCTGAAGGTAAAGGGCGAAAGTATGATCAATGCAGGGATTCTTGACGGAGATTATGTCCTTGTAGAACAGGAAGCCACTGCTTCTAATGGAGATATGGTCGTAGCTCTTATTGAGGATGGAGCTACTGTTAAGACGTTTTATAAAGAAGAAGGGGTGTTCCGCCTCCAGCCGGAAAATAACTTTATGGAGCCGATCTTTGTGAAGGAAGTTTCCATTCTCGGGAAAGTGATCGGTGTGATGAGATTTTTCAGATAGGCTGAAAGATTGAGAAAAGAATACGGCATTGTCCATTACCAAATCCAAGGTGGGGACAATGCCTTTTTTCTCCTTAAAACCACATACATTCTTTCACTATTTCACTGCTTTTCCAGCTCTTCCGCTGTAATATCTTTTCCGTCCTTCCAGATTCTCTCCAGATCATAGAACAGGCGGTTTTCTTTGTCGAATACGTGGACGATGATATCGCCAAAGTCAAGCAGCACCCAGCTTCCTGATGCCTGCCCTTCCCTCTGCCGCAGAGGGTATCCTGCTTTGTGAAGCTCCTCCTCCACGTTGTCAATGAGGGCGCTCACCTGGCTGTCGCTGTTTCCGTTGGCTATGATAAAGTAGTCAGCCAGTACGGAGATTCCTGTGATATCAATGATCTTGACATCTTCGCCTTTCTTATCGATGAGCGCATTGTAAGCGATGCGCGCCATTTCTTTAGACTGGTCCATTTCAATCCTCCTCTTATCTTCTATTTTTATAAAATTCACAGGTGTTCACTGTCATTGGATCCACTGTTTTTCCGCTGCTGCTGAGATACTGCACTGTCTGTTCAGCAGACAGGTGCACCGCCCGGTCGATATCCTGAAAGACAATGCCGCGTATTTCCGCAAGTCCCGGGATTTCTCTACGGTTCGGTTCAATATAATCTGCAATATAAATGATTTTTTCCAGCATGGTCATTCCCGGACGTCCGGTCGTATGGTAAGTGATGGCGTCAAGTGTTTCCCGGTCTGTGATGCCATATTCGTGCTCCGCAAGACAGGCCCCAAGCTTGGCGTGGATCAGAGCAGGCATATCAAGCTCTGAACTCGTCAGCTCTATGCCGTATTTTTCACAGAGTTTTATCTGCTCCCCGGGCGGAGCGAATTTTCCGCAGTCATGGAGAAGCCCTGCGGTCAGCGCTTTCTCTATATCTTCGCCGTAACACATGGCGAGGGACGCAGCGGTATACATTACGCCGGTTGTGTGCTCATATCTGTCCTTTTTCAGCTTCTTTTTCAGTTCTTTTCTGATTGCTGCCAATTTCTCAGTCAATTTTACTCATCCTTTTGTCATTTTTCTGTATAGCCTGTGGGCTGCGATATATTCTGCCACAGCGTCCGGCACCATATAACGTACACTCAGGCCTCTGGACGCCCGTTCGCGGATCGTAGTTGAAGAAATCTCTACAAGCGGCGCTTGAAGGAGTTCGATCCGCGCATCGTATTTCTCTTTCAGATAATCGATCTGGAGCTGCATGCTCTCTGCATCTTTGTCATCCCTCATTGCGGCAAGTATCGTACAGGTCGGAAAAATTTCACGGAAATATTTCCACTCTTCTATCGCAAAAAGGGAATCTGCCCCGAGAATAAAATAAAACTGATCGTCAGGATATACTCTGTTAAATTCCCGCATTGTCCTGTATGTGTATGAATGCTTTCCTGTCTCTGCCTCACACAGATCGACGCGGAAATAGGGAACGTCGCTCACCGCAAGCTTTACCATTTCTACTCGGTGATGCAAAGCTTCTTCTGTATGTTCTGCTTCCTTGTGAGGAGGATTCCCATTTGGTATAAACCAGATCTCATCCAATCCGAAATCCTCATAGGCAAATTCACCAAGAAGCAGATGCCCGATATGGACAGGATCAAAGGTTCCCCCCATGATTCCGATTTTCATATGCTCTCACCTGTCATTATAAAGGTAGATTGATCTTCTTTTTCTCATCCTTTCCCTCGCGGTAAAGAACGATCTTTTTGCCGATGACCTGCACCACCTGAGAACGAGTCCGCTCTGCGATGATTTCAGCCAGTTCCCTCGGATCATCTGCACAGTTCTTTAAAACACTGATCTTGATCAGTTCTCTCGCCTCCAGCGCCTCCGAGATCGCTGCTGTAAGTCCGGGGGTCATGCTTGATTTTCCCACCTGAAAAATCGGCTCCATGGTCATGGCAAGACTTTTTAAATATGCTCTTTGTTTTGTTGTCATTTTCCTGCTCCTTCATGTCTGGATCATAAGCCTGCGAATATGATTCCTTAAATTAAGCATCAGCTTATTTATAATAATCAAACTGCAGCCCATACATCTTCACTGTGTCACCTTCCTGGATTCCCTTTGCCTCAAGCTCGTCCAGGATTCCGGTTTCTTTTAAGAATTTCTGGAAAAATGCAAAGCCCTTCTCAGAATCCAGGTTTGTGTATCCCAGCATTTTCTCAATCTTCGGACCTTCCACTATATACATACCGTCTTCTGCTTCAACGGTGTATGGCAGCTCTTCGTAAATCAGTTCGTCCTCCGGGAAATATTCCTGTTCAAAAATGACCGGAGGGGTATCGATCTTGTCGAGCTGTGAGCTTACATAGTAAAGAAGCTCAGATACTCCCTGCCCTGTTGCTCCTGAGATTGGGAAAACTTTCATCCCTTTTGGCTCAAATTCTTTTTTCAGGCGGTCCACCGGATTTTCCTCAGGGGCATAGATAAGGTCCGTCTTATTTGCTGCAATGACCTGCGGACGCTCTGCGATCTCCGGATTATATGCTTTCAGTTCTTCGTTGATCTTATAAATATCTTCCACCGGGTCTCTTCCTTCTGATCCGGCAGCGTCCACCACATGGATCATAAGTTTTGTGCGCTCGATATGGCGCAGGAATTCATGCCCCAGCCCAACACCCTCGGAAGCGCCTTCAATCAGACCGGGGATATCTGCCATTACAAAACCTTTTGCGCCGTCCAGATCCACAACGCCCAGATTCGGGCTGAGTGTAGTGAAATGATAATTCGCGATCTTCGGTTCTGCATTCGTCACACGGGACAACAGTGTGGACTTGCCCACATTCGGGAAACCGATGAGTCCCACATCAGCGATCACTTTCAGTTCCAGACTGACCTCCAGCTCTTTTGCAGGCTGTCCTGGCTGGGCATATTTGGGCACCTGCATGGTCGCCGTGGCAAAATGCTGGTTTCCGAGACCTCCTTTGCCTCCTTTTAACACGACCTGCCGGCGGTTCTCACCGGACATATCGGCGATGACTTTCCCTGTGACCGCCTCTTTGATAACAGTTCCCTCCGGAACAGGAAGGATCAGATCTTTGCCGTCTTTTCCGTGGCATCGTCTTTTTCCTCCGGGTTCACCGTCTCCGGCAGCATATTTCCTCTTGTGCCGGTAGTCGGAAAGTGTGTTCAGGCCTTCATCCACTTCAAAGATCAGGTCCCCGCCCCGGCCGCCGTCTCCGCCGTCCGGACCGCCGTTCGGGACATACAGTTCCCTTCGGAAACTGCAGTGTCCGTCTCCGCCCTTGCCGGAACGGATATAAATTTTCGCTCTGTCTGCAAACATAATATCTCCTCTTTCAATCAGTTTACAAATGTTTCTGCCAGTTTACAAATGTTCCAGTCAGTTTACAAAAGCCCCAGACATTAGTCTGGGGCCTGATCCTGCCTGTTATGCGACTGAAAATATTTTCCAGTCTGTTATTCAGCTACCGGATAGATAGAAACCTGTTTCTTGTCTCTGCCTTTTCTTTCATATCTCACTACACCGTCTACAAGTGCGAACAGAGTGTCATCACCGCCGCGTCCTACGTTCACGCCGGGATGGATCTTTGTTCCGCGCTGTCTGTAAAGGATGTTTCCTGCTTTTACAAACTGTCCGTCCGCTCTTTTCGCGCCCAGTCTCTTGGACTCGGAATCGCGGCCGTTCTTTGTAGAACCAACTCCCTTTTTATGAGCAAAAAACTGAAGATTCATTTTCATCATGGTACTCACACCTCCTTGAAAATAATGTCAATGTATGGTTCGTATTCATTGTTGTCTTCTATCTCCTCCAGACCGAAGATCATGGAATCGAGAAGAAGCGCGGCATCATGCGATGGAATCTTTGAGAAACGGAATGCAATGCTCCCGCTCTCTTCATCAGACACGCAGCTCGTCTCATCATCTGTGAAATGTTCGATTGAGTTCACAGCATTTATGACAAGAGCTGAGACTGCCGCACATACGACATCCTTTCCGGGATCGTCATATTCCGCATGGCCTGACATGTCAAATCCCGTATATTCATGCCGCCTGTTCTTGTAAATGGTTACCTTGATCATACGGACAAATCTTAAGCGTTGATCTTGTCGATCTTAACAGCCGTATACTGCTGTCTGTGTCCGTTTTTCTTATGGTATCCAGTTTTTCTCTTATACTTGTAAACAACAACTTTTTTTGCCTTTCCATCACCAATCACGGAAGCTGTAACTGTTGCTCCGTCAACAGTTGGAGTTCCGACCACCAGCTTGTCATTGTTTACTGCGAGCACCTGGTCAAATGTATAAGTCTCTCCAGCTTCAACACCAAGTTTTTCTACTCTAATGATATCGCCTTCAGCTACTTTGTACTGTTTACCACCTGTTGCAATAATCGCGTACATATGGCACCTCCTATTATCATTACTCGCCAATTACGGTGTCTGCATGAGCAGAACTTAAACCTCATTGTGCGGCATACTGCTGTAGTATAACACAGAAATTTCTGTAGAGTCAATAGGAATCCGGCAAATTTTTCAGCTTTTCGTAACAATATTCGATGATACTTTTTCTCGTGATGATGCCGATAAATTTCTTCTGGTCATCCACCACAGGGACGAAATTCTGGTTCATTGCCTTCTGGAGCAGATCTTCCATGTCCGAGTCGGCAGATACAGCCACATAGTCAGCCTTTCTCGGGAAATCCTGTATAAAGATATTTTCTGCCTCTTTAAGGTTCAAATTTGTATATCGTTTGATCCCCCACAGAAGGTCGCCCTCCGTGATCGTGCCTACATATTCTCCCGCTTTGTTCAGCATGGGGATAGACGCATATTTATGATATTCCATCGTCTCAAGCACCTGACGGAGTGTTCCGTGATCATATACATACGATGTTTCACTTTTGGGCTTTAAAAAGAACAGGATGTTCATCTTTATCTCTTGTCCGCCTTTCTCTAAATCTGTGTAAGAACGAAAATCTCATACAGTGCACGGATGGCATTTTTGAAATCCTCGTGTTTCACACCGACAATGATGTTGAGCTCGCTGGAACCCTGGTCGATCATCTTGACATTGATGTGCGCATGGGCCAGAGCGGAAAAGATGCGTCCCGCTGTACCGCGCGTGGATTTCATTCCCCGGCCCACGATCGCGATCAGGGCAAGGTCAGATTCAAGCTCAATGTGATCGGGCTGAACTGCACGCTGGATATCAGAGAGGATCTTCTGCTCTTTTTCTTCAAATGAATTTTTATTTACAAAGATCGTCATTGTGTCGATCCCTGACGGCATGTGTTCGATGGAAATCCCATTGTCTTCAAACACCTGGAGTACTTTGCGGCAGAATCCGATCTCAGAGTTCATCATTGCTTTCTCGATAGTGATGGAAGCGAATCCGTCTGTCCCGGCAATGCCTGTGATAGTATATTTCGGCTGACGGCATGTGCTCTCTACGATGAGTGTGCCTTTGTCTTCCGGTGCGTTCGTATTGCGGATATTGATCGGAATGCCCGCCTTCCTTACAGGGAAGATCGCATCCTCATGAAGAACGCTTGCTCCCATATAAGAAAGCTCTCTCAGCTCTTTATAGGTGATCGTCTCAATAGACTTCGGATTTTTTACGATCCGCGGGTCTGCGATAAGGAACCCGGATACGTCTGTCCAGTTCTCATACAGGTCAGCGTGAGCTGCAAGAGCGACGAGGGAACCCGTGATGTCAGAGCCGCCGCGTGAAAATGTCACCACCGTCCCATCAGCTTTCGCGCCATAGAACCCGGGCACCACAGCGGTCTGCATGCCTTTGAGCCTCTCGGAGAGCAGGTCGTTGGTCACTTCATCATTAAAACTGCCGTCATCGTTAAACCGTACGACTTCAGCCGCATCGACAAATTCAAACCCAAGGTAAGAGGACATGATCTTTCCGTTCAGGAACTCCCCCCTAGAAGCCGCATAATCAGCTCCGGCTTTGTTCTGGAAATTCTTCCTGATAATCTCGAAATCTTCATCCAGAGAGCAGCTCAGATTCAGACCGTCAATGATTTCCTGGTATCTTGCCTTGATATTTTCAAGCTGTTCTGAAAAGTCGCCGCCGTTCACTGATGTGTCATAGCAGGCGTACAGCATATCTGTCACCTTTGTATCGCTGGAAAAACGCTTGCCGGGAGCAGACGGCACAACGTAACGCCGGTTCTCATCTTCAAGGATGATCGCCCCTACCTTCTTAAACTGATCAGCGCTTGCCAGGGAACTCCCGCCAAACTTAACTACTTTTTTCATTCTTTTTCTTCCTCCAAATGCCGAACTTTTATCATTATGTATCCCGATAACATCCCCTTTAAAATAATGCTCCGTATACGAAAGGGAATCTGCGCCTCAGGAGCGCACTCTCGGTACAATATTATAACGCTTCCGTGCCCGCTTGTAAATGACAATTTTCCTCTTCATAAAGCGGTCTGCGCACTTTTTTCCGGGTAATCTCCACCAGTCCAAGGGGCGTGATATCCACAAGGGAGGTCTGGATCGGATCATTAGCAAGAAGGGAACGGAACTCCCGGAGGAGCTGCCGGGTGTTTTCTTCTGAATCCATGTTGATAAAGTCAACGATAATGATGCCGGAAAGATTTCTCAGGCGGATCTGCCTCGCTGCTTCTCTTGCCGCCTCAAGATTGACCTTCATGGCGCCTTCCTCGCTCCCGGATCTGCTTCCAGCCCTGACAGCTGTCTTGCCGGAGTTCACGTCAATGACAGTCAGCGCTTCTGTTGGCTGGATGATAAGGTAGCCTCCAGTCTTAAGCCATGCTCTCTCCTTCAGGGCTTTTTCAAGGACTGTCTGTGTACTGTACAGTTTATCCAGGGGAAAGGAAGGGTCATCATAGAGTTTCAGAATAGAGAGCTTATCCGGAAGTTCTGTCCGGAAATAAGATTGTATTCTTGTATACAATTCTTTTTCTCCTATGATGATTTCTTTCATCCCATCCATATATACATTTTTCAGATCCAGGATATAGGACGGAGGAGCTGATTTCAGACAGGAAAAACACTTTCTTGAAGACGCGTTCCGGAAAAGCCCGTTATATTCTTCCCTGAGGGCGCTGATTTCACTGAGTACATCCTGAAACGGAACATCTCTGGCATTCGTCCTGACAATGATCCCGAACCTGTTATTTTGAAGACCGCTCAGTTTTTCCTTATACTCTTCCCTCAGGCTTTTTGGGATTTTAGAGGATACTCCGATCCTGGTATTTCCATGGGTCAGCACAGCATATCGCCCGGTAAAGCTGATGTTCCCTGTCACAGTAGGCGCTTTTGTTTTGACAGCTTCCCGGCTGATCTGTACGATGAGCTCGTCGCCGATGCAGAGCGCTTTTCTGCCGGACTTATGGGTGAAGAAAGAGTTTTCCGCATCCTTCATGTCATAATAACAGTTTACGCCCTTTTCAATCTCAATAAACGCCGCCCCGATATTGGGGACGATATTTTTCACCTTGCCCACATAGACATCCCCGAGCCTGTGGCAGCCTGCACCTGTCTCTTCTGCCGCAGAGCTGTGGATTTCAACGATGTCCCCATCTTCAAGAAAATACGTCCGTATTCGGTTGTCTCTTTTTTCGATCAGGATCTTTCGTTCCAATTTTATCTCCTTTTATTCTATGCTCAAACACATTACATGGCCACATCCTGGCCCAGTGATTCCAGCGTTACAAGGCATTTCCTGCCGTCTTTCCCGACATCCGCATACATTTCAAGTCTGTGATACGAAAATGACACGGATTCTTCCGGGATGCCGCACAGGGAGCAAAAGGTCTCCATCACAAGGTCAGGCTTTAAATTATCTGTACTTCCCGCCGCAAGTTGAAGCCAGATGTTCTCTCCCTGTATTTCCCATCCGTAGACCAATGGGCGGATGTCCACTTCTCTCTCACTGCGCTTTGTCTGTTTGATGACCCGGATTTCCTTCCGGACCATAAAATCCGCAAAGGCATTCTTCCAATGATCAGGAAGAGAGCCGCTTTTTACTGAGATAAGATAATCCGCCGCGGCGAGGATGGTCATTCCTGTCATTTTCTTCTCATCCGGGATCTGACAGATGCTTATGACTTCGATCCCCTCTACACATTCCGCATTCATGCGTTCTACCGCCTCCCGGCTGTCCACAGGTGCGGTCAGTTCGATATCCAGATATTCCCCATCGCTTGTCAGGCCAATTCCAAGCGGGCTGGCAAAGGACATGATCATATGGGGGCTGTAACCTCCTGTAAATGCAATGGGAATGTCCGCGCGCCGCATAAGCTTCTGGAAGAAACGCATCACATCCAGATGTCCGATAAAGCGCAAAGCTCCATATTTTCTGAATTTAATTCTTGCCTTCATAACAGACACCTCCTCCGAACGATGCAGCGCCGCAGCCGGAACACTGCATTCGGCAGTTCGGCGTGACTTCTCCGTTCACTGCTTTCTCCCACTCTCTACAGAGGAATTTCCGGCTCACACCGATGTCGATAAAATCCCAGGGGAACAGTTCCTCTGTCCCGCGCTGTCTTAAATTATAAAAACCAATATCTATCCCGGTGTTTTCAAATGCCTGCATCCACAGGTCATTACGGAAACATTCCGTCCATGAGTCAAACAGACATCCCAGTCGGTAAGCCTCCTCGACCACCCGGCTGACTCTCCGGTCCCCCCTTGCCATAACGCCCTCCAGAACCGTAGTCTGGGCGTCATGCCAGTTATATTTCAAACTCTTCCGGTTCAGCTGTGCCTGAAATTCCTCTTTTACGATGGAAGCACGCCGTGCATATTCCTCCGCGGAGAACATGGAGGCCCACTGAAAAGGAGTAAACGGCTTGGGCACAAAGAAAGAAGAGCTTGCCGTTATCTGGCACTTTCCGTTCCTTTGCTCTTTAGGAAGCTCGTAATATCTGCGCGCCACCCGGTCAGACAGATGGGCAATCTCTCTCATGTCCTCCTCTGTCTCAGTGGGAAGACCGAGCATGAAGTACAGCTTCACCTTGCTCCATCCGCCTTCAAACGCTTGTCCTGCACCGTCAAGGATATCTTCTTCCGTCAGTCCCTTGTTTATCACATCTCTCATCCTCTGAGAGCCTGCCTCCGGGGCAAATGTCAGGCTGCTCTTCCGGATATCCTGCACCCGGCTCATGACGTCAAGGGAAAACGCGTCAATGCGAAGGGAGGGAAGGGAGATATTGATCCCCTTATCCTTGAACTCATTAATGAGAAATATCACCAGTTCCTTCAACTCAGAGTAATCGCTGGAACTTAACGAGCTCAATGAAATTTCTTCGTGCCCGGTCGTCTTCAGCATTGTGCGGGCATATTCCTTGAGCTTTTCCACATTTCTCTCTCTTGTAGGGCGGTAGATCATCCCCGCCTGGCAGAAGCGGCAGCCGCGGATGCAGCCCCTCTGGATTTCAAGAACCACCCTGTCCTGTGTCGCCTTGATAAAAGGAACCACAGGTTTCATGGGATAGGGGCTGTCCGTCACTGCCATAACAACCTGCTTCTTTACTTTGGCTGGAGCGTGCGCGTTATTGGGTGTAAAGGACAGCAGCGTGCCGTCCTCATTATATGCTGCATCATAAAACTGCGGCACATAGAGCCCTTCAATCCCGGCGGCTCTCTCCAGGAACTCTTTTCTGCTCTTGCCGGAACTTTTCCATTCTTTGTAAGTATCGAGAAGTTCATCGTAGACGGTCTCTCCCTCTCCGATATAGAAGATATCAAAAAAATCCGCCAGAGGCTCGGGATTGTAGGAACACGGTCCTCCTCCGATGACAACAGGGTCCTCCTCCGAGCGCTCTGAAGCGTGGAGGGGAATCTGGCTCAGGTCAAGAATCTGAAGGATATTCGTATAGCACATCTCGAACTGGATCGTAATGCCGAGAAAATCAAACTCACGCACCGGCTCCTGAGACTCCAGGGCAAAGAGGGGGATGTTCTGCTCCCGCATTACTTTGTCCAGGTCAGTCCATGGAGAGTAGACTCTTTCACACCAGACGTCATCCCTGCGGTTGAACATATCATACAAAATCTGGATGCCCAGATGGGACATGCCGATTTCATATACGTCCGGGAAGCACATAGCGAAACGGATGTCTACCTTCTCGCTGTCCTTCATCACGGAGTTCACCTCACCGCCAATGTAGCGGGCAGGCTTTTCAATATTCAGCAATATTTCATCGCTTAAAGCTAATTTTCTCATAATCTACCTCATTTTATTTTTTCCCAGACTTCCTCGTCAAACTTGCGGTCCTTATAATAGTAAGGTCTGTCCGCTTCCGTTATCTCACGGATCACTCTGCAGGGATTCCCCGCGGCGCAGACATTTGCCGGGACGTCCTTTGTGACTACGCTTCCCGCGCCGATCACTGTGTTATCTCCGATGGTCACACCGGGGAGGATAACGCAGCTTCCCCCAATCCATACGTTGTTCCCGATCGTAACAGGGATTCCATACTCATACCCGGAGTTCCTGCTGTCGGGATGGATAGGATGTCCCGCTGTATAAATTGATACATTGGGTCCGAACATAACATTATTCCCGATCCTGATCTTTGCCACATCAAGCATCACACACCCGGTATTGGAATAGAAATTTTCTCCAAGCGTGATATGTTTTCCGTATTCACAGTGGAACGGCGGTTCAAAATATACATTTTTACCGTGGATGATCCCTGCCCTGTCAAGGCATTCCAGTCCCTTCTCCGGTTCAAAAGGCATGACGGTATTATATTCCCTGATCGCTTTTTTAGCGGTAAGCTGTTCTTCTATTACACTGGCATCTGAATAATATGCCATTTCGTGGTCTCTGCGGTATCTGTTATCCATTGTTTTCCTCCTTAACTGGATCTGCTCGCTTTATTTTACACCGTCTTTATGTATAAAACAACAAAAAACTGACCTCTGCTATATGATAAAACAGAGGTCAGTTCCACAATTTCCAAGTATTACTGTCCTGTATATAGAGTATAAATCTCTGGAGCCACCACTCCGCGGATCTGCTTATACACCGGCTCAGATGCCTTGATCATCTGCTCCCTGACCGATTCGTCCAGGGCAATGATCTGAGTTCCGCTGTCTTTGATCGTCTGGATCCTGTCGTCAATCCTCTTATCAGACTGCTCTCTGGCGTACTCCTTTGCGATCTCTTCTGCTTCGATCAGTATCTGCTGGTCCTCCTTAGAGAGCTCTTCAAAAAATGATTCGCTCACCACAAGTGAAATGAGATGGGGCACATGGTTCGTCTCGACGATATAATCCTGCTGTTCATAAAGACGGTTGGAAACGATGACCTCGTAGGGGTTCTCCTGCGCGTCGATCGTGTGCTGCTGAAGCCCAATATATACCTCGCTGAAGTTCATTGGTGTCGGGTTTGCCCCGAGTTGCTGCCAGAAGGCGAGCTGGTACGCATCCTCCATAGTACGGATCTTCTGGCCTTTGAAGTCAGAAAACTCCGTCACTTCCCTGTTAGTGGACATAACCCGGAAGCCCTGATCCGCGTATCCCAGGAGTTCGAATCCCGCTTCCCGGTAAGATTCCTGCATCCTTTCAAGAAATTCCGGCTGGTCCACGGTTTCCCGGACTGATCCAATGTCATCGAATATGCAGGGCGCGTCAAAGACTGCCGTATCATCGATAAAATTTACCTGGGGCGCCGTGTTCTGGATCACGAATGGGATATCCCCATCAGCGCAGCTTTCCAGCAGCTCCCGGTCTCCTCCCAGCACGCTGTTAGGGTAAACCGTGATCTTGATCCTGCCCTCGCTGAGCCGGTCTACTTCCTCTACAAATTTTTCTGCGTAAATCTGCGTTACAGTATCCTCCGGACTGGCCGTGCCAAGGGGATAAGCATAACGCTGCTCACCGTCGTTGGCCGCGCACCCGGCAAGGATGCCTGCAGCGGCGAGAACCGCTGCTGCTGAAATATATTTTTTCTTACTCATAAATGTCTCCTTCTGTCGGATGCAGCGTCACAGCAGCGCCAGGCTGACCGCGGGCACAAAGGTAATGATCAGCAGCGCCACAAGAAAATACAGTATCATGGGAAGTGCGTGCTTTGCTATCTTCATAAGCGGCACCTCAGTAAGCGAGCTCGCCACAAACAGGTTGACTCCGATCGGCGGCGTGACGAACCCAATGGCAAGGTTGACAACCATCATGACACCGAAGTGGATCGGGTCCATTCCGATGGATTCCACGATCGGAAGCAGGATCGGCGTCAATATCAGTATTGCCGGCGTTGTATCCATGACCATTCCCACGATCAGCAGGAATACATTGATCACGATCAGCAAAACGACCGGATTCGTAAAGTGTGATAAAATCCATGTACTGATCGCCTGGGGAACCTGCATCAGTGTCAGTACCCTTGAAAATGCGATAGCAGCTGCAAGAATAAACAGGATGGGAGCATACGTGCGGATGGATTCCACTAGGATCGCCCAGATGTCTTTTACCTTTATTGTCTTATAGACCAGCATGCTGATCAGCAGCGCATAAAACACTGAGATGACCGCTGCCTCCGTAGGCGACGCGATCCCTGTGTAGATGCAGCCAAGGATGATGACCGGGCTTAAAAGGGCAAACGCGCTGTCTTTTAACACACACAGCAGCCCTTTTTCGTGGAGCGCTCCGACCACGACCATTTTCTTTTCCTGGTCCTCTCCGTTCTTCTTGCAGTAATAAAATGCATATATCATCAGAAGAACGCCGATCAGAAGCCCTGGTATGATTCCCGCAATAAACAGGTCGCTTACCGAAGCTCCCGAGGCGGAGCCATACATGATGAAGGGAATGCTCGGAGGGATGATGACGCCCAGCCCGCCGGCTACTGCCACCAGGGCAGTCGTGAATTTCTTATCATATCCCATCTCAACGAGGATGGGGATCGTCATGCTTCCCACTGCCGCCACAGTGGCCGGTCCTGAGCCGGATATCGCTCCGTAGAACAGGCAGGTCACGACCACGGCACAGGGCATTCCCGCTGTTCTTTTTCCCATAAAGAAAGCAAATACATCAAACAGCTTCCGGGAAATACCGCCCCGCGCCATGATAATGCCCGACAGTACGAACATTGGCACTGCCAGGAGCGGAAAACTGTCCAGCCCGCCCAGCATGGAACGGATCACGTATGTGGCGCTGGCTGTAAAAGACGGGTCCACAGCGCCGGGGAGCACGGAAACGATTCCCAGGGAAATGGAAACAGGGATCGCGATGATCAGGCATACGACAAATATAATAAATAAAGCAACTGCTGACATCTCAATTCTCCCCCTTTCCTCTCACAGCTTTAAATTCCACGAGCCAGCGCTGGAGCACACGGATCGCGGACAGGGCAAACCCGGCCAGAGGCGCAGCCTGCACAAGGTACATCGGAATCCCCATGGCGGGACTTGTCTGGCCGTTTTCTACCGCGGACATCAGGTATTTCCATGCAAACGGAAGCAGGTAAACAAATAAAATAAGTTCGAAAGTATGATTTACCACTTTAAACACAGCTTTGCCGCGCCTGGGAAACAGGGCGACAAACTGTTCGATTTTTATGGAAATGCATTTTTTTGTACAATAGCTTACGCTCAGGAACCCGGCCCAGATAAAAATATACCGGGTCAGCTCCTCAGACCAGGACAAAGATGCACCGAGCACATATCTGCAGAACACCTGCACGCCCATGATCACTGCCATCGCCGCAAGCGCGGCAGCGAGCAGCACCTCTTCCAGATATTCATCTATCCAGCTTAATACTTTTTTCATAAAAATTCTCCAATGTCCTTTTACAAGCTCTTGTGAAGAAGCTCCAGCACTGTCTGAAGGTCTCCGGCTCCCATCTGTCCCGGTGCGGAGGCTTTGCCTACTGCTCCGAATGTCAGCGCGGAACCGAACACCTCGCCGCAAAGCCTGCTGATAACGCCTGTCCCGGCCATAGACATGGTAATGATCGGGCGGTCAGCGTAATCCGATGCCATCTCCTCTGTTGCCGACAACAGGGTCAGCACATCCTTTTTATTCTGAGGCATAACGGCAATCTTCGGGATATCCGCCCCCAGTTCCTGCATCCTGCGCAGACGTGAGACAATCTCCTCTTTCTCAGGAGTTTTATGGAAATCATGATTAGAAGCGACAACTTTGACACCGCACTCATGGGCTGTCTCGATCACAGCTTTCACTGCATCGTCCCCGGTAAATGCCTCTACGTCAACCATGTCGATAAGTCCGGTCCTTGCTGCTTTCTGGTTGAGCTCAACATATACGTCTATCTCGACCGCCTTCTCGCCGCCTTCTTTTGAAGTACGGAAAGTAAAGAGGATCGGCATCTCTCCGAGTGTTTCCCTCAGTGCGCTCATGGTCTCTTCTGTTTTTTCAAAGTCGAAAATGTCCTCATACCAGTCCACTCTCCACTCTACAACATCAGCCGCAGTAGTTTTGATCGTTTCTGCCGCTTTTAAAATTTCTTCTTTTGTTGTTCCTATGATCGGGACACAGATTTTCGGGATGCCTGTACCGATCTCTATATTTCTTACTTTTACCGGGTTCATATCTGTCAGCTCCTTTTCTTTTTCTTTCTATTTTGCATACAAAAGCAGGATTTAATCCTGGATTCAGATCAGTTCCGGCTGTCCGAATTCTTCAGCAGCACACCGTATCTTACATTTACAAAGACTGCCAGCAGCACACCGATCACTGTGATCACAATATTCATCATGATAACGGCTGATGCACTCATGCTGGAAGCTGCCGTCAGGATCGTATAGTTGCACAGACTGGATGCGATCATAACAAGGCTGGTCAGTGTACCTTTGAGTTTCGGGAACAGGTCGTTTGCAACTGCCGTCACCATCTGGAGCACACCGCCGGCGCCGGAATATCCGATCACGAATGAGCCCACATAGCAGATCGCAGGTGTTTTTATCGTATATACGAGCGCGAGCATGACAAGTGAGATCACCGGGTAGATCACAAGGAAACGCACCTGTTTAAATTTTGTGATAAGTATACTCGTAACAAACAACGCTACCAGCGTACCGGCAGAGTAATATGTCTGCATCATCCCAACGTCTCCGGAAGCGATCCCCGCCACGTCTTTTCCAAATGTCTGGGCACAGTTCAGCCAGAGCTGGAAGGTAGCGGTACATGTAAATCCGATCAGGATCAGCGCAATGCTCTCCACTGAGAAATGCGCGTTCTTTAAGTTATCAAGGAAAGACTCGCCTTTCCCCACGCCCTCGATCTTCGGCAGCGGAGCAAAAATCGCAAGCACGCCGAGCACCGCGATGGCGATACCGCACACAAGCGGAAGGGTCAGATAAGACATTGCTGTTGCCGCGCACATACCGAGGAAAAACGGAAGCAGCAGCTGTGCGACGGAAATAAACAGCTTAATACCCATTGTAGCAATTCCTGTGTATTTGTAAATAATTTCCGCAACTGCCGGATATGTAGCGGTATCAAGGAACGAGTTTGCGATGCCGCCCAGCACAGCCGCCACATATGCAACTGTCATGTTTGGTGAAAACGCGATTCCGACAAAGAAAATCACATAGGATGAACAGCCGATAAGCACGGAAATCCTTCTTCCGAACTTATCCGACAGGGGGCCCGCAAACGGCAGTGAGATCAGACGTCCAAGACCCAGAGCCGCGGCAACAGCCGTGACTCCCATTACATCGCTCATGCCCCACTGCTCAGCCAGCAGTTCTTTTACAAGCTGCTGGCTCAGGATCGAGCAGCCGATGCCATGGATAAAATAGTTTAAATAGAGAATCAGTGCGCTTGGCAGATATTTCTTATTCATATTCATCTCCTCTTCTTTCATTTAAAGATTATTCGTATCTGATATCAAGTACTTCTTTCATATGGTCAATAGGCATATGCTGTCCTGTCCACAGATAAAATGCTGCGTCTCCCTGGAAGAGCATCATGCCGAGACCGTTCATCGTCTTGCACCCTGCTTCTTTCGCCATCTTAAGAAGCGCGGTCTCTCTTGGAGAGTAGATCGTATCCGTCACGATCAGATCCGGGCGGAAGAACGATTTGTCCGGAACTACAGAGAGTCCCTCCAGCGGCTTCATTCCCACGCCTGTGGCCTGAGCGAAAAGATAGCTGTCAGCAAGTTCTTCTCTTAATTTTTCCTTGTCATCAAGATCGTACAGATTCACGATACAGTCCGTATTGCTGCGGATCGTCTCAACTGTTTTTTCCGCTGCCGGCCAGAATTTATCTTTAATATTAAAGATAGAGATTTCTTTCACACCGTCAAGGGCTGCCTGGACTTCGATTGCCTTTGCAGCACCGCCGGCGCCGGTGATCGTCATTTTCTTCCCGATCACATCAATGTTGTTGTCCTTTAAGGACTGCATATAACCGATGCCATCCGTGATATGTCCAACGAGTTTTCCGTGGTCATTCACAATGGTGTTGACAGCTCCGCACATCTGTGCTGCCGGTGAGAGTTCATCCAGGTACTGTCCCACTACCGTTTTATTCGGCATGGATACATTAGAGCCTACCATTTTTAATGCGCGCAGTCCTTTGACCGCATCCTCCAGCGCATCATTGTCAACTTCAAACGCGAGATACGCATAATCCAGCCCAAGTGTGGCAAATGCTTCATTGTGCATTGCGGGTGAGCTTGAATGTCTGATCGGGTAAGCCATAAGACCGATTAATTCTGTGTGACCTGTGATTCTTTCTGCCATTGTTCTTTCTCCTTTTTGCGATAACTTTTTGTTTGTTAAATATCAAACAACCTCTCTGCATCCATTATAAGTAAATAAAATTAATAGTTCCAATATATCTTTTTATATTTTTTGATAGTTTTTAGCTATCACTTGTGATATAATCTGCTAAAAGGAGGTCCGCCATGACATTAAATCAGATTTTTTATTTTCAGACTGTTGCGCGGTGCCAGCATTTCCGCCTTGCTGCATCCGAGTTGAATATCTCCCAGCCGTCCCTCAGCCGTTCGATCGCGAATCTGGAGGAGGAACTGGGTCTCGTTCTCTTTGACCGGAAAGGACGCACTGTAGCTCTGACCAAATACGGCAGGGTTTTTCTGGAGCATGCTGACCGTATCCTGAGTGAAGTCCAGACCGCAGAAAAGCAGATGAAAAAACTTGCCGGAAATGAAGGACATGTGGATATTGCCTATGTGTTTCCTCTTTCGGCACGGTATATTCCGCATACAGTGCGCCAGTTTCTGGAGAAAAGTAAAAACGAGAAGATCAGTTTCAATTTTCATCAAAGCTATACCCGCGAAATGATAAATGGACTTAAATCCGATCAATATGATGTGATCTTCGGCTCTTATGTGGAAAACGAGCCTGAAATCCAGTTTGTCCCTGTCATGAACCAGGAAATGATCGTCATCACCCCGCTGGGGCATCCTCTTGCCGGAAAATCCAGTCCAGTCCTTAAAGACCTGGAAGATTATCCTGTCATGGGATATGACAGGACATCCGGTCTGGGCGGGTTCACCAACCGCATCTATACGTCTTATTCCGTCGCTCCCCGCATCATATGCGAATCACCGGACGAGAACGCGATCGCCTCCCTGGTCGCAGAGAACTTCGGGATCGCGCTGGTAGCAGATGTGGAAGCTCTGGATCACTTCCCCCTGGAAAAGCTCCATCTTACCGACGTAAATCTGCGCCATACCGTGTATATGGCGTATATGAAAGACCGTTACCAGATTCCTGCCGTGCGCAGTTTTATTTCCTTTATCAAAAAGGAAGGGACAAGCATCTGACCTCGGAGACGGACTGTGTGTGTTTCCATCAGACGCACAGTCCTCTCTGTTTCACATACTCCTCAAATCTGCGCACAAGCGGAGGCTGGTACTGGACCTTATTCTTCGCCATATACACATATCTCTTTTCATGCTGGTTTCTTATTTTCAGTACGTTCACATTCAGCGTTTTCAGCACAGGGATGTCCGGCATTACGGCAATCCCGAAATCAGCGGCGACCAAACCTGCCATTGAGCCGTCCTCCTCGATCTCATATGCGATATCGGGCTGTATTTTAAGCTGCTCAAACAGCCGTTCCACCACAGGGCGCAGGCCGCTGCTGGGCGTATAGAATATCTGCGGGTAAGCAGCCGCCTGCTCCAGATCCACAGTATCCAGAGATGAGAGTGGATGACCTTTCGGAACAACAACGACCAGTTTCTCTGTTCCCACGGGAGTAAACTGGATTCCAGCCTCCTTTTCCGCCATAGAGCAGAATCCGATATCAAATCTTTCCTCTTTCAGTCCCTGTATCACTTCGAAAGTATTCCCCACTGTAAAACGAAATCTCACGCGGAGCTCTTCATGGGCGCGGATAAAATCACTGGCAAGCCGTGGGATAAAATCGCTCCCCAGCGTATAGATATAGGCAAGTTCGATCACTCCCTCTGTCTGACCGGTCAAGGAGCGTACTTTCCGGACGCCTGTATCAAGCGCTTTCAGTGAATGTTCCGCATATTCCCGGAAGATATTCCCGTATCTTGTAAGGACAATATTTCTCCCTCTCTTTTCAAACAGCCGGGTCCCAAGCTCCTCCTCAAGGGAACTCATAGCGTGGCTCAAAGACGGCTGGGCAATGCCGAGCTCATCTGCCGCTTTCGTATAATGTTCGGTTTCCGCAAGCTTCAAAAAGTAATGGAGCTGGTTCAAATTCATAGAATCACCTCTGAATCCATAAGAATCATCTCTGTAATGGTAAAATATCACAATTCATAGAAAATTTCTATAGTTTTCTTTCTAAATATGCATTTGTTTTATATAACTCTTTCATCTATAATACAGCCTGTAAAATGGATTGTTAATATAGTAACAAGATGCCGGAATAAAGGTGACTTCAAAAATACCGACAAAATACACATCCCGGTATCAGCCATGTTACAAACAGCCTCTCTCAACTTAAAACAGTACGATTCAGGAGATTGATATTATGAAGAAAGAGTTTAAACACTTATTTGAACCCTTCACAGTGCGCCGCATGACACTCAAAAACAGGATCATGATGACGCCCATGGGTACAAACTACGGTGAACAGAGCGGAGAAATGAGCTTCCTGCATATTAACTATTATGAGCAGCGCGCCAAAGGCGGCACAGGACTTATCATGGTAGAAAACGCAAGCGTTGACTCTCCGGAAGGTTCCAATGGAACAACACAGCTCCGCATAGACCACGACAATTATATTCCCCGGCTTTTTAAGCTGACGGAAACGATCCACAAACAGGGTGCCTGTATCGGCATCCAGCTGAATCATGCCGGCGCTTCCGCACAATCAGCCCGGACGAACATGCAGCCGGTATCTGCTTCTGACATTCCTTCCAAAGAAGGCGGCGAGATCCCGCGGCCGCTCAAGAAAGAAGAAATCATGCGCATTGTAAAGAAATACGGCGAAGCCGCAAAGCGGGCGCAGATTGCCGGATTTGACACAGTGGAGGTACACGCCGGACATTCCTATCTGCTCAGCCAGTTCCTCTCACCCATTACAAACAAGAGAACGGATGAATTCGGCGGCTCAGCGGAAAACAGGGCTCGTTTTGCACGGCTTGTAATGGAGGAAGTGAGAAGGCAGGTAGGCCAGTTCTTCCCGATCTTCCTCCGTATCAGTGCTGATGAGCTGATGGAAGGAGGCAACAGTCTGGAAGACTGTCTGGATTACCTCCAGTATATCCAGGAAGAGGCCGATGTTATCGATGTGTCCTGCGGTCTGAACGGTTCCATCCAGTACCAGATCGATTCCAACTATCTGCCGGACGGATGGCGGGCGTACATGGCAAAAGCAGTCAAAGAGCGCTACAACAAGCCCTGCGTTACTATGGGAAATATCCGTGACCCTCATGTCGCAGAAGATATCCTGGCTAGAGGAGACGCAGATCTGATCGGAATCGGGCGAGGTCTCATTGCGGACCCGGAATGGGTGAACAAAGTGCAGTTCGGCGATATCGGCGATATCAGAAAATGTATCTCCTGCAATATCGGATGTGCAGGAAACCGCATCGGCATCAATCGTCCCATCCGATGTACGATCAATCCTGCCGTAGCAGAAGGCGAAGGATATAAAAAACGTCATATCACAAAGCCCTGCAACGTGGTAGTCGTAGGAGGCGGGACCTCCGGAATGGAAGCCGCCTGTACCGCTGCTGAGGTGGGATGCACCACGTTCCTCCTCGAAAAGAAACCGCATCTTGGCGGACTGGCTGTTGAAATTTCAAAAATCCCGGATAAGAAAAGGCTCTCCGATTTTCCGGATTATATGATCCACCGCACAGGGAAGCATAAAAACTTATTTGCATTCACTAACATGGAAGCTGATGTTGATTTTATCCGCAGTCTGAAACCGAACGTCATTGTAAACGCGACCGGCTCCTCCCCTCTTCTGCCGCCGATCAAGGGACTCCATGAGAACCTGGGGAAAGAGGACAGCCGTGTCTATACGATCCTTGACATGATCAGTCATATTGACGACTATCCGGAAGACATGACCGGCAAAAAGGTGGCTGTGATCGGCGGAGGCGCCGTAGGCCTTGACGTAGTGGAATTTTTCGCGCCGAGGGGAGCGGATGTGACCATCGTGGAAATGCTGCCTCTCATCGGTAACGGTCTTGATCCAGTGTCCAAAGTTGACATCACCACTCTGATGAAGAAATACGGAGTGAAACAGATGCCGAACACAGCTCTGAAAGAAGTGCGCCAGGATAATTTCCTCATCGAAGCGGATGGCGAACAGAAAGAACTGCCCTTTGATTACGGTTTCGTCTGCCTCGGAATGAAAGCGGAGCACCCGGTTCTCCAGAAAATCCGCGAGGCATTTGAGGAGGACGACCAGATTGAGATCGTAAATATCGGAGACAGTGTCCGCGCCAGAAGGATCATTGACGGCACGGAAGAAGGAAGGAATATAATAAACACGCTGGAGCGGCGTGGCTATCTATAGACTTTCGCTTCAGAATTCAATACAGAATCCCGGAGGAATCTCTCTTTTAAAATTCCTCCGGGATTTTGTGTACATACAATTTTACATATCTTTTTTTTCTGTCTATTTTAATTTCGAATACTCTTCTTCTGATACCGGCTCTAGCCATTCGTTGGATGCGCCTTCTGCCGGCACTTCTACTGCAAGATGTTGAAACCAGCTGTCCTTTGCTGCTCCATGCCAGTGTTTTACTTCCGGCGGAATGTTCACCACATCTCCGGCTTTAAGCTCCTGTGCGGGTTTGTCCCACTCCTGATACCAGCCTCTTCCGCCTGTCACAAGAAGGATCTGGCCGCCTTTGTGATGGATGTGCCAATTGTTGCGGCACCCCGGTTCAAATGTAACATTGCCTACGCCGACTCTCTCTGTGGTGAGCATTTTCAGATAGCTCTGGCCAATAAAATACTGTGCGAATGCTGTGTTTGGCTCACCGATCTCAAATACGTTTCCGCCGCCCAAGTCCTGTTTCATTTTTTCTGTATCCATGTGTAACGCCTCCAGTTTAAATACAAATATTATCTTTTTTGTCTGTATATATTTTATAACTGGTTGAGTCTATAGGCAAATGCTTAGTTTACATGATGGAATATGCCTGGGAGGTATGATTGCGAGCTTGGTGTCCGGCTGTTTTATCGGGCAAAGCATACTGTCTCTCTGACGCAGGCAGGAAATCGATCCGGAGTATGTTTCAGAGCACGGATCTGGATTTCATTTTTTCTTATAAGGGATCATTAGATGGACTGCCGAAGATCGGTATTGAAGATATCACGACCGTCAAAAATGTATGTCTTGTGCCAAAAGAGCATCCCCTCTCCGGGAAAGAGAAAAAAAATAATGATATAAATGTTCCTGTGCTGTTGTATCCTACGGCGGGTTACCGGCAAGCGTCTGCATAAACCGTTCAAAAAAAAGACTGTGCTCTCTGTCATGGTAAAATACGCCAAAGGACAGCACGCTTTCGCCGGATATGGGAATACAGGCAAGCTCCGGCATTTTCAGACAGAGCATGCCGGGAAGGATTGCTGTTCCCATACCGGCGCCCGCAAGACAATGTGCAGTTTCAATCCTGCCGCAGTATCGGATCCTGTCCGGATCATGCCGATCGATAACCTTTTCCTGAAATGCCGCGATAGACAGCGGCGCCTCCTTCGGACTGCACGCAATGATATCACAGTTTTTCAATTCTTTCATATCAACGGTTTCTTTTTCTGCGAACGGATGATCAGCCGGGACAAGACAGGATACAGAATCTTTTTTTAATTCCATAAATTTTACCGCATATTCTTTCGGAAGATTCTCTTTATAATAAAACAGGACATCCAGTTTACTGTCCAGAAAGAGATTCAGGATCCGTTTATAATCCAGGCATTCGATCTCTGTCCGGACATTCGGGTATTTTTCATGAAACTGTTTTAACACACGCTGTAGATAGATGAGAACAGAAGGCGTGCTGACTCCGATACGCAGCGATTCTGAAGCAAAACTCTTCCGCTGAGCCCGGCTCACTGCAATCTGTGTTTTCAGAACAATCTCCCTGGCATCCTGATAGAAAGATTCCCCGGCAGCCGTCAGTTCAACATGCCTTGTAGATCTCGTAAAAAGACTGGTCCCCAGTTCTCTCTCAAGCGTATGGATCTGTTTTGTCACTGCCGGCTGTGAGATGTGCAATGCCTTTGCTGCCCTGGCAAAGCTAAGATGTTCTGCCACCAGAAGAAAACATTCCAGATTTTCTGTATTCATTGACCCTTCTCCTCTTCAACCCACAATTTTATAACTGTATTTTATTAATAGTACCATAAATATCATAATCAGTCTATTATCATGGATAATTAATAACTCTAAGTTATTAGTTATAACAAATTTTCAATTAACACACCTTAAAATCTCTGCTATACTATCTCTCTGACATCGCTATATAAAGACCGATGTCACTAAGAGTAAGGAGGAATGTCCGGACTTACCGCCGGACAGATATAATAATATGGAGAAAATATGGAATAAAAAATTTATACTGCTGTTTATCACCAATCTTCTTATGATGGCGACATTTTACGCGGCTGTTCCAATTATTCCGATCTACTGCCAACAGCTCGGGATCACTGGTTCAAAAATCGGGATCGTCCTGACCGCCATGTCAGTTACAACCGTGCTTTTCCGACCGTTTGCCGGATACATCCTGGATAATTTTAACCGCTACAAGGTATACATACTTTTTCTTGCCTTGTTCTGTCTTCCTTTTCTGGGATTTGTTCTTTTTCCCTTCTTTGGCGCGCTTGTCGCGATCCGTCTGTATATGGGGATCGTCTACTCGGTCTGCGGATCTGCAACAATGACGCTCGCCGGTGATGTCCTGCCTCCGCGGAAGGTAGGAAAAGGAGTCAACCGTTTTGCGCTTACAATATCTCTTGGTATGGCGGCAGGTCCTTTTATCGGGATACAGGTACAGAATTATCTGAGCAGCTCTGCTTCTTTTATCGTCCTGTTTATAATGTCAACAGCTGCACTGATCTGTGTATCATTCTGCCGGATCAGCTATCCGAAAACAGAGCGGAAAAAATTTGTGCTATCAGACGCATTTTATAAACCCGCGCTCCCGTTTATGGTCAATATGATCTTTATCATGATCCCCTTTGGAGCAGTGATCGCCTATTCTTCCATACTTGCGCAGGATAATGGGTTCTCGTCCACGATCCCGTTTTTCTACGTTTTTCTCGTAGCAGGTATGCTGCTCTCAAAGTTTTCGACTCAGAAACTGATCGATGCAGGACGTCATGCCATACTGGTGGTATTCAGTCTCATTGTTTTATTCTTTACCATGGGGAGCTATTTCTTCCTGAATTCAGCAGTACATCTGCTTGCGGCGGGATTTTTCCTTGGTATCGGCTACGGCATTCTGCAGCCACTTTTCCAGTCTTTTGTGACCGGAACCACACCTGCGCCAAAGAGAGGCGCTGCAAATGCTACTTATCTGCTCTCTTATGACATCGGCATCGGTATCGGTTCCCTTCTGATGGGAATTTTCCAGGAGAACATCGGTCTGTCGACGGGATTTGCTCTGACAGCAGCCGCATTTATTGCGGGAGGACTGATCTATGCACTGTATGTGGACAGATACTATAACAAATTAGCGCTCAGATTGAAAGAACAGAATCTTTTATAGGAGGGAATATATATGAGTAAAAAAATTGCCATTACGATCAGCCGCCAGTTTGGCAGCGGCGGACACGAAATCGGAGAACTCCTCGCCAAAAGCCTGGATATTGATTTTATCGACCGGGAGATCGTTACTGAAACTGCAAAAACAAGTGATATCGCGCAGTCCGTGATCGAGTCCCTGGATGAAAAGCCCACGACCAGTTTCCTTTATTCGCTCGTAATGGGACTGCACCCGGGAAAGCTTGCCCCGGATGAGTATGACATGCCTCTTCCACAGAAAGTTTTTCTCGCAGAATACAATACGATCCGTCGGATCGCAGAAGAAAAATCTGCAGTATTTGTAGGCAGATGTGCGGATTATGCGCTTGCGGATCATGAATGCTGTATCCGCATTTTTATCTACGCCTCAATGGAATCCCGCATCAAAAGAATCCAGGAGCGCATGGATGTAGACCGCATCCGTGCGGAAGAACTTATCCGTAAAACAGATAAAAACAGATCCAGTTACTATAATTACTATACCGGAAAGAAGTGGGGACGCCCGGACAATTATGATATCAGTATTTCCAGCAGCCTGTGCGGAATCAGCAACACCGCTGAAATACTTCGGAGCATCGTCCTTCAAAGGAGAACTGATCTTGGAGTGTTATAAGTTTTTCCATACCTCCATTACGGTATCCATATCGATATTTTTCTCGATCTGATTTACAATGGATGTGCTGTTCACTGCAGCCACTCCGGCATTACTCTGATCCATATATACAAAACAGATAAAACACAGGATGCCGATCACAAGGCGGAGATAAAAGCTTCCGCCTGTCTGTTCTTTCTGCTCTTCTGTACTGTTGTAAAGGTTGTGATAGATCCTGCCGTACCTTGGATGGACGGCAGGAATATCCCGCCGCTCATCATACAGCCGGCGTGTCTGGCGGAGAAGTTCTCTGCGGCGCGCTTCCGAATCATTCATGATAGACCGTCCTTTCTGCATGCCGCTGCATTTCTTCCGTTCCCGGATTCCTGTTATCTTACGCAGTCACAGTATATCCAGCAATAAAAAACAGAGGCATAAAGTATTGTCAGTTACAATATCCTATGTCCCTGTTTCCTCTGTTAGAACCGGACAGTTCCCGCCTGTTTTCTTCTTATCCCATATCTGTTATCTGTCCGCAAGTTCATTTGTGATATCCTCCCAAGTCACGCCCCGCTCCACCATGAGCACCATTGCGTGATAAAGGAAGTCTGAAATCTCGTATTTAATCTCCTCCGGATTCGGATTTTTCGCCGCGATCACAATCTCTGTCGCCTCTTCTCCCACTTTCTTAAGAATCTTGTCCAATCCTTTGTCGAAAAGATAGTTTGTATAAGAGCCTTCCTTGGGATTCTGACGCCGGTCTAAGATCGTATTATATACAGTTTCAAATACCTGAAGCGGATTTTTCGCATCATGGTCAGAGCCTACGATCGTAGTGTAAAAGCAGGACCGGTTTCCGGTATGGCATGCCGCCCCGACCTGATCGACCTTTGCCAGGATCGTATCCCTGTCGCAGTCCACGGCAAGCGATCTGACATACTGATAGTGTCCGGAAGTCTCTCCTTTGACCCACTGGCACTGCCTGCTTCGGCTGTAATATGTCATGCGTCCTGTCTTCACTGTATGCTCAAAGGCTTCCTGATCCATATGTGCCATCATCAGGACTTCATTGGTCTTATAATCCTGCGCAATGACCGGTATCAGTCCCTGCTCGTTCAGCTTGAACTCGGAAAATTCCATCACACTCTCGAAAGACGTCATCTGAATGCCCGCATCTGCGCAGATTTCTTTAAACTCATTAAAATCCATGTTCGGGCTGCTGACAAACATACCCGATACTCCTTTCACTCCGTCAGATTTCAGAATACGCAGGATTTCGTTCTGCTCCAGCGTATCTGTGAGGACGACACAGGGAACATCCGTCACGTTGATGACAGAGTTCAGATCCAGTCTGTGCATGAAAACGATCTCCGTGCTGTACTCCTCGATCAGATGCTGCTGTTTGAATAATGCATCAAAATCATTCAGCGATACCGCAATCCTTTCTTTTCCGAACCGTTTAGATACTTCTTCGATCAAATCCATGGAAAGTGATTTTGAGAAGTTCAGGACAGCCCGCTTTGCCCCCGCGTAAAGGAGCTTCTTCACATCCTCTGTTCTCCTGATATTCCCCCCTGCGATCATCGGGATGCTGATCACACGGTTGATCTTTTTGATCAGATCGATCGATTCGTCATGTTCTTCATCTGTGTTTGAGAGGTCAAACACGATCAACTCATCCGCGCCTCTCTCACTGTATTGTTTTGCAAGTTCGATGACATCGTCTGACACGACTGTACGGTCATCGAACCACTTTACTGCCTTTCCGCCGTTAATGAATATACACGGGGTCAGTCTTTTATAGCTCATGTATCTATTCTCCTTTTTTATCCGGTCCTTTCTCTGCCTGCTGCTCGGTCAAAATGCAGCAGCCTGGCTTCCGCGATACTCAGAGCGTTCCCTTTGTGGACCACACTTCTGTTATACGCGGTTCTATGGATACCGCCATGTCGAGCGCCTTCCCGAACGCCTTGAACATTGCCTCTGCCATGTGATGGTTATTTCCTGCCTCCAGGATCTTCACATGCAGGTTCATTGCCGCGCTGTATGAAACAGCATAGAAAAATTCGCGCACCATTTCCGTATCCATGGTTCCCAGCCTGGGCACAGTAAAGTCGCCACTATATTTCAGATACGGACGCCCGGACAGATCCACCGCGCACAGAGCGAGCGTCTCATCCATGGGCAGGACAAAATAACCGTATCTCTTTATCCCCGCCTTGCCTCCGAGGGCGTCTGCAATGGCCTGCCCCAGGACGATCCCCACATCCTCTATAGTGTGGTGGCTGTCAACTTCAATATCGCCATTCACCTGCAGCTCCAGGTCAAAGAGGCCGTGACGGGCAAATCCGTCCAGCATATGATCAAAAAACGGAATCCCTGTATCAATCTTATTACGGCCCTGCCCATCAAGATTGATCGTGATGTTGATATCAGTTTCCTTTGTCTTTCTTTTACGGTTTCCGATCCGCTGTTCCATCTCATCTACCTCCTATTCATCCTTCCTATCAACTCCATCAAAGCGTACCTTGATAGAATTTGCATGAGCGGTTAATTGCTCTGCCTCAGCAAACTGCTCGATATCTGTGTGGATTTTCTCAAGTGCGTCACGAGAATAAGATATAATGCTCGACTTTTTGATAAAATCATCAACAGACAGCGGAGAAAAGAATTTTGCCGTGCCGTTGGTCGGCAGCACATGGTTCGGTCCCGCTAAATAATCCCCGAGAGGCTCGCTGGAGTATTTCCCGATGAAGATGGCGCCTGCGTTCCGGATTTTTGTCATCACCTCAAATGGATTTTCTGTCATAATCTCCAGATGTTCTGATGCAATCTCATTTGCCGCGTCAATGGCGTCTTCCATGTTGTCTGCCACAAGGATATGTCCGTAATTGTCCAACGATTTCTGCATGATTTCTCCTCTGGACAGCTCCCGGATAAAAGTATCCGTCCAATCAGATACCTTTTCTGCAAGCTCCATGCTCGTGGTCACGAGGATCGCGCTGGCAAGCTCGTCGTGCTCTGCCTGGGAAAGCAGGTCCGCTGCAACATACCTGGGATCCGCCGTCGCATCTGCAAGGACTAGAATCTCGCTTGGTCCTGCGATAGAATCAATACTGACATGACCGTAAACCGCTTTTTTTGCAAGAGCCACATAAATGTTGCCCGGCCCCACGATCTTATCTACTTTCGGGATGCTCTGCGTTCCGTACGCCAAAGCCGCTACTGCCTGTGCTCCGCCGGCTTTGTATACTTTATCAGCACCGGCTTCCTTTGCCGCGACAAGAGTTGTAGGAGTCACCTTCCCGTCTTTTCCGGGAGGCGTCACCATAATGATCTCGTCCACTCCTGCCACCTTTGCGGGCATGATGTTCATAAGGACGGAAGACGGATATGCCGCCTTTCCTCCCGGCACATAGACTCCCACTCTTGCGAGCGCTGTCACCTTCTGCCCCAGGATCGTACCGTCCGGCCTGCTGTCGAACCAGCTGTACTGCATCTGTTTCTCATGATAAGAACGGATGTTGGCAAGCGCCTTTCGGATCACTTCGATCAGACCGGAATCTACCGCCTCGTATGCCTCTTTTATCTCATCTTCCGTCACAAGGATATTGGACGCATTGATATCCGCGCCGTCAAATTTCTTCGTATATTCGAACAGTGCTTCATCCCCGCGGTCTTTTACCGCGTCAAGGATCACACGCACATTTTCTTCATATTTTTCGTAACTGCCGGGGCTGCGTTTTAACAGGTCCTCCAGCAGGTTTTTCTTCGTATTCTGGTCAAGTTTCTCAATTCGCATAATTTCCTCCTGCCTTACTCTTCCCTGAGCAAAGTCCGTAAATCTGTGATCAGTTTTTTGATCCGGTCATTCTCCATACGCATGCTCACCGGATTGACGATCATGCGGGCGGAAAGAGGACACACTTCCTCAAGGACCACAAGGCCGTTTTCCTTCAGAGTAGACCCTGTCTCAACGATGTCAACGATCACTTCTGACAAACCGACGATCGGAGCAAGCTCAATGGACCCATTCATCTTGATGATCTCCACGGTCTGATGCTTCTTGTTGTAAAAATAATCCTTTGCGATCTTCGGATATTTGGTAGCAACACGGATCAGTTCCCGATGCTGCAAAAGTTCTGAGGCATCCTCATATCCGCAGACGCACATCCGGCATTTTCCGAAGCCAAGGTCAAGCACTTCGTGTACTTTTCTTCCTTCTTCTATGATCGTATCTTTTCCGACGACTCCGATATCCGCTGCCCCATACTCCACATAGGTAGGGACATCCGGTCCCTTTGCGAGGAAGAATTTCAGTTTCAGTTCCTCGTTCGTAAAGATCAGTTTTCTGGAATCTTTCTCTTTCATCTCCTCACAGGTGATGCCCAGTTTTTCCAGCATATCCAGCGTTTTACTGGCCAGGCGCCCCTTTGTGAGGGCAAATGTCAAATATCTCATAAATGCTGCTCCTTTAATCCATGCCCGGCATATTTACCAGCTTTTCATCCCCTGTCCGCAGGTTCACCATCTCGATCTTCAGGTCATCTCTCAGATAAAGCATGGCTGCAGCAGAGGTGCGTTTCGCGTATTTCTCGTATACGTCCCTTTCTTCCTCCGGCTCTCTTTTTATCAGTTCGATGTTGCGTCCTTTTTTGCGGAAGCTGCACGCAAGAGCAACCGCCTGCTCTTCTGTAGCTTCTGTATAAACGACCAGATTGCGGTGGATCGTCTCCACAGGAATCTTCTGTCTTCCGAGGGCGCCCATAAGTTCATCCAGAAGGATCGCAAAACCAATAGACGGAGTATCTTTTCCGAATTTTTCCAGAAGATGGTCGTAACGCCCGCCCCTGACGACAGCGTCACCTGTGCCGAACGTATAAGCGCGGAAAATGATCCCTGTATAATATCCATAGTTTCCGATCATGCTCAAGTCAAAAGTGATATGGTCATCCGAACCGTACAGTTTCAGCAGACGGTATATCTGCTGCAGCCGGGTGACGGCCAGTTTTGCATTCAGATCAGGCGCGGCGCCCATCGCCTGCTCCAGCACCTCCGCTCCTCCGGTCAGTTCCGGCAGGAGACGGAATGCCGCCCTCACACTTTCCTTTACATTGTGGGCATCCAGTATTTCTTCCACTCCGAAGAAATTCCTGTTCATGATAAGGGTGCGTATCTCCCTGTGCTCATCTTCCTTCAGCCCGGCAGCTTTCAGCAGGCTCTGGATAAAATCAACATGTCCCAGGCTGACCTGAAATTCCTTCAGGCCAATCTGCTTGAGACTGTCCACGACCATGGCCAGCATCTCGGCGTCTGCTTCCACCGAGTCCAGACCGATCAGCTCCGCGCCAAGCTGGGTGTTCTCCTTTAGGCGTCCCTGATAGCTGTAATGGTTGATAAACGTATTTCCCGCATAACAGAGACGGATCGGCATATCCTCTGATTCAAACAGAGTCGCCGCAGCCCTTGCCACTGACGGAGTGATATCCGGACGCAGCGCCAGGATATTGCCCTCCCGGTCAAAAAATTTATAAAGCTCCTGTGTAGAAGTCGATCCGATTTCCTTGCGGAAGACCTCGTAATATTCAAATGTCGGAGTCTGTATATCCTGATATCCGTACAGATGCAGTACCTTGCCAAGCTTTCTCTGAAGTGCGAGTTTGCTCTCACATTCTTTATTGTAGATATCCCGGACTCCCTCCGGGGTATGAAGTTTCTGTTCCATATAGCGCCCCTTTCACTTTATCGTGCTAACACGTTAAAACACCCTTGTAATTATATGGATTTTCCGCACGTCTGTCAATCCCTGAGGTCCAGGTCTTTCTGGATATAATCAAGGTACGGTACAAAATATCCGTTTTTAAGCTGCATGAACCATCCCGGTTCCAGTTCCTCATAGCGGAAGCTCTTCCGGCCCCCCTGCAGGCTGCGGTCCCAGAATTTCTTTATCTGCCGGTATCTCATATAATACAGTTCCTCTCTCTCTGTATAGTAGATGAGCAGAAATGCGATTCCTCCCTGCCGTTCAAATTTTCCCATAAAATCAAGCTGGTGGTCATGCACGTTTTGAAGCGGGAATGTATCTGCGCGGCACTCTTTTGCATCAAAGCAGACCGGAATCCCCTGTACCGCTCCGATATAGTCCACTGTACTGATCTTGTCAAAATAAGCCAGTGTGATGTGCCTGCTTTCCTGGTCGATCTTCACCGGAGTGATGGGCGTCGGTATCTTCTGCACCAGTGCAAGCCCGAGTTCCCCATATCTCTCGTTTGTGTGATTAATAAACTCTTCCAATGTAGAGCCTCTTAAGCCGCGTGAACTCCATGTCGCCATTTTACATTACCCCCTTATCCTCACAGATTTCCTGGAAAATCCGGGGAATCGGAGCTGTGATTTCTTTCCCCGAAAGACCGGACAGCGCGCCGCCGCACCGAGGAATACAGAGTCTGGCGGAATGAAGGAGCTGGCTGGAAAGCCCGTATTCTTTTTTCAGTTCCTCATTGAAAGCCCTGTCCCCATACTTGTAATCTCCGGCGATAGGATGTCCTTCTGACGCGAGATGAGCCCGGATCTGATGTGTCTTCCCTGTGATCAGATGAACTTCAAGGAGTGTCACTCTTTTTCCGGATGAGACAGGACGGTATTCTGTTTCAATGGGAGACTCTTCTTTCGTTCTCTCTTTTTCAACACATACTGTGTTTCTCCGCCGGTCTTTTGTCAGATATCCCTTGATCCGATATCCTTCTTTTACCGTTCCTTTTACGAGACAGAGATAGTATTTTTTCAGACTGCGCTCCCGGAACATAGCGCTGAGCTCCTGAAGTGCCGCAAGTGTCTTTCCCGCCGCCACGATCCCGCTTGTGTTCCGGTCCAGCCGGTTGCACACAGAAGGACGGAAGGTACGCAGTTCTTCTTCTGTGATCTGTCCGCTCTCCAGAAGATAGGCAATGAGATGTTCCACAAGAGATACATCGCCCGGAGCGGCTTTCTGAGAGAGCATGCCCACAGGCTTGTCTATAAAAATTGTATGCTCATCCTCATATAATATGTCAAGTTTTGTTCCCTGCCCCTGAGTCCCCGCCAGATAGCCATCCGATGTCCGGGACCGGGAAAATTTACTGACTGTTTCGTCTGAGAGGAAGAGTTTCACAGTATCCCCTGGGGAAAGTATCTCATTTCCGGATGCTTTTTTCCCATTCAGTGTAATATTCTTTTTTCTAAGCATCTTATACAGGAAACTCTTCGGCGCCTGGTCCATATATTTCCCCAGGAATTTATCCAGCCGCTGTCCCGCCTCGTTTGAGCCGATGCACAGTTCTTTCATATCCAGCCTCTTTCTACATGGAAATATTGAGAATGATCCCCCGGATCGCCTCTTCTCTTTCCCTTGCGTCCTCTTTTTCTACTGCAGCGATATTGTCGAGCCCTTCTGCCCTTGTGATAAACGGTTTATATTCATTCAGCACACGGACGGCAAGTCCTGTATACTGATTTTGTTTCAGTATTGTCTGGATATGGTCAGAGACCATTTTCAGGTCCACTTTTTTATAGTGTGTGTAGCCAAAGATATTGTTGCCGGAGATGACGATGCAGTCTACAGGCATGATCTTCTCCTCGCTTGTGATCACCATGTCATAGCATACGGTGAGATGGGTTGTCTTGCCCGCGATATCCTCTGCTCTCTCATGCTCGATGGATCCATATGGGAATCTTGCGATCACTCCCACTAGCGCTTTTCCCGCGGGAAGACATCCCAGGACCGCGATCACAGTGAGCAGGTTCAGCCTTGTCCCGGTCTGAAAATATCCGAGAAAAAACACAGCGGCAACGATACCGAAATAGATGACGGTCCTTATGATCTCCACTTTTTTCTTATAATCCAGATAACCTGGAGCCCCTTTTTGCACTTTTTTCATTTTGTAAATAACTCCTCCGCCTTAAGTATGAGACTGTGGGGTATAAACTTTGCCCCCAGCCGCGCCGCCTTCATTCCCGCCCCATATACAGAGACAGAGCGTTTTTTTCTGCTGTCGGAAAGCGCTTTGCGAACGACTCCGGGCGCGCTGGCAAGAGTCAGCTTTTTCAGCGGGTTGGTAAGTTCTCCGCTTACAGAAAAGAACTCCGTATCAACAGGTCCCGGGCACACGGCAGTTACATAAATCCCGCAGCTTTTCAGTTCTGATCCCAAAGCCCTGGAAAAACTGAGAACATATGCTTTCGTCGCGGCGTACACGGCAAATCCATTCTGAGGGCAGAATGCCGCGGCGGATGCCAGGTTGATGATACGGCCGCCCTTTCCCATCCAGGGAATCGTCATCTGTGTCATTCGCGTAAGGGCGCGGCAGTTCAGATCCACCATATCCGTCTGGAGCTTTTTCCCTTCTCCGGCGATATTTATAAAGCTGCCGCTTTTTCCGAATCCGGCTGAATTGACGAGCATCCTCACATCTGGACAGAGATCTTTTAGGGATCGGTGGTATTCTTTGTAAACCTGTTTTTTCAGCAAGTCCCCTTCAAAAATCCTCACAGGCACACGGCTTTCTTTTTTCAGCGCCTCCAGCCGCTCCGCTCTTCTGGCGATCACCCAGATCTCGTCCAGGTCCTTATAAAAATATCCCAACTGACGCACAAACTCTCTTCCGATTCCCGAGGAAGCGCCAGTCACTACTGCTGTACGCATCTGCAACCTCATTTCTTTCTGTGAATATTTCGTATGGTCTTTTTCTTTCTTTTTTTGTCAGTCTGCGGCTTTCTGCCATCTGCTCTCCTCCCGCCTGAGGAAGCGCCTGCCTTTCCGCTCCGCCGAGGGCGGATGAGACACTTCGGGCCGTATCCGATCAGGTCCGTCCTTCCTGCCTTCTCAAGCGCTTCCTCCACCAGGTCATAAAGTTTCGGGTCCCTGTACTGGATAAGCGCCCTCTGCATCGCTTTTTCATGGGGATTTTTGGGCACATAGACCGGTTTCATTGTCATGGGATCGAGTCCTGTATAATACATACAGGTGGATAAGGTGGAAGGCGTCGGATAAAAATCCTGCACCTGCTCGGGCATATATCCCAGATCCCGGCAGTATTCCGCCAGCTTTACAGCTTCTTTCAGCGTGGACCCCGGATGGGAGGACATAAGGTATGGGACAAGATACTGTTTTTTTCCCAGTTGCTCGTTCATTCTGTTAAACTGACGGATAAATTCTTCATATACTTTATTCTGCGGCTTGCCCATAAGCGCAAGCACCTGATCGGAAACATGCTCTGGAGCAACTTTGAGCTGACCGCTCACATGGTGTTCGCACAGTTCCCGGAGAAATTCATTCTTCCGGTCTGCAAGCAGGTAATCAAAACGGATCCCGGAGCGGATGAACACTTTTTTCACTCCCGGGATGTCCCGCAGTTTCTTAAGGAGAGATACATAATCACTGTGGTCCGCATCCAGATTCCGGCATGGATTGGGAAACAGGCATTGACGGTTCCGGCAGACGCCATGTTCCATCTGTTTTTCGCAGGACGGATGCCGGAAGTTTGCGGTAGGTCCACCTACATCATGGATATATCCCTTGAAATCCTCCTCTTTTGTGACAATCTCTGCTTCTCTCAGCAGTGACTCATGACTTCTCACCTGCACGATCCGCCCCTGGTGAAATGTCAGGGCGCAGAAACTGCATCCTCCGAAACACCCTCTGCTGCTGATCAGGCTGAAACGAATCTCCGACACTGCCGGCACGCCGCCTTTCACTTTATAAGAAGGATGGTATGTCCTTACATAAGGCAGAGCATAGATGTCATCCATTTCCATAGTGGATAAGGGTTTTGACGGTGGATTCTGCACAATGTACAAGTGGTCTGAATAAGGTTCGGCAAGGCGTTTTCCGTTAAATGCATCTGTATTGATATACTGTGTATAAAAGCTGCGCGCATAGTTTTTTTTATCTTCTTTCATCTCCTCAAAAGAAGGAAGCATTTCAGCCTCTTTGATCCTCTCCCTGTCCTTTACGCGGACAACAGTTCCGTCCACATATGTCAGTTCTTCCACGGGGATGCCCGCGTCGAGGGCTTCCGCAATCTCCACGATGGAGCGTTCCCCCATCCCATAGGAGACGATATCAGCGCCAGAATCCAGGAGGATGGAGCGTTTCAGGGAGTCTGACCAGTAGTCATAATGCGCCAGTCTGCGAAGACTTGCCTCGATGCCGCCGAGGATGACAGGAGTCTCTTTATAAGTCTGCCGGATCAGGTTGCCGTACACCACACAGGCATGGTCCGGGCGCTTTCCCATCTCTCCGCCCGGCGTATATGCATCAGTCTTCCTGCGCTTTTTTGAGACAGAATAATGATTGACCATGGAGTCCATGTTTCCGGATGAGACAAGGAACCCGAGCCGGGGTCTGCCGAAGATGCATACACTTTCAGGATTCCTCCAGTCCGGCTGTGAGATGATTCCTACACGGTAGCCCCTTGATTCCAGCATCCGGCTTATGATCGCATGTCCAAAAGAGGGATGGTCCACGTAAGCGTCGCCGATGACATAGGCAAAATCCACCTGATCCCATCCTCTCTCTTCCATATCCGCCCTGCTCACGGGCAAAAATCTGTTATTCATTCCCTAACCCCGCATTTTTCGTAAGTTTTATTCATGATTTCATAGAAATCATGGATGTAATAATCCGCCAGACGTCTCTTTTCCCTGTCGTCCCGCCTGGAGAAGTCATCGTCCACAGCACACACCTCCATGCCGGCATTCTTTCCGGCAAGTATCCCATTCGGGATATCCTCGAACACCAGACACTCGTCAGGAGCGACTCCGAGATCACCTGCCACTTTAAGATACATGTCGGGCGCAGGCTTTCCGGCCGCCACCTCGCTGGATGTGCACACAGAGGAAAAATACTCGTTCAGCCCCCGGGCGTCCAGTGCCGCCTGAGCGATCTTGCGGTCATTGCTGGTCGCGATTCCAAGGAGCACGCCTTTCCGTCTCATCTCATCGAGGAATTCCACCGCTCCGGGTTTAGGGAATACTTTTGTCGCATAGATATCAACAGCCATATCCCGCCAATCCTGCATGACCTCTTCCCTTGTACGCTCCAGTGTATGAAATGTATCTACAAAATACTGGGCGGTCTCAACATAGCTCATGCCCTCGATATCCTTATGGAATGTCTCAGGCGCGGTAAGCCTGTGCTTTTCCATATAAATGCGGTCTACTTCCAGCCAGACCCACATGGAGTCCACCAGAGAACCATCCATATCAAATATAACTGCTTTTTTCCCTTTCAGCATAATCGTCCTACCTCTTCTTCTGTCAGCCGCCGGAATTCCCCCGGGGCAAGTGCCTCATCCAGCGCAAGGTTTCCCATACTGAGGCGTTTCAGATAGATCACCTCTTTGCCCACCGCCCGGAACATCCGCTTTACCTGATGGTATCTTCCCTCCCGGACTGTGACCTGGATGCGGGAAATCTCTCCCGGATTTATAATTTTAAGCTCTGCGGGCAGCGTGATCTTTTCATCACCAATATCCAGCCCCCGGGCAAACAGTCTTACATCTTCTTCATCCACTTTTCCCCGGATTTCTGCATAATAGACTTTGTCTACATGCTTTTTAGGCGAAAGAAGGCGGTGTGCCAGCTCTCCGTCATTTGTGATGAGAAGGAGTCCCTCGGTATCCTTGTCCAGCCTCCCCACAGGGAAAAGGTCTTCCCGGCGCATGCCTGTCCCCCCATCACTGCCTTTATCAGAACGGAGCAGGTCCAGAACGGTCTTTTCTTTTTTATCCTCTGTGGCGGACACCACTCCGAAAGGCTTGTTCAACATGAAATACTCGTACTCTGCATAGGCTGCCGGCTCTCCCTTCCAGCACACGGCATCCTTTTCCGTGTCGATCTTTGTTTCAGGCTTCCTGACAGGAGCACCGTTCACTGTGACACTGCCTTTTGACAGTTCTTTCTTCACCTGGCTTCTCGTGCCATATCCCATGTCCGCGAGAAACTTGTCCAGTCTGATCATCATAATGACTGCCACCGCCATCCCGGGAGATATTTATTCTTGAGGGTCTGGCCTGCCAGCTTGCCGAATCCCAGCGGATATCCGTCCACACAAACGAGATACCAGCCTTTCTCCTTCGGCAGTGTCACATCCTCCACATCGAGAGTCTCCCCTTTCAGGTATTTGACGATCCGTTCATCTGTAACCGGAAGGTTGATGACATATTTATATTCTTCTTTTTTCAGATTCATGGCAAATGCCTGGCTCGGTTCGAAACGCTTTTTCTTTAATTCTCCGAGAAACAGTCCTGTCCGTAAAAAGCGGATTCCCTTCAGGGGCGGTATGTCTTCCGGCATATAGTACACTTTCTCCCCGCGGATATCCATCCTGGCGGGCTCCATTTTCCGATTTACGGAGACGAGAAAATCTTTCAGCTCCGGCGGAAGCTTCCCTGCCCTGCCTCCCTGTCCCTGATGAGGTTCCTTCTTGGCGCGGTCTGTCCGTGCGCCTTTTTGCAGCAGAGCGAGAAAATGTCCTTCTCCCTGCATTTTGTGAGGAAAGATACGCACAGTCTTTTTAAGGCGCTGATCCCCTGCCAGAGACATCTCAGGCATGCCTTCAGCAAACCCTTCATATCCTTCCATCTCGCAGATTTGGAACTGCGGGTACTCCTGCAGGAGATACTCGATAGTCTGTTCATTTTCCTCCGGAGAAAAGGTGCAGGTGGAATACAGGAGCATCCCGCCTTCCCGGAGCATCTCCGCCGCCTGCGTGATAATGCTCCTCTGGATTTTTGAAAAATAGTCAGGTCCGTGTTCCTCCCACGCCCGGATCATCTTGCGGTCCTTCCGGAACATGCCCTCCCCGGAACATGGGGCATCGATCAGAATCTTGTCAAAATACCCTTTAAAATACGTGACCAGCCTGCCCGGTTCTTCACTTAAAATGAGCACATTTCCTATCCCGAAGAGCTCCAGGTTCTTGAGCAGTCCCTTTGCCCGGGAACTGCTCAGGTCATTCGCCGCGAGGACACCGGTCCCATCCAGCTTTGCCCCAAGTTCTGTCGCCTTTCCTCCAGGGGCGGCGCACACATCCAGCACCCGGTCCCCCGGTTCAACAGGCAGCCGGTCTGCCGGAGTCATAGCACTCGGTTCCTGGAGATAATACAGTCCCGCAAAGTAATAAGGGTGCTTTGCCGGCTGATATGTTTCTCCGTCATAATAAAACCCATTCCTGATCCACGGAACAGGCTCAAGCGGCCAGGGAGCGATTTTAAGAAAATCTTCCACTGATATTTTTGCTGTATTTACACGGAGTCCATAATGGCGCGGTTCGTCAAAGCATCTTACATATTCCTCGTATTCCGAGCCCAGAAGACTCTTCATTTTATCTACAAATGCTGCTGGGAGCTGATTCATCATTTATCCTCCAAAGTAAAAGCGTGCAATCATTATACCATGTTTTTTCTATGGGTGAAACCCCCACCCCTAAAAGTCGCCTCTGACCTTTTGTCCTTGTACATAAAGCAGCGCGGGATACGGGTTGACGCTGATTTCCCGGTCATTTTCATAGAGATAGATCCCCACATGGAGATGGACAGGAAATTTTCCCCTTGTCCCTTCTTCTGTACCGTATCCGGTGTCTCCCATAAATCCCAGCAGGTCTCCCGCGCTCACTGTGTCCCCCTCCTGAATATCTGCATAAGAGTCCAGGTGGGCATAATATATGTAGGCCCCATGAGGCGCGCGTATTCCCAGCCGGTATCCGCCCAGCTCCAGCCATCCTTTATTTTCGATGGTACCGTCCGTCATGCTCACAACAGGGAAGCGTCCAGGTTCATTTACGGAAGGCATGATATCTGTTCCCTCGTGCCCGCGTTCTCCTCCATAGGAACGGTCGAACATCCAGGAATCTTCAAAGGAGACAGAGAGCCGGCTGTTCTCCGGGGACTCAGCCACAGGAAAGTACCGAAGGTCATCCCACACAGCCTGGCATCCGGCGAGATAGCTTCCCCATCCCTTTGCGCGCTCCCACCGCTTTCTTGCAAAAGCCGTCTCATCCGGCGACAGACTGAATGACTCCTGCCCAAAATTGCTTTCCAGCCAGTATACGGCCAGAGCCTCCCCAGGCGCGCTGATATCCCGGATCTGTTCCATTTCCTCATCGGAAACAGACTGTCTGCGGAATCCGTCTGAAAAAAGGATATCTTCAGACAGCCGGCTCCTCTCGCTCCCATATTCAAGCCGCGGGATCCAGATACCGGCAAAAAACACCAGCAAAAATAAAACAACGATATATCTTCTGATCTTTTTCAGGGATTTTTTCAAGGACTTCTCCTTTTCGAAATACTCTATGACACTATATGATCCACGCATAACGATCATTCCTCTGTCATATATCTGAAATGACCATGTCAGAGGAGGGAAGCCGATGAAACAGCATTCTCTAAGACAATACATGCCCGGGATCACTGCAGTGCTCCTCTTTATCTCCATGCTTCTCTCGCCGCGCGCCGTCTTTTCCGGAGCAGAAGATGGGCTCCTTCTCTGGTTTCAGATTGTTTTTCCGACCCTCTTTCCTTTTATGCTTGTCTCCGCTCTCATGATGGCAGGAGGCGGCCTTTCTGTCATATCCGGACTGTTCGGGAACGTGCTTGGCAGGATATTCGCCACTTCCGGGAATGGCGCTTTTGCTGTACTGACCGGGTTTCTCTGCGGATATCCCATGGGAGCAAAAGTGACCGCGGATCTGCTGCGCTCCGGCAGGATCACCAGGAACGAAGGCTGTTATCTTCTCTCCTTCTGCAATAATACAAGCCCTGCATTTATTATGAATTTCATTATATGGAAAACTCTGGGCCGGGATGAACTGACTGTCCCAAGCCTTTTGATCCTGTTCGGAGTCCCTGTTCTGCTGAGTTTTCTCTTCCGCAGATTCTATCTGCACGGAGAAAAGAGATTCCGCTCTCCGGAAAAAAATAATGGGCGTGCGGGAAACACACTTGATTTTGCCGCTTTTGACTCCTGCATGATGGACAGTTTTGAGGGCATTGTAAAAGTGGGGGGATACATTATTTCTTTTTCGATCCTGATCGCTTTATTAGGCGAATTTAGCGATATTGCTTTCTTTAAAGCGGTACTGCCCTCCCTTGAGATCACCAATGGGATCGTCATGCTCCATAAGGGTATTGCTGACCCAGCTCTGTCCTATCCGCTCATCATGGGTCTGACGTCTTTCGGCGGTTTCTGCTCTGTAGCACAGACCAATTGCATGCTCCGCGGAACTGGTATTTCTATTTTCCCATATATCGCACAAAAGCTGGCTGCCTCATTGGCAGCCAGCTCCCTGGCGTATCTTTATCTCTATTTTAGCTAAATGGACTCATTCTCACCATATCCGCTTCCGTCATCCTCCGGAATATCCAGTTCTGCACGGTTGGAGCGGACAGTATCATAACACTCCTGAAGAGAATTGATCAGTCCGTCATATTTCGTTGTATAGCTGTCAAGTGTATGCCCGATGATGCTCTCTGCGTTGGCAAGCAGATCGTCTGTATACTGGATCGCTCCGATGCGGATCTCATTGGCATCTCTTGTGGCATTATCAATGATCTCCTGCGCCTGGGCCGTTGCCTGAGTAACAATCTCATTTGCTTGGGCGTATGCCTGCTGCATGATCTCGTGCTCGCTGACGAGCTCTGTCGTCTGCACCTGCGCCTCCTCGATCATGGCATCTGCTTTTGCCTGTGCATCTGCAAGGATAGCGTCTCTGTTGGCGATGATCTTCTGGTAGCGTTTGATCTCATCCGGTGTCTTCATGCGAAGCTCCCTCAGCAACTCGTCCAGATGCTCTTTATTTACGATGATCTTTGTTGTGGACAAGGGCTGGAACTTACAGTCACGGTCGATGTACTCTTCGATTTCTTCGATAATCTGCTCGATACGGCTGCTCATTTGTTACACTCTCCTTTTGTATTTATCTTTTTCATAAGCTCCACAGCGACTGCTTCCGGCACAAACTGTGACAGATCTCCCCCAAAAGCAGCGATCTCCTTTACTGTGGTGGAACTCAAATAAGAGTATTCGATCCCTGTCGTCAAAAACATGGTCTCAACATTTGGCTCCAATTTATGGTTCGTCTGTGACATCTGGAGTTCGTATTCAAAATCCGTGATCGCCCGCAGCCCCCTTATGATAAGCCCGGCTCCCATCTTCGCAGCAAATTCGACCAGAAGCCCGTGAAACGGAACGATCCTGACATTATCCAGATCTTTTGTCACTTCCTCTAATATTCTAACACGTTCTTCCACAGAAAACAACGGCATTTTCGCTTTATTACACAATACTCCGACAATTAATTCATCCACAAGTTTGGAGGATCTGCGGATAATGTCGAGGTGTCCGTATGTAACCGGGTCAAAACTTCCCGGATAGATTGCTTTTAACATATTTCTTCTTTCCCCGCCTTCTCAAAAAATACATGTTTGTTCGTTTTATATATTTTTTCCCGGATCACAGTTAGTCCAAGGCCTTCTGCATATGAAAAGTCCGTATCCCTGGATGCCTCAGCAATGATCACCGTATCCTCATACACAAGCCGGGAATCAGCCAGATATTCCAGAACCCTGCGCTCCAGGCCGTGGTCATAGGGCGGGTCCATGAAGATAAAGTCAAAGACTTTTTCCCCCTCCAGACAGTACAGGGCGTCCATCACATCTGTTGTCATGGTGGCGGCTTTTGTCTCGAGCCGGGTAGATTTAAGATTTTCTTTAATACATGCCATTGCCTTTGGATTATTTTCTATAAAGACAGCTTCCCTGGCTCCCCGGCTGAGCGCTTCGATCCCGATGCCGCCGCTCCCGCTGAACAGGTCAAGGAAAATGCTGTCAAATATGGACGGACTGATGATGTTGAATAATGTCTCTTTGATCCTGTCAGTAGTAGGCCTTGTGTCCATCCCATCCAGGGTCTTAAGCCTTAAGCTCCTAGCGCTCCCTGCGATCACTCGCATAAACCGGCACCCCGCTTTCTGATATCATAAAATCTGCACATCGTCAATTTTTTGTAAATTATAGTGGAAATTTTATCAGAAAAAAGCGCCCAGGTCAATCCCGGGCGCTTTTCCCTCTGCTTACGGAAATACAGCGGTTATTTGCCTGCCATCTGTTTTTCCTGCTGCTCGATCATTTTCTTGACCATATATCCGCCGACAGATCCGTTCTGCTTGGAAGTAAGGTCACCGTTGTAACCGTCAGATAACGGTACCCCCAGCTCATTGGCCACTTCGTACTTGAATTTGTCCAGAGCACCCTTTGCCTCCGGCACTGCTGCTCTGTTAGATGAACGACTTGCCATGATCAATTTCCTCCTTTTGCATTTTCGTAACTTTACCAGTTACGTCTTGTGTTCTGTAACATATCCTTCCGGCTGCATCTGTATGTAATCTGCTGTTTTGTGCAGCCGGTTATCATACATCTGCTGTCCGTTTGTTTATGTTACGCTGTTAGTATATGGAGGATGGCAGGTTTTAAACTGGAAATTTTAATCAATATAATTTTCACAATGTCGTCTCGAGCATGATCTCACGGATCCTGCTGTCAATATGCTGCTTGAGTCCGGCATGTTCCGGTCTGGACAGTTCCTGATCTTCATCCAGAAGTTTTTTCGCATCTTCAGCCGCATTCTTAAGTATTTTCGCATCCTGGAAGACATCGGCTGTCTTGAAGTCCAATATTCCGCTCTGCCGGATGCCGAACAGATCACCCGGCCCTCTGAGACGCAGGTCTTCTCCTGCGATAAAAAATCCGTCATTGGAATGATTCAGGATCTCCAGCCGTTCTCTTGTGTCATCAGACTTTGAGGCTGACATAAAGATACAGTAGGACTGGTGCTTCCCTCTTCCCACACGGCCGCGGAGCTGGTGGAGCTGCGCCAGTCCGAAACGCTCTGCATTCTCGATCATGATGACCGACGCGTTCGGCACGTCGATTCCCACCTCTACGACTGTGGTGGACACAAGGACCTGGATCTCATTTTTCCCGAAGGCCTCCATGATCTCATCTTTTTCCTGCTGTTTCATCTTTCCGTGAAGGCAGCCGACCCGGATGCCTTCCCCCATCTCTTCCGCAAGCATCCGCGAGTAATCCATAACGTTTTCTGCTTCAAGGCTGTCGCTCTCTTCCACCATGGGACAGATCACATAGCACTGCCTTCCCTCTGCCACCTGTTTTCGCATGAACGAATACGCCTTCTCTCGATATCCTGTATCCACCACACAGTTTTTAATGGGCAGACGGTCTTTTGGCATCTCGTCAATGACGGAAATGTCCAGATCACCGTAAAGGATGATGGCCAGGGTCCTTGGTATCGGCGTGGCGCTCATGACAAGGATGTGCGGCATGGCTCCTTTCCCCGCGAGCGCTTCCCTCTGGCGCACGCCGAAGCGGTGCTGCTCGTCTGTCACGACCAGCGCCAGATCGCGGTAAACAGCCTTCTCCTGTATCAGCGCGTGAGTTCCGATAATGATGGAGGAGTCTCCGTTACGGATACGTTTATAAGCCTGGCGTTTCCGGGCGGCTGTCATAGATCCTGTAAGGAGTTCTGCCTGAAGCGGGATAGCATACCGCTCCAGCATTCCTGATATATTCTCATAATGCTGGTGCGCCAGCACTTCCGTGGGAGCCATGAGCGCTCCCTGATATCCGTTCAGCCCGGCCAGCAGAAGCGCCAGAAATGCTACGATCGTCTTACCGGACCCCACATCTCCCTGGACAAGCCGGGACATCACATACGGCCCCTGCATATCCGATTTTATTTCTTCCCAAACCTTCATCTGAGCCCCTGTAAGCTGGTACGGAAGGGCTTTAAGAAACTGCCTGGTCTTCTCCTGATCCGGAAGGTGGAATCTGTTCTCCGCGCGGTTCCCGGACTCTTTCATCCGGCGCAGAGAGAGGATGAATACAAGGAACTCTTCGTATACAAAGCGTTCTCTCGCCGCGGCAAACTCTTCTTTATTGCCAGGGAAATGCATGTTCCTGACTGCTGTTTCGTAAGGTGGAAAATGATATTTTCCACTCAGAGCTTCCGGGAGAATATCCATTTTCTTCTCCGCGCAGCCAAGCGCCTGGCGGACTGCTTTTATGACAGAATTATTGGTCAGCCCTGCCGTGAGATGGTAGACCGGCTGCATGGTGTGCAGTTTCTCTTCATATTTGACCGCCGGATAGTAGATTTCCGGATGCTCCATCACGAGACCGTCTCTTCTCCTGACTACGCGGCCACGAAGGATGAGAAGGCCTCCTTTTGACAAAGTATTTCTGAGAAACGGCATACGGAACCAGATAATTTTCAGTGTGCCGGTCAGGTCTTTCAGATAAAGTGTAGTGACCTGCACCCTGTGGCTGCCCGACACCTGGATTCTTCCGAATACGGAGCCCGCCACTGCGCACACCTTTCCTTCTTCAGCTTCACTGATTGGTATTGGATCGTCAAAAATCTCGAATCCTCTCGGGTAATAACGGATCAGATCTCCAATCGTCTTAATACCAAGGTGATGGAATAGTTTTTCCGTTTTTTCGCCCACGCCTTTAAGCGAACTGATTCCCTGTCTCTCTCTCATAATATCTGTCTCATCTCCTCTTTTATTCCGCCCATACCTCCCGGAATACAGGCAAGGGCGTCCTTCCCCTGTCGGAAGAACGCCCGGTCTTCTCACAAATAAATCTGTGTTCTTTTCTGATCTGCATATTTACTCCACGGAAAGCACATAGTAATAGATCGGCTGTCCGCCCATGTGTACATCCACGTCTACATCCGGATAAAGAGCCTCCACATCTGCTGAAAATCTCTCTGCATCTTCAGGGAGAATGTCCTGTCCGTAATACAGGCTGATGAGCTCGGAGTCCTCGTCTACAAGCTGGGCGAGCATCTCTTTTGCCGTCTCTTCCACAGACTGCCCGACGGCAAGTATCCCATCGTCTCCAATGCCCATAATATCGCCTTCATGGATTTCCTTGTCATCGATATGGGTATCCCGGACCGCATAAGTCACCTGCCCGGTCTTTACATTCCCGACTGCTTCCTGCATTGCCTCCATATTCGTATCCACATCTGCTTCCGGCATGAAGCTTATGACTGCTGTGATTCCCTGCGGAACCGTTTTAGTCGGGATGACGATAATGTCCTTATCCTTTGTCAGGGACTGTGCCTGGTTAGCCGCCAGTATGATGTTTTTATTATTCGGAAGGATAAAGATATGGTCCGCATTCACCTCGTCGATCGCGGTCAGCATGTCGTCCGTACTCGGATTCATAGTCTGTCCGCCTTCAATGATATAGTCAACGCCCAGTTCGCGGAAAATCTCATTCATGCCTTCGCCGATGGAGACCGCGATAAAGCCTACGGACTTCCTTGGTTCCTTTTTTTTCTTCTGTGCCTTTTCTTCTGCCTGCTGCGCGGCAACTTTCTCTGCGTCCCGAATGAGCTTCTCCTGATGCTCCTCTCTCATGTTGTCGATCTTCATGCGGGAGAGCTGGCCATATGTCAGCGCCTTCTGGATCGCAAGTCCCGGGTCGTTTGTGTGCACATGGATCTTCACGATATCATCATCCGCTACGCATACAATGGAATCACCGATAGATTCGAGATAGTCTTTGAATTCAGCTTCGTCTTTTTCTGTGAATTCTTTTTGCGTCATAATGATGAACTCTGTACAATAGCCGAATTTGATATCCGCCTCAGCCTGCTGTCCGGGTTTTACCATCTTTGTTCCTGAACTTGCCTCAATGGCAGTGTAATCGATCTCCTTGCCAAGGAAAGCATCGTATGCCCCATGAAGGACTTCCAGAAGCCCCTGTCCGCCGGAATCAACGACTCCTGCCTCTTTCAATACAGGAAGCATATCCGGAGTCCGGGCCAGGACCTCCTCAGCATGCTTGATGACTTCGGGGAGAAATACTTCCAGATCCTCTGTAGTCTCCGCCAGCTCAGCAGCTTTCTGCGAAATTCCTTTTGCCACAGTAAGGATCGTACCTTCTTTTGGTTTCATTACCGCTTTATATGCGGTAGCAGTCGCGCGGTCACATGCCTTTGCAAGGACCACTGCATCAATCTCATCATGTTCCCGGATTTCTTTTGTAAATCCACGGAGAAGCTGCGAGAGGATCACGCCTGAGTTTCCTCTTGCCCCTCTCAGCGAACCGGAAGAGATTGCTTTCGCCATTGAGACCATATCCGGTTTAGTGAGGGCCTGCACCTCTTTTGCGGCCGACATGATCGTCAATGTCATATTCGTGCCGGTGTCTCCGTCCGGCACAGGAAATACGTTCAACTCATTGATGTATTCTTTTTTCGCTTCCAGATTTGCAGCTCCGGCAAGGAACATCTTCCGGAGCATCTCCGTATTTATCGTTTTAACAGCCACGACAATATCCTCCTTAATCTATCACTCTCACACCTTCTACAAAGATGTTGATCTTTTCTACCGTCATGCCGGTGAACTCTTCAACCTTATATTTTACGTTACTCATAAGATTGTCAGAAACAGAAAGGATATTCACACCATAAGCGACAATGACATGAAAATTCAGGATGAGGGTGTTATCATCTGAAATTTCAACCTTGATCCCATGTGTCAGGCTTTCTTTCTTTAACAGCCGCACCAAACCATCTTTCACGCTTACGGCTGCCATGCCGACGATGCCGAAACACTCGACTGCGACGGAGCCGGCATATTTAGCGATCACCTCGGGATTAACTGTAATGATTCCAAGATCTGTGCTCATGCTTCCCTTCATCATATATACCTCCAATTCTCAAATGGATTCTTGCCATAAATAACATGCTTATTATACTATTCATTCCTTAATTTTACAATATACATTCGATTTTTTTAAAAAATACTTGCAATAGGAAATTCTTTCTGATAGAATAACTGTGTTGTGAGTCTATACGACCAGTTCAGATTGTTAGGAGGTGCAGTCATGGCTAAATGTGCTATTTGTGAAAAGGGTGCTCATTTTGGTAACAGTGTAAGCCACTCTCATAGAAAGACACCGAAAATGTGGAAATCAAATGTGAAATCCGTCAGAGTGAAAACTGAAGGCGGCTCTAAGAAAATGTATGTATGTACATCCTGTCTGAAATCCGGACGCGTTGAACGCGCTTAATTCAGACGCCTGTTGCAGACAACACATTATCGGCATTAAAATGACACGGAATCAGAGGCGGGAAGCACAAAGCTTCCCGCTCTTTTTACTGCTTTCCGGAATGTCCAGGTTCCATCTGCATTCTCCACACATTCAATATAAATATTGACCTTTTATATTTCCCCTTTTATAATTACTACGTAAGTAAGACTAAGGGGCGATATAGGATGGAGAAATTACCACAGATTTCTGAAGCAGAATACGAGATCATGAAGATCATATGGGCTGATTCTCCGATCAGCACCAATGAAGTCTGCGAAAAGGCACCGAAATCTCACAACTGGAGCAATAAAACCATACATACACTATTATCACGCCTGGTGGCAAAACATGTCATCTCCTATGAACAAAAGGGGCGCATGTACTACTACTATCCGATCATTTCCCAGAAAAAATATCTGTCCCAGGAAAATCACCATTTTCTGAACCGATTCTATAACGGGGAGGCATCGACATTGTTGTCTTCACTGCTGTCCGGTTCCGAGATATCCGACACGGATCTTCAAAAGATGTACCATATGATCGACTCAAAATTAAACGGAGGTGAAAAGAGTTGACATTTTCCATAAGTTTTCTGTGCATGTTTTAATAATTAGTAAGTATTTGCAGGGCAATCTCCCGCGCTTTCGCACTGGACACATCAGCGCCGTCCGTCCTTCCCAGGTATACGCAAAAATAAATCCTTCTCTCACCCTTATCCGCAAATCCTGTAAACCAACAGTCAGCCACAATGTCCCCTTCCAGCCCCATACCGGTCTTTCCGTAAACAGCAAGTCCCGGCGCAGTCTGCTCGGACACCAGCATAACCTGTTTTAACTTGTCTTGTGTTTCTTTTGAATATTTTGAATGGATGCCGAAGATCCGTTCCATAATCTCTGTCTGCTCTTTTGGAGATATCTTGAGCGACGATTCGATCCAAAAGCCGGTCAGGGCTCTGTTATCTTCATTCGTGTTCAGTCGCCCTTCCCAGTCAGAAATATCACGGTTGCCATATTGAAGTTTGTCTAATTCTTCCTGCATTAAATCTGTTCCGATCTCATCAATGACCTGCCGGAAATACCAGACGCATGAAGTTCGAAATGCATCTTCAAACTCGATATCCTTATTCCAGTCTTCATTCCAAAAGATCTCGCCGCTCCACGGCCGTACCGAATCTCCGGGCACGATGATCTCGTTCTCCAGGCCTATCAAGGAGGATATGATTTTAAATGTAGAACAAGGCGACCGCTGCGTCAGAGCTGTTTCTTGATTGTATATCTGATAATTGTTCTCAGACGAGTCATATAATACAGCCGCTCCGTTTAGGCCTTCAAAATACTCTGAATAATCAGCCTTTTCAATCACAGGCTCTGACTCTGCGTTCTCTTCCTCTTGCTGTGGCAGCGCCGCCATTACTTCTGATTCAGCCGGAGCAGTGACGCCGGATTTCTGGCTGTCAGAAATACCCTCTGATTGTCCCGCACAGCCGCCGAGTATTGCGGCTGCTATGAGATTGAGAAATACAAAAACAGAAATGGATCTTTTATTCATTTTGCTCATACTGTTCCCCTCGTATTATAAAGTAGTAGTGTTTATAGACCCTCTCCAAGGTCTGTATGCTATACTGTTTGGAGATACTGTG
>CALWQP010000007.1 GCA_944383695.1 uncultured Mediterraneibacter sp.
TAGTTTTATAGTTTATCAAAAAGTGACATTATCTCAAGAGAATCCTAAGGTGACATTATCATAAGTGAATAACAAAGCGGAAATCCGGCACTTGTGGTCATTTGCATTTTATGGTAAGATAATCTCCATGAAGTTTTGCGTTATCAGAGGAGGATACAATGGAAAACGAAGCTGTTTCAAAGAATTTTATCGAGCAGGAGATCGACAAAGACCTGGCGGAAGGAGTCTATGACCATGTCTGCACACGTTTCCCGCCCGAACCGAATGGGTATCTCCACATCGGACATGCCAAGTCCATCCTTTTAAATTATGGTCTGGCACAGGAGTACGGCGGGACCTTCCATATGAGATTTGACGATACGAATCCGACCAAAGAGAAAATGGAGTTCGTGGATTCTATCAAAGAAGATATCAAATGGCTGGGAGCGGATTGGGGCGACCATCTGTATTTTGCTTCCGATTATTTTGACCAGATGTATGAGTGCGCTGTGAAGCTCATCAAGAAGGAAAAGGCTTTCGTCTGCGACTTGACGCCGGAGCAGATGAGGGAATACCGCGGCACCCTGAAAGAGCCCGGAAAGGAAAGCCCATACAGAAACCGCTCCGTTGAAGAGAATTTACGGCTCTTTGAGGAAATGCGCGAGGGGAAATATAAAGATGGCGAGAAAGTACTCCGCGCGAAGATTGATATGGCTTCCCCGAATATCAATATGAGGGATCCGATCATTTACCGTGTGGCGCATATGACCCATCACAACACAGGGGATAAGTGGTGCATCTATCCGATGTATGATTTCGCCCATCCCATCGAGGATGCCATTGAGGGAATCACGCACTCTATCTGTACGCTGGAGTTTGAAGACCACAGACCGCTCTATGACTGGGTGGTGCGTGAGTGTGAGTTTGAGAACCCGCCGAGGCAGATCGAGTTTGCGAAACTGTATCTGACGAATGTGGTGACAGGGAAGCGCTATATCAAGAAGCTGGTGGAAGACGGTATCGTGGATGGCTGGGATGACCCGCGTCTTGTCTCTATCGCGGCCCTGAGACGCCGCGGCTTTACTCCGGAGTCCATCAAAATGTTCATTGACCTGTGCGGCGTCTCCAAGGCACAGAGCTCCGTGGATTACGCGATGCTGGAATACTGTATCCGAGAAGACCTGAAGATGAAGAAGCCGCGTATGATGGCTGTCCTTGACCCCATCAAGCTGGTGATAGACAACTACCCGGAGGATCAGATCGAATATCTCGATGTGGCGAACAATCTGGAGAACGAGGAGCTTGGCTTTCGAAAGGTACCCTTCGGGCGGGAGCTTTATATCGAGAGGGAAGATTTCATGGAAGAACCCCCGAAGAAATACTTCCGGTTATTCCCGGGCAATGAGGTCCGCCTGATGCATGCGTATTTTGTCAGGTGCGAGAGCTTTGTCAAAGATGAGAACGGCAATGTGACGGAAGTCCACTGCACCTATGACCCGGAGACGAAGGCGGGAAGCGGATTTACCGGGAGAAAGGTAAAGGGTACGATACACTGGGTTCCGGCTGCTTACGCGCAGAAAGCGGAAGTCAGGCTGTATGAGAACCTGGTCGATGAAGAAAAGGGCGTTTACAATAAGGAAGACGGTTCCCTGAACTTAAACCCGAACTCTTTGCAGGTCGTCAGGGAAGCTTATGTTGAGCCCAGCTTTGAGGGGGCAGGGGCGTACGACAGCTTCCAGTTTGTGCGCAACGGCTACTTCTGTATTGACGCCCATGACTCATCGCCGGAGCATCTGGTGTTCAACCGTATTGTGTCGCTGAAGAGTTCCTTTAAGTTGCCGAAATCATGAACGAGCTGACCATCAGTTTAAAAGCCGGGGATAAGATTCCCCTGTACGAACAGATTTATTCGTATATCAAAGAAGAAATCCGGAAGGGCGTGATCCCGAGTGGGGAAAAGCTCCCCTCTACAAGAGCCCTCTGCCGGCATCTGGATGTGAGCAGGAGCACGGTGGAGCTGGCATATGAGCAGCTGCTTTCAGAAGGATATATTGAGGCACAGCCTTATAGAGGATATTTTGTGTCAGATATCGAAGGGCTCTGCCAGTTCAGCGGGAGCGGCAGTACAGAGGAGAAAAGGGAGAGGAAGACACAAAAGCAATACCGGTATGATTTTACTCCAAGCGGTGTGGACTTAAAGAGTTTCCCATACAATGCATGGAGAAAACTCTCTAAAGAATGCCTGACGGATGACAGGGCAGAGCTGTTCCGTCTGGGCTGTCCCCAGGGGGAGTATGGGCTGAGAAGCGCCATCAGCAGTTATCTCCATCAGGCAAGAGGCGTGAACTGTGTGCCGGATCAGATCATTGTGGGCGCGGGCAACGACTATCTCCTTATGCTCCTGTGCTCGGTGCTCGGGCAAGGACATAAAGTCGCTCTGGAAAACCCCACCTACCGGCAGGCTTACCGCCTCTTTGCAAATCTTTCTTATGACGTACACACTGTGGATATGGACAGCAAGGGAATGCGCGTTGACAGGCTGAGGGCCTCAGGAGCAGACATTGCCTTTGTCATGCCGTCGCATCAGTATCCGCTCGGAACAGTCATGCCGATCCGCAGGCGGATCGAACTGCTCAGGTGGGCGGAGGAAGAAGAGGGGAGATATATCATCGAGGATGATTATGACAGTGAGTTTCGCTATAAAGGGAAACCGATCCCCGCGCTTCAGGGATATGACGCCAGTGGAAAGGTTATCTATATCGGAACATTCTCTAAGTCCATTGCCCCTGCGATCCGCATGAGCTATATGGTGCTGCCGGAACCGGTATGCAGGATGTACAGGGAGCGGTGCGGATTCCTCAGTTCCACGGTATCAAAAGTGGACCAGATGATCCTCCAGAAATTCATCGAAGAGGGATATTATGAGCGGCATCTGAACAAGACAAGGGCGTTGTACAAAAGCAGACACGATACCCTGTTGTCCGCTCTCAGGGATGTGGAGTCTGATATCCGTATTTCAGGAGAGAACGCAGGCGTTCATTTGCTCCTCCATTTTCGTGACGGAAGGAGCGAGGAAGAACTGATACAGAGAGCGGCAGAAAAAGGCGTAAAGGTATACGGACTGTCTGAGTATTATGTGGATGGAAAAGAAAAAGCAGGAGAAACAGTCATCCTGCTTGGGTACGCCAATATGAACGAAGAGAAGATCCGGCAGGCTGTAAAGCTGCTGGGCGAGGCGTGGGAAAAGGAGACATAAAAAGACCTGCTGAAACGGTTGTTTTGCAGGTCTTTTTAAGTAAATCAGAATTCAGTTTTCTCTTCTGTATCCGCCTGTTCTTTTGTACTTTCAGATTCCTTGTTGAGAGAAACATATTCCCTTTCGGATGCAGGCTTTAAGTCCGCATCAAGGTCAAAATCTTCTTCTGTGTGATCAGACTCGTTTTCTTCCGGACTGTCGGAATTGTCCTTGCAGAAATATGCAACGGCAAGCCCGATGGCTGTACCGATGACAGCGAAGATACTAAACCATTTTATCAGCTTTTTCAACGCAATGTCTCCTTTCCTTATGTCTGCCTCGTTCTCCGCGGCATGACGATGCGCCTGCTAGGCGCTTTTTCTGTAAGAAGATGTGCTCTGCACAAGGCAAAGAGAACATCCCGAATCTGGTTCTTATTCTAATACTTTTCCCGCTCAATTACAAGACCAACACAAAAAACAGGAAATAATATTTTACAGAAAGAAAAAATTATAGTATAATTCTAACGGCGGTCAGTGATAAGTACCGCTGATAAATATTTACAAGCACGATGCGCAGGAGGAATAGAGATGGTAAAAGCAGTAGTTGGTGCTAACTGGGGCGATGAAGGCAAGGGCAAGATCACGGATATGCTCGGAAAAGAATCAGACATCATCGTCCGTTTTCAGGGCGGGGCAAACGCAGGTCATACGATCGTGAATGATTACGGAAAGTTTGCGCTGCACACACTGCCGTCCGGCGTGTTCTATGAACATACAACGAGCATTATTGGAAATGGAGTCGCACTGGACGTCCCGAAACTGTTCGTAGAGGTTAAATCCATTGTGGACCGCGGTGTTCCGATGCCGAAGATCCTCGTGTCTGACAGGGCGCAGATGGTGATGTCCTATCACAAGAATTTTGACGCCTATGAGGAAGAACGCCTGGGTGGGAAGTCCTTCGGCTCTACCAAGTCAGGCATAGCGCCGTTCTATTCAGACAAATATGCAAAGATCGGATTTCAGGTAAGCGAGCTCTTTGACGATGAGCTGCTCCGGGAGAAAGTCGTGCGCGTAGCTGAGCAGAAGAATGTGCTGCTCGAGCACCTTTATCACAAACCATTGATCGATCCTGAAGAAGTATATAAAGAACTTCTCACTTATAAAGAGATGGTAGAGCCTTATGTGTCTGATGTATCCCTTTATCTTCACAACGCCCTTAAAGAAGGTAAAAACATCCTTCTGGAAGGACAGCTTGGCTCTCTGAAAGATCCGGATCACGGAATCTATCCCATGGTCACCTCTTCATCCACACTTGCAGGATACGGCGCGATCGGCGCTGGCATTCCGCCCTATGAGATCAAGCAGGTCATTACAGTGTGCAAGGCATACTCCAGCGCGGTAGGTGCAGGCGCGTTTGTCAGCGAGATTTTCGGTGATGAGGCGGATGAGCTGAGAAGACGCGGCGGAGACGGCGGAGAGTACGGCGCGACAACAGGACGCCCGAGACGTGTGGGCTGGTTTGACTGCGTGGCTTCCAAATACGGATGCAGGATGCAGGGGACAACAGACGTGGCGTTTACTGTCCTTGATGTGCTGGGCTATCTGGATGAAATCCCGGTATGTGTGGGCTATGAGATCAATGGGGAAGTGACCACAGATTTTCCGGTGACCCATCTCCTTGAGAAGGCAAAACCAGTGCTCAGGGCTCTTCCGGGATGGAAGTGCGATATCCGCGGCATCAGAAAATACGAAGACCTTCCGGAAAACTGCCGCAGCTATATCGAGTTCATTGAGAAAGAAGTGGGATATCCGTTCACTATGATCAGTAACGGTCCGGGAAGAGATGACATCATCTACCGGAATAAATAGAATATAAATCCGAACAGATAAGACGCAGACAGAAATTAAGATACAGATAAAAATAAGGTACAGATGAAACTGCCAAGAACGGCCGGTGTTTGATATGCCGGGCTGTCCTGCGGCAGTTTTTCTTTTTTTTATTTTTCTCAGAAAATTTTCAGGATTCCGTCAATGTATATACACATTTTCGCGGTATGCTTACAGTGAAAAGAAAAGAACATATTTTCTTTTTGAGGTTCATATAATATAAAGCTGGGATAATGCCGGCATGCGGAAGGGATACTGTTTTGCCGCGTGCCCGGCTGAGAAGGAAGGAGGTATTTCTATGCGTCAGGACAGCAGGAAAACAGCAGCAAATATGATAACCATGGAAGAATACCTGAAAAAGAGACAAGCGATAAAGAGACAGGAGAATACAGAGAGGACAGACCGCCCCCGCGGAGCGGACGCCCTGAAGCTGGCGGAGATGTTATATGTGTGAATCTTTGTCGGGATCATCGCCGGAAGTATTCTCAGGATCACTGCCCTTCAGAAGGCGGGCCACCAGGATATAGGCATACAGAAGGACAGGGATGAGTATAGTTGCTGCCACGGAAGCCCTCAAGAGTCCGTCTGAGGCAGGAGAGTCCATGAGAGCGAAAACAAGGGTGCAGATATACATGCAGACAAGGAATACAGCGCCGGCAAGGGCGAGGATACGTTTCGTTTTTTTCATATTTATCAAATCCTTTCTCTACCGTACAGTATACCGAAAAATGTAGTTTACGGCAAACAGAAATTGGTATATAATAGTCAACGATGGATTTTAAGATAAAGGAGCAATATACGATGAGTGAAAAATGTTTGTTAGATCAGTGGCGCGATATGGCGTATGACAAAAACATGGCAAAAGACCAGTTGGAAAAATTCTGGGGAAACTACTTTATGATCGAGAAGGAGATTTATGAGCAGCTTCTTGATGCTCCGGATACAGAAGTGAAAGGCACCGTAAAGGAGCTTGCCGAGAAATATGGACAGGATGTCATGACGATGACAGGATTTCTTGACGGTATCAACGACAGCCTGAAAGAGGCAAACCCCATCGAAACAATGACAGAGGATACAGAAGTGAGTCTTGCATTCGATAAGGAAAAGCTGTATAAGAACATGGTCGATGCAAAAGCTGACTGGCTGTACGAACTGCCCCAGTGGGAGAAAATCTTCGACGAGGAGACAAGAAAGCGTCTCTACCGCGAACAGAAGTCTTCCGGCACGATCCGCAAGCCGAAGAAGATCGGACGGAACGATCCGTGTCCGTGCGGAAGCGGAAAGAAATATAAAAAGTGCTGCGGAAGAAATGCATAAATGAAAATCTATTTTTTGATCGTGGGCCGTCTGTGTATCTTGTATTATCTGATACTTATAGTGTATTCGCGCAGGCTGAGATCAACTTTTGCAGTCTTTTGGCTGATAAACGGCGGCGTACATCTGATATTGGGATGTACGCCGCTACCTGTATACATGTATACCATAGCAGGATGGTTCTGTCTGGCATGCTGGTGCGTTTTCCTCTTTGTGGAATATAAGATCATCCGTGCCATGGGCGCCCGATGTGATGAAGAACTGGACTGGATTATTGTGCTGGGGGCACAGGTGAGGGGGAGGTATATTACCAATTCCCTCAGACGGCGGCTCGATACAGCGCTGGTCTATGCTGAGCGGTTCCCCGGGTGCAGAGTGATCGTCTCTGGCGGACAGGGGCCGGGAGAAGAGATATCCGAGGCGGAGGCAATGGCCGGATATTTGTCAGGAAATGGGATACCTGAGAGTCGGGTCTACAAAGAAGACAAGTCCACCTCCACACGGGAAAATTTCAGGTTCAGCCGGAAGTATGCGGATGCGGGGCGTGATAAGGTGGGGATCGTCACGAACGATTTTCATATATTCCGATCCTCCCTGATCGCCCGGCAGGAAGGTTACCGTAATATCCATTTGCTTCCCGCAGATTCAAATCCGGTCTTTCAGCTGAATTATCTGGTAAGAGAGTTTTTCGGAGTGATACAAGTTTTTTTGTTCCATAAATTTCAATAATATGGATTATTTTCCTGTGTACACGTAAAAGCGGAATATTTTCATAAGATACAGGGCATAATAATTGCGGATCAGGCGGGCTGAGGAAGCGTTGCTTCTTGAACGCGTTAAATTCCAAGTGGTAAAAAGAGGAGGTTTTATTATGCCAGAGTTAAAATGCACCGTACAGACATGTGTACACAACGACCAGTACCTGTGCAGGCTGGACAAGATCCAGGTCGGCGGGGACAATGCGAAAAATCCGCAGGAAACATGCTGTGACAGTTTCCAGGAGCGCACAGAAGGAAGTTATACAAATTCTATGAATTCTATGTCATCAGCTTCTGACCGTTCGCATGTGGACTGTAAGGCACAGAATTGTATGTATAACGAAAACTGCGCCTGTCATGCAGGAAAGATCAGCGTTGAAGGCGGAAACGCAAGGCAGGCTGACGGAACAGAGTGCGCGACGTTCCAGTGTCACTGCGGCTGATCGGAAAGAAAAAAGACATCTTAAAACGAAAAAATCCACAGGACAGATTCGGAGTCCGGTGGATTTTTTTATGGTGCGGTGAGTCTTGATTTGATTTTTCGGATATTGCATGAGAAGAAGGAAAGAGGTATAATCAACCTATCTGAATTCCGAAAAATCCGGTGTTTAACGGAAATGTTCATGGCTTATCCATGTGGAGAAAAATATAAAAGAGGAAGGGGAAATGAACCATGCCCATTCGAGTACAGAATGATCTTCCGGTAAAGGAAATCCTGGAACAGGAAAATATATTTGTGATGGACGAATACCGCGCGGCACACCAGGATATCCGTCCTCTGAGCATCGGGCTTTTAAACCTGATGCCGCTGAAAGAGGACACTGAGCTTCAGATCCTGCGGTCGCTTTCCAATACCCCTATCCAGGTGGATGTGACGTTCGTCCGGATGACAAGCCATGTGTCGAAAAACACATCGACGAGCCATATTTATAAATTTTATGAGCCCTTTGAAAGCATCCGGGATAAGCGGTTTGACGGATTTATCATCACCGGCGCGCCTGTGGAACAGATGCCCTTTGAGGAAGTGGACTACTGGGAAGAGTTAAAAAAGATCATGGAGTGGACGAAGACAAATGTCACCTCCACTCTGCATCTGTGCTGGGGAGCTCAGGCAGGCATTTATTATCATTATGGAATCGACAAGGCGCCGCTCTCAAAGAAGCTTTCCGGCGTATACCGCCACCGGGTGCGGAACAGGAAGAACCCCCTTGTAAGAGGATTTGACGATGTGTTCATGGCTCCTCATTCCAGGCATACAGAAGTGCCCCAGAATCTTCTGGAGGCAGATGAGAGGATCACGATCCTTGCAGACTCTCTTCAGGCAGGAGTACTTCTCTGCATGGCGCAGGAGGGGCGGCAGATTTTTGTCATGGGGCATCCGGAATACGACCGCATGACCCTGGATTCCGAATATAAGAGAGATATGGGAAGAGGGCTGAACCCGCAGGTCCCGGAGAATTATTATCCGGACGATGACCCGGAAAACAAGCCGGTGCTCACATGGAGATCACATGCCAACAATTTGTATACGAACTGGGTGAATTATTACGTATATCAAGAGACGCCGTATGATCTGTACGGAGAGAATAAATGATGACGACTTTCCGGGACATATTATGGATGAATCGCTAAAGAGGAGGAACTTATAAGTGGACGCCAGTCATTTTTCAAGTTTGATCAACGAATTTAAGCCGGGGATATTCGGCGCTTTAAATGAAAAGAAGGATGCACTTCTGCGCGCCGGGAGAACGGTGTATAATCTCTCCGTCGGAACGCCGGATTTTCAGCCTGCGCCCCATGTGATGAAGGCGATGCAGGAAGCATGGGGGATGGCAGAGAACTACAAATATTCCCTGTCAGACCTGCCGGAACTTCTGGAGGCGGTGCAGTACCGCTATGAGAAACGTTTTGGCGTACATATGGACACAGACGAGATCATGTCTGTCTATGGTTCTCAGGAGGCAATGGCCCATATCGGTATGGTGTTCTGCGACCCGGGCGATGTGATACTCGTACCTGATCCGGGATATCCCATGTTTGAGATGAGCGGGATCATGGCCCGGGCGGAGGTGCGGTATTACACGATAGAAGAGAAGAACGGATATCTGCCGGACCTGGACAGTATCCCTGAGGAAACGCTTAAAAGAACAAAATACATGATGGTTTCTTATCCGCTCAATCCGGTCTGCGTCTGTGCGCCGGATGGATTTTATGAAAAGCTCATTGCGTTTGCGAAGAAGTATGATATTATTATCGTCCATGACAATGCTTATTCTGATATTACATTTACAGAAAAGCCGGGCAGATCCTTCCTTTCATTTGAAGGGGCAAAAGATGTGGGCGTGGAGTTCTATTCCCTTTCCAAGTCCTATAATCTGACAGGGGCGAGGATTTCTTTTGTGGTGGGAAATAAGGATGTCATCAGCCGTTTTCGGCTGCTCCGTTCACAGATCGATTATGGGATTTTCTATCCGGTGCAGCACGCGGCGATCGCGGCTCTGACCGGACCGGATGATTTTATCGAGGAGCAGAGGCAGCAGTATGCGGCGCGCAACCGGGCGCTGTGCAGCGGGCTGCGGGAAATCGGGTGGAACGTGCCGGACAGCCAGGGAACGATGTTTGTGTGGGCAAAGATTCCGGAAGGCTATGGGTCGTCCGCAGATTTCTGTATGGAGCTGATGGAAAAGACCGGGGTGATCGTGACGCCGGGCAGCGCTTTTGGAAAAGGCGGGGAAGGTTATGTCAGGATGGCTCTTGTGGTGGACGAAACGGTGATCCGGAAAATCATCTGCGTGCTGGACGAATCTGAAATGTTTCGTCGGCCGACAATATAGGAACACGGTGAAAGATAAGAGGAGAGAATGGATGAAGAGGATAGCGAGATTTGAGAAAGTGAGCCTGGAACAGTTCCGGGAAGGGTGGACAGATACATTTGGGTCAGCAGAGGAAGCAGAGATCCGGAAAATATATGATGGGATAAAGTTGCCGAAACGCGCTACGGCGGGCAGCGCGGGGTATGATTTCTATGCGCCGGCAACTTTGAAGCTGGAGCCGGGAGAGACCGTGAAAGTCCCAACAGGCATCCGGGTATGGATGGAGCCGGAGTGGGTGCTCAAATGCTACCCGAGGAGCGGGCTTGGATTTAAGTTCCGGCTTCAGCTCAACAATACAGTCGGGATCATTGACAGTGATTACTATTATTCTGACAATGAGGGCCATATCTTTTCCAAGATAACCAATGACAGCAATGAAGGGAAAACCGTGGAGATCAAGGCTGGGGACGGATTCATGCAGGGAATCTTCGTGGAATACGGAATCACGATGGATGATGACGCGACAGGGATAAGAAACGGAGGATTCGGAAGTACGACAGCATAGAGCTTACAGAAATGTAAGCTGTACCGTGGAAAACGTAAGGAAATGTGATGGAAGAATGCGGGCGGATTTTATATACTGTGCCTGAAGCATGAGAGAAATCACCGCCGGAAGCTATAATGGCGGGCGGAAAAGTACGAAAGGCAGGAAACATACAGTATGAAATGGATCAAACGTCTGTGTTCTTTCATTTTTTTGTGCATACTGATCATTGGAGGCGTGTTAATCTATCAGGGCTATACAGATTACAGGGAAGCGCTGGAGGCAAAGAGTGTAGAAGAGATGGCGGCTGAAATCGAGTCCATCGATAACTATACGACGCTGGATTCCCTTCCTAAGACATACATTGACGCGGTACTGTCAGTGGAGGACAAAAGATTTTACAGCCACCCGGGAATCGATCTCATTGCGATCGGAAGGGCTCTGGTAAATGATATCAAGGCGGGAGCTTATGTGGAGGGCGGCAGCACTATCACGCAGCAGCTTGCCAAAAACCAGTATTTTACCCAGGATAAAAAGATTGTGCGCAAGATTGCGGAAATGTTCATGGCATTTAAGATCGAATCTGTCCTGGATAAAGATAAGATTTTTGAACTGTATGTAAATTCAATCTTTTTCGGGAACAATTACTACTGCGTGGCAGACGCGGCGCAAGGGTATTTCGGGAAACTGCCGTCGGAGATGAATTTTGACGAATGTACCCTGCTGGCGGGAATCCCGAACGCGCCTTCAAATTATAATCCGCAGGCAAGTCCGGAACTCGCCCGCCAGAGGCAGGCGCAGGTCATCGAGAAGATGAAAAAGGCGGGCTATCTGGAAGCAGAGGAGGAAAATTAGTAGGATTTTGCATAATCAGGGAAGAAAAGGGCAATCTAACCATAGAAAATATTGTTGCCTTTCGGCAGAAAAGGGGAACAGGTCTTATGGTAGAGAAAAACAGTAAAAAGCTCAGCGCTTCCTTTGAAGAAAATATAAGATATATGAATGAAATCCTTCCGGTGAAAGAAAGTTTTGACATCATCCGGCGGGAAATGGAAATCGGAGGAAAGGCGTCCGTGTTCTACTACATTGACGGATTCATCAAGGATGAGGCAATGTTGAAGATCATGGATTCCTTTCTTTCTGTGTCTGAAAAGGATATGCCGGAGGATGCGGAAGGTTTTATCCAGAAAAACGTGCCCTATGTTGAGGTTGACATACTGGAAGATTTTGACCAGGTCATAAGAAACGTCCTCTCAGGTCCGGCGGTGCTTTTTATTGACGGTTACAAAGAGTGCATTGCCATCGATTGCCGTACCTATCCTGCCCGGAGCGTGGACGAGCCGGACAAGGACAGGTCCCTGCGCGGTTCAAGGGACGGCTTTGTAGAGACGATCGTATTCAATACAGCGCTTATGCGACGGAGAATCCGTGACCCTCATCTTGTGATGGAGATGACAGAGGCGGGCCAGACGTCCCGCACGGATATCGCTCTGTGCTATATGCAGGACAGGGTGGACCCGGAGCTTTTAAAAAATCTGAAGAACCGGATCGAGAGCCTTCAGGTCGACGATCTGAGGATGAATCAGCAAAGCCTGGCGGAAGCCCTGTTTAAAAGGAAATGGTTCAACCCCTTTCCGAAGTTTAAATTTACAGAACGCCCGGATACCGCGGCGGCATGTCTCCTCGAGGGGAAGGTCGTGATCTTGGTAGATAACTCGCCTTCGGCAATGATCCTGCCTACTTCCATTCTGGACATGATCGAGGAGGCGAATGATTATTACTTCCCCACGGTGACGGCGGTGTACCTGAAGGTGACAAGAGCGCTGATCACCATTGCCACAGTGTTTTTTACGCCGCTGTACCTGCTGTTTATGCAGAATGAGGAATGGCTGCCCGAGGCGTTTGCGTTTGTTGCCGTGCAGGATACAGTGAACATACCGCTCATCTTCCAGTTTCTTTTGCTGGAGTTGTCCATTGACGGTCTGAGACTTGCGGCAATGAATACCCCAACTATGCTGAGCACCCCTCTGAGTGTGATCGCAGGTATTGTTATGGGAGAGTTCTCCGTGCAGTCGGGCTGGTTCAACTCCGAGGTGATGCTCTACATGGCATTCGTGGCAGTGGCAAATTACACCCAGCCCAATTTTGAACTTGGCTATGCATTAAAATTTATGCGGCTGATGCTGCTGATCCTTACGGCGGTCTTTAATCTTTACGGATTCATCATCGGATGTATCCTTGTGCTGTGCTTCCTGATCTTTAACAAGACATTGTCAGGCCGCAATTATATGAATGTGAAACTGAACTGACAGAAGTCCCTCTCCGGCAGTTTTCGGACTCCGGGGAGGGATTTTTGCGTCAAGAGAAACATAAAAAAATATACAGAAAAACAAAGGATTTGACAGGGGACAAATTATTCGGTATTATCGAATTAAGATTCGATAATGACGAACAGTTGGTATTGTCACTCAAAATTGAGTGTGATATATTCAAACTATAATAAAGGAGAGATACAAATGAACAAAGACCAGCCTGTTAAGACCGGCAACTCGCACATTAAATCAGTGGAACGGGCGATTTTGCTGATCGAGACGCTTGCACAGGAAGACACGGAGATGTCACTGTCACAGCTTTCCCTGAAACTCGGGTGGCCCAAAAGCACGATACACGGACTGCTCGCTACACTTCGTGATTACCACTATGTGGACCAGTCCATGGAGAACAGTAATTACCGGCTGGGGACCCGGCTTTTTGAGCTGGGGAACCGGGTGGCACGCTCCTGGGTCATAAAAGATGCGGCACGTCCGGTCATGCTGAGACTTGTCCGAGAATTTGGGGAGACAGTCCAGCTGGGTACGGAGGACGACGGCGAGATACTCTATCTGGATAAACTTGTGGCAAACTCGGTGGTCAGCATCATGTCCGAGGTAGGCTTACGGCTCCCGATGCACTGCAGTGGTCTTGGAAAGGTGCTGCTGGCGCAGAAAAGCCCGGCACAGCTCAAGCGCATCATAGCCCGCAAAGGACTGCCGGCAATGACCAAACGCACGATCACAACACAGGCAAAGCTTGAGAAGGAGCTGGCACAGGTCAGGGAAAACGGTTATGCCATAGATGAGGGAGAAATCATGGACGGTCTGCGATGTGTGGCAGTTCCCATATGGGACGGAACCGGGAAGGTCCGTTACGCGCTCAGTATTTCCGGACAGGCCCGCAATATCTACGGTGACCGGCTTGAGCACATTATTGACGGACTCAAGCAGGCGGCAGGAGAAATTTCCTATGCCATGGGCAGCCGCAGAAATGAATATCAATGATAAAACAGCCCATTTCCGGGCGGAACCATACAGGTTAAAACAAAACAAAAAAGAAAAGGAGAGATGAATTATGGAACAGAAAAGACCTGAAATCGCAAACAGTATTCAGACAGGAGCATTCAAGACGAATTATCATGATCTTGGGAAAGGATTTCCGGTGGTATTTTTACACGGCTCTGGTCCCGGAGTCACGGCATGGGCGAACTGGAACAAAGTGTTCCCTCTCATGCAGGATGACTTCCGCCTGATCGCGCCGGACATGGTAGGATTTGGCTATACAGAGCGGATTGAGGGGCAGGTCTACAACATGAACGTGTGGGTACAGCAGACCATCGATCTCTTTGATGCGCTGGGCATTGAGAAGGCAAATCTGGTCGGCAATTCCTTCGGAGGAGCGCTGGCGCTCTCCATGGCTGTCAAATACCCTGAGCGTGTCAACAAGCTTGTGTGCATGGGAGCCATGGGCGTAAGCTTCCCCATCACTTATGGACTTGACCAGGTATGGGGTTACACTCCGTCACCTTCTAATATGGCGAAACTGCTGGAAATCTTTACATATGACCATTCCTTTGCTACCCCGGAGCTGGCAGAATCCCGTTACCAGGGAAGCATCCAGCCCGGTTTCCAGGAGAGCTTCTCCCAGATGTTCCCGGTTCCCCGGCAGAACGGCGTAGAGGATATGGCAGGCAACCAGCAGTATATCCGTGACATCCCTCATGAGACACTTATCATCCATGGCAGGGAGGATCGTGTGATCCCGCTGAGCAACTCGTATAAGCTTTTGGAGCTTATTCCCAATGCGGAACTGCATGTCTTCGGAAAGTGCGGACACTGGTCACAGATTGAGCACACTCAGGACTTTGCAGATCAGCTCCTGTGGTTCTTTAAACGTTCCTGATGAAAAGACAGCAGTTATAAAGAAGGAAAATGTTTCCTCCTGTACTGCTGGCAGACAGATAGAAATGAGGTTGCACATGGAAAATACAAATATACAAAAATATGCGGATATGCTCCGGGAGGCGGAGGCGTCACGAAACGCCATCCCTCCCCTGACGGAGACGGACGAAAGCCTTGACATTGACGATGCTTATGCGATCCAGCTTGCCAATGTGGAGCACACGGTCCGTGCAGGACATATAGTTTCAGGCAAAAAGATCGGCCTGACCTCAGAAGGCATCCAGAAGCAGCTTGGGGTAAACGAACCGGATTACGGTCACCTTTTTGCGGCGATGGAATGTCCCGACGGCATGGTAGAGACGGATAAGCTCATGCAGCCTAAGATCGAGGGCGAGATTGCCTTTGTGTTAAAAGACGATCTGGCAGGAGGCAGGGTGACGGCAGAAGATGTGCGCCGTGCTACGGATTATGTGGTGGCAGCCTTTGAGATTGTTGACAGCAGGGTGGCTGACTGGAAGATCAAACTGGTAGACACAGTGGCTGACAATGCTTCCTCTGGCAGATATGTGTTGGGAGAGAAGAAGATGTCCCTTGATGAAGTGGACTTGCCCAACGTGCCTATGGTTCTGACAAAGAACGGTGAGAAGGCGGGAGAAGGCAGAGGATCCGCGGTGCTGGGAGACCCAGCGGAGGCTGTGGCATGGCTTGCCAACAGGCTGTGGGGGTACGGCGTGACCCTGAAAAAGGGCGAGGTCATTCTCTCCGGTGCGTTTTCAGCCGCCCCGGAGGCTGAAAAAGGCGATGAGTTCACCGCGGACTTTGGACCGATGGGGAAGGTAACGGCAAAATTCATATAAAAAATATCATATGGAAATGTGATGGGATAGAGAGGTGGATAAAATGGACAGGATAAAAGTCGCCGTGATCGGACCGGGTAATATCGGCAGCGATCTGATGTACAAGATATTTCGCAGTAAGTATCTGGAGATGGCAATGATGGCAGGAATCGTAGAATCAGAGGGAATCCGCCGTGCCAAATCCAAAGGTGTAAAGACAACGATAGAAGGTGTGGACGGCGTGGTGCGCGAGGATGATATCCGTATTGCCTTTGACGCCACCAGTGCATCGGCACATCTGAAATTCAACGGACCTAAGCTAAAGGAGAAGGGCATTGTTTCCATTGACTTAACGCCCGCAGCCATTGGTCCCTACTGTGTGCCCGTGGTCAATCTGGACCAGCTTCAGCAGGAGCCGGACATCAATATGGTGACCTGCGGAGGGCAGGCAACCATCCCTGTGGTGTATGCTGTGTCCCAAGTGGCAGGAGCTGCTTATGCTGAGATCGTGGCATGTATTTCCAGCAAAAGCGCAGGTCCCGGAACACGCGCCAATATGGACGAGTTTACAGAGACTACCAGCAAGGCGCTTGAGGTCGTGGGCGGCGCGGACAAGGGGAAGGCGATCATCGTGCTCAATCCTGCGGAGCCTCCTCTTATGATGACCAATACGATCAGTGTCAAAGTAAAAGATACAAGCGTAGGATTTGACAAGATCCGCGAAGCAATAGAGAAAATGGTAGATCAAGTAAGGACTTACGTTCCGGGATATAAACTGCGCGTTCCTCCCACCATGGAAGGTGACAGGGTGACTGCCATCGTGCAGGTGGAAGGACAGGCTGACTTCCTTCCGGCTTACAGCGGAAACCTTGACATCATCAATTCGGCGGCAGTGGCGGCAGCCGAAAAGATTGCGGAGCGCATGCTCAGAGAAGGGAGGAACGGATAATGGCAGAGCGTAAGATTACTTTTGTAGACACGACGATGCGGGACGGCAGCCATGCTGTGCGCCACAGCTTTACCGAGGAACAGGTGTCGCAGATTGCTCGAAGACTGGATAAATGCGGCGTACCGCTCATCGAACTTTCCCATGGCGATGGACTGGGCGGTTCCAGCTATACCTACGGATTCTCCAAGACCAATGAGTTCACTTTGATGGAGGCGGCTGCCAAAGAGATCAAAAACGGCAGACTCACGGTTCTGCTCCTGCCGGGAATCGGTACTATTGCCGATCTTAAGCAGGCTAAGGCATGCGGAGCGAAAGCCGTGCGCGTGGCGACTCATGTGACAGAGGCTGATGTGAGCGCAGAACATATCTATGCCGCAAAAGAGCTGGACATGATGGCGGTGGGATTTCTTATGATGGTACATACTGCGCCTGTGGAGCGCATCGTCGAAGAGGCCAGGAAGATGGAAAGCTATGGGGCGGATTACATCAATCTTGCTGATTCTGCCGGTTATCTCATGCCCGAGGATGTGAAGGCACGCATCACTGCTGTGCGGGAGGCTGTAAATATTCCGGTGGGATTTCATGCCCACAACAATATGGGACTGGCGATTGCCAACTCACTGATTGCCGTGCAGAGCGGGGCGGACTTTGTGGACGGAACTCTCCGCGGTCTCGGCGCAGGAGCGGGCAATGCTCAGATCGAGGTGCTGGCAGGAGTCATGAAGCGGAATGGATACGAGACAGGCGTGGATTTCTATGGGCTTATGGACTTGGCTGCTGAAGTAGTGGAACCGATCATGCTCCGTCCCCAGACCATTGACAACGGCTCCCTCATGCTGGCATACACAGGGGTATATTCCAGCTTTCTGCTTCATGTGTATGACGCGGCAAAGAAATACTCGCTTGATCAAAGAGATATTCTTGTTGAACTGGGTCGCCGCAAGATGGTGGGCGGACAGGAGGACATGATCATAGATGTGGCTTACCAGCTCACACAAAAGCTATAAAAACTGCAGGAGAGCAGAAGGATGAACGATTACAGGATCACAGACGGAGCAACAGGCGAAGCTTTTCTCTGTCATTCGGATGAAAATCTGCTGGCAGCAATGCGCCGTTCGGGGAAGGGCCCTATAAAGACAGGCTGTTTCGGCGGCGGATGCGGAGTGTGCAAAGTACGCATATTGGACGGTAGATACCAGGCGTTCAAAAAGATGAGCAAGGCGCATGTCTCACCGGAGGAAGAAAAGCAGAACATCGTGCTTGCCTGCTGCGTCAGACCCCTTAGTAACATTACGCTGATCAAAGCGTAATAGATATAATCAAATTTATAACAAAGGAGGAAACAAAAATGGCACTCAACAAAACTCTACGCCCCGGACTGATTCAAATGCGGGTATTGGATCTGGACCAGACCCTGGATTTCTACACTAACATCCTTGGTCTTAATGAGGTAGGACGCACCGAGGATGGGCGCGTTATGCTCAAAGGATATGATGAATTTGATCATCATTCCGTGACCCTTCGTCTGGCTGACGAGGCAGGCCTTGACTATGTTGCCTTTAAAGTGGATAGTCCCGGGACTCTGGAGAGCCTCAAGGACGCCACAGAAGCATTTGGATATCCGGTAGATGAAGTACCAGCCAACACGAATCAGCCTGGTTTTGGCAAGCGCTACGGGTTTACCATCTGCACCGGACACCGCATTGAACTCTATGCGGATGTGGAGAAAGCTGCGCAGGTTCCCATGACACACAACCCTCACCCATGGGTGGAAGCTCCCCGGGGAATGCGCGCACAGCGTTTTGACCACTGCCTGCTCTACGGACCGAACATTGCGGAAGCTGAGAGGTATTTCACGGAAGTCCTGGGCATGTTTGCGCCGGAGGTATGTAATACACCGGAAGGTAACCGGTTCGCGACCTGGCTTACCAGCGGAAATAAGGCTCATGATATTGCTTTTGTGGAGTATGAGAAGCCGGGCAAGATCCATCATCTGGCATTCCTTCTTCAGGACTGGAATGATATCGGCAATGCAGCGGACTTTATCGGACGTTACAGCTTAAAACGTGATGTAGGCCCCACCCGCCATGCCATCACACGAGGACAGACGATCTACTTCTGGGAGCCCTCCGGTAACCGTATCGAGACCTATTGCGGCGGATATACGGCATATCCGGACAACCCGGTCCGTGTATGGGATGTATCTGAGGTTGGCAAAGGACTGTTCTACTATGAGGGAGAACTGATTCCATCCTTCCTTCAGGTAGTGACCTAGTATTTGAAAAAATGTGAAAAATAGGATGATCCGTACCCTGGCAGTGTGACGCAGGAAAACAGATGCGTCATACTGCCGGGGATTTTTATGGTCTTTTGGAAGCCTGACGGTTTCATTCCTCAAAATAAAACAGTTCTTCAAATGGTTTTGGAAAGTTTATGACAAAAGAACTCACAAGTGATATAATGTCTATAAGAATTGGAGCAACTGTCCAAGTGCCAACTTACCCAACTGTAAGAAAAGAGCGTTTGAGAAACATTCATATTGAAAGGAGAGGGCACAATGAAAAAGCTGTTGACAGCGGTAGTTTTCTGCACAGTGCTGTTTGTCGGATGTGGAAAAAATGAGACCACGAAAACATATGAGCAGTCTGAAAAGGACGGAGTAGTAAAAACATACTATGAGATGGATGACGGCACATGGAAATGTGATGATGTCACATATCAGCACAGATTGGAGCTGAGCGGGAAAATGCCTAACGCGGCGAAGGATAGCCGATTTGTTGTGCTGACAGATCAGGAAGGGCTCACCTTTGAGGAGGTATCTAAAAGTCTGTACAGCAGTTCCATGAAGGACGTCAGGGTCATGGAAGGTTCCGTCATTGTGGAGATGAAATAGAGTTTTGAGGGCAGGTCCGGCTTTGGCCGGACCTGATTTTATCTGGAAAAATATGAGAATACCTGTAAAGAAAATATACAAATTCAGAGATTTGTTAAAATATTTTGATAAACAGATGAAAAAGTGCTATGATAGACATGATAATACTGCCTTACATGGCAGACAGTGATATAAGCAGGAGGTACAAAGATGAGAGATTATGTGATCACAGTGAACAGTACTGTGGATCTGCCTAAGGAGTGGCTTAAGGAGAGACATGTCCCCGTGGTTCCGCTCAGATATACAATAGACGGAAGGACCTATACGGATATGGAGGGACTGTCTGCAAAAGAATTTTTCGCAAAGCTCCGGGAAGGAAAGATGTCTGTGACGTCGCAGGTGAACCCGGAAGAAGCGGTAGAGGCGCTGGAGCCTTATGTGAAGGAAGGAAAGGATATCCTGCATCTTGGATTCTCTTCGGGCTTGAGCGGTACGCTCAACAGTATGCGGATCGCAGGGCAGATGCTTGAGGAGAAATACCCGGAGGCAAAAGTCATCGTGATTGATACCCTCTGTGCATGCCTGGGGGAAGGGCTTCTGCTCCACAAAGCGCTCCAGGTCAAAGAGCAGGGCAGGACCATCGAAGAAACAGCGCAGTGGGTGGAGGAGAATAAACTCCATATCTGCCATAATGTGACTGTGGACGACTTAAATCACCTCCACAGAGGCGGAAGAGTGTCAAAGACAACTGCTGTGATCGGAACGCTTGTTCAGATCAAACCTATCATACATATGGACAATGCCGGCAAGCTTCAGGTGATCGGAAAAGAGAGGGGCAGGAAAAAGTCACTGAATAAGATTGTTGATATGGCTGTGGAGCAGTCAAAAGGCTGGGATAATGACATTATCATGATCACTCATGGCGACTGCCTTGAGGACGCGGAGTATGTGGCAAAGCTGGTACGCGAGAAGATGGGCGTTGACAATATCCTGATCAACAATATCGGAACGGTGATCGGAAGCCATACCGGACCGGGCGTGGTGGCAGTGTTCTGTATGGGAGAAAAGAGATAGAATCCGGATTTGTTGTAGGGATGTGTGGCTCGAGAGCCTTTCTATACATAGCGGGCAGCTGCCCGGTCCGTTTAGGGCTGGAGGCTGCCTGCTGTGCATTATTAAAACTGAAATTGTGCGGGAGAACTCTCGCCGCACAATTCTGATAAGATTTACTTATATATTCCGTTGACTGTTACCTGGAAGAGCGCTTCTTTTCCATTCAGATCTTCTACTCCGTAATTTTCCGGGAAGGTTACATACACATCTACCTGGTCTCCCGGGTGCGCGCCGATGAGCTGGTCTTCGAAATCATCGATATAGCTTCCTGAGCCGATTTCGAGATCTGCGCCCATTCCCTGAGTATTACCGCCCTCAAATTCTACTCCGTCAATGCTCCCTACATAGTCAATGTTGACAGTATCGCCGTTTTCCACCGTGAGGGAGGTATCAGTGGAGTAGGAGGTGCCGGTGTCTTCAGCGGTCGTATCTGTGCCGTCAGACGTGGTGTCTGTTCCAGAGGCATCTTCCGTATTCGTGTTGTCCGTCTGGCTGTTATCTGTATTGTTGGAATTTCCATTAACGATAAGTACGATCACGAGGACCAATACAGCAAGACTTGGGATACCGATCGCAAGAATCTTGCTCAGCTTTTTTTGGAATTCTTTTTTGCGCCGTTCTTCAGCTCTGCGCTGCTGTGCCATTTTTCGATTTTCTTTTTTCATTGTCTTACCTCATTTTGTTTAGATGTCTTTTGATGCCATAGATATAATATTATAAAAAGAAAATATGACTAATTTGTGATTTCTTTTCAAAAAATACGTGGTATAATGATTGCACGCTGTGCAATCCAGACCGCCACGGCGGTCTGCCCCGCCATGCGGACTTATACCTCAGCCGCGGTAGTAAATTTGAAGAGCAGACTGGAGAGAAGAGATATGACAGAAAACAACAGGTGTTTTGACGGAACTCTTTTTCTTGAAGATATAGAGAGCAAACTGAGACAGAGACTTGACCAGCTTAATAAGGAGCTGGACGAAGGACAGAAAGAAATCGAAAACATGCACGAGTATTACTGGGAAAACTATACAGAGATGGACCAGTATGGCTATGAGGACTATGATAATCAGCAGGCACTCCTTTATCAAGTGAATTCGAACCAGGAAAAGGCAAAATTAAAGCGCCGGTTTGAGAAAATGCTGGATTCGCCGTTTTTTGGCAGAGTGGATTTCCGGTTTGAGGGGGAGGAAGAAGCAGAGCCTTTCTATATCGGCATCGGGAATTTCGCGGAGCGGGCAGGAATGACGCCCCTGGTCTATGACTGGCGGGCCCCTGTGAGCGGGTTATTTTATGATTATGATAAGGGACCGGCATCCTATGAAGCGCCATCCGGGACGATCAGCGGAGAGATTACTGCAAAATGGCAGTATAAGATCCGGGGCGGCAAGATGGTCTATGGGTTTGAAAGCGATGTAAAGATTGATGATGAAATCTTAAAGCAGGAGCTTGGCAACAATGGGGACGCGCAGTTAAAGAGCATTGTGCGGACGATCCAGAAGGAGCAGAACGAGATCATCCGTAACACCAAAGACCGGATACTGGTCATACAGGGAGCGGCGGGAAGCGGAAAGACATCAATTGCGCTTCACAGGATCGCCTATCTTTTATACCATGACAGGCTTAATCTGCGTTCATCCAATATCCTTATCCTGTCGCCGAACAGTGTTTTTGCGGATTACATTTCCCACATTCTTCCAGAACTTGGCGAGGAAAATATCCGTGAGATGAGTTTTGACCTGTTTGCATATAAAGAATTGAAGGACACTGCGGCTGACTGCGAGGACCGGTATGATCATTTAGAGCGGATGATGAAGTTCCCGGACTCTAAGGCTGATGAGAGGTTTCATTGGAAGCAGTCCGCAGAGTTCGTGGGTGAGGTGGAAGGATTTCTGGCAGTAGAAGAGGACAGGCTGATGGATTTCCGGGATATTGAATTTCGTGGAATGAGGCTGTCAGAGGAGGAACTCATCCATCTCTTTTATGATAAATTTTATGACACGCCGATACTGAAACGGATGGATGCGGTGATGGAATATTTCGTGGATTCTTATGAGACTCTGAGAGGGAGAGACATTGAAGAAGAGGACAGGGAACTCCTTCAGAAAAAATTCGACAGAATGTACGTGACGAAAGACATTTATAGTCTTTATAACCGGCTGATGGAGTTCTGCGGACAGGAGGAACTGTCCGACACTCCTTTTGACAGAAGAAAAATTCTTTATGAAGACGTATTTCCGATGCTGTATCTGAAATACAGGCTGACCGGGGAGAGCGCACACAAAAATATCAAGCATCTTGTGATCGATGAGATGCAGGATTATTCTTACCTTCAATATGTGATCCTCCAAAGACTGTTTGACTGCCGGATGACTATCCTGGGAGACCGGGCGCAGACGCTTGATAAAGAACAGCAGGATGTGCTGAGATTCCTCCCTAAAATATTCGGAAAGGGCATTCGCACGGTGGTCATGAATAAGAGCTATCGAAACACTTGGGAGATCGCAACCTATGCTGGGAAGATCAGTGGAATCACAGATATAGAGCTTCTGGAGCGCCATGGAAAGGAAGTAGAGCAAAAGACATTTGCTTCAGAAGACGAGATGCTCTCCGCGATCAGGGAAAACCTGAATGTAGGAGCAGAAGGCTTTGAGACAGCCGCGGTCATTGCAATGACAGAGGAAGAAGCATTTGATATTTACAGACTGCTGGAGAACAGGGGAATCGATGTCTCTTATGTAGACAGGGACAGTTCAGCATTTCGCAGAGGACTGACAGTGACAACATTTTACCTTGCAAAAGGCCTGGAATTTGACCAGGTATTTGCAGTGCGGGGAAAACCGGACAATCCGCTGGCAGGGCAGGCGGAATACATCTGTGCGACAAGAGCCCTGCATGAGCTGTATGTGTATCAGATTGAGAAGCCTTCCGGCTGCTGATACTGATTTACAGTGGTTTTTGAGTACGGTTTTTTCGTATAAATTGCCTCTGGCTGGAAATCTTATAATAATAAAAAGCAACCAGGAGGCATCTATGGAATCCATATGGAGTAAAACCTGTGATATGCGGAAGCGTCAGGCTCTGGACAGGGATATTGAGACAGACGTGGCTGTGATCGGCGGCGGGATGGCAGGGATACTGACTTCGTATCAGCTGGAGCGTTCCGGTGTGCGGACAGTCATTCTGGAAGCTGAGCGGATCGGTGGTGGGCAGACTAAGAACACCACAGCAAAGATTACATCCCAGCATGGAATGTTCTGCCGCGACTTCATTGAAAAGAAGGGGAAAGACGCTGCACGGCAGTATGTCCGGGCAAATCAGGCGGCAGTGGAGGAATATAAGAGGATCATCCGGGAGGAGGAGATTGACTGCGATCTTGGAGAAACGGATTCTTATGTATATTCACAAGACGGAGAAAAATTAAAATCTGAAGCCGGGGCAGCACTGGAACTTGGTATTGATGCCGCCTATGAACGTCAGGTCGAGATACCGGCTGTGTGCGCCGGAGCAGTGAAATTCGCCCGACAGGCCCAGTTTCACCCGCTGAAATTTATTGACGCGCTGTCTGAACAATTAACAGTTTACGAAGACACACCTGTAAAGGAAGTAGAAGAGCATACGATTAGGACGCCAGGTGGGAGCGTGAGGGCAGGGAAGATTGTTTTTGCCACTCATTTTCCATTTATTAATTTTCCTGGCATGTATTTCGCGCGGATGCATCAGGAACGTTCCTATGTTCTGGCGCTGGAGAATACGGGGACGATCAATGGAATGTACATCGGTGATGGGGTGGATGCACTTTCGTTCCGGCAGTTTGACCGTTATCTCCTCCTTGGCGGGGAGGGACACCGTACAGGCGAGAACAATGAAGGAGGAAAATATGAGGGTGGAAGCTATGAGAGACTGCGTGCGGCAGCGAGGGAACTCTATCCTCAGAGCCGGGAAACTGCCTGCTGGTCCGCCCAGGACTGTGTCACCGCTGACAAGATCCCCTTCATCGGCAGATATGCATCGGATCGTCCGGACTGGTTTGTCGCCACAGGTTTTCAGAAGTGGGGCATGAGCTCATCCATGGTATCGGCCATGCTCCTTCGAGATATGATCTGCGGAACAGAGAACTCCTGTGCGGAAGTATTCGCACCGTCAAGGTTTTCTGCAGAAGAGATCCCGCAGATCATGAAAGACAGCGGAAAGGCGGTAAAAGGGCTGACAAAGCGATTCTTTCACATCCCTGAGGAGACAGTCAGTCAATTGAAACCGGGACAAGGCGCGGTCGTCGAGACGGAGAGCGGCAAGGCAGGGGTCTACAAGACAGAGGATCAGAAAATTTATAAGGTGGATATCGTGTGCCCACATCTGGGATGTGAGCTGACATGGAATCCGGATGAAAAGTCATGGGACTGCCCATGCCACGGCTCCCGCTTTGACTATAAAGGGAACTTGCTGGAGGGGCCTGCACAGGAGGGGATTCATTATGAGTGATCACTTTTATGGATGGTATTTCCGGTGTCAGGGAGAAGAGGGGAGTATCGCAGTGATCCCGGCGGTGCACATCTCTGCAAAGAAACGGTCCTGTTCCATTCAGGTCATTACAGAGTCAGGAAGCTGGAATAGAGTGTTTCCGGTCCAGCAGTTCCGGATCAACAGGGACAAGGGTATCATGCAGATCGGGGAGAATCTGTTCTCAAGGAAGGGAATCCGCCTGAATCTGGAAACTGAAGAGTTAAAGATCAGCGGCATCCTGCGGTTTGGCCAGTTTGCCGAACCAAAGTATGACATCATGGGACCATTTCGGTATATTCCGGGAATGGAGTGCAGACATGCTGTGTACAGCATGAGGCATTCTGTGACCGGAGAACTGAGAGTGAATGGAGAGCTGCTTCGTTTCCAGGATGGAAAAGGCTATATGGAAGGAGACAGCGGAAGCTCCTTTCCGGAACAGTATGCCTGGACACAGCACTTTCTCGGTGACGGCTCTCTTATGCTTGCGGCGGCTACGGTACCGCTGGGACAGATGTGTTTCACAGGAACTGTCGGCATCCTGTATCAGAAGGGGAGGGAATACCGGTTTGCAACTTATCTCGGCGCGTCCGTACAGAAAATAGGAAATGGAGAATTGTTCATCCGGCAGGGGAAATACTCTCTGAGAGTCCGTTTTCCAAGGCAGACAGGAAGCGTGCTGTGCGCGCCGCAAAATGGGAAAATGACGCGGAAAATCCGGGAAAGTGTATCCTGCCGGGCAGAGTGTACATTGCTGTGCGGGGACAGGATCGTGTTCCGGACAGTCACGGACAAAGCAGCGTTTGAATACGAGACAAAAGAGGAAGAAAATGAAGATATCAGTAATCGCAGCAGGGAAGATAAAAGAGAGATATTTAAAAGACGCTATCACAGAATACAGTAAAAGGCTGAGCCGTTATTGCAGGCTGGAAATTATTGAGGTGGCGGATGAGAAGACTCCGGAGCAGGCAAGTGAAACGGTTGAGGAGGCTATCCGGTCAAAAGAAGGGGAGCGTCTCTTGAAATATATCCGGGACGATATGTATGTGATCACCCTGGAAATCGGTGGGAAGATGCTCACGTCCGAGGAGTTTGCAGAGAAGATCGAGACGCTGGGAGTGCAGGGTAAAAGCAGTATTGCATTTGTGATCGGCGGTTCTATCGGTCTTGGGAAAGAGGTGCTGAGACGGTCAGATTTTGCGCTTAGTTTTTCGAAGATGACATTTCCGCATCAGTTGATGCGGGTGGTGCTGCTGGAGCAGGTGTACCGAGGGTATCGGATTATCAATGGAGAGCCATATCACAAGTAAGGGCGGTATTGGAGGAACTGTTTAGTTCCTCCTTAATCCATACCATAATGCTATCAGAACATGATTTTATTCTTTCTTCCGTGTTAAGAAAATTCCAATGATTGCAATAATAAAGATAAGCGGTGCTGCTCTGACAAACAACCATTCAAATGAGTGAAATGCCACTCCAAGAATAGCGGTTTCAGGGTCACTATAATCCCACCCCCAATAAGGACTCTTTAATATTACTAAGGCTGCAAAAACCATTACTGTGATTGCACATAATGAAATAAACAGCCAACGGATAAATTTTCTTCTCGTATTTTTCCTTTGTGCCAGTTGCCAATTTATCACTTCCAATTTTACGGAAATGGCTTTTATATTATCAACCTCCGTTTCAGTAACAGTTTCTCCAAGTAAAGTGCCCACAGGTGTTTCAAGCACTTTCGATATGGAGATTAACATATCAGAATCGGGAACCGACAGTCCTTGCTCCCATTTAGAAACCGTCTGCCGCACGACGTTCAGTTTGACCGCAAGCTCCTGTTGCGAAAGTCCTTTTGATTTTCTGATTGCTTTAATATTTTCGTTGAGCATTAGGGATAGTCTCCTTTCTTTCCTTCGTTACCATTATTGTAGTCTGAATTGTCCGTTGCCACAAGCAACGCGTCTTAACATCTTTAGAAAAACTGTTGATAACACTGATAATTTCCAGCCGGGCTATGATATTTTATTCATTCTTTTTCTGATGGCAATGGAAGAATGGCACAATTATGGTATAATGAAGAAAAGTCAGGTCAACGGATTGGAATTTAGCGGGGAGAAAAAATGGAGAAGAAGTTATCTGAAATGAGTTTAGAAGAATTATGGAAGCTATTTCCTATCTACTTGACAGAGTATCAGCCATATTGGAAAGAATGGTACACTGATGAAGAAAAATTTTTGAAAAACAGAGTTCCTAAAATAGAGAGAATTAGTCATATAGGAAGTACAGCGATTAGTTCTATTTGTGCAAAACCTATTATTGATATTCTTGTGGAAATTTCAAAAGATTATAAGTTATCGGACTATAAAGAATTGATTGTGAAAAGTGGCTATGTTTGCATGTCCGAAACATCTGATAGAATTTCTTTTAACAAGGGATATACAGAAAAAGGATTTGCCAAGAGGGTGTTTCACCTACACCTAAGATATATTGGAGATAATGATGAATTATATTTTAGGGATTATTTCATTGAGCATACCAATATTGCTATGAAGTACGAGAAGATGAAATTGAAATTATGGAAAAAATATGAATTTAATAGAGAGGGTTATACAAATTCTAAAACAGATTTCATTCAAAAGTACACCGAAAAAGCAAAGGTGAAATATGGAGATAAATATTAATAAATCTGAATTTAAAAGTTTAAAATCAAAGATAGTTTATTTGATTTATATTATGAAGATACCTGCAATATTAAAAAGTGATTTGATATCATTTATGAAAGCTAATTCAAATTATGAAGATAAAGACTGTGTATCTTTGACGCAAACAAAAATGATGATATTAGTTGGAAGTAAGGAGAGACTGATTATGAAAAAATCAGCAAAGAATATTTCTAATTTAATTTCCAAAAGTAAATCAGAGATATTAAAGGGATATTGTCACGGAGATATTAGTATAAATCATGCTGATGAATATGCAGAAATAATAAAAAGATTAGTTTGTTAAATCCTCAGTTTCCGATCGACAGCAACTGCGGGTTGCTTGCTAAAGTTGAAGTGTAAGGCCATAATGACAGTATACTATTTATCAGGAGGAACAAGAATGGAAATTCAGGATATACTGAAACAGTTGCGTGAAAATAACAATCTTACACAAGAACAAATGGCAGCACGATTAATGGTTACGAGACAGGCGGTTAGCCGGTGGGAAAATGGTGAGACGCAGCCGAATACAGAAACATTAAAATTGTTGTCGAGGGAATTTGATGTGTCGATCAATACACTCCTGGGTTCTCCACGACAGCTTATTTGCCAATGTTGCGGAATGCCATTAAACGAAGACAGTATGATCAGCCGTGAGAAGGATGGCAGTTATAACGAGGACTATTGCAAATGGTGTTATGCGGATGGTGAATTTACATATGAATCAAAAGAATCTCTGCTTGATTTCCTTGTGGATCACATGCCTAATCCTGAAAATATAAAGGATGGAGATCGGCGCAGCCAGTTTGATGCATATCTGTCTCAGTTGAAACATTGGAAATGACGCCATCCATACAACGCTTGAAGATGCAACTGTCAGTTGACATATTGAAAAGTACCGATTGGTAGAAAATAACTACAAAAAAATTTAAATCAGACTATAAATTTATTCATTGGAGGATTTAATATAATTTTTGCAGACAAACTTATTCAGCTCCGTAAAAAGGCTGGCTGGTCACAGGAAGAACTGGCAGAACAAATGAACGTGTCAAGACAATCTGTTTCCAAATGGGAAGGGGATGAAACGATCCCGGATATCCGTCAAGCAAAGAAAATGGCTGTGTTGTATCATTTGTCTTTAGATGAACTGATTGATTTTGACATAAACATGACAGAAATTCAAGAAATGATCGAGAAGAGCAGTGAAGAAACAAATGAAAAAATCAACTGGACAAATGCCTGGGGGAAATATATCCTGTTCTGCTTAAATATCAAGGCAAAGTAAATATACTTAATTACGCTCACAGATTAAGCAAAATGTTAGATGAAATAGAGCAGGAATATCAGTTCAATGAACAAGATGCAATGTTGGTACTTAAAGACATTTTATATCGTGTCTGGGAGAAACGGAAAGCGCAGAGAGGTAAATCCTGATGGCTGCTCCGGGATCGGAACTGACCGGGCTGAATGCGGGGGATATTCCAGGAGGTACGACTAAATTGAATTGGCATAATGAAAACAATTTCGGTATACATAGTTAATGTGTTTTTATTGACAGCAGATGTAATAATAATGCTGAATGAAGATGTTATGGGGGATAGTGTTCGAAAGAAGCAGAATGGAGTCAAGGGTATGAAAGATAATATAAAGCTGGTCGCAGTTGATATAGATGGCACATTTGTCCGTTCAGATTATACTTACGATATTCCGCGATTTAAACAAATTTTGTCTCATATGAGAAATGTGGGATGTAATTTTGTTGTAGCAAGCGGAAATCAGTATTATCAGTTAAGAGATTTATTTCCGGGCTGTCACAATGAATTGTCCTTTGTGGCAGAAAACGGAGCTTTCGAAAAAGACCGCACAGAACTTGTTCTTCAATATCCCAAAGAGTTTGAAATGAATTGAAAACAAGCTGTGTCATCACACATGAGAAATGAAAATAAGAGAAAATAAAAAGCAGGAGAGGTTCCGCAGTCAGGCGGATCCTTTCCTGTTTTTTGGTTCAGGAAAAGTGATGGCATCACTTTTTCCCCGGTTCTGTATAATTTTACCATAAAACACTAAAAACCTATTGACAAAGTAGGTTTTAGCGGTTATGATGGTTCAAACAAGCAAACAGTAGATTTGAGAAAGAGAGGATTAGAAAATGGCTGGTTACTATAAAGGAACGTTGGATTTGATCGGAAACACTCCTCTGGTCGAAGTGGTAAACATTGAAAGAGAACTGGGACTGGAAGCTAAGATTCTTGTAAAGCTTGAGTACTTCAATCCGGCAGGAAGTGTAAAGGACCGTATTGCTAAGAGCATGATCGAGGATGCGGAGACAAAAGGATTGTTAAAGGAAGGCTCTGTCATTATCGAGCCTACATCAGGAAATACGGGTATCGGACTCGCAGCTATCGCGGCGGCAAAGGGATACCGCATTATCCTCACCATGCCGGAGACCATGAGCGTTGAGAGGCGGAATATCCTGAAAGCCTACGGCGCAGAGCTGGTGCTTACAGAGGGGGTCAAGGGGATGAAAGGTGCCATTGCCAAGGCAGACGAACTGGCAAAGGAAATTCCTAACAGTTTTATCCCGGGTCAGTTTGTGAATCCGGCTAATCCAGCCGTACACAGGAACACGACCGGACCGGAGATCTGGAATGACACGGACGGACAAGTCGATATTTTTGTGGCAGGAGTAGGGACAGGAGGAACCATTTCGGGTGTCGGTTCATATTTAAAAGAAAAGAACCCAAATGTAAAAGTTGTTGCTCTGGAGCCGGCGGACTCACCCGTTCTGTCAGAGGGCAGAGCCGGCGTCCACAAAATCCAGGGGATCGGAGCGGGATTCGTGCCGGATACTTTGAACACGGAAATTTATGATGAGATTTTCACCTCCACAAGTGAGGCAGCATTTGAAACGGCCAGGCTGCTGGCAAAAAAAGAAGGTATCCTTACGGGAATCTCATCAGGAGCGGCTTTCCACGGTGCAATTGAGCTGGCGAGACGTCCGGAGAATAAAGGAAAAACAATCGTGGTCTTGCTGCCTGACAACGGAGACAGGTATTATTCCACTCCCATGTTTACTGATCTGTGATCCATTTACAGATTTACAGCGTGATTTCAAAGGAGAGTAGCACAATGAATTTTTCCAAACGGAGCAGATACGGCATACGGGCGCTGATCTATCTTGCATGGCATACGGACTGTGCCTGTATCCAGCTAAATGACATTGCAGAGCGTAATGGGATTTCTTTAAAATATCTGGAGCAGATCTTCGCGGCGCTCCGGAAAGCTGGTATTGTCAAGAGTATAAAAGGACCTCAGGGCGGGTATTTTCTGGCAGGGACTCCGGCCAGCATCCGGGTTGCGGATATTGTGTCCGTACTAGATGGGAATTATCTTCTGGAAGCAGAAGAGATCCCCACTGAAGAAAACGGCGGGGCAGAAGCACTCACCGTCCAGTCAGCGGTCATTGACCCGGTCAATGAATATATTGACCAATTTTTAAATACGCTGACGTTAAAAGACCTTGTGGAGCGCTCTGAGCAGTACAGGGAGGCAGTGCAGTATATGTATTATATCTGACAGGAGCAGTTATATACAGTGCTTTTGTCACACACTATATCAGACTTGGAGAATGTAAATGGACTGGGAATTTATCGTACAACATATACCCCTTTATCAGGAGGCAGCATGGCTGACTGTCCGGATCGGGCTGCTTGGTGTAGTCTTTTCCATCCTGATCGGACTGGTCTGCGCGGCAATCCAGTATTTTAGAGTTCCGGTGTTAAGGCGCATCACAGGCATCTACATTGAACTTAGCCGGAACACCCCCCTTTTGATACAATTGTTTTTTATTTATTATGGGCTTCCGAAAATTGGCATACAGACGGATCCCGAGCTGTGCGGGATCGCAGGTCTTGCGTTCCTTGGGGGAAGCTATATGGCAGAGGCTTTTCGGAGCGGACTGGAGGCTGTGTCGCCTATCCAGATGGAGAGTGCGCTTAGTCTGGGCATGAACCGGCGTCAGACTATGGGCTATGTGGTCCTTCCACAGGCAGCCTCCATAAGTGTGCCGGCTTTTATAGCAAATGTGATCTTCCTCCTCAAAGAGACCAGCGTATTCAGCGCGATCAGTCTGATGGATCTGATGTTTACTGCAAAAGATCTGATCGGTCTGTACTATAAGACAACAGAAAGCCTTGTGCTGCTTGTTGTGTTCTATCTGCTCATCCTGCTACCGGTCTCCGTCTGCGGGACGCTTCTGGAAAGGAGGCTGCGCTATGCCGGATTTGGGTCTTGAGGTCCTACTGAAAGGACAAAACATGGTACGGCTGCTGGAAGGTCTCTGGATCGCTCTGCGCATCAGTCTGACAGCAGTTGTCATCAGCATTCCCGCAGGCATCCTGCTGGGCGCGATGATGACGAGGAAAAACCGGGTTGTCCGGGCAGTTCTCCGGCTCTACCTGGAGATCATACGGATCATGCCTCAGATGGTCCTTCTTTTCATTGTGTTTTTTGGAACAACTCGTGCATTCGGGTGGGACTTATCCGGGGAAACTGCCTCCATCCTTGTGTTCTCCCTCTGGGGAACAGCGGAGATGAGTGATCTGGTGAGGGGAGCGCTGATCAGCATCCCTGTCCATCAATATGAAAGCGGCGAGGCTCTGGGACTTCGCAGAGTCCAAGTGTACCGATATATCATCATTCCCCAGACATTCCGGCGGCTGGTTCCGCTGTCCATCAACCTGATCACACGGATGATAAAGACCACAAGCCTCATCCTCATGATCGGAGTGGTGGAAGTTCTTAAGGTTGCCCAGCAGATCATCGAGGCTAACCGCATGGCAAGCCCAAACGCGGCTTTCGGCGTGTATCTTGCCGTTTTCCTTTTGTATTTTATTGCCTGCTGGCCAATCAGTATGTTTGCCAAATATCTGGAGAAAAGGTGGAGGTAATCCCAAATGACCGAAACATTACTTAAAATAGAGCATCTTGTAAAGAAATTCGATGACAATCTGATCCTGGATGATATTAATCTGGAAGTGAAGAAAGGGGAAGTCATTGTTGTTATAGGTCCAAGCGGGTGTGGGAAAAGCACCCTTCTTCGATGTATCAATGCCCTGGAGCCGATCCAGGGTGGCACGATCAGTCTGGATGGAGAGCCTATTGACGATAAGAGCAGATCACTGTCCGTTCTCAGGGAAAAAATCGGAATGGTATTTCAAAGCTATGAACTGTTCCCTCACCTGAGTGTGCTCAACAATGTGATGCTTGCTCCCTTAAAGGTGCAGAAAAGAAAAAAAGAGGAAGTAAAAGAGGAAGCCCTTACCCTCCTGGAGCGTGTGGGGCTTAAGGAAAAAGCCGGCAGCTTTCCACGCCAGCTGTCCGGAGGGCAAAAACAGCGTGTGGCGATCGTACGGGCGCTCTGCATGCACCCGGAGCTCCTCCTGTTTGATGAGGTCACGGCTGCCCTTGACCCGGAGATGGTGCGGGAAGTGCTTGATGTGATATTAAAGCTGGCTGCACAGGGGAGGACAATGATCATTGTTACTCATGAAATGCAGTTTGCCCAGGCAGTTGCCGACAGGATTCTGTTCCTTGACGGAGGCTCGATCATCGAGAGCGCGCCTCCGGAGGAGTTCTTTGAGCATCCGAAGACAGACCGTGCAAAGCAGTTTTTGAATACATTTACTTTTGAAGCGGTTAAGACCCCGCATAAAACGATCAAGGAAGAAGAGGACTGAAATTATGAAAAATCATATCTTAAAGAAACTTGTAACACTTGGCACTGCCGTTGGTTCCGTCATCGCCCTGACTGCGTGCTCCGGGGGCGGATCTGCGGGAGGCTCGGGACAGCCATACCGGACACTGGAGCAGATCCAGGAGGACGGAACTATAAACATCGGTGTATTCTCTGATAAGAATCCCTTTGGGTATGTAGATGAGAACGGGGAATATCAGGGATATGACATTTATCTGGCAAGAAGGCTCGGCGAGGATCTGGGCGTGGAGATCAATTTTGTCTCCACCGAAGCAGCCAACCGGATCGAATACCTCCAGACGGGCAAGGTGGATGTGATCCTTGCCAACTTTACCGTGACGCCTGAACGCAGTGAGGAGGTTGATTTTGCCTCACCGTATATGAATGTGGCGCTTGGAGTCGTATCCCCAAATGACAATGTGATCGAAAGCCTGGATGACTGGAACAGTGAAGATGAGATGATCGTGATCTCCGGGACGACTGCCGAGACGTACCTGATGGAAAATTATCCGGACATAAAACTGCAGAAATACGATTCTTACGCGACTGCCAAAAACGCTCTGGAGAATGGAAATGGGGCAGCATGGGCAAATGACAACACAGAAGTCATCGCATTTGCAGTGCAAAATGACGGCTACACAGTCGGCATTCCCGAGCTGGGCAACCAGGATACCATTGCCCCCGCAGTATACAAGGGAAACACCACCTTACTGGACTGGATCAATGAGGAAATCCAAAGTCTTTCAGCAGAGCGGTTTTTCCACACTGCGTATGACGAGACCCTTTCGGATACTTATGGGACAGAGTACAAGGAGAGCCTTGTAGTGGAAGCTGGAACTTCAGAATAATAAACAAGCGTTGTTCGCAGAATTTCATTGAACGCCCGGTTATAAAATCAGTTTATAACCGGGTATTTTTTTTGCGTATTGGACAGTATGGTACTGCCATGCTAGTATTGTGATAAAGATTCGGGCACACAAGCCCGGAAAACGGAGGTATGACCATGACAGATATCAGAAATTCTAAAAACTGGGGATTTGAGACAAAGCAGCTTCATATCGGGCAGGAACAGGCTGACCCGGTGACAGACGCCCGCGCAGTGCCGATCTACGCTACCACATCTTATGTGTTCCACAGCGCCCAGCACGCGGCAGACCGGTTTGCCCTGCGGGATGCGGGAAACATTTACGGCAGGCTCACCAATCCGACACAGGGTGTGTTTGAGGAGCGGGTGGCTGCGCTGGAGGGCGGTGTCGGAGCCCTTGCCACAGCTTCGGGTGCTGCGGCTTTAAGTTATACGTTCCAGGCGCTTGCCAAAGCAGGGGAGCACATCGTATCAGCAAGAACGATCTACGGCGGGACTTACAATCTGCTTGCCAACACCCTGCCGCTGACGAATCAGATCACCACCACCTTTGTAGACCCGGAAAAAGAGGGGGCTTTTGAGGCAGCCATACAGGAAAACACAAAAGCAATCTTTATTGAGACACTGGGCAATCCAAATTCCAACATCATTGACATTGAGGAAGTTGCCAGGATCGCGCATCGCCATCAGATTCCTCTTGTTGTGGATTCTACCTTTGCCACTCCATATCTTGTGCGTCCCATTGAATATGGCGCGGATATCGTCATCCATTCAGCTACGAAATTCATCGGTGGACATGGGACTGCCATCGGTGGGATCATTGTAGACGGCGGGAAGTTTGATTATAAAGCGTCAGGCGTATATCCGTGGATTTCTGAGCCAAACCCCAGCTACCATGGGGTATCCTTTACAGAGGCGGCGGGACCGGCGGCATTCGTGACTTATATCCGGGCTGTGCTGCTGCGGGATACAGGAGCCGCGCTTTCTCCATTCCACGCATTTCTTTTCCTCCAGGGACTGGAGACGCTGTCCCTCCGGGTGGAGCGGCATGTGAGCAATGCACTTAAGCTGGTGGAATACCTGTCCGGGCATCCGCAGGTGGAAGCCGTACATCATCCGTCTCTGAAAGGAGAAGCAGGGCATGGACTTTATGGGAAATATTTCCCCAACGGCGGAGGCTCGATCTTTACCTTTGAGATCAAGGGAGATGCGGGGACAGCGCACAGGTTTATTGACAATCTCCCCATCTTTTCTCTCCTCGCGAACGTGGCGGATGTGAAATCTCTTGTGATCCACCCAGCTACCACCACCCACAGCCAATGCACGCAGGAGGAATTAAAAGAGCAGGGCATCCGCCCAAACACCATCCGTTTGTCTGTTGGGATCGAGAAGGCGGAGGACCTTATCGCAGCGCTTGAGACAGCATTTGACGCTGTGAAGCAGTAATGGGAAAGGGCGTGCCGTTAAACAAACAAAAAGTCATACATAAAAAGCGGGCGGAAAGCTATCAGCTTTCTGTCCGCTTTTCCAGCAGAATGATACATGCGGTCACTACACAGATTATTCTTATCATCGTAAATCCACTTGTCCATTGAAAAATCCTCCGTTATAATATGTTCATATATAGTAATGCTGTTAAAAAGTCGTAATTTCTTGAAATTCTGATTTTCTGAATTGGCAAAATCAATCGTTGATATTTTTCATCAAGTATTTAAAAACTCTCCGTTTTTCTGTAGCCAACGATATTTTTGCAGATACTGTTTAAGGAAATAGAAAAAGCCGTTTTTGAGATACAGAGGTGATATTTTGAAAAATGTAATTTTATATATTCATGGAAAAGGCGGAACCCATCTGGAGGCGGAACAGTATAAGAAAAATTGCTTAGATTTTGATGTGATTGGAATAGATTACAACGAATATTTCCCATGGATTGTACAGGAGCAAATTAAATCAGTCTATGACAAAGTACATGGAAAATACGATCAAATATATATACTTGCTAATAGTGTAGGGGCTTACTTTGCAATGCATACACTTCAGAATTGTAATATCGAGAAAGCGTTGTTCATATCACCTGTGCTTGACATGGAACAACTTATACTGGATATGATGGAGTGGGCAAATGTGTCAGAAAAAGATCTCTATGAGAAGGAGCAGATTTCCACTGATTTTGGGGAAACACTATCATGGAAGTATCTGTGCTTTGTTAGAGAAAATCCGATCGCATGGAATGTCCCCACGGAAATTCTATATGCTGAAAAAGATAATCTCATATCTCGTCAAACAGTAGACAGATTTGTTGATAGTCATAATGCGAATCTTACTGTAATGGAAAATGGTGAGCATTGGTTTCACACTGATGAACAATTAGCTTTCTTAGAGGGATGGATGAAAAAAGCAATACAATAATATTCAATTTAGTGTGGCTTGTTCAGATGAATATTCTATTCATATAGAAACTTTTAATGAATAATGGAGAACAGGAAAATAATGGGACATTTTGGATTTTCATATGTAGGTCTGATCTTTTTGCTGGCACTATTTATTCCCAATATTATTTGGGCAGGAAAAAGACCACAAGGATATACTTCTGAAAAAGAAAATTACAGCAGTTTCCTGGGGATTCCCCATGCAGGAGCGACATTACCAGTAATTGCTTTTTTCCTGCTCGGTATATATGGGAAAGTTATATGGCTTTTGGCAGCCACTATAATCTTAGGAGTTGGACATATAGGGATACATATACAGCATAGAAGAAACTAGTGAGGTATGATATGGATTTCCAGGATGCGTACGCAAAATTTTACGAAGAATTTGGAACTGGTAAAAAAATGGTTCTATCAACATCCCTTGATGATGTTGTGACATCAAGGACGATGAGCATTGTAAGACTCAACGAAAAATTTTATTTTCAGACAGACAAAACTTTCAGAAAATACAATCAATTAAAAGGGAATTTGAATGTGGCGCTCTGTATAGATAATATACAAATTGAAGGGCGCTGCGAAGAAGTGGGAATACCTCTTGGAAATGTAGAGTTTTCTAATGCTTACAAAAAGTATTTTTCGAATTCTTACATAAGATACACATCTCTTAAAAACGAAAGATTATTTGAAGTAACACCGACATTTATTGAACGCTGGCTATATATTGAAGGTGTTCCGTACATAGAAACATTTGATGTTGCAAATCAACGATACAGGTTGACTCAATATCTGGGAGAGTGAACTGTTACGCAAAGTTTCTTTTCTGCTCCTGAAACGGAGAAGAGAAAACGCCGGGAACAGAATGAGATTCGGACACTTAAGAAAATTAACGTCAAGCGGAAATTTATGCGTGATCGCCCAGTATGCCATAGATTGCTTTTTTAAATGGCGTAAGGCCGTCCCAAATCCAGCGGTTGTTATCTATGCCGCGTTCTCCGCAGTCAATGATTTCCGTGTGGCTGCGGACGTGATCCATCAGTTTTTTGACAGGCTGATGCAGGGCAGCAGGGAACTGGCTGCTGATGGATGACAGAGCAGTGGAAAAAGAATCTGCATAGGTGTGTGCAAGAATCTCGATTGCCAGGGAATCCTGACTGATTTTCAGTGGGAAGCCCTGGAACTTTTTGTATCTTTCAAGTATGTATGAGCTGAGTTCCAGCGCACCGTTTCCCTTTTCTTCCAGATAAGATTTTAAAGTGGTATCACAGGTAATCTGTACGAGCCTGTCTGAGTACCGTATCTTGATATTGTAAAATGATTTGTCTTCTGTGAATTTCATCCGTTATGTTCTCCTTCATTTTCTGGGATGATTTAACCCATTCGCCTGCATCCGCTTATATATTTCGGGAATCGGAAAGATTTTCCCTGTCATTATACTGCTTCCGTATATTTTAGTCAAAAAAGGAGGCAGTTGTTTCATATAGGAATACTGCAGTAAAGTGTGAAAAGAAATGACAGGACGTTGGCTGAATGGTATACTGGTTTTGACGGGTTATCAAAGTGTGCGGAGGAAGTGCACGGCAATGCATACCGACGTTCTCTTAAATACAGGATTTATGAGCAAGGAGATTTTAAGATGAATTACTACGACACTGAACTTCAGCGCCTTCAGAGTGAGCTGATGGAAAAGAAACGGACAGAAGCAAAATTATCCGACCTTCTGATCCAGCAGGCGGAATTGAAAAAACGAGTATCTGAGCTTCAAAAGATAATGAGGGATGAGCAGGAAGATGTTGACAGGCTGAACAGCAGGAGCCTTACAGCGCTTTTTTACAGGATGACCGGAAAGATTGGGGAGAAAATGTCGAAAGAGGAAGAGGAGGCATATGCTGCGGCGGTAAAATATGATGCGGCAGAGAGCGAACTGCTGGCAGTGGAAGAGGATATTGCCGTATGCAGGAAAAGGCTTTCCGAGCTTCAATGGTGTGAACAGGAATATCAGGATATGCTGGCTGATAAGAGAGAACAGATCAAGGCATTGGGAACTCCTGAAGCTGACAGGATCATGGAACTTGAGGAACAGCTGATATTTTTGAAAAATCAGCAGAAGGAGACAGAAGAAGCAGTCTGTGCCGGACGTACTGCATTCAGCATTTCATGTGAGGTCTTGGAGGATCTGGGCAATGCAAAGAACTGGGGAGTAATAGACATGCTGGGCGGAGGTCTCATAGCGGATATAGTAAAATATGACAATCTGAATAAAGCACAGGATAAAATAAAAACGCTGCAGAATTCCCTGAGAAACTTCCGGACAGAACTGGCGGATGTCACAGAGCGGATATCCGGGGACATACATACAGAAATCGGAGATTTTCTCTGCTTTGCCGACTATTTTTTTGATGGGCTGATCACAGACTGGATGGTGTACGATAAGATTACTGAATCTAAAGACAGGGCAGAAGTGACCAGCAGTCAGATTCAGAATGTCCTGAAACAGCTGGAACAGATTCAGGACAGTAACATCAGTGAGCAGGAGCAGACAGAAAAACAGTTGGAGAAGATGATAACTGCGGCGAAGCTGTAGTGTCATGTGCAGTGAGACCGTGAATATTTCCGGGAGGAGAGGATGATTCTCATGAATGATTTGAAAATAGGACTGCTGCAGATTTCTCCCTGCGGCACTTTAAATACCAATCTCCAAAAAGGCATCGAATACTGCCGCAGGGCAAAGAAAGCAAGCGCAGACATTGCTTTATTTCCTGAGATGTGGAGCAATGGGTATGGGATCTGTGACCGCCCGGCAGAAGTGTGGAGAGAAGAAGCGATTTCCGCTGACAGTGATTTTGTCAGGAAATTCGGAGAAACGGCCCGGGAGCTTGAGATGGCGGTCGGAATTACTTTCCTTGAAAAGTATGGAGATGGACTTCGCAATACACTGGTCCTATTTGACCGATTCGGGAAGAAAAAAATGACTTACGCGAAGATGCATACGTGTGATTTTGGTGCGGAGCGCAGGCTGATCCCGGGAGAGGATTTTTTTACTGTTGATCTTGATACGGAGTGCGGCGTTGTAAAGGTTGGGGCAATGATCTGCTACGACCGGGAGTTCCCCGAAAGTGCACGGATACTTATGCTTCAGGGGGGCAGAGCTTGTCCTGGTACCCAACGCCTGCCCGATGGAGATTAACCGGCTTTCCCAGCTTCGCGGAAGGGCCTATGAAAACATGCTGGCGCTTGCTACCTTCAATTATCCTGAAACAGTCCCGGGCTGCAACGGGCACTCAACCGTCTTTGATGGAGTGGCTTATCTTCCGGGGATGGAAGAATCCCGGGATATGTGTATTCTGGAAGCTGACGGGAAAGAAGGAATCTATATTGCCGGGCTTGACCTGAAACAGCTGAGGGAATACCGCAACTGCGAGGCGCATGGCAATGCATACCGCCATCCCGCAAAATATGGGATTCTGACAGAAGAAAAGATACAGGCTCCTTTTGTGAGAGCAGATCGCCGTCAGTGAGAAAGCAGAAGATGATCTTTTCGGAATACCAGCAGTAAGGGGGCATTTCACATTCAGCATGCGCTTACTGTGGAGGGAGTGATGCGCACCTGCGAAGCGGTCATTCAGAAGGAAATGGCTTGTAAATAAAATGATAAATGCTATAATATTCCCAGTGTCCTGATACGACATGCCGGGGCACAGAATTTTGTCTTCATTTATATGATAAATAAAAGGTGTAAGAGAACTGAGTGGAGGGACTATGAAGATTATTATAATCGGGTGTGGAAAAGTCGGCAGCACCCTGGCAGAAGAATTGTGTGAGGAGGATCATGAGCTGACCGTGATCGATACGAATCCTCAGAAGATCCAGCAACTGAGTGAAAGCCTTGATGTAATGGGGAGCTGCGGAAACGGTTCCAGTATACAAGTGCTGTCAGAAGCCGGAGTAGAGGAGGCGGATATCCTGATCGCTGTCACAGGGTCAGACGAGCTGAACCTTCTCTGCTGCCTTATTGCAAAGAAAGTGAGCCAGTGTCACACGATCGCCCGTGTGCGAAATCCCATCTATCACAAAGAAGTTCATTTTATTAAAAAGAGCCTGGGAATCTCCATGATCATCAACCCGGAATTTGCGGCTGCCATGGAGATTTCCAGATTATTGCGTTTCCCATCTGCGATCAAGCTGGATACGTTTTCAAAGGGAAGGGCAGAGCTGCTGAAATTCAAACTCCTGCCGGAGTTTAAACTTGGCGGCATGAAAGTGGCTGACATTATGGAGAAACTCCGCTGCGACGTGCTGATATGCGGAGTTGAAAGAGGAGGACAGGTATTTATCCCATCCGGAGACTTTGTGCTGGAGGATCAGGACCTTGTTTCTGTCATCGCTTCGCCGAAAAATTCCAATCTGTTCTTTAAAAAGATCGGCATTCATACGCATCAGGTGAAGAATGCGCTGATCGTAGGAGGAGGGACTCTTGGTTTTTATCTTGCGGTAATACTCTCTGATATGAGGATCAAGGTCAGCCTCATAGAAAAGAAGAGGGAAAGGTGTGAGGAACTCAGTGAGCTCCTGCCGACGGTCACAGTCGTCTGCGGAGACGGCACGGATAAGAAACTTCTCATGGAGGAGGGGCTTGCGCATGCTGAGTCTTTTGTGACATTGACGAATATGGATGAGGAAAACATCCTTCTGAGCCTTTTTGCAAAAAAAGTTTCCCAGGCGAAAATTGTTACAAAAGTGAACAGGATCGCATTTGATGACATTGTGGACGGACTGGATCTTGGCAGTGTTATTCATCCGAAATATATAACGGCTGACTACATCCTACAGTATGTAAGGGCAATGGGGAATTCGATCGGCAGTAATGTGGAGACATTGTACCATATCCTTGACGGACGGGCCGAAGCACTCGAATTTGCTGTTCGGGAGAAGTCCTCAGTGACAGGTGTTCCATTGTCTGAGCTGCGTTTGAAAGACAATCTTCTGATCGCGTGCATCAACCGCAATGGCGTGGTACACATCCCCAGGGGACAGGACGCCATACAGCCGGGAGATACGGTTATTGTCGTTACTACTGTACGAGGACTGAATGACCTTACAGACATTCTGAAGGTAAGGTAGGATGCGGGGGCTGAGATGAATTTTTCAATTGTAAAATATATTATCGGATATGTTCTTGCTTTTGAAGCTGCTTTTATGGCGCTTCCGTGCATTGTGGCCGTTGTCTATCAGGAGAGGGAGGGCTGGTCTTTCGTTATAACAGCGGCGCTCTGTCTGCTTTTGGGCTTCCTGCTTCTCCGCAGGAAACCGGAGAACAGGGTCTTCTATATAAAAGAAGGGTTTGTGACAGTTGCGCTTAGCTGGATCGTGTTGAGTGTAATGGGAAGTATTCCTTTCTTACTAACAGGCTCCATGACGAATCCAGTGGATGCCCTTTTTGAGACAGTTTCGGGATTCACGACTACCGGGGCAAGTATTCTGTCAGATGTGGAGGCTCTGTCCAGATCTGTGATGTTCTGGAGGAGCTTTACCCACTGGATTGGCGGTATGGGAGTGCTGGTGTTTCTGCTATCACTGCTCCATGTAAAGGGAGACGGATCACATATTAATCTGATGAGGGCAGAGAGCCCGGGGCCTTCCGTCAGCAAGCTGGTCCCTACGGTACAGTCCACGGCAAAAATATTATATATCATTTATATCGCTATGACGCTTTTGGAGATCGGATTACTCCTTCTGGGGAAAATGCCCCTCTTTGACGCGCTTACGATCAGCTTCGGCACGGCAGGAACAGGGGGCTTCGGGATTAAAAATGACAGCATGGCCGGATATTCAGTATACCTGCAGGTAGTTGTCACAATCTTTATGATCCTGTTTGGCGTTAATTTCAGCGCTTATTTCCTGCTTCTGCGAAAAAAGTTTAAGCAGGCATTTTCCATGGAAGAGGTGCGGTGCTATTTCCTTATCATATTGGTATCAATTGCGGCCATCAGTATATCGGTCAAAGACATGTACGCATCTTTTGGAGAAGCTGTTCAGCAGGCGGCATTCCAGGTCGGTTCGATCATAACCACGACCGGATATGCCAGCACAGACTTTAATCTGTGGCCGGAAGTGCCTCAGACGATCCTGGTTCTTCTGATGTTCGTCGGCGCCTGTGCCGGAAGCACCGGAGGCGGCATTAAGGTCTCGCGCCTGGTAATACTCGTGAAGACAATCAAGAAAGAGCTTCATACACTGCTTCATCCGCGAAGCCTGAAGAAACTTAAGATGGACGGACATACTCTTGAACATGAGACAGTCCGCGCCACGAATGTGTTCCTGATTGCTTATGTACTTATTTTTTCATTTTCTGTCCTTCTTGTAGGGTTTGACGGACATGACCTTGTCACGAACTTTACGGCTGTAGCCTCAGCCTTGAACAACATTGGACCTGGTCTGAGTCTGGTGGGGCCGATAGAGAATTTCGGTCTTTTTTCTAATGGGGCGAAGCTGGTCCTGATCTTTGACATGCTGGCCGGAAGACTTGAGATATTCCCGCTGCTCCTTCTGTTTGTGCGCGATACGTGGAAGAAGTTTTAGAGAAATAATAATTGAAATTTTAATCCTCTTTTAGTAGAATGGATGCGACTGTGAACAAAAAAACATACATAAGAGGAGATATATTTATGATACAGAAATGGATCAGCAGTATTTTGGCAGGTGGATTTATCGCAATGGGGGCAATGGTCTATCTGTCGGTTCCCAATGCTCTGGTTGGAAGCCTGCTCTTTGCAACTGGGATTTTCCTTGTGCTCAATCTGCACAACATGCTGTTTACAAGAGTCTGCCCGCTGATGGTATATGTTCATCAATACAACTGGGGCGACATGGGGATCGCCTGGATCGGGAATGGGATCGGCGCTTTTCTGGCGGCTTGGGCAGTATCTCTTACACGGCTTGGAAATACGCTTGGAGAAGCAGTGGCGGACATCAGTGAGACAAAGCTTGGCGACAGCCCGCTGAGTCTGTTTGTCCTTGGGATATTTTGTGCTTTTTTTGTCTCATTTGCCGTACTTGTAGGCGCGAAACAGAAGCAGGGGTCATTCGGACAGATTTTCTATGTGTGGCTCTTTATCACGGCTTTTGTGTTCTGCGGGTTTGAGCATATCGTGGCAGATATGTTTTATATTTCCTGCTATGCCCTGAATTACGGCGTGCAGGTGTTTGATGTGGCCAAGGTGCTCGTATGCGTGACTGCAGGAAACATAGCAGGAGGGCTGTTTATTGCCTGGGCGGTAAGAGAGCTGGATAAAAACAGAGAGCAGACCCTGGGTGTGCGTTAAGGAAGGGGGAGACCGGATTGAGAGCGATGCGCTTACATAAAAGAGAGCTACATGCCCCGGAGATCATCAAAGAAATTCTGGAAGAATGTGATGTGGTCAGGATCGGGACACAGGATGAAGAAGGGATGTTCATCATCCCGGTCAACTATGGCTACGATTTTTCTGTGTCAGGGGAAACGATGGAACTGGCGCTTTTCATACACGGCGCAGGCGAGGGAAGAAAAGCAGATGCCTTTGCCGCCAGCCCTTTTGTGGCAGTGGAGATGGACTGCCGCCATGGACTGATCACCGGAGATTATACATGCAGTTATTCCTATTCTTACCGGAGCATTATGGGAAGTGGGACAGTGCGCAGGCTTGAAGACGAGCAGGAGAAAATCTACGGCCTTACAAAGATCATGGAGCATATGGCTCCCGGGACCAGGATTGATTTTCGTCCGGAGATGCTTGCGCGGACAGAGGTATTTTGTATTGAAGTGGAGCATTTTACAGGAAAAGAGAGAAAACGGAATAATGGACACTGATCAGCCATGAGAAATGAATAGAACATAACATGCCGCACATATACTGACTATAAAAGGCGTATGTGTGGCATTTTCTATGGAGAGAGAACAGATCAGGGAGCGGCTCGCATCGGCTGCAAGTATGCCGAAAGATGTAGTCATGGGAGCATCAGTGGTCACCGTGCTTGGAGACTTTGAAGTGTGTATCGAAAACTACCGCGGGATCACAGAATATACAGAGTGCCTTGTCCGGGTGCAGACAAAAGGGGGACAGCTCAGGCTGACAGGCAGGAGACTTCAGATCGAGTATTACACCAATGATGAGATGAAGATCACAGGGAAGATAAAGACGCTTGAATTTATCGATGGGAGGAACCAAGAGTGATCCGTTCATTCATCCGCTGGCTGAGGGGATATGTCAGGCTATGCATAGCAGGCTATTCTCCGGAACGTTTCCTGAATATGTGCTGTTATCACCAGCTTTATATATGGGGCCTGGAACCCACTGGAAATGGATATGAGATGTATATGAGCATTTCTGATTTCCGGAAGCTGAAGCCTCTTGTCAGAAAAACGCATACAAGAGTCATACTGGCAGGAAGATATGGCTTCCCATTCTTTCTTGCCCGCTACCGGAAGAGAAAACTTTTTTTCGCAGGCCTTTTTGTGTGCGCGGTACTGCTATGGGGATATTCTCTTTTTATATGGGATATTCATTTTGAGGGGAATGAGAGATATCCGGACACGACGCTTGCGGAATTTCTCGAGTCGGAGGGGGTGGCGCCTGCGATGTTAAGGAGCAGGGTAGACTGTCCGGGTATTGTAAAAGCGATCCGAAAGGAATATAATGATATCGTTTGGGTCTCTGCCTCGATTGATGGAAGCAGGCTGAAAATACAGATTAAAGAAAACGAGGATACTTTTCCGGAAGAAGAGGAGGGAAATCCGGCGAATGAGGAGACTTCCGCTGAGGAGGACGCATCTGCCGCCTCCGGCAGCGAGGAGGAAAAACCAGTGGACCTGATAGCGGCCGCTGATGGCGTGATAACAGAAATCGTCACAAGATCGGGAGTGCCCCAGGTGCATGTGGGAGACACTGTAAAAAAGGGGGATATCCTTGTCCTCGGAAGAGTGGAAGTGGTCAATGACAGCCAGGAAGTAGTGGGCTATCAGTATCACAGGTCAGATGCGGATGTGTTTGCCGACACACAGATGGAGTACACGGATACCCTGTCTCTGACTTATCAGGAGAAGGTTTATGATGGAAAAAAGAGATACCAGCCCTTCATCCGTCTGGCTGACTGGACAGTCTCTGTGGGCAGCATAAAGAATAAATATGAGTATAGCGAGACATTTTCAGAGGAAACACAGGTCAGGCTGGGTGAGAATTTTTATCTGCCTTTTTCATACGGACTGAAGACTGCGAAGTCGTATTCTTTTGAAAAAAAGACATATACGGAAGAAGAGGCCAGGCAGCTTCTGAGTCTGGATTTTAACCGGTTTTGCGAAGATTTGGAGGAAAAAGGTATTCAAATAAGGGAAAATAGTGTTAAAATACATTTATATGAAAATTCTGCCACTGCCTCGGGCACGCTTTATCTGAATGAGAGGATCACTGAGGAGGCAGATACAGAAATATTAACAGTCGAAAGGAAAGAAACGGATGAGTCTGTCGGAACTGATGATTGACATACCGGCCGAACATGAGGCAAACGTGTTCGGACAGTTTGACGCATATGCAAAGAAGCTTGAGAGGACATTTCATGTGACTTTGATCGCAAGGGATGGGAGCACGAAGATCGTGGGAGAGAGCGCGGCGGCTGAAAAGGCGCTCCGCGTGCTCACCCAGCTCGTCGAATTATCAAAGCGGGGAAATACGATCACAGAGCAGAATGTGGACTATGCGATTTCACTCGTTTTTGATGACCAGGAGGAGGGGATCGTAGAGATCGACAGGGAGCTCATCTGTCATACTCTCCAGGGAAAGCCGATCAAGCCCAAGACGCTGGGACAGAAAAAATATGTAGACGCCATCCGCAATGAAATGATCACCTTCGGACTGGGACCGGCAGGAACAGGGAAGACCTATCTTGCAATGGCAATGGCCATCACTGCATTTAAGAGGAATGAAGTGAGCAGGATCATCCTGACACGCCCTGCCATCGAGGCGGGTGAGAAGCTGGGATTTCTCCCGGGAGACCTCCAGAGCAAGATCGACCCCTATCTCCGTCCGCTTTACGATGCGCTTTATCAGATCATGGGGGCCGAGAGCTTTATCAAGAATTTGGAGAAAGGGCTGATCGAGGTGGCCCCTCTTGCTTACATGAGGGGGAGGACCCTTGACAATGCATTTATCATCCTTGACGAGGCGCAGAATACCACTCCGGCACAGATGAAGATGTTCCTTACAAGGATCGGGTTTGGCTCCAAGGTCGTCATTACCGGCGATTCCACCCAGAAAGACCTTCCGGCGGGCGCGGTGTCCGGTCTGGACGTGGCTGTGAAGGTGGTAAAAGACCTGGAGGGGATCAGCATCTGTACGCTGACGAGCAAGGATGTAGTCCGTCATCCCCTTGTACAGAGGATCGTCAAGGCTTATGAAGAATATGAGAAAAAGAGTGAAAGGAAGAATGCCGGAAGGACAAAGGGCGGCAGGAGGAAAAACGTATGACGCTTTATATCGAAGAGGAAGGAAATGTGACGCTGCCCTTTGACGTAAAGGAGACGGCTGAGTTCATAGTGGGGACAGTGCTGGACTGTGAGGAGTGTCCCTATGAGGCTGAAGTGAATCTTCTCCTTACCGACGATGAAGAGATCCGCGTCATGAACCGGGAACACAGGCAGATCGACCGGGCGACGGACGTGCTCTCTTTTCCCATGCTGGAATATGAAACGCCAGGAGATCTCTCCGGTACTGAAGAGACAGCAGATGCGTTCAATCCGGAGACCGGCGAACTCATGCTGGGGGATATCGTGATATCAAAAGACCGGGTCGTGGGACAGGCAGAGGAATACGGACATTCCGTGAGGAGGGAGTATGCCTTTTTGATCGCCCACAGTATGCTCCATCTTCTTGGATATGACCATATGGAGGAAGAGGAGCGCAGACTCATGGAGGACAGGCAGCGGGCCATCATGGAGAAAGCAGGAATACCGCGCTGATCCGAGAATAAAGAGAGCTGGAGGAAATAGAAATGGCAGATACACCAAAGACGAGAGTTCGATCCGCTCAAAATGACGATTTTATCGCACAGGGCGCGATCCTAGCCGCGGCGACTGTCCTTACAAAGGTCATAGGCGTCATATACAGGATCCCCCTTGCAAATATACTGGGAGACGCCGGTAATGGGTTCTATGGATATGCGTATCAGATTTATGCCATGGCGCTTATGGTCTCGTCCCTGAGTCTTCCGACTGCTGTCTCCAAGCTGGTATCCGCCAAGCTGGCAGCAGGACAGAAGAGGAATTCCGTCCGCGTATTCCGCTGTTCCATGCTCTTTGCGGTGGTCGTGGGACTGGTCATTACTGCGGCAGTTTTTTTCGGAGCAGATGCGATTTCCGTGTACGCAATGAAATCCCCTTTGAGCGTCTATGCTCTCCAGATGCTCGCGCCGGGGCTTTTCCTTGTCGCGGTCATGGCTGTGATCAGAGGATATTTCCAGGGACTTGGCTCTATGATGCCGACAGCGGTGTCGCAGATCATCGAGCAGCTTATTCGCGCGGTGGTCAGCATCATGGGTGCAAGTATGTTCGTGGACATCGGCACCCGGGCAGGCGAGAAAGCGGGAGAAGAGCTTTTGGGACCGGCATATGGCGCGGCCGGGGCAACGCTGGGGACCGTGCTGGGTGCTCTTATTGCCCTGATCTTTCTGATTTTTGTCATATGGGCTTATCGGGGACAGATGAACAGGCAGTACCAGACAGACCGTTCCGGGAAAGAAGACAGCTACCGCAATATCCTGAAGGTGCTTGTTCTTACAGCCGTCCCGATCCTGTTCAGTACAGCAATTTATAATATCAATCAGCTACTTGACCTTACTATTTTTAATCATATCATGGAGGCGCAGGGATATGTGGAGGAGGAATATATGGCGCTCCAGGGGATTTATTCAGGCAAGTATGACACGCTGGTCAATGTGCCTCTTTCCATCCCATGGGCGCTGTGCTCGTCTGTAGTGCCCAGTCTGACAGCGGCAGTTGCCACCAGGTCAAGACGGCTGGTGCATGAGAAGATCGATCAGACACTGCGGCTGACGATGGTCATTACGATCCCATGCGGTATGGGCTTTCTCGTGCTGGCATCGCCGCTTATGGTGCTGCTTTATAATGACGCCAGCAAAACGCCCGCTTATCTGCTCATGATGGGATCAGTCGTTGTGGTGCTGTATGGGTGGTCGTCTATATCGAATTCTATCCTGCATGGGCTGAACCATATATCCAGCCCGGCGAAGAACGCATGTGCCGCGCTGGTGATCCATCTTGCCGCGTTTGTAGCCATGATGGTGGCATTTAAAATGAACGTCTATGCGCTGGCAGCGGGAAACATTGTTTTTGCCGCATGCATGTGTTATCTCAACCAGAGAAAAGTACATAAGGTGTGCGGGTTCAGGATGAATGTTATGGATACATTTGTAAAACCGCTCATTGCATCTGCTGTTATGGGAATCGTAACTTACGCAGTGCATCTGGCGATGGACCTTTTAGTGGGCGGGCGCTGGATTCCGACGATTATTGCGATTCTTACAGCGATCATTGTCTACGTAGTCGTCGTTCTCAAGATCGGGACGCTGTCAGATGAGGATATCGAGGCGCTCCCCATGGGTGCGAGGCTGCTCCGGCTGTGCAGAAAGCTGCATCTGATGCCTGCAGGATAAGAGCAGAAAAAGCAGAGCTGCACAGTTAAACCAAGTTCTCAAAGAAGTTCAAAATTGTATAAAATAAGTCAAAAAGCCAATAATGTATAAAAAAGGAGTGGAAATTATGAAATCCAGATACATTATCGGCTTTTTTGCGGCATTTTTGGTATTGGGAATGCTGCTTACAGCAGGATACCGGCTCACTTATGATCATGTGATGGACAGGCAGGAGGCGCAGGCAAGGGATGAAGTGTCCGGGACTGAAAGTATTGCGGCTGAAGGAGAAAAAGTAACAAACCCTGAGGATGGAGAAGAGGGATTCTACCTGTGCGAACTTCAAGGATTTGTGGCCGTGTATCTGAGCGACCGGAAGACTATCTATGAATTTACGGAGATTCCTGTGACAGATCTGCCTGCGGAGGTACAGCAGGAGGTTGCAGAAGGGAAATACGTTGCAACGGTAAAGGAACTGTATGCATTTCTCGAAAACTATTCCAGTTGATGCAAGCCTGCGGAACATGGACATGGCGGATGTCTGTCTGGACGAAGGAGAATAAATAGTGTATAATACAGTCCGGTGAAAAAGAAGCGCCCGGAAAACAGCGCGTCAGACCAGGGAAAAGAGCGGAGAGGAAAAGTATGGACGAACAGAAGATAAAAAGGATTAATGAGCTGTACAGAAAATCAAAGGCGGAAGGACTCACAGAGGCAGAACGTCAGGAACAGAAGGTGCTGCGCGCAGAGTATCTCGAGGCTGTGAAGCGCAATCTCAGAGGACAGCTCAATAATATCGATATTGAAGAGAAAGACGGGACAGTCATAAATCTCGGCGAAAAATATGGAAACAAAAGAGGAAATTAGAAAATATGCCCTTGAGCTCAGGGCGGGGCTTCAAATGCCGCAGCGCCGCGCGGCGGAGAGGTCGATCACAGAACGCCTTGTGGAAGAACCTCTCTATGAGAACGCCCGCTGTATATACTGTTACGCATCTTTTCGCGATGAAGTGGATACCTCCGGTATTATCAGGGAATCTCTGATCCGGGAAAAGAAAGTAGCGGTTCCCAGAGTCACCGGCAGGAGAAAAATGGAGTTTTACTTTATAAAAAGTATGGCTGACTTAAGACCGGGGACCTGGAATATACCAGAGCCCGGACCATGGTGTGAAAAAGCTCCTCAGCCGGATGAAGAGACGCTGATTATCCTGCCAGGGGCTGCTTTTGACTGCTCAGGCGCACGGATCGGATACGGCGGCGGGTTTTATGACGCCTACCTTGAGAGAAACGATAAATGCAGGAAGGCGGCGCTTGCGTTTGATGTACAGTGTATGGACAAGATTCCTGTGGATGACCATGACATCCGGGCTGAAATTATTATTACGGAAAAGGAGCTGATCACATGTTCTCAGGATTACCCGGAGACCCGGTGATGCTTTTAGGCGTGATCAATACAAAGCTGAGAGATTTTTATCCGTCGCTGGAGGCGCTCTGTGATGACATGCAGATCGATGAAGATGAGCTGACGGAGAAGCTTGCTGCCATTGATTATACATATGATACAAAGAGAAACCAGTTTGTTTAACAGGTAAATGTAAGAAAAGCAGGGAAAGAAAAGTATGGAGAATAAGAAAATGAATCTGGCTGAGCGGGAGATGGAAATCCCTGCATCTGAGCCGGAAAGACAATATTATTTTATTGAGCGGGCAAGGCAGGATCTGGAGAAGATGAAAGAAGCCGCAGGGCGGCAGCTTACGTTCTGCGTCACGACTTTCGGATGCCAGATGAATGCGAGAGATTCGGAAAAACTCGTAGGAATACTGGAACAGGTAGGATACATAGAAGAACCAGACGAAGAGAAAGCAGATTTCGTTATCTACAATACATGTACTGTACGCGAGAACGCCAATCAGCGTGTGTATGGAAGGCTGGGACAGCTTGGACATATCAAGAAGAAAAACCCCCACATGATGATCGCGCTCTGCGGATGTATGATGCAGAAGCCGGAGGTCGTTGAGAAGCTGAAGAAAAGCTACCGGTTTATTGACCTGATCTTTGGTACTCATAATATCTACAAGTTTGCAGAGCTGCTGGCGACCCGCATGGAATCCGGGCGCATGGTCATCGACATCTGGAAGGATACGGACAAGATCGTGGAAGATCTGCCCAGTGAAAGAAAATATCCTTTCAAGTCCGGGGTCAATATTATGTTTGGCTGCAATAATTTCTGCAGCTATTGCATCGTGCCTTATGTGAGGGGACGCGAGAGGAGCCGTGACCCGCGGGCGATCATCCGTGAGATCGAGCGCCTTGTCGCTGACGGCGTGGTGGAAGTCATGCTTCTGGGACAGAATGTCAATTCTTATGGAAAGACGCTGGAAGAACCTATGACATTCGCGCAGCTTTTAAAAGAAATCGAGAAAATAGATGGACTTGAGAGGATACGCTTTATGACGTCTCATCCCAAAGATCTGTCGGATGAATTGATCGAAGTGATGGGGCAGTCCAGAAAAATCTGCAGACATCTCCATCTGCCGGTCCAGTCAGGGAGCAGCCGCATCCTTGAGAAGATGAACCGCAGATATACGAAAGAACATTATCTGGAACTGGTAAAGAAGATCAGGGCAGCAGTGCCGGATATTTCCCTGACCACAGATATCATCGTCGGTTTTCCGGGAGAAATGGAGGAAGATTTCCAGGAGACGCTGGATGTGGTGCGGCAAGTGCGGTATGATAGCGCCTTTACTTTTATTTATTCCAAACGCACCGGAACGCCTGCGGCGGCGATGGAGGAACAGGTGTCGGAGGACGTGGTGAAGGACCGGTTTGACCGGCTGCTCACGGAAGTGCAGAAAATTGCCGGAGAAATGTGCTCTGTCCATCAGGGCGCTGTGCAGACAGTGCTGGTGGAATCCGTAAATGAGCACGATCCGGAATTGATGACCGGACGACTGAGCAACAATCTTCTTGTACATTTCCCGGGAGATGAGTCTCTAATTGGAAAACTGGTGGATGTCAGTCTGGATGAGTGCAGGGGATTCTATTACATCGGGAGACAGATTTAGACAAAATGCTTGTTGCCTAAACGAATCGTAGAGTGTGGTTGCTTTTGAATTCGTTTTTTATTACTAGGATAAAAAGGTCATTACTCTATAGGAAATTAGTTTTCTATGGAGTAATGACCTTTTTAAAATCAGTCGTAATAAATCCAAGCAGTTTTGCTATTTTTAGCTCTGTCCCATACATTTTTTTCAAAGGAACGCCAAAAAATTTTCAAAATCCACAGCGTTTATTTTGGTGCTGTACGCAGTCCAGAACAAATAATAAACCATGCGCTGCCGGAGAGAAAAGCGAATAGTCAAAGAAATCGGAAGTTTACCTGCGTCCACTCTTTTGCAATAGTCTTCTACGGAAAATGTGTTGATCTTAAACTGTTCTTTGAGCAGAGTCGTCATAATACCCTTCATAAAGATTCTCACTTTCCTGTTAAAAAAAACAATTGCCACTGTAAAATATCCAAACCATATTTTTATTTAGTTTATCATATCATTATAAATACTTCCACTGCTTATAATCCAAATCCGCCTTTTGCATAAATCATTTCCCAGAGGACGCGGCCCTCTCTGTAAACTTTTTCAGGAATATTTTACCACCCTGCACATATATTGTGTAAAGAGGTGGACAAGATGGAAAGAAGGGATAGAAAAGCACAGATATTGAATATTCTGGCGAAAAATGTGCGCAGGATCATTGAGGAGGATATCCCGGATATTTCCGGGCTTCAGGAAATCCGGCTCCGCACCGGGCAGCCTCTGCGGGTCCTGCGCGGAAACAGGGAAGCTGTCCTGCCTTCAGGAGGACAGCCGCATATCGTTACGAAGGAAGAGTTGAGGGAGACAATGGAGTATATCAGCCATTACTCCCTCTATGCATATGAAAATGAATTGAGGCAGGGATTCCTGACCGTAGAAGGAGGGCACAGAGTGGGAGTGGCAGGGAAAGTGATCATGGAAAAAGAAAAGGTGAAAAATATCCAGTACATATCATCCGTCAATATCCGGGTATCTCATGAGGTGCTGGGGTGCGCCGACAGGCTCCTTCCTTATATCACAAAGAACATGCAGGTGTGCCATACACTGATCATTTCACCGCCGTGCTGCGGGAAAACAACGCTTATCCGGGATCTGATCAGGCAGATATCAGACGGCAACCAGTATGTGAAGGGGTGTTCTGTCGGAGTGGTGGATGAACGCTCCGAGCTTGGAGGATGTTATCTCGGTATTGCGCAGAACCATATGGGTACGAGGACGGACATCCTCGACTGCTGTCCCAAAGCGGAAGGGATGATCATGTTGATCCGGTCCATGTCACCCCAGGTGATCGCAGTGGATGAGATCGGCACGAGTGAGGATATCCATGCGATCGAGTATGCCATGCAGTGCGGATGCAAACTGATCGCCAGTGTGCATGGGCTGGATATGGATGAGGCAACGAAGAAACCAGTGCTCGGAGAGCTGATAAGAAGAAGGATGTTCGAACGGTATGTAGTCCTTGGAAATGGGCAACAGCCGGGAGAGATCAGGGGAGTCTATGACGAGCGGGGGAGTGTATTGTGCAGAGAGTGATAGGAGGGATACTGATCCTGATAGCGACAGGCGGAGCAGGATATGTGTATGGGAAAGAATTGAAACGATATTTGGGAAGAATGTTGTATTTCCGGTATGTGATGAGTCTGATCAAAGGCGAGATCGCATATACACATGCGCCGCTTCCGGAAATTTTTTCGGAAGTAGCGAGGAGGGTGAAAGCCCCATATGACCGATGGCTTATAAAAACGGCGGCGGAGATGGAAAAACGGGAGGAATATGGTTTTGCCCGGATGTGGAACCGTTGTGTGGATAAATATCTAGGGGAACTGAATTTGAAATATGAACATTCTATTCTGGTAAAAGAGCCGGGGACATTTCTTGGGAGTTTGGAGAAGGACACGCTGGATCATGCCATGCAGATGTATTTAAACCGGTTGGATCTTGAAATCGAGAAACTGCGGGAAGGGCTTTCCGCAAAGACGAGGATCAGCGGATGTCTGGGTGTGATGAGCGGTATTTTTCTCATTGTGATCCTGCTTTGAACATGGAGGAAGCATGAATATAAGTCTTATTTTTAAGATCGCGGCGGTTGGGATACTTGTATCCATATTAAGTCAGGTGCTGAAACACAGCGGCAGGGAAGAACAGGCATTTCTGGCAAGCCTTGCAGGATTGATCCTGGTACTGTCATGGATACTGCCTTATATTTACGATCTCTTCCTGTCCATCCGGCAGCTCTTTGCACTGTGAGGAGGTGGCAGTATGAGCATGGTGCAGATCGGCATCATCGGCGTGATCGGAGCGGTCCTCGCGATCCAGCTAAAAGGCGGAAAAGCAGAATATGGAATCTATGTAAGCGTGGCAGTGAGCATTATCCTGTTTTCCTTTATCGTGGACAGGCTGGGAATTTTTATCAGTACAGTGGGGCAGATTGCTTCTTATATTGATATGGATGCAGGGTATCTGGCCACCATGATGAAGATGATCGGGATTACTTATATCGCAGAATTTTCGTCCGGCATCTGTAAGGATGCAGGGTATCAGACTATAGCAGGGCAGATCGAGATATTTGCCAAGCTGACCATACTGGCACTTGGAATGCCGGTGCTGCTGGCTCTTCTGGAGACGATCAGGGAGTTCCTGTCATGAGCGGCAGAAAGAGACAGTTCCTGTTTACGATTTTTCTCGTTCTCCTTATTTTCGGGATAGGGACGAAGATCGTGAGCGCAGAGGAACAAGAAGGAGAAGAAAGGGATCAGGTTCAGGAAAAGATCGAGGAGGCGATCCTGTCCGAGTTCGACTTTGATGAGATTGAAAAAAGCCTTAAAGAGATGTTTCCGGAAGAAAAAATTGAATTCGGGGATGTCGTATCCTCGCTTATGTCGGGAGATCCTCAGGAAACAGGGAGGGTTTTCATTGACTTTCTTTCGGATATGATCTCCTATGAGTTCAGATATAACTGGCATAATTTAGTTTACATCCTGCTCATCTCACTTGCGGCGGCGGTGTTCAGTAATTTTTCGGGGGCGTTTCGGAACAGGCAGATATCAGATATCAGTTTTTATGTACTGTATATGCTATTGATCACTCTGTGCCTGACTTCCTTCCAGACTGCCGCGCAGGGCTTAGAAGGAAGACTTGATTCTGTGGTTGAGTTTATGAGGGTGCTGTGCCCTGCCTATTTTCTTGCAGTGGCCTTTGCATCCGGCAGCGTGACATCCATGTTTTTTTATAATGTAATCCTTTTTTTGATCTATGTGGTAGAGCTGGTGATCATCCGGTTTCTGCTCCCGGTCATTCACATTTACATTATGGTCCGGGTGCTGGGCAATCTGACGGACGAGGATTTCCTGTCTGAATTTGCAGGACTGATCCACAAAGTGGTGACCTGGGTACTGAGGACGTTGCTTGCCTGTGTCGTTGGCGTGAATGTCGTCCAGGGACTCCTTGGCCCTGCAATAGATACGCTGAAACGCAGCGCCCTGACCAGGACGGCAGAAGCACTGCCCTGGGTAGGAAATGCGATAGGAGGCGCAGCGGAGATATTTTTCGGAACGGCAGTGCTGATAAAAAACGGTATCGGAATGGCAGGCGCAGTTATCGCGGTACTGATCTGTCTCGGCCCGGTCATCCAGATGGCGTTGATGGCGCTGATGTATAAGCTGGCGGCGGCTCTTGTACAGCCGGTGTCTGATAAACGGATCACAGCATGCATCAGCGGCGTCAGTGAAGGGTACGAGCTTATGGTCAGGGTCATTTTCACTGTGGGACTTTTATTTTTGCTTACGATCGGGGTCGTTGCCGCGTCTACATCCTGAACACAGGACATCCAAGGGGATTCCGGGTGTCTGATTTATGAGGAGGGAAGACATGCTGGAAGGAATTTATGGCTGGATACAGGATATCTCTGTTTACCTGATCGTTATGGCGGCGGTAATGCACGCTATACCGGGAAAAGATTATGGAAAATATATCCGGTTTTTTTCAGGACTGGTGCTCATACTGCTTCTCTCGACCCCTCTTCTGAAGCTGGCGGGGATGGAAGATACGTTCCGTACGATTTACAGAGACAGGGAGTATGAGATGGAGCGGCAGGAGATCGAGCGGGCAGAAGAAATTTATGAACAGGCAGATGTTTTCGGATTTGTCAGTGAGGATACGGCGGAGCAGGGGACATCGGGCTCGGGAGGAAGTGAAGCGCCGAGAGAAGATGGGGTGCAGGAAGAAGGAATGATCAGAGTGGAGGATATAGAAATTGGGGAATGAGAAATGGAAAAATTGGATCGCGGGCTTGCGCACCGGCGAGAAGCTGCCGAAAAAGAACCAGCTTCTGCTCGTTCTGCTGGCGGGCATCCTCCTTATTGTTATCGTCTTCCCTGTTTCGGACCCATCCGGAAGTGCAGACCGGCAGTCAGAGGATATCCAGGAAACAACGACAGCCGGCAGCCGGGATAATGGGGATTATGAGAAGTATCTGGAAGAGAAGACTGCACGTGTACTGGAGGATGTAGAGGGAGTGGGTGAGGTCACTGTGATGATCACTTTAAAGTCAGACGGTCAGAAAATCATTGAAAAAGACCAGTCCAGTTCCAGCCAGGCTACCGAGGAAGAGGACAGCAGCGGAGGTACAAGAAGCGTGGAAGATCAGTCCTCGGACAAGACGAGCATTTATGAGCAGGCTGCGGACGGCTCGTCCGTTCCCTATGTAAGCAAGGAGCTTGCCCCGGAAGTGGAGGGCGTGGTGGTGATTGCGGACGGTGGGGACAATGCGGTCGTGGCTCAGAACATTACAGAGGCGGTTCAGGCATTATTCGGCGTGGAGGCGCATAAGATTAAAATAATGAAACGGGCTTAATACATAGAAGGAGGATCATAAGAGTGAAACGATTGTTTAAGAAAAACCAGATCATCATTGCCACACTTGCGGTCATGATCGCGGTCGCCGGATATCTAAACTATTCCGGCAGACTGTTCGGAGAGTCGGCGGACGGCACGGCGGAGGCGAATGCGGATCTGGCGAATCAGGAGCTTCTGGACATTTCTCAGGAGGACATCGAGACAGGGACAGAGGACATTGAGAGCAATGACTCTGAGGTGGAGGGAACACCCGGAGAAGCGGTGCTCACGAGCGGGAGCGCTGAAACGACGGTGGCTCAGGCAAAAGTCACAAGAGAGCAGGTCCGCGCCCAGAACAAGGAAACCCTGCAGGGCATCATCGACAATACGAATTTGAGCGATGCGGAAAAGCAGTCTGCTGTGGATCAGATGGTACAGATGACACAGATCGCGGAGCAGGAGGCGGCGATTGAGACCCTCATGGCGTCAAAAGGATTCTCCGAGGCAGTCGTGAGCCTTGACGCAGACTCTGCGGACGTGGTCGTTAAAGCAGATGAGCTGACAGATGCGAACCGGGCGCAGATTGAGGATATCGTGACGAGGAAAACAGAGATCGCGCCGGAAAATATCGTGATCACTCCGATCCATGAGTAAGAAACGGCAGGGAATTTTATATTGCATACAGTATAAAAAGCAGTTATAATAGCGTCGGTATACACCGGCGCTATCACTGTTTATGATCAGGATAGAATATCGGTCAGAGAATGAAGCGGCATAAGAAAGGAAAAGGTTGAGATAGATCATGTCAGATATCAGAAGTGAAATAAAAAAAAGAAGAACATTTGCCATCATTTCCCATCCTGATGCCGGAAAGACGACTTTGACGGAGAAGTTCCTTCTCTATGGCGGGGTCATCAACACGGCGGGGTCCGTAAAAGGAAAGGCAACGGCAAAGCACGCCGTCTCGGATTGGATGGAGATCGAGAAGGAGAGGGGAATCTCAGTAACTTCCTCTGTACTCCAATTTAATTACGGCGGCTATTGTATCAACATCCTGGATACGCCCGGACATCAGGATTTCTCGGAAGATACTTACCGTACGCTGATGGCGGCGGATTCCGCGGTCATGGTCATTGATGCTTCCAAGGGTGTGGAGGCTCAGACAAGGAAGCTGTTCAAGGTCTGCGCTATGCGGCATATCCCGATCTTTACTTTTATCAATAAGATGGACCGGGATGCAAAAGACACCTTTGATCTTTTGGATGATATTGAAAAGGAGCTTGGGATCCCGACCTGCCCGGTGAACTGGCCTATTGGATCGGGAAAGGCGTTCAAGGGCGTCTATGACCGCCGGAAAAAAGAAGTGGAGCTGTTCTCTGACACGAGAAAAGGAACTTCCGTCGGTGAAGTGAAAAAAGTAGATATCAATAATCCTGAGGTGGACTGGCTCATCGGCGACGAGGCAAAGGTGACGTTGAATGAAGAGATCGAGCTGCTGGACGGAGCGTCCGCTGAGTTTGACCAGGAGCTTGTCGATAAAGGGGAGCTCTCACCGGTATTTTTCGGCTCGGCGCTGACGAATTTCGGTGTGGAGACCTTTCTTCAGCATTTCCTGGCGATGACCACATCGCCGCTGCCCAGGATGTCTGACCACGGTGCGGTCGATCCGATGACAGAACCGGATTTCTCTGCCTTTGTATTTAAGATCCAGGCGAACATGAACAAGGCGCACAGGGACAGGATCGCGTTTATGCGTATCTGTTCCGGAGAGTTTGACGCAGGAATGACCGTGTATCATGTCCAGGGAGGGAAGGATGTGCGTCTCTCACAGCCCCAGCAGATGATGGCGAGTGAGAGAAAGATCATTGACAAAGCTTATGGCGGAGATATCATCGGCGTGTTTGATCCGGGCATCTTTTCCATTGGCGATACCCTGACCACATCAAAAGAGAAGTTCGCATATGAAGGAATCCCGACATTCGCGCCGGAGCATTTTGCGAGAGTGCGTCAGGTAGATACGATGAAGAGAAAACAGTTCGTCAAGGGCATCAATCAGATCGCACAGGAGGGCGCGATCCAGATCTTCCAGGAATACAATACCGGGATGGAAGAGATTATTGTGGGCGTGGTCGGCGTACTCCAGTTCGACGTGCTGAAATACCGCCTGAAAAACGAGTACAATGTAGAGATTATTCTTGAAAATCTGCCGTATGAGCATATCCGCTGGATCGAGAACGAGGAAATTGACCTGGATCGTATCAGCGGAACTTCGGACATGAAGAAGATCAAGGATTTAAAAGACCGTCCGCTGCTCCTGTTTATCCACGAGTGGAGTATCCGTATGACAATGGAACGCAACGAAGGACTGAAGCTTTCAGAGTTTGGACGCTAAAAGCCGACCGGATCATGGGTGGGCATGGCGGGCCTTTATGTCTGAACTTTTTCCTTTGCAAACAGAGGGATATTTGTTATAATAGGGAAAGAGATTAGACAAAATGGGAGGTTTTGAATATGGCAAAGGACGAAAGACACACATATACGATACAGAACGACGCCAGTCTTGGTGAAGTGAAGATCGCAGATGAAGTCGTAGCGATCATTGCGGCGCTGGCAGCGACGGAAGTCGAAGGCGTTGCTTCCATGTCTGGAAATATCACAAACGAAGTGATCGGACGGCTGGGCATAAAGAACCTGTCCAAAGGTGTGAAAGTGGACGTCCTTGAGGGCGTTGTCACCGTATCTCTTGCACTGAACCTGAAATATAACTATAATATCATGGATGTTACCGGCAAGGTACAGGAAAAGGTGAAAAATGCTGTGGAGAACATGACTGGGCTTGAGGTGGCTGACGTCAATATCAAGGTGGCAGGCGTTGAGATGGAGAACCAGGACTGAGAGATCCTGTATGCCAGACTGCCTTTGCACCATAAGGGATGTCGTAAGACATCCTTTTTCTATAAGCATCAGATATTATTTCCGCGATATCGTGATATAAAGAAAGGAATCTATATGATAAGGACAGAACTGAGGGAGCACATTTTCAAAATGCTGTTCCAGATTGAGTTTAACGATCCGGCGGACATGCCGGACCATCTGAAATATTATTTTGAAACGCTGGACGATGCGGCAGACAGGGATAAAAAATATATCCGGGAAAAATATGAGGCTGTCTTCAGGCATGTGCCGGAAATCGATGAGCTCCTGAATGAAAATGCAAAGGGATGGAAGACTGCCCGGATGAACAAGGTCGACCTGACGATTTTAAGGCTGGCAGTTTACGAAATGAAATGGGACGAGGATATCCCGAATGGCGTTGCTATCAATGAAGCGGTGGAGCTGGCGAAGCGCTTTGGCGGTGAGAGCAGTTCATCGTTTGTAAATGGGATTCTCGGAAAGCTTTCAAAACAGGAGTCCTGAGAATGAAAAATGTTTATACGGTGAAGCAGGTCAATTCCTATATCAAAAATATGTTCACACAGGATTTTATGCTGAGCCGGATCTACGTAAAGGGTGAAGTCTCCAACTGCAAATACCATACGTCCGGGCACATTTATTTTTCTCTGAAAGATGAGTCTGGAACTATTGCCTGTGTCATGTTCGCGGGTTCCCGGGCCGGACTCTCCTTTAAGATGCAGGAAGGTCAGCAGGTGATCGTGCTCGGCTCGGTGAGCGTGTATGAGCGGGATGGGAAATACCAGCTCTATGCAAGGGAGATCGTGAGGGATGGCGTGGGAGCGCTCTATGAACGCTTTGAGGCGCTGAAACAGGAGCTGTCCGAGATGGGAATGTTTGCTCCGGAGTATAAGAGGCCAATCCCCAGATATGTGCATACCGTGGGAATTGTTACAGCGCCCACAGGCGCGGCAGTCAGGGATATCATCAATATTGCGGGGCGGCGCAATCCTTACGTCCAGCTTATCCTGTACCCGGCTCAGGTTCAGGGCGAGGGCGCGGCGCAGAGCGTGGCGGAAGGGATCCGCGCGCTGGAGAAAAAGCAGGTGGATGTCATTATCGTCGGGCGCGGCGGAGGAAGCATGGAGGACCTGTGGGCATTTAATGAGGAGACCGTAGCGCGCGCTATTTTTGAATGCGCGGTTCCGATTATCTCAGCGGTGGGGCATGAAACCGATACAACGATTGCTGATTACGTGGCTGATCTGAGAGCGCCTACGCCTTCGGCGGCGGCGGAGCTGGCTGTATATGATGTCCGTGAAATGAGGGAACGCCTGCTGGCTTACAAGGAGGCTTTTCAACGAATGATCCGTCTTGAGACAGAGAGGAGACGGAAGCTGCTGGAGCATGCGGCGCTGCGGCTGAAGCTGGCCCACCCTCGTCAGCGGCTGAATGAGAGCCGCCAGTACGCGGCAGATCTGGAGACCAGGATGCGTACCCGGATGGAAGAGCGAATGACAGAGGAAAAGCACCGGCTGGCGTTGTGCATCGAGAAGATGAAAGGATTGTCTCCACTGCTGAAACTGAGCCAGGGATATTCTTATGTACAGACGGCAGAGGGAGAAAATGTAAAGAGCATTGCTCAGGCAGAAGAAGGCGCCTGTCTTGATATCTATGTGTGCGATGGCAGGGTGAAGACACAGGTGATATCGTCTGAACCGGTTTCCTACCCGGAAAAGCAGGGATGACCATATGGCAGTCAGACACGGCAAGGAGGAATATGACAAAAATGGCAGATAATACTGAGAATATGGGAACAACAGAAAATGAAAAGAAACAGAGCCTTGAAGAGATGTTTGTACAGCTTGAGGGAGTGATCACGGAGATGGAGAAAGATGGAGTATCACTGGAACATTCTTTTGAGCTTTATAATAAGGGCATGGGACTTTTAAAGGAATGCAGCAGATCGATCGATGAAGTGGAAAAGAAAGTGCTCATTCTGGATGAAGATGGAGAGACACATGAATTTTAAAGACGAATATCAGAAACGAGTCGAATATATCGAAAGCATATTGAGAAAATATCTTCCGAAGCAGGAGGGATATCAGAAGATCATCATGGAGGCAATGGAATACAGCCTTATGGCGGGCGGGAAGCGTCTCCGTCCCATGCTGATGTGGGAATCTTTCTGCCTGTTCAACGGAGAGGGAGAAATCATAGAGCCGTTCATGGCGGCGATTGAAATGATCCACACTTACTCCCTGGTCCATGACGATCTGCCGGCAATGGATAATGACGAGTACCGTCGCGGAAGAAAGACGACGCATGTGGTATATGGAGAGGATATGGGCATCCTTGCCGGAGACGCGCTTTTGAACTATGCATTTGAAACAGCATGCCGGGCTTTTGATATTGCCCCTGAGAACAGCAGACGCATCGGAGAAGCGCTTAAAATCCTGTCGGGAAAGGCAGGGATTTACGGCATGATCGGCGGGCAGGTGGTAGATGTAAAAGAATCCGGCCACAGACTGACAGGAGATATGCTGGATTTTATCTACCGGCTGAAGACAAGCGCACTGATCGAGTCATCCATGATGACAGGAGCAGTGCTCGCCGGGGCCGGGGCTGAAGAAATCAGCACAATGGAGACGATTGCCCGCAGGATCGGGCTGGCATTCCAGATCCAGGATGATATCCTCGATGTTACGAGCACGACAGAAGTACTTGGAAAGCCGGTACACAGTGATGAGAAGAACGAGAAGACCACTTATGTCACATGGAAAGGTCTGGATGCATCAAAAGAAGAAGTCGCGCGCATGACTGACGAGGCGGTCCGTGAGCTGCGTGTGATCCGTGAAGACGGCGGCTTCCTTGAAGAACTCCTGAAAAGTCTCGTGTACAGAGAAAAATAAGGGGGACCATTATGGCACTAGAGAAAATCCGGAAGGAAAATGATATAAAGAAGCTGGATGAAAGCCAGATAAAAGAACTTGCTGATGAGATCCGGCAGTTCCTGATCGAAAAGATCAGCAGGACAGGCGGGCATCTTGCCTCAAATCTCGGAGTAGTGGAGCTGACCATGGCGCTCCATCTCACTCTGGATTTCCCGCAGGACAAGCTGATATGGGATGTGGGACACCAGTCTTATACGCACAAGCTGCTTACCGGGAGAAAGGATGGGTTTGACGAGCTGCGCAAATATGGAGGGATGAGCGGATTTCCGAAGCGGAAGGAAAGCCCCTGTGACGCTTTTGATACAGGGCACAGTTCTACTTCGATTTCTGCCGGCCTGGGATATGTGGCGGCAAGAGAACTTCTTGGGGAGGACCACAGTGTGGTGTCCGTGATCGGCGACGGCTCGCTCACAGGAGGCATGGCATACGAGGCTCTCAACAATGCGTCCCGGCTGAAAAGCAATTTTATTATCGTTCTCAACGACAACAACATGTCCATATCTGAGAACGTAGGCGGGATGTCGAAATATTTAAGCGGACTGCGGACGGCACAGGCATATGCAGATCTGAAAAAAGGGGTAGAGGACACGCTGAGGCGAATTCCGGTAAAAGGAGAGCGGATCGTAAACCAGATCCGAAAGACAAAGAGCGGGATCAAGCAGCTCCTTGTGCCGGGGATGTTTTTTGAAGATATGGACATTACCTATCTCGGACCTGTGGACGGACACGATATCCGGAAGCTGGTGAAGATATTCCAAGAGGCGAAGCGGGTAGACCATGCTGTCCTTGTCCATGTGATCACGAAAAAGGGAAAAGGGTATGCCCCGGCGGAAGAAAATCCGGCGAAATTCCATGGGTTAGGCCCCTTTGACATAGAGACAGGCGAACCAAGAGAGACAGACGGGCCGGACAGTTATACCAAGGTGTTTTCCAAGGTCCTGACTGACATAGCAAAAAGGGACGATAAAGTGGTGGCGATCACAGCGGCAATGGCAGACGGCACAGGGCTAGCATCTTTTGCAAGGCGTTTCCCTCAGAGATTTTTTGATGTGGGTATCGCGGAAGAACATGGGATGACTTTTGCCGCAGGGCTTGCCGCAGGGGGGATGAAGCCGGTGTTTGCGGTATATTCGTCTTTCCTTCAGCGGGCGTATGACCAGACGCTCCATGACGTCTGCCTTCAGAATCTTCCTGTAGTGATCGCGGTAGACCGAGCCGGACTTGTAGGGAGCGACGGCGAGACTCATCAGGGTGTATTTGATCTTTCTTACCTGACGACCATACCGAATATGACAGTCATTTCGCCGAAAAACAGATGGGAAATGGCGGATATGCTCCGGTTTGCGGTTGATTTCCGCCATCCTGTCGCGATCCGTTACCCGAGAGGAGCGGCATATGAGGGAATGCGGCAGTTCCGGGCTCCTGTTGTATATGGCAAGAGCGAAGTAATCTACGAGGAAGAAGATATCGCCATCATTTTTGTGGGACATATGGCAGAACTGGCGGACAGCGTCCGCCGCAGCCTGAAAGCAGCTGGGTATAACTGCAGCCTTGTCAATGCGCGGTTTGTCAAGCCTCTTGATACAGAGCTTCTTGAAGAACTGGCGAAAGACCACTGTCTTCTTGTGACTATTGAGGAAAATGTGATCACAGGCGGTTTCGGGGAACAGGTTATGGAGTATGTCTCCAGCTCGGCTCTTGACGTACATGTCCGCAATATAGGTATATCAGACGAGTACGTGGAGCACGGAAATGTTGAAGTTTTAAGAAAAGAGGTTGGCCTGGAAAGTGATATGATCGTGAAGCAGACACTCTCCGACTATTTGCGGATAACGGAAAATATTAAGAAGGAAAAGTAACATGAAAGAACGTTTGGATATAATGCTCGTGAAAAGAAATCTGGCTGAATCGAGGGAAAAGGCAAAGGCTGTCATCATGTCCGGAAACGTATTTGTGGACGGTCAGAGAGAAGATAAGGCGGGGAGCACTTTCCCGCCGGAAGTCAGTATTGAGGTCAGAGGACACGCCCTCCCTTATGTGAGCAGGGGCGGACTGAAGCTGGAGAAGGCGCTGGCCTGTTTCGATGTGGATGTAAAAGACTGTGTATGTACTGATGTAGGGTCTTCCACAGGCGGATTTACGGACTGCATGCTCCAGAATGGCGCGAGAAAGGTGTATGCGATCGATGTGGGGAGGGGGCAGCTTGACTGGAAACTGCGGAACGATCCCAGGGTCGTCTGCATGGAAAAAACGAACATCCGCTATGTGACTCCGGAGGATATCGGGGAGCCGGTGGACTTTTCATCCATCGACGTGTCTTTTATCTCGCTTACAAAAGTCCTGGGCCCCATCCGGGCTTACCTGAAGGACGACGGACAGATCGTGGCTCTTATCAAGCCTCAGTTTGAGGCTGGAAGAGAAAAGGTCGGAAAAAAGGGCGTAGTCAGGGAGAAGAGCACACACAGGGAAGTGATCAGAAAAATCATGGACTATGCGCAAAGCATCGGTTTTGATCTGTGCGCTCTTGATCATTCGCCCATCAAAGGTCCGGAGGGGAATATCGAATACCTGATCCATCTGAAGAAATGCAGCGGAACGGAAGGAATGAATGAGGGGATCGATCCGGACGTGGTGGTGGAGCAGGCGTTTGCGGAACTGGCAAAGTAGGGCTCGAGAGGTGTGAGTTTGACATGGATTGCTTTTATATCATTACGAACAAACTAAAAGACAAAGATTATAAGATTACGAATGAGATCCGAAAATATATTGAGGAGCATGGGAAAACCTGTTTCCTTTCTGAGAAGGATGGGGAAGGTCATATTATACCGGGGACAGTGCCGGAAGAAGCGCAGTGCGGGTTAGTTCTCGGCGGTGACGGAACTTTTATCCGGGCGGTCCGGGATCTGAGAGAAAGAAGCCTTCCTCTCCTGGGGATCAATCTGGGAACGCTGGGATATCTGACGGATGTGGAAGTCAAAGATTTCAGGGAAGCGCTGGACCGTCTTTTTGACGGAGTTCCGGATATTGAGGAACGGATGATGCTGGAAGGGAAATACGGCGATTCAGGGAAGGAACTGGCCATGAATGACATCGTTCTGGCAAGGGAAAGAAAAGTCCGGATCATCAGCTTTAATGTCTATGTAAACGGAACACTGCTCAACACATATCAGGCTGACGGAGTAATCCTGTCGACTCCGACAGGCAGTACAGGATATAATCTCTCCGCAGGAGGTCCGGTCGTAGAGCCGACGGCACAGATGATCGTGATCACTCCGATCTGTTCACACGCACTGAATACAAGCAGTGTCGTGCTCTCAGCAGACGATGTCATTGAGGTGGAGATATGTGAAGGGCGTTATGGGAGACAGGAGCAGGTATCGCTTTGCTTTGACGGGGCAGAACAGACCACACTTGTCACAGGGGACAGAGTCTGTATCAGACGTGCAGACCAGACTGCGAAGATGATCAAACTGAGCAGAGAGAGTTTCATGAAAACGATGCGCAAAAAGATGAAAGGAAATTAAGAAGATGAAAGTCAGCCGGCATGCAAAAATCATTGAACTGATCAGTCAGTATGATATTGAAACACAGGAAGAACTGGCGGAGTACCTGAACAACGCCGGATTCAAAGTGACACAGGCCACTGTTTCCAGAGATATCCGGGATCTTAAGCTCACAAAAGTATCTGAGGGCGGCAGACAGAAGTATGTCGTACACAGGCAGGAAGAACCAGGCATGAGCGAGAAATATATTCGAGTCCTGCGGGATGGCTATGTGTCAATGGATATGGCGCAGAATATTCTTGTCATCAAGACTGTATCCGGCATGGCGATGGCAGTCGCTGTGGCCCTGGATTCCATGAAGTGGAATGAGGTTGTGGGCTGTATTGCCGGGGACGATACGATCATGTGCGCGGTCCGCACGGTGGAAGATACTGTGACAGTGATGGAGAAGATACGTAAGATTGTTTCAAAAGGGGAATAAACAAAGGTATGTTACAAAATCTGCATGTAAAAAATCTGGCGCTCATCGATGAGACCGAAGTGGATTTCGGTCCCGGGCTTAATATCCTTACCGGGGAGACCGGCGCAGGAAAATCGATTCTCCTGGGGTCAGTGGGGCTTGCGCTGGGAGCAAGGTACAGTGCTGATATGCTGAGAAACGGAGCGGGAAGCGGTCTTGTAGAGCTTACGTTTTCTGTGGAAGATGAAAGGCTGAGAAAAAGGCTTGAAGCGATGGACGTTTTTCCGGAGGGAGATACCGTCACTTTGAGCCGGAGGCTGATGGAAGGGCGGAGCGTCAGCCGTATCAACGGCGAGACAGTAAGTATGGCGGTCTTAAAGGACGTGGCCAGCATGCTCATTGACATTCACGGCCAGCATGATAATCAGACGCTCCTGCACAGGAAGAACCATCTTGCCCTGCTGGATCTGTACGCAGACAGTGAGATCCGTCCGGTCAGACAGGAGATGGCGGAAAGTTATCGAAAATATCAGGAGATATGCCGCCAGGAAGAAGCCTCATCTCTGGACGAGGAAGGGAGAAGAAAAGAACTCTCTCTGGCAGAGTTCGAGGTCAATGAAATCAACGAGGCAGCACTTGTGCCCGGAGAGGATGAGGAATTGGAAGAACTCTACCGGAGGATGACAGAGAGCCGCAGGATCACGGAGGCAGTTGGGGAGACCTACCGTTATACGTGCGAGGATACAGGCGGTAATGCCAGCGACTGTCTGAGCAGGGCAATCCGCGCTTTTCAGGATGCTGCCGAATTTGACGAGACCGGCGCGCAGCTGTACAGCCAGCTCCTTGACGCGGACAGCCTTCTCAACGATTTTAACCGGGAACTCTCAGAATATGCGAAAAGCTTTGAGTTTTCCGAAGATGAATACAGGGAAACAGAAGACCGGCTCAATCTCATGAATCATTTAAAAGCAAAATATGGTAATTCTGTCAGGGAGATCCTTGTATACTGTGAGGAGAAAAAGAAAAGAATAGAAGAACTGAGAGATTATGATTCATTCAGGGAACAGCTTCTGGAAGAAAAAAGCAGGTCTCTTGCAGAGATTCAGGATGTGACAGCCAGGCTTCGTCAGATCCGTGAGAAATATGCCTCGGCATTCGCAGATGCGATATGCGCGCAGATGTCCGAACTCAATTTCTTGGATACAAGGCTGGAGCTGCGGATCACGGACAGCGGACATTACAGTGCGAACGGAAGGGATGACGCAGAGTTTTATCTTGCACTGAACCCGGGAGAGCCGATGAAGGCACTTGGCAATATCGCGTCTGGTGGAGAACTTTCACGTATCATGCTTGCTCTAAAGACCGTGCTGGCCGATGAGGAAGATACACCGACGCTTATCTTTGATGAGATTGATGCCGGCATATCCGGCATTACGGCAGGAAAGGTCGCGGAGAAGCTCCGGCTGATCGGAAAGAGCCGGCAGGTTATCTGCATTACCCATCTGCCCCAGATCGCGGCTGCGGCGGACGTGCATTTTGCAATTAAAAAAGAATCAGACGAAAATTCGGTGCAGACAAGGATCCATCTGCTTGATGAAGAGGAATCTGTGGGAGAACTGGCAAGACTTCTCGGCGGAGCCAGCATGACTGAGCATATCAGAGAGAGCGCAAAAGAGATGAAAGAATTGGCAAAGAGTGAAACATAATACCAGTGTGAAATGACGGTAAGCCACACATACTAGAAACGGATACGGCGCAGGTATCCGTTTCTTTTTTACTTTTATAAAAGAAAGGAAGTGAAAGTATGGTGGAAAGCCGGAAATACAGAACATTCTTATTCCTCCTCCTGCTGTCGGCTCTTCTGGCGGGCGCGGCAGGATGGGGGCATGCACTGACAGAGGCGGAAGGAAAGATATCGCAGCAGGCAGAGGCGAGCACTGCCGCATCATCTGGCAATACAGTGCTTCTTGGCGGCATGCCGGTGGGAATCTATATGGAGACGGACGGAGTGATGGTGCTTAACACAGAGCAGATACAGGGCATTGACGGCGAGGAGTACGAGCCGGCGGCGAATCTGGTCCGCTCCGGCGATTATATCACAGCGGTCGATCACCAGGAGATATCCGGAAAGAAAGATCTGCTGGAAGCTGTGGGAGAGATATCCGGGGATAAAGTGGTGCTTACTGTCCGCCGGGGAGATGAAACAATGGATGTAAAAATCAGTCCGGTAGAGTATGCTCCCAATGAATACCGTCTTGGCATCTGGGTGCGGGATAATGTACAGGGATTGGGGACCGTTACATTTTTGACTGATAAAAGCCGATTCGGGGCGCTTGGACACGGTATCCATGATACAGATACCAATGTGCTCATGACCATATCTGACGGAACGGTATACCGCACCAGCATACAGGATATCATCCGCGGGACTGACGGCTCACCGGGAAGCATGGAAGGGATCATCGTATACAATAATTATAATATCCTGGGGACGATCGATAAGAATACAGAAGCGGGCATATACGGTTCCATCGACCGGATAGACGAACTGTTTGAAGAGCAGATCCCTATTGAGACTGCCTCGAAAGAAGAGATCGAGACAGGTCCCGCAACGATCCGGTGCTTTATCGACAATGAACTGAAAGAATATGAAATTCAGGTGACAGATATCGACATGTCCGGCTCAGAGATCAATAAAGGCCTGGTCATTCAGGTGACGGACCCGGAACTGCTGGAGAAAACAGGGGGGATCATCCAGGGAATGAGCGGAAGCCCGATCATACAGAACGGAAAACTGATCGGAGCGGTAACACATGTGTTTGTGCAGGATTCGACAATGGGATATGGGATATTCATAGAAAATATGCTGAATCAGGTCGGATAATCTGAAATGTCGAAAACTGTGTCGAATTAGTACTACAAAATCTCCTTGATTCTGCAATCTCACACAAGATATAATAAGCGAGTGGCGTTTCACGGACAATTCTCAGACCTAAAGGAGAGAAGAGGATGGAACATTTAAGCGTTGCCATAGCCGATGATAACCAGAAAATCCTTGACATGCTTGGTGATATCATCAGTACGGACAAGGAGTTGGATTTGGTCGGAAAGGCAAAAAATGGTGAGGAGATGTGTCAGATCATCAAAGACAGACAGCCTGATGTTGTCCTTCTCGATCTGATCATGCCGAAAATGGATGGACTGACGGTGATGGAACAGATCAACCAGAGTCAGCCGTTCAGCAAACGTCCTTACTTTATCGTAGTTACAGCGGTAGGGCAGGAAAGGATCACAGAAGATGCCTTTAACAAAGGTGCGAATTACTATGTCATGAAGCCGTTCAACAACGAAATGCTGCTGGACAGGATAAAATCCGTAAGAAAAATGTTCCGGGGAAGTGAAAAGAAAGAAGACAGCAGAGCGGGAGAGAAGGCACAGGCGGGCAGCCTTGAAAACCGCGTGACCAACATGCTCCATGAGATCGGGATCCCGGCGCACATAAAAGGATATCATTATCTCCGGGATGCCATCATCATGGCGGTAAACGATATGGATGTCCTGAATGCGATCACCAAGATCCTGTATCCGACAGTGGCAAAGAAGTATCAGACCACCTCCAGCCGTGTGGAAAGGGCAATACGTCATGCGATCGAAGTTGCATGGAGCAGAGGCAAGCTGGATACACTTGATGAGCTCTTTGGCTATACAGTGAGTACAGGCAAAGGAAAACCGACAAATTCAGAGTTTATCGCCCTGATCGCGGATACGATCCAGCTCGAATACAAGCACGGAAACTGAGGATGCCGGGAAAAGAAAATCATTTGCATTATAGAGGAAATAAGGTATAATATACAGTAATGAAAAGTATTTCGGCGATTAATGCAGAAAATGGAGGATCGAAAGTTATGAAAAACATTTTATTTGCTTCTTCAGAATGTGTGCCTTTTATCAAGACCGGTGGCCTTGCAGACGTCGTTGGCTCACTCCCCAAAGAGTTCAACAGGGAAAGATATGATGTGCGCGTGGTCATTCCGAACTACACATGCATGAAACAGGAGTGGAAGGAGAAGCTGGAGTACGTGACCCATTTCTATATGGACATTGCCGGACACAACCAGTATGTCGGAGTGTTGAGGACAGAGCTCAACGGCATTACTTTCTACTTTATTGACAATGAGCATTATTTCAGCGGTTTCGCTCCTTATGACGGCGATCCGAAGTGGAATATTGAAAAATTTGCTTTCTTTTCAAAGGCGGTCTTAAGCATTCTTCCGGTGATCGGGTTCCGTCCCGACCTTATCCACTGCCATGACTGGCAGACCGGACTGATTCCTGTTTATCTGGATAATTTCAGATACCTTGGGGAATATTACCGCGGGATCAAGACGATTATGACTATACATAACCTGAAGTTCCAGGGCGTATGGGATACAAAGACTGTAAGAGGGATTACAGGGCTGCCGGAATATTATTTCGTTCCGGATAAAATGGAGGCATACAGGGATGCCAACCTGCTGAAGGGCGGTATCGTATACGCAGATAAAGTGACAACTGTGAGCAATAGCTATGCGGATGAGATCAAGACGCCGTTCTATGGAGAAGGGCTGGACGGACTGATGTCAGCCAGATCCAACGACCTGCGGGGGATCGTGAACGGCCTGGATTATGATGACTGGAATCCGGAGACAGACTGGCGGATCGCAAAGAACTTTTCGATCGGGAATTTCAGGAAGAATAAACCGCTTAACAAGACAGCGCTTCAGGAAGAACTTGGGCTTACAGCAGACCATAAGGTGATGCTGATCGGTATGGTGTCAAGACTGACGGACCAGAAAGGTTTCGACCTGATTGATTATATTATGGATGAGCTCTGTCAGGATGCAGTACAGATTGTTGTACTCGGGACAGGAGATGTGAAATATGAGAATATGTTCCGCCATTTTGCCTGGAAGTATTCCGGAAAGGTATCGGCGAACATCTATTACTCGGATGAGCTTTCACACAGGATCTATGCGTCATGCGACGCATTCCTGATGCCGTCGCTTTTCGAGCCGTGCGGACTGAGCCAGCTCATGAGCCTGCGATACGGCACACTGCCGATTGTGCGCGAGACCGGGGGACTTAAAGATACGGTACAGGCGTACAATGAATATGAAAAGACCGGAACAGGTTTCAGCTTCTGCAATTACAATGCGCATGAAATGCTGAATACCATCCGTTATGCCGAGAGAATTTATTATGATAAGAAGAGAGACTGGAATAAGATCGTGGAGCGTGCCATGAGCCAGGATTTCTCATGGAAGACTTCCGCGGCACAGTATGATGCTCTCTATAGAGAACTCATCGGCGAATAAAGGAACTATACAACAGAAAAAGACAGGAGAATTTAGGCCAGATGAAGATTATCGACAGACTGAAGCAAGACGGCATACACATTTCCCTTGAAGTATTTCCGCCCAAGACGGATGAAGGATATGACAAGGTCATTACAGCAGTAGACGCTATGGCCGGACTAAATCCGGCGTTTATCAGCGTTACATATGGGGCCGGAGGCGGAACGAGCAAAAACACAGCGAAGATCGCATCTCATATCAAGGATGATCTGAATGTGCTGAGCCTGGCGCATCTGACCTGCGCTTCGTCCACTAAGGAGGAAGTCCGGAAGGTGATCGGGGAATTGAAGGAGCAGGGCATAGAGAATATCCTCGCTCTGCGGGGAGATATCCCCGCGGGAATGACGTTCCCTGGCGCAGACCGGTTTCACTATGCATATGAGCTGATCGAAGAGATCAAAAAACACGGTGATTTCTGCATCGGCGCCGCATGTTACCCGGAGGGCCATGTGGAGAACGAGCATAAGGAAGATGATATCCGATATCTGAAACAGAAGGTGGACAGCGGGGTTGATTTTCTTACGACTCAGATGTTCTTTGACAATGATATCCATTATAATTTTCTGTACCGGATCAGGGAAGCCGGAATCACTGTGCCTGTACTTCCGGGCATCATGCCTATAACAAGCGCTTCGCAGATGAAGAAGAGCCAGGAGCTTTCCGGAACTGTATTTCCCAGGAGGTTCCTTGCCATCCTGGACCGGTTCGGCAGTTCACCGGCTGCGATGAAACAGGCGGGTATCGCGTATGCCACGGATCAGATCATAGACCTGCTGGCAAACGGTGTGAAGAACATTCATATCTATACGATGAACAAACCGGATGTAGCGGCGGCGATACTGGGAAACCTGTCTGAGATCATAAAGGCGTAGGATGACGATATGGAGAAACGGATAAAAGAGGCTGTCCGGTATTTGGGATATGGAAGAAATGCGGCAGATGAGACGACTTTGGCGCTGATCGGGGACGCGTTCGCGGACTTGGAGCGGATTGCGGCGCCGAAGTCGGTCTGCCGTATTTTTGATATGGAGCAGACAGAGGACGGAAGGATCATTGTAGGAAATATGGAGATCAAAAGTACCAGCCTTAGCAGGAACCTGAAAGGCTGTGTAAAGGTGGTACTTTTTGGCGCCACACTTGGAGCCGGAACAGACCGGCTTATCATGCGCGCGTCTGTGGCAGATATGGCAAAGGCTGTCATCATACAGGCGTGCGCAGCGGCATTTCTTGAAGAGTACTGTGATGAGGAGCAGATCAGGATCGGCAGTGAGCTGGAAAAACAAGGGCTGTATCTGAGGCCCAGGTTCAGTCCGGGGTACGGAGATTTTGACATCGGCTACCAGGAGCCGCTCATGCGGATGCTTGACTGCGCGAAAAGCATCGGGCTTACTCTGACTGACAGCTTTATGATGACGCCAACAAAGTCAGTGACTGCTCTTATCGGGGCAAGCCCTGTAAAGGAGAGATGCCCGATTGCCGGATGCGAGGCATGCGGAAAGACAGATTGTGAGTACAGGAGATAATGAACAGCGGAAAGGATACATCTATGCTCAGAGAACGACTTGGAAAAGAACTTATATATTTTGACGGCGGCATGGGAACCCTGCTCCAGGAGAAGGGACTCGCGCCCGGTGAACTGCCGGAGTTATGGAATGTGACCCATCCGGAAGAGATCACAGAGATACACAGGCAGTACGTCGAGGCGGGCAGTGATATTGTGCTCACGAATACATTCGGAGCAAATGCGCTTAAATTCCATGACGAGAAATGCTCTTTAAGAGAAATCACAGCACGGGCAGTAAGCTGTGTAAAAACAGCGATCCGTGACGCGGCAAACGGACGGACGGTTTATACTGCGCTTGATGTGGGACCCACAGGGAAATTATTAAAGCCCATGGGAGATCTGGATTTTGAGACGGCTTATGAAGCCTTTCGGGAAGTAATGGTCATGGGAGAGGAGGCAGGAGCAGACCTGATCCACATTGAGACCATGAGTGATACTTACGAGCTCAAAGCGGCCGTACTGGCGGCAAAAGAGAACACCTCCCTGCCGGTGTTCGCAACGGCTGTCTTTGATGAGCGGCGCAAACTGCTGACAGGCGCGGATGTCGCCTCGGTCGTGGCGCTTCTTGAAGGACTTAGAGTAGATGCGCTGGGTATTAACTGCGGCATGGGGCCGGAGCAGATGCTTCCGGTGCTGGAAGAAATACTGCGGTATTCCTCCCTTCCGGTGATCGTGAAACCGAATGCGGGGCTTCCTCAGCAGAGAGAGGGACGGACCTGTTATGATGTTGAGCCGGAAGAGTTTGCCCGGCTCATGAAGCGGATCACAGAGATGGGGGCTTCTGTCGTCGGCGGATGCTGCGGGACGACGCCGGAACATATCCGTGCCATGAAAGCGCTCTGCCGGAATATGGACATCAGGCCGGTTACAGAGAAAGAATACACGATCGTATCATCATACGGAAACAGCGTTTTCCTTGGGAACAGCAAAGACATGCAGTATGGTTCCAGGATCATTGGTGAGCGGATCAATCCAACAGGAAAGAAACGGTTTAAACAGGCGCTCAAGGAGCATGACCTGGATTATATCTTAAGAGAGGGGATCACCCAGCAGGACAACGGAGCGCATATCCTGGATGTGAATGTGGGACTTCCCGATATCGATGAGCCTGCGCTGATGAAAGAGGTCGTGCAGGAACTCCAGAGCGTTGTCAATCTGCCGCTCCAGATCGATACGGTGGACGCGGAAGCGATGGAGAATGCTCTGCGCGTTTACAACGGAAAAGCAATGGTCAACTCCGTCAGCGGCAAGCAGGAGTCCATGGACCGCGTCTTTCCTCTGATCCGCAAATATGGAGGGGTTGTCGTTGGTCTCACCCTCGATGAAGATGGGATACCCGCTGACGCGGACAGAAGGGTGCGCATTGCAGAAAAGATCATCAGGGAGGCGGCAAAGTATGGGATAGGAAAGAAGGACATCGTGATCGACGCGCTTGCCATGACGATCAGCTCTGAGCCGGAAGGAGCAAAAGTGACGCTGGAGACCCTGCGCCGTTTGCGGGATGAGGTAAAAGTCAATACCGTTCTCGGGGTATCGAATATCTCTTTCGGACTGCCCAGCCGTCCGGTCATTAATTCCGCCTTCTATACGATGGCAATGATGAACGGACTGAGCGCGGGGATCATCAATCCGTCTTCAGAGGATATGATGAAAGCATGGTATGCTTATCATGCGCTGATGAATCTGGATGCAAACTGTGAGCGGTATATCGGCAGATACAGTTCTGTCCCGGCAGGAAGCGGGGGATCGGCTGCGGCGCCTGCATCCGGCGCGGCGGATATGACACTCGCCGAAGCGATCGAGAAAGGGCTGAAAGAGGATGCTCATACGATCACAGTCAGTCTGGCAGGCTCGAAAGAACCGCTGGATATCATCAACGAGGAACTGATCCCTGCACTGAATCATGTGGGAGAAGGCTTTGAGAAAGGGACTGTATTTCTTCCCCAGCTCCTCATGAGCGCGGAGGCGGCAAAGAGTGCATTTGCCGTTCTGAAAGAGAAGATGGACAGAAGCGGCCTGGTCCAGGAAAAGAAAGGAACGATCGTCATCGCAACAGTAAAAGGCGATATCCATGACATCGGGAAAAATATTGTCAAGGTGCTGTTGGAAAATTACAGCTTTGACGTGATCGATCTGGGAAAAGATGTGCCGCCGGAAAAGATCGTGGACACGGTGCTGGAGAACGGCGTCCGTCTTGTGGGCTTGAGCGCCCTTATGACAACTACTGTGGTCAGCATGGAGGAAACGATCCGCCAGCTTCGGGAACAGGCTCCCGGATGCCTTGTCATGGTCGGCGGAGCAGTGCTGAATCAGGAATATGCGGATATGATCGGTGCCGATTTCTATGGGAAAGACGCCATGCAGTCTGTCCACTATGCACAGACAATATTCTCTGATGATAAATCGCAGACTTAACAGAAATATGTATTTAGCGATCCCCTGTATTGTTCTCAAAATAATACAGGGGATCGTTAAAAATATGACTGGGAAATTTGCGGCATATATGGTATTATTAGAGGAAGATGAGAGAGAAATCTGTTCAAATTCAGGCAACTGTGGCGAAAAGTCATTCTCTATGCACAGCTAACCGCTTTTGTGCGGAAAATTATAATATCAGAGGGAGCAGAAAATTATGGAAATGAACATGAGAGGATTACAGACACCGGTAAGAGCGATCAGGAGGAAGGTATTTACAGAAGTGGCAAAGCTGGGTTTTAAAGCTGATGCAAAGACTCTTCTGGATGATATGGAGGCTATCCCCTATGAGATCGTAAACGACGATACTGAGAAATACCGTGAGAGTACATACCGCTCGCGCGCCATCGTAAGAGAGAGGCTGCGGCTGGCCATGGGGCTTTCCCTGCGCCCGGAGAATAAGCCGGTCCATCTGACTGCGGGTGTGGAGGCAAGCAATATCTCCGAGAAATATTATGAGCCGCCCCTGATGCAGGTGATCCCGTCTGCGTGCGAGAGCTGCGAGGAGAATAAATACGAGGTGAGCAATGTCTGTAAGGGCTGTCTGGCTCATCCGTGCCAGCAGGTCTGTCCAAAAGACGCAATTTCTATGGTAAATGACCGTTCCTATATTGATCAGGAGAAATGCATCAAATGCGGAAAATGCAAATCCGTCTGTCCCTATGACGCGATTGCGAAAAAAGAGCGTCCGTGTCAGAAGGCATGCGGGGTAAATGCGATCGTCTCGGATAAATACGGACGCGCGTTTATTGATGATGACAAATGTGTGTCATGCGGAATGTGTATGGTGAGCTGCCCATTTGGCGCTATTTCGGACAAGTCTCAGATCTTTCAGCTTGCCCGGGCATTGTCGGAAGGGGAGAAGATTGTTGCTGAGATCGCCCCGGCGTTTGTGGGACAGTTTGGGGACAATATTACCCCAAGAAACATTAAGGCAGCTCTGCGTGAGCTCGGATTTTCCGAGGTATACGAGGTGGCCCTGGGAGCAGATATCGGCGCCATCGCAGAGGCGCATCATTATGTGGAAAAGGTAGTGACAGGGGAACTTCCCTTCCTCCTCACATCCTGCTGTCCGTCGTGGGCGGTGCTGGCGAAGAAGTATTTCCCGGATGTGATCGACGAGATTTCCCAGGAACTGACGCCCATGGTGGCGACAGCGAGAACGATCAAGCAGGAGCACCCGGATGCGAAAGTCGTATTTATCGGCCCCTGCGCGTCTAAGAAGCTGGAGGCGTCCCGGAGATCTGTAAGAAGCGACGTGGATTTTGTCATTACGTTTGAAGAGACGCAGGCAATGTTTGACGCAAAAGGCATTGACCTTACAAAATATGAAGCAGAGTCTTCCTTCCATGATGCAACAGGCGCGGGCCGCGGCTACGGCAGTGCCGGAGGTGTGGCTGAAGCGATTGAGAAATGTGTCAATGCGTATTATCCGGATGTTCAGGTCAATATCGAACATGCGGAAGGACTGGCGGACTGTAAGAAGATTCTTGCCCTGGCGAAGGCCGGCAGGCTGAATGGATGTCTGATCGAGGGAATGGGATGCCCCGGCGGGTGTATTGCCGGCGCGGGAACGAATATCCCGGTCGCAAAGGCAAAGAAGAACCTGGTTGCGTTTGTGAAAAATTCTAGCAAGGCGGTTCCGCCGAAGGAGCTGGAGGAAATCGAGCTGAAGTAGAAATATACAGTAATATGTTTTTAGGAATCTGTATGATATCCGGCTATTTGGCAGCATGCGGGCGGACGTCCTTTTTTGGGCGTCCGCTTTACAAATATACCCTGCTGTGATATATTATAAAACAGGCTTTTTGGAGCGAAAGAGGAGGATTAAAGCAATGCAGCCATATGGAGTAAACCAGCTTAGAAAAATGTTTCTGGAGTTCTTTGAGAGTAAGGGACATCTTGCCATGAAGAGCTTTTCCCTGGTGCCGCACAATGATAAGAGCCTGCTTCTTATCAATTCGGGCATGGCGCCGTTAAAACCATATTTTACAGGACAGGAGATCCCGCCGAGCAAGCGCGTGACTACCTGCCAGAAGTGTATCCGCACAGGCGATATCGAGAATGTGGGCAAGACCGCGCGCCATGGTACATTTTTTGAGATGCTCGGAAACTTTTCCTTCGGAGATTATTTCAAGGAAGAGGCGATCCAGTGGACATGGGAGTTCCTGACAGATGTGGTGGGGCTTGATCCGGACCGTCTGTATCCGTCCGTGTATGTAGACGATGACGAGGCGTTTGCTATCTGGAATAAGAAAATGGGGATTCCGGCGGAGAGGATTTTTAAATTCGGTAAAGAAGACAACTTCTGGGAGCACGGTTCCGGTCCGTGCGGCCCCTGTTCTGAAGTATATTATGACAGGGGAGAAAAATATGGCTGCGGGAAACCGGACTGCACAGTAGGCTGTGACTGTGACCGCTATATGGAAATCTGGAACGACGTATTCACCCAGTTCGACAATGACGGAAACGGCCACTACACAGAGCTGGAGCAGAAGAATATTGATACAGGTATGGGATTGGAGCGGCTGGCGTCTGTTGTCCAGGATGTGGATTCTATTTTTGACGTGGATACGATCAAAGCGCTCCGCGACCATGTATGCCAGCTTGCAGGAAAAGAGTATGGAAAAGAATATAACAATGACGTTTCCATCCGCGTGATCACGGACCATATCCGCTCCGTGACCTTCATGATCTCCGACGGCATCATGCCGTCCAACGAGGGAAGAGGCTATGTGCTGCGCCGTCTCTTAAGACGCGCCTGCCGCCATGGAAGACTACTGGGCATCCACAAAGGATTCCTCCCGGAGCTGGCGCAGACTGTGATAAAAGGATCAAAAGACGGATATCCGGAGCTGGAAGAAAAGAAAGAGTTCATCCTCAAGGTGATCACAAAAGAAGAAGAGCAGTTTAACAAGACCATCGATCAGGGACTCGGCATCCTTTCTGAGATGATCGCGGATATGGAAGCAAAAGGCGAGAAGGCTTTAAACGGTGATGATGCGTTCCGTCTCTATGACACTTATGGATTCCCGCTGGATCTGACAAAGGAAATCCTGGAAGAAAAGGGGATGGATGTGGACGAAGAAGGCTTCAAAGCGTCCATGGAGGTGCAGAGGACGACCGCGAGAAATGCCCGAGAAGTGACGAACTACATGGGAGCTGACGTGACGGTATATGAGTCCATCGATCCCAGCGTGACAAGCACATTTGTCGGATATGACAATCTGACATGGGAATCCGGCGTAACGGTGCTCACCACAGAAGAAGAGCTCGCGGAGGCGCTCTCAGAAGGACAGAGGGGCACTGTATTTGTAAACGAAACTCCATTCTACGCGACCAGCGGCGGTCAGGAGGCTGACACCGGATATATCCGCACTGCCGAGGGTGAATTCAGGGTGGAAGACACGGTCAAACTGCTGGGAGGAAAGATCGGCCATGTAGGAGTTATGCTAAAAGGCATGATCAAAGCGGGAGACAAGGTGTCTCTTGAAGTGGACGCAAAGAAACGCGCGCTCTCCGCGAGAAATCACAGCGCGACTCATCTGCTTCAGAAGGCGCTCCGCACAGTTCTCGGCACTCATGTGGAGCAGGCGGGCTCCAGCGTGAATGAAGACAGGCTTCGATTTGACTTTACGCACTTCTCCGCAATGACAGCGGAAGAGCTGAAGAAAGTAGAGGATATCGTAAACGGGCAGATTTCAAAAGGGCTTCCGGTCATTGCAAAGAACATGCCCATCGAAGAGGCGAAAAAGACAGGGGCGCAGGCTCTGTTTGGCGAGAAGTACGGTGATATCGTACGTGTAGTCAATATGAGTGACTTTTCTATTGAATTCTGCGGTGGTACTCATGTAAACAATACGTCGGAGATCATGGCGTTCAAGATTATTTCCGAGACCGGGGTGGCTGCGGGTGTGCGCAGGATTGAGGCTCTGACCTCTGACGGTCTGATGAAATATTATGCAGATATGGAAGAGAAGTTAAAGAGCGTTGCCCATCTGCTGAAAACAACACCGGACAACCTTGGCGACAAGATCAGCCATATGATGGCAGAGAACAAATCCCTTCACAGTGAGCTTGAAAGCCTGAAGAGTAAAATGGCCCAGAAAGCTGCCGGTGATGTGATGGATCAGGTAAAAGAAGTAAAAGGCGTGAAGCTCCTTGCGGCGCAGATTGATGGCGTTGATATGAATGGGCTGCGCGACCTGGGCGACCAGCTCAGGGAGAAGCTTGGCGAAGGAGTGGTCGTGCTCGCTTCCGGCAGCGCTGGGAAAGTCAGCCTTATGGCAACTGCAACAGACGGAGCGATGAAGAAAGGCGCGCACGCGGGCAATCTGGTGAAAGGCATCGCAGGCTGTGTCGGCGGTGGCGGCGGCGGCCGTCCGAATATGGCCCAGGCAGGCGGCAAGGACCCGGCAGGCATTCCGGATGCTTTGGAGAAAGCGGCAGAAGTGCTGGAGGGACAGATTAATAACTGACCGTTCGGACGTGTATTTTGAGAAAAAATTCCTTTTTTTCTCGTGTTTTATAAGTTTTTCTGAGGAAAATAGTTGACGGAACAGAAAAATATGATATAATCTTTGTTAGTGCAATAAAAATACCCGATCAGTCGTATTATGCACAATACAAGACTGGAGGGGAGGTTAGGTGTGAGACTATGTCAAATGTAATCGTTAAAGAAAACGAGACGTTAGACAGCGCTTTACGCAGATTCAAAAGAAACTGTGCTAAAGCTGGCATTCAGCAGGAAATCCGCAAAAGGGAACACTACGAGAAGCCAAGCGTAAGACGTAAGAAAAAATCTGAAGCTGCTAGAAAACGTAAATATAATTAATAATATGTGCACTTTAAGCAGGATGCTGGAAATGGCATCCTGCTTTTCGTATAACAGGGAGCGAACTTTATCGCGGGAGTCTCATCCCCTGACGGCAGATAATTCTGCAGCATGCCCGGAATATTTCCTGCAATTTTATCAAAATAAAGCGTTAAAACTGTAAAATAATGAAACTTTTCGTTGACATTCATTCATATTCCTTTTAAAATAAACTCGTAGGCAAAGAATGCCAGTAAAGCAGGCGCATATGGTGTCCTGCCATATTTATTTCAGGAGGTAGATTAAGATGTCATACGTTGATGAAGTGATCGATTTGGTCGTAAAGAAAAACCCGGCAGAGCCGGAATTCCATCAGGCAGTAAAAGAAGTCCTGGAGTCTCTTCGTGTCGTGATCGAGGCAAATGAAGAGAAATTCCGCAAAGAAGCTCTTCTTGAGAGACTGACAGAGCCTGAGAGACAGTTTAAGTTCCGCGTTCCGTGGGTGGATGACAATGGACAGGTACATGTAAATACAGGATACCGCGTGCAGTTCAACAGTGCGATCGGACCGTACAAGGGAGGACTTCGCCTTCATCCGTCCGTGAACCTTGGTATCATCAAATTCCTTGGATTTGAGCAGATCTTCAAAAATTCACTGACAGGTCTTCCGATCGGTGGAGGAAAAGGTGGTTCTGACTTTGATCCGAAGGGGAAATCCGACAGGGAAGTTATGGCATTCTGCCAGAGCTTTATGACAGAGCTCTGCAAATATATTGGCGCTGACACAGACGTTCCGGCAGGTGATATCGGAACCGGTGCAAGAGAGATCGGATACATGTTCGGACAGTATAAGAGGATTCGCGGACTGTACGAGGGTGTACTGACAGGAAAAGGGTTAAGCTACGGCGGTTCTCTTGTCCGTACAGAGGCAACAGGATATGGTCTCCTGTATCTGACAGAGGAGATGCTGAAGCTGAACGGACAGGATATCGCAGGCAAGACAGTTGCAGTTTCCGGTTCCGGAAATGTTGCTATTTATGCGACGGAGAAGGCTCATCAGCTCGGTGCTAAAGTTGTAACAGTAAGCGATTCTAACGGCTGGGTATATGACCCGGAAGGAATCGATGTTGCGGCCCTCAAAGAGATCAAGGAAGTAAAACGCGCAAGACTGACAGAGTACAAGAAGTACCGTCCGAATTCTGAGTATCATGAGGGAAGAGGCGTATGGTCTGTCAAAGTTGATATCGCACTTCCGTGTGCGACACAGAACGAGCTTCACCTTGAGGATGCGAAGCTGCTCGTTGAAAACGGATGCATCGCAGTTGCAGAGGGCGCAAATATGCCGACTACAATGGAAGCAACTGAGTATCTTCAGCAGCACGGCGTCTTGTTTGCTCCCGGAAAGGCTGCAAATGCAGGCGGTGTTGCTACATCCGCGCTTGAGATGTCCCAGAACAGCGAGCGCCTGAGCTGGACATTCGAAGAAGTGGACGCAAAGCTTCAGAATATCATGGTAAATATCTGCCACAATATGGCTGATGCGGCCGAGAAATACGGCTTCAAGGGCAACTATGTGGTAGGCGCGAACATTGCAGGATTCGAGAAAGTTGTTGAAGCGATGACAGCACAGGGGATCGTGTAAATCCACATTTGTGAAAAAAGAGTTAAAAGCGTTGACAGTGCCGGGAAATTCTATTATATTATATTTGGTAAAAGGGAGTAACTGGCGCTTGACAAAAGCGTTTGCGATGACGTCAGTACGATGATCATTTCATCCGTATCGCGATTAAACAGTGAGACTTTTATTGCATTACATAACAACGGTGTGCAATAGGAGTCTCATTTTTTATTTCACATCGGCGTGAAAAGGAGGATTACATGAAAAACTATTATCAATTATCCGCTGAGGAGACGATGAAGGAAGTCAACGGCTCCATTGAGCCCCTCACGGAAGAACAGGTCAGGGCAAACCAGGAGAAGTACGGACCGAATGAACTTGTGGAAGGAAAGAAGAAAACAGTCCTTCAGATTTTCCTGGAGCAGTATAAGGATTTTCTTGTCATTATCCTTATTGTGGCTGCCATTGCATCCGGTTTTATGGGAGATATCGAAAGCGCGCTGGTTATCCTGATCGTGATCACGATGAATGCCATCCTTGGAACTGTGCAGACAGTAAAGGCGGAGCAGTCTCTTGCCAGTCTTAAGAAGCTTTCCGGACCTGAGGCAAAGGTGCTCAGAAATGGAAATGTGGTGCAGATACCTTCTTCAGATGTGACGGTGGGTGATATCGTCATGCTGGACGCTGGTGACTATATCCCGGCGGACGGACGTCTGATCGAATGTGCGAGCCTGAAGGTGGATGAGAGCGCGCTGACCGGAGAGAGCCTCGGAGTTGAGAAAAACATCGATGCGATCCCGGCGGATGAGGTTCCTTTAGGAGACCGTCTGAATATGGTCTATTCCGGAAGTTTCGTGACATACGGAAGAGGCTCCTTTATCGTGACCGGGATCGGAATGGATACAGAGGTGGGCAAGATCGCCAGCCTCTTAAAAACGACATCAGAGAAGCGGACGCCCCTTCAGGTCAATCTGGATCAGTTCGGACAGAAGTTGTCTATCCTGATCCTGGTGTTCTGTGCGATCCTCTTTGGCGTCAGCATTTTCCGCGGCGACAATATCGGAGACGCATTCCTCTTTGCAGTGGCTCTTGCTGTGGCGGCGATCCCGGAGGCGCTGAGTTCCATCGTTACGATCGTCCTTTCCTTTGGTACACAGAAGATGGCAAGAGAGCATGCGATCATGAGAAAGCTCCAGGCGGTGGAAGGCCTGGGAAGTGTATCTGTCATCTGTTCGGATAAGACAGGAACACTGACACAGAATAAGATGACGGTGGAAGATTACTATGTGGATGAGGTCTGTATAAAGGCGGAGGACATTGATCTGAATAATCCGTCCCAGAGCAGACTGCTCATTGGAAGTATGCTCTGCAATGACTCCAAGAACACTGATGGGGTGGAAATTGGCGATCCTACCGAGACGGCCCTGATCAATCTCGGAAGCCGTCTCGGGCTTGATCCGGAGGCCGTACGCGCAAAATATCCGCGTGAGAGCGAAAATCCGTTTGACAGCGACAGAAAACTGATGTCAACAAAGCACACCATGGAAGGGATTCCGACCATGATCGTAAAAGGCGCGGTGGATGTTCTCTTAGACCGGATGGACCAGATCCAGATCGGTTCCGAGGTCCGTCCGATGACAGCGCAGGACAGGCAGAATATTGAGGCTCAGAATCAGGCGTTTTCAAGACAGGGTCTGCGCGTCCTAGCATTTGCATATAAAGTTGTGTCTGATGAGCTGGAACTGGCGCTTGACGATGAATACAACCTCATCTTCCTCGGACTGATCGCTATGATGGACCCGCCGAGGGAAGAGTCCAGAGCTGCTGTTGCGGAATGTAAGAGTGCAGGCATCCGTCCGATCATGATCACAGGAGACCACAAGGTGACCGCAGCGGCGATCGCAAAGAGGATCGGCATCCTGGAAAATGAATCGGAGGCATGTGAGGGAGCTGAGATCGATAAGATGTCAGACGAAGAGTTGAAGGACTTTGTAGAAGGCATCTCCGTATATGCGCGCGTGTCACCAGAGCATAAGATCCGCATCGTGCGTGCATGGCAGGAGAAAGGCAATATCGTATCCATGACAGGCGACGGCGTCAACGATGCTCCGGCGCTGAAGCAGGCGGATATCGGAGTCGCTATGGGCATCACCGGAAGCGAGGTGTCCAAAGATGCTGCCGCTATGGTCCTCACGGACGATAACTTTGCAACGATCGTGAAGGCAGTGGAAAACGGAAGGAATATTTACCGGAATATCAAGAGTGCGATCCAGTTTCTTCTGTCGGGCAACTTCGGCGCGATCCTGGCGGTCCTGTATGCGTCCATCATGGCGCTGCCGGTTCCGTTCGCGCCGGTGCATCTGCTCTTTATCAACCTGCTGACAGACAGTCTTCCGGCCATCGCGCTGGGACTGGAGCCGGGGTCGAAAGACGTGATGAAAGAGAAGCCGAGACCGATGAACGAGTCGATCCTGACAAAAGATTTCCTGATTAAGATCGGAACAGAAGGACTCTCTATCGCAGTGACAACGATGATCGCATTTATGATAGGATACCAAGGCGGAAATGAACTGCTGGGAATGACGATGGCATTTGCAACGCTGTGTTCTGCAAGGCTGTTCCACGGATTCAACTGTAAGTCTGACCGTCCAGTCGTATTTACAAGGAAACTGTTCGATAACAAATGGCTCATTGGAGCATTTGTGCTGGGAATCGTGCTGATCACAGGCGTTGTCATGATTCCGGGGCTCCACAATGTCTTTAAGGTGCAGACGCTGACTCTTGGACAGCTCTTTACGGTATACGGCCTGGCAGCGGTAAATATACCCATCATCCAGCTCATGAAAGCCATCCGTATGGCACTGAAGAATAGATAAGGAATCAGAAAGAGGAAATAACAGATGATAAACAGCGTCAGTGTATGGGGGGAGCGCACTGCTTCCTTTGTATGCCGGCGCTGAACTGGTATGAGAGAGGGCGGAAGCAGAGAATATCTGAGATAACAAAGGAGGACGTATATGAAACAAGTTCAGAAACCAAAGAAACCGCTGATTTTTTATTATCTGATCGCAGTTGTAGTCCTTGTCCTGCTCAATTTCCTTCTTGTTCCGAACATAACAGGGCGGAATATTACGGAAGTGGATTATGGGACTTTCCTCAATATGGTTGAGGAAAAGAAAGTGGCGACTGTTGAGCTGGATGGGGATTCCATCTATTTTACAGATAAAAATGATAATCCCAACTATTATGAGACAACAACATTTGAAGATCCGGACCTTGTAAACCGGCTGGATGAAGCCGGATGCGAGTTTGGCAGAGTGGCGCAGGAGCCTGTGAATCCGATCCTGAGCTTTCTGCTGAGCTGGGTCCTGCCTCTTCTGATCTTCTGGGGACTGGGACAGCTCCTGGCAAAGCAGATGATGAAGAAGATGGGCGGCGGGGGCGGAGGCAATCCGTTCATGCAGTTCGGAAAGAGCAATGCCAAAGTCTATGTACAGTCTACAACAGGAATCACATTTAACGATGTGGCGGGGGAGGATGAGGCGAAAGAGCTGCTGACAGAGATTGTTGATTTCCTTCACAATCCGCAGAAATATCAGGAGATCGGGGCTGTATGTCCGAAGGGCGCGCTGCTGGTGGGACCTCCGGGGACAGGTAAGACGCTTCTGGCAAAGGCAGTGGCAGGGGAAGCCCATGTGCCTTTCTTCTCGATCTCGGGCTCTGAGTTCGTAGAAATGTTCGTCGGCATGGGAGCGTCCAAGGTGCGTGACCTCTTCAAGCAGGCAAATGAGAAAGCGCCTTGTATTGTCTTCATCGATGAGATCGACACGATCGGAAAGAAAAGGGACGGACAGGGCTTCTCGGGAAACGATGAGCGTGAGCAGACCTTAAACCAGCTTCTGACGGAGATGGATGGATATGACGCGTCCAAGGGCGTTGTCATCCTGGCAGCGACCAACCGCCCGGACAGCCTGGACCCGGCGCTCCTCCGTCCGGGAAGATTTGACCGGAGGATCCCGGTGGAGCTTCCGGACCTGAAGGGCAGGGAAGAAATCCTGAAAGTACATGCGCGCAAAGTGCGCCTGAGCGACAATGTAGACTTTAACGCCATTGCAAGGGCAGCTTCCGGCGCTTCCGGCGCGGAGCTTGCCAACATGGTAAACGAAGCGGCTCTCAGAGCGGTAAGGGAAAACCGGAAGTACGTTACACAGGCGGACCTGGAAGAGAGCATTGAGACTGTCATTGCGGGATATCAGAAGAAGAACCGCGTGCTTTCCAATAAAGAGAAACTCATCGTATCTTATCATGAAATCGGTCATGCCCTCGTGGCGGCGCTCCAGACCAATTCCGCGCCAGTGACAAAGATCACCATCATTCCGCGTACATCAGGAGCGCTCGGATATACTATGCAGGTAGAAGAAGATGAGAAAAACCTGATGTCGAAAGAAGAACTGGAGAATAAGATCGCAACACTGACCGGAGGACGCTGTGCGGAGGAGCTGATCTTCCATTCTATCACGACAGGGGCGTCAAATGATATCGAGCAGGCGACAAAGCTGTCACGCGCTATGATCACCAGGTATGGCATGAGCGATAAGTTCGGCATGGTGGCGCTGGAGACACAGTCCAATCCATATCTGGGAGGAGACAGCAGCCTGAGCTGTTCTCCGGAGACAGCTGCAGAGATTGACGATATGGTCGTGGGTACAGTGAAGAAATCTTATAATAAAGCGATGCAGCTTTTGAAAGACAATATCGGTAAACTGCATGAGCTGGCGAAATATCTCTATGAGAAAGAGACGATCACCGGGGAAGAATTTATGAATATACTGAGCCGTCAGGAGTATGCCGGGGAGGAAAACACCCGGGAAGACAGTCAGGAATAGAAGAGCGGATCAGCGGATACAGAAAGATAAAAGGGGATTGGCAAGATGGCTATAAGGAAAGTACAGCGAAAAGAAGAGAGGGAACAGAGAAGGGACAGAAGAATACCGACAACACGGTATAACCCGGATTACAAAAAGGGACTGACCAGCCGGCAGGTGCAGGAGCACCGCCTGCACGGATGGGTCAACCGGTCCGTGGAACCGCCATCAAAGACAACAAAAGAAATCATACATGAGAATGTATTTACATACTTTAACCTGATCTTCTTAGTGCTGGCTGTTCTGCTGTGTCTGGTCGGCTCCTTTCGTGACCTGACCTTTCTCCCGGTCATTGTTGCCAATACGCTGATCGGTATTATACAGGAAATTCGGGCCAAGCAGGTGCTGGACAAGCTGACCATGCTGAATGCTCCGCATGCGGCTGTAGTCCGCGATGGAAAACGGTCCATGATCGATGCAGAAGACCTGGTGCTTGACGATATCGTGATATTCAAAGCGGGAAATCAAGTCTGTGCAGACGCTGTAGTCTCCGCCGGTGAAGTACAAGTCAATGAATCCCTGCTTACCGGGGAAGCGGATGAGATCACAAAAAACAGAGGGGACAGGCTGATGTCCGGAAGTTTTATTGTGTCCGGGCAGTGTCATGCAAGACTTGACAAAGTGGGAGAGGACTCCTATATTTCCAAGCTCACACTTCAGGCAAAGGAAATGCAGGAGGGAGAGCAGTCGGAAATGATCCGCTCACTTGACAAGCTGGTAAAATGTGTGGGCGTGGCGATCATCCCGATCGGGCTTGTGCTGTTCTCCCAGGCGTTTTTTATCCAGCATGACAGCTTTCGAGACAGCGTGACCTCTATGATCGCTGCAGTCATCGGAATGATACCGGAGGGACTTTACCTTCTGGCAAGTGTAGCTCTTGCGGTGAGCGCGGTCCGCCTTGCACAGAAAAAGGTGCTCCTGCATGATATGAAATGTATCGAGACTCTGGCGCGGGTAGATGTGCTGTGCGTGGATAAGACCGGGACCATCACGGAAAATACGATGAAAGTCCAGGATGTGATCGAAACAGACAAGTATGACGGAGAAAAGATGGAGCCGCTGCGCACATTGATCGGTGACTTTGCCGCTGCCATGACAAAGGACAATATCACCATGGCAGCGATAAAGGAGTATTTTACTACATCGTCAGGAAAGGAAGTTATATCAAAGACCGGATTTTCTTCTGCCACAAAATACAGCAGCGTCACATTTAAAGACGGGGCCTATGTGCTGGGAGCTCCGGAGTTTGTCCTGAAAGAGAAGTATGGGAATTATGCGAAGGAGATCACGGAGCATGCATCCACCGGGGCGCGTGTCCTCGTGTTCGGCACATATGGCGGAAAGATTGACGGAAAGCCGCTGAACTACGGCATTACTCCGCTGGGATTCGTGCTTCTTGCGAATCCGATCCGGGAGGCGGCAAAGGAGACGTTTGAATACTTTGAAGAGCAGGGAGTGGAGGTCAAAGTCATTTCCGGCGATAATCCGGTGACAGTATCCAATGTGGCAAAACAGGCAGGCATCAAAAATGCTGAAAAATATGTGGATGCTTCTGAGCTGAAGACGGAGGAAGAACTGAGAAAAGCAGTGCTGAAAAATACAGTGTTCGGGCGTGTTACGCCAAACCAGAAGCGGAAATTTGTCCGCGTCCTGAAAGAAGCAGGACACACAGTGGCAATGACCGGGGATGGAGTCAATGACGTGCTTGCCCTCAAGGACGCCGACTGCAGCATTGCCATGGCGTCAGGAAGCGATGCAGCGGCGCAGGCGTCCCAGCTCGTGCTGCTGGAGTCAGACTTCTCCTGTATGCCCCAGGTGGTGCTGGAAGGGAGAAGGGTAGTCAACAACATCCAGCGTTCGGCCAGCCTTTTTCTTGTGAAAAACATTTTCTCACTCCTGCTGAGCCTGATCTCTGTTGTATTTATGTTTACCTATCCACTGGAGCCGTCACAGATTTCACTGATCAGTATGTTTACCATCGGAGTGCCGGCGTTTTTCCTCGCACTGGAGCCAAACAAGAATATCATCAAAGGACATTTCCTGACCAATGTATTCTTAAAGGCGCTTCCGGCTGCGCTGACGGATGCACTGGCGGTAGGCGCTCTGGTGATCTTCGGGCGTACATTCGGAGTGCATTCCAAAGACATTTCCACAGCGGCGACTATGCTGCTGGCAATCGTTGGATTCATGATCCTGTATAAGATCAGCGCCCCAATGAATAAATTCCGGGTGGGCATCCTGGGTGGATGTATCGCAGGACTCCTGTTCTGCAGCATCTTCCTTAAGGATCTGTTTGGGATCACAGGTATGACTATGGAATGTGTGATGCTGTTCGTTGTGTTTGCCATCGCTACAGAGCCGGTGCTGCGGTATCTTACCGTGCTGGTAGAGAAGCTGAGATTCTACTATCTGAGGCTTCGGGGGAGAAATCCGGAAGAGTGATCCCGGAAATCGACAAAGGAGTTATTTAAAATGAGCATATTAAATGTGGAACATTTATCACATGGTTTTGGCGACAGGGCCATCTTTGAAGATGTGTCTTTTCGTCTCCTGCGGGGCGAGCATATCGGCCTGGTGGGAGCAAACGGCGAAGGAAAATCAACCTTCTTTAAGATCGTGACAGGAAAGACAGAGCCCGATGCCGGAAAGATCGAGTGGGCGAAAAATGTCCGTGTGGGATATCTGGATCAGCATGCGGCGCTGGAGAAAGGGATGACAGTGCGTGATGCGCTGAAATCAGCATTCTCCTGGCTGTTTGAGCTGGAGGAGAAGATGAACGGTATCTGTGACCGGCTGGGCGATGCGGAGCCGGAAGAGATGGAAACAATGATGGAAGAGCTCGGGATCATCCAGGACACCCTGACCATGCATGATTTCTACGTGATCGATGCAAAGGTGGAGGAGGTCGCCCGGGCGCTGGGGCTTCTGGAGCTTGGTCTGGACCGGGATGTAACGGACTTAAGCGGCGGACAGCGCACCCGCATCCTCCTTGGGAAACTGCTTTTGGAGAAGCCGGATATCCTGCTCCTGGATGAGCCTACAAACTACCTGGACGAAGAGCATATCAGCTGGCTGAAGCGCTATCTGACAGAATATGAGAACGCTTTTGTCCTGATCTCCCATGATATCCCATTTCTCAATGACGTGGTGAATATCATCTATCACATGGAGAATCAGAGCTTGGACCGGTATGTAGGAAATTATGATGATTTCCAGAGAGTATATGAAGTGAAGAAAGCACAGCTTGAAGCAGCATACAAGCGGCAGCAGCAGGAGATCAGCCAGCTCAAGGATTTCGTTGCGAGGAACAAGGCAAGAGTCTCCACGAGAAATATGGCAATGTCCAGGCAGAAGAAGCTGGACAAGATGGATGTGATCGAGCTTGCTGCAGAGCGCCCGAAACCGGAATTTCATTTTAAGCTGGGGAAGACGCCGGGAAAATACATTTTTGAGACAAAGGATTTTGTGATCGGCTATGACGAGCCGTTGTCAAGCCCTCTGAGCCTGTCCCTGGAGAGAGGACAGAAAATCGCCCTGACCGGAGCAAACGGCATCGGAAAGACCACGCTCATCCGCAGTATTCTAGGGCTTGTAAAACCATTGAAAGGGACATGTGAGCTGGGACAGAATATCTCGGTAGGATATTTTGAGCAGGAAGGCAATGGGAAGAACACTTCGACCTGTATCGAGGAAATCTGGAATGAGTTTCCTTCGTTTACGCAGTATGAAGCCCGTTCCGCCCTTGCAAAATGCGGACTCACGACCAAACACATCGAGAGCCAGGTGCGGGTCTTAAGCGGCGGGGAGCAGGCGAAAGTGCGCCTGTGCAAGCTGATCAACAAAGAGACTAATGTACTGATGCTGGACGAGCCGACCAACCATTTGGATGTAGATGCCAAAGAAGCGCTGAAACAGGCGCTTGATGAGTATCGCGGGACCCTGCTGCTCATCTGCCATGAGCCGGAGTTCTACCGGGATATCGTGCATGAGGTGTGGGACTGCTCCAAGTGGACGACCCGGGCTGTCTGATATCCCGGACAGAGCAGAGAGACTTCAGAGCAGGGAAAACAGATTTTCCAGCCGGAAATGTTTTTCACTGTCAAGCAGTTGTTCCATACAGACTTTGTTCTTGTCCGAGTGCTCTACTTCACGTGCGTAGCGGCAGGCAGTGCGGAGGATGGCTTCCTTTGTGATGCGGGGATTACGGAGCCATTCCGCCCGGACAAGCTCCCGTACAAGGATCATGCCGGCAAAGGAGAACTTCATTTTCCCATAAGCGTTTCTGTTATAAACTGCGCCGCAGAAGTATGTAAATACAAAATACACAAGGAGCTGTTCTGTCATATTATCGGTAAACAGTTCAGAAAAAGAACGTTCCGCATCCTCCGTGAGAGCCGGGGCGTTTTTTAATACCATCCGGGCGCTGTCAAGATATGGCTTCCAGTCATCGCGCAGGACTTCGAGGCGGTCAAATATGGAAAAGAGGGCGTTCTCTGCCCTGAGCCTTCTCTCTGCGCGGCCTTCCTCTTGTTCCAGTAATGCGAGCCGTGATTCAAACCAGGACCATACGCCGGGAGCAGAATATCTCTCAAACAAGCTGTCCGCGTCAAAGAGCGCATTCCGGTCGATCCGCTGCTGGAGGTCATGGGCGAGGGCAAGGGAGACTGCTGCACGGAGCCTGATGGAATGGGAACGGCCCTGAAGGATGCGCAGGATAAGTCTGCGGGCGTCTTCCAGTTTGGTGAAGAGGAAAAAATCAAAATCCTCATATGGTTTATCCTCTTTTTCGTCTTCTGCGTGCAGGAAACGGACCGGCTCTTCACAGTTCAGGATCAGTTCTGCCGCCATGGGGCAGGAGAGTGAGAGGGATATCTCGCGAAGGCCCTCGAATTCCTCGATATGTTTCGGATAAGTGCGGCACGTCCGGCAGAATGACTCCTCGCCTCCTCCTTCCAGATAAAGGTCGCAGAGCTCTTTTTCATTCAGAAAAGCGCACCTCCCATCATACTGGCGGAAACAGCCTGCCTTCCAGTCAATCTCATTTCTGAGGCGGCTTCCCAGAGGTCCTTTGACCCTCCTGTATTTTCGCAGAGCCGGAGGATCGATCTGAATCTGCCATCCGGCACAGCAGGTATCGGGACATTCTCCAGCGATGCATCTGAACCGTTTATAATAATGGGGAACTGTATACTGCATGGTCAAATAACTCCTTTCATACAGAATATTATTATAAACAGATTGCCGGATAATTTAAAGAGTGTTCAGGAATAATCTGGTTGTATTCCGTTCCGGCAGAGGATATTATTGCTGAAGAAAATGTTTAGAAAGAAAAAAACCGAAAGTCTGGAATAAAAGAAGAATTCAGGAAAAGAATAGGATAAAAGAGGAAGGGTGGCGTAATCATTCATGAGACAGAACATATATTCCAAAGACATTATCCTTGTGCTGGCTGCCAGCTTTTTCTATATGGCGAGTCCCATGCTCGTGACCCCGCTGATCACCGGGTTTACAGAAAGCATCGGTGCATCTGCCGCATTGATGGGCCTGGTGGGAGGGCTGATGAACCTTGTATCCCTGTTCTGCCGTCCGATCGCAGGCAATCTGGCTGACAGGATCAGCAAATATAAACTGTCATTTACAGGAGCAGTTTTCATGACGGCGGCATGTATCGGCTACATTTTCGCGCCGAATGAAGTGGTTGTCATCATTGCTCGGATCATCAACGGATTCGGATTTGCCTGCTGCTCGGTATGTATGGCGACATGGATGTCCAATATGCTGCCCAAAGACAAAATCGGCTCAGGGATGGGCGTATACGGTACGATGAACGCCCTTGCCATGGCTGTTGCGCCGGCGATCGGCGTGAGCGCTTATCAGACATTCGGATACCGGGTGTCCTTTGTCATAGCCCTCGTATTCTCAGCAGCCATCATTGTTGTCATTCAGTTTACAGGCAATAAGGGAGAGCCGGAGACTGGAGAGGCAGAAGGAAAGGATGCTGCCAGTATCGGGGGGAATTCCCATGCTGATACGGAAAAAGCCAGTGCCGGTGCAGACTATGCTGTCGGCGGGCAGAGGAGAAGACTGGAGCTGATCGATATCAGGGTAATCCCCATTGCACTGATCATCATGCTCTTTGCGATTCCATACTGCGCGACCCAGTCATTTCTCGTCACTTATGCGGAAGTCAGAGGACTGCATGTCTCGGTGAGCTTGTTCTTCCCAGCGTATGCAGTCGTATTGATTGTCCTGCGTTTGTCGCTTCGCAGTCTGTTTGACAAACTGCCCTTTCACATTTTTCTGTTGGCAGGCACGCTGAACGAGCTGCTGGCAATCCTGTTTCTGACCATAATGAAGAACAATGCTGTCATGCTGCTGGCATCGTGTTTCCTGGCGGGCGGTTATGGAATCATGAGTTCTGTCTGCCAGTCCACGGCAATCCTGCTGGCAGGGAAGGAAAAGAGAGGGCTTGCGAACAGCACATATTATATTGGGCTTGATCTGGGGATGACGCTGGGACCGATGATCGGCGGGGCATTGTATGGCGGGCTGGATATCGGATGGTTCTATCCGGTGCTGATGGTGACGATGCCGCTGGCGGGAGTAGTGTATGTAGTCGCGGGGAGGAGAATGAGGGGAAAATAAAGGGGCGGATATACGGATTTTTTTAATATTGCAGTACTATATCTTAGTGTGATATGATTTTGCAAAGAAATTAGGGACTACGCAAAAAATCTGAGTATTCTCATCATAGGAAAATCAGAACAGATGATAAAGACAAGACAAAACATGAATGAAAACATGAAAAAGCAGACTCTGAAAGCTTACTTTGGGTATGATACTTTCCGCCCTGGACAGGAACCGATCATTGAGCATATCCTCTCCGGACAGGATGTGCTTGCCGTGATGCCTACCGGTGCGGGAAAGCCCTGGAACTGGCGAAATCAGGACAGTACAAGATTATCTATGTGGCTCCGGAGAGTCTGGAGACGCCGCGGTTTCTTGATTTTGCATGTCATACAGAGCTTTCCATGATCACCGTTGACGAGGCACACTGCATCTCTCAGTGGGGGCAGGATTTTGCCCCAGCAATGTGAGGATACTTTCGTTTATACAGCAGCTTCCGGTACGACCGGTTGTCTCCGCCTTTACGGCAACAGCCACAGAGCAGGTGCGGGAGGATATCCTGTCGTCATTGCAGCTGGAACATCCATATGAGACAGTGGCAAGATTTGACCGGGAGAATCTGTACTTTGAAGTGCAGAGGGCAAAGGGTAAGAAAGAGCGGATCCAGTCATATCTGGAGAGTCACAGGGAAGACAGCGGGACCATTTACTGTGCCACTCGGAAGGGTGTGGACGAGCTGTATCTTTATCTGGAAAATGCAGGGTTTTCTGTTGGAAGATACCATGCGGGGATGGGTGCGGAGGCGAGAAGGACCAGCCAGGAAGATTTTATTTATGACCGGGTAAAGGTGATGATCGCCACCAATGCATTTGGAATGGGGATCGACAAATCGAATGTGCGCTATGTCCTGCATTGCAATATGCCTCAGAGCATGGAAAATTACTATCAGGAGGCAGGAAGGGCAGGACGCGACGGGGAACTGGCGGAGTGCGTTCTCTACTATTCGCCTCAGGACACTGTGATCAACCGTATGCTGCTGGAGAGCAAAGAGGATTATGGGGAATATACAGCGGAAGAGCTTTGGATGATCCAGTCACAGGACATGGAACGCCTGAGGAAGATGGAAACTTACTGTACGACTACAAAATGTCTCAGAGGATACATATTGAACTATTTTGGAGAAAAGGCAGAAGAGACGTGCGGCAGCTGCTCCAACTGTCTGGAAGAATTTGATGAGCTGGATGCCTCAGAAGCGGCGGCCGATGTGGTCCGCTGTGTCCGGTCCTGCGGACAGCGCTTTGGAATGAATGTGATCGCGGGGACTCTACTGGGAGAGAATACAACAAAAATCCGAAATTACCGGATGGACCAGAATCCTGTTTACGGCAGGCAGAGCAAGATGGGCCAGACTCTGATCAAGGAAGTGATACGCATCATGCTGGAGCAGGGATATCTCCGGCAGACACAGGATAAGTATTCCCTTCTGAAGCTGACAGAGAAGTCGGAGCAGCTCCTGGAGCAGGAAGAACGATTCATGATCAGCTATAAAAAAGAAGAGGAAAAGAAAAAAGGATCCGGTAAAAGCGGCGCGGGAAAACGCTCTGCTCAGATGGAAGAACTGACAGAGAAGGGAAGAAAACTATTTGAAGAACTGCGACGGCTCCGGATGGAACTGGCAGGAGAGAGGTCTGTACCTCCTTATGTGGTAGCATCGGATAAGACATTGGGGGATATGTGCATCAAGCTGCCTCTTACTGAAAATGAGATGCTGGATGTAAACGGAATGGGTGCGAAGAAGATGGAGCAGTATGGAGGGCAGTTTCTTGAGAAAATCAGGGAAGTCACCGGGGGAGACCGGGAAACATAGGACCCGGATAAAGGTATCGATGAGAGCAGGGAATCTTTATGAGGTGTTTCTTTACACGGAGAAAGGACAGAAATACCTAGTGGAATTAATAAAAAGAGAAAAGCCGGGCGGAGGAGAAGGATAAATTTTTAAAACGGTCAGATCATGACTGTATCCGTATGCTGGTTTATTCATATTTTTATCTATATTTTTAATTTATAGATAAAAATATGAATAAATCTTGATTATTCGTGTTTTTCTCTATATACTGTGGGTATAGGAGGGAGAGACATGAATCATTCGGATAGTATACATTCTTTTGTTGCTGTCATAGGCGACATAAAAGATTCCAGACATTTGGAAAATAGAAAAGAAGTCCAGATTCGCCTTCAGGGACTTCTGGACTGCATGAACGAGAAATATAAAGATAATATCGTGTCCAAATTTCTGATCACGTTGGGCGATGAATTTCAGGGACTTCTGAGCAGTGGGAAAGATATTCTGGACATGATCAATGAGATCAGGATGGAGATGTACCCTGTCCGGCTCCGGTTCGGTATCGGATTTGGTCGGATCACAACGGATATCAGGACGGAAATGGCGCTGGGAGCAGACGGCCCGGGATATTACTGCGCGCGGGAAGCAGTGGAGCTTTTAAAAGAACGGGAGAAAAAAAACCGACCGGTCCCATCAGAGCTCCGTGTTAAAATGGATGAGAAAGACATTAGGACGGAGATGATGCTGAACACCATTTTTGAACTGATCTATGTGGTGGAGAGCAGTTGGACGGACCGCCAGAGGGAAATCATATGGGATATGCTTCTCCATGGAGACGGACAGCAGAATACAGCTCGCAGGCTGAGTATCACGCAGTCAACAGTTCAGAAGACACTGGCGGCGGGAAGTTTCTATACCTATGAAAATGCGTTGGAAAATGCGTCAAGAATACTTGGAGATATACGGGATGATTAAATCAGTTTTTACGGTTTTACTGTGTGTGCATCTGCTGGGAGATTTTTATTTTCAGACACAGAAAATGGCGGACAGAAAACAGAGACAGTTCTTCTGGACTATTTGTCACTGCCTGATTTATGGGGCAGGATCGTGGTTTTTATTTTTCCTTTTCGTGCCTGGGATGAAAATACGATATATCCTTGCATTTGTTTTAGCTCACGCTGTGACCGATATGGCAAAATATGCTGTATGCCGCCTTTTCAGAGACAGATGCCGGCTTACAGAGAGTCCTCGTGGCAGAAGGAATGTCTTCATGTTCGATCAGGCGGTTCATCTGATTACACTCCTTGGAATCTCATACTGGATGCGACAGCTAGATATTTCGTCATTATACCGGGATGGACTCGGCGTCCTCTTTGACTCGTTTGGTATCTCGGAATTGACATTTCTTAAGTGGGCAGCAATACTGCTGCTTGTCCATAAACCAGTCAATATCCTGATCGCAAATATTCTTTCCTGGTACAAGCCGTCAGACAAAAAAGATACAGAGGGAACAGACAGGAATGCAGGCAGGATGATTGGCACTCTTGAACGGATCATCATGGTTACCTTTATCTCGATCGGACAGTATTCCGCGGTGGGACTTGTACTGACTGCAAAATCTATCGCGCGGTATGACCGGATTTCAAAGGATCAGGTTTTTGCAGAGTATTATCTGTTGGGAACACTGTTAAGTACAATCTGTGCGGTAATAGCAGCGCTTATATTTCTTTAAATGCACAAAGTGCACAGCGCAGAACAGATGACATATGCACATCTTTGGATTGTATATATGAATATTGAAGCAGATAAGGAGGACGTTCAGATGAAGTTCTTTCATCTTTCAGACCTGCACATCGGACTGAAGCTCTTTAACCGGGATATTCGGGAAGATCAGGAATATGTTTTACAGCAGATCACAGATATCGCTGTCCGGGAACAGCCGCAGGCAGTGGTCATAGCAGGAGATATCTACGATAAAGCAGTGCCGTCCGCTGAGGCGGTGGAAGTGTTTGACCGCTTTATTGCAGGACTGGTTTCTGCCCTGCCGGACACGGCGGTGATGATGATCGCAGGAAATCATGACAGCGGCCCAAGGATTAATTGCTTCCGAAGCGTGCTCTCCCGACAGAATGTGTACATGATCGGTCAGCCGCCGAGAGTGGAAGGAGAGCAGATCGAGAGAGTGGTCTTGGAGGATGAATTTGGTCCCGTGAACTTTTATCTGCTGCCTTTTGTCAGACCATCCATGGTAAAACAGATCACCGGAGTAGATGAGAACGGCAATAATCTGTCTTATAACGAGGCTCTGCACCGCCTGATCGGGCGCGGGGAAATCGATCCTTCTCAGAGAAATGTGATCGTCAGCCATCAGTTTTATCTCCCCTCCGGGACGGATGCAGAGGACGTGGAGCGGATGGACTCGGAGATACGTACCGTGGGAAATATTGACCAGGTATCCGCGGATATTCTGGAGCAGTTTGACTATGCGGCGCTGGGACATATCCATAAGCCTATGAAAGTGGGAAATGAATTCTGCCGTTACTGCGGTACGCCCCTTGCCTGTTCTATCAGTGAGGCAGGACAACAGAAGGGTATTATCATGGTGGAGCTGGGGGATAAGGGCGACAGGAAGACCACGGTCCTCCCTCTGGAACCGCTCCGGCAGGTACGTGTGATCCGTGGTGACCTGGAGGAAGTGCTGAGACAGGGATGCGGGGATTATGTGACCGTGATCCTGACGGACAAGGTAGACCTGGATGTCTTTGACATGCAAGATAAGATCCGCAGCGCATTCCCTAACCTTCTTGAGATCCGCCGGGAGACACTGGGCAGGACGGATTATGCGAGAGGACATGCTGCCGGGGAGGAACTGGATCCCTTTGGATTGTGCTGTGCGTTTTTAAATGAGCCGGATGAGGAGGAAAAAGAGCTTCTCCAGGATGTGATCAATACTGTCCAGGAGGTGATGCAGGAATGAGACCGCTCAGACTGACCATGCAGGCGTTCGGCTCCTACGGGAAACGGACGGTCATTGATTTTGAACAGACAAACCAGAACCTTTTCCTGATTACCGGAGATACCGGGGCAGGGAAGACGACTATATTTGATGCTATTGTATTTGCCCTTTACGGGGAGGCAAGTTCAGGAGTTAATAAGAAGAACGGCACTGAATTGCAGAGCCAGTATGTAGATCCGGGTGTGGAGCCTTTTGTGGAGCTGGTTTTTTCAGAAGAAACAGCGTACGGCAGGGAAGAATATACAGTCCGCCGAGTGCCAAGGCACGTCCGGCCCCGAAAGCGCGGGACCGGGGTGAAAGAAGAGAGCGAGAGCGTGGCGCTCACCATGCCCGACGGCTCCGAGTACCCTCAGAAAGAGACGGACAGGAAGCTGGAAGAAATCGTAGGACTGACAAAGAGTCAGTTCATGCAGGTCGCCATGATCGCTCAAGGGGAGTTCATGGAACTTCTGCGGGCAAAATCAGATGATAAGAAAATGATCTTCCGAAAGCTGTTTCATACAGAGCTTTATGCCAGGATCGTGGAAGAACTGGGAAAGCGGAGAAAGGGAAAACAGCAGGAAATAGCGCAGATCCGCACAGTGTGCCAGACCGAAGTGTCCCACATAGATGTGCCGGAAGACTATGAGCAGGCGGAAGAACTTGTTGATTTAAAGAAACGCATCGCATCCTCAGACCGGCTTTCTGTGGTGGATATGGAACGACTGCTGGGAGATCTGGAGCATCTCTGCGGTATTTTAAAAGAACGCTGTGATCAGGCGCAGAAGGAATACAATGCGGCAGACCGGAATCATCTGGAAAAGCGGGATAACTATACCGCCGGGATACAGCTTTTAAAACGATTCGATGAACTGGAACAGGCAGAACAGGAGCTGGCGGGATGCGCATCTGAGGAGGATGAGATCCGAGAGACAGAAGAACGGATCCAGAGAATCAGCGGGGCATATGAAGTCCAGGCGGTTTTTCAAAGATACACGGATGCTATGCAAACTGCGGAGAATATAAAGAAAAGTCTTGCGGAGCAGGAGACAACCCTTCCCGCTCTTATCGAGGCAGGGGAAGAGGCGCAGCGGGAGGCAGAGGCAGCAGAGGAAGGGCTCAGCCGGGAGATTCAGAATTTTACACAAGTATCTGAGCGGGTACAGAAGTCCATGGTAGTCTTCAGCAGGATCCGGCGGGTGAGAGAAGAGACGGCTTTCGCACAGGTAGAATGCCGGCGTACAGAGCAGGAAGCGCAAAATGCGCAGAAGAAAATGCAGGAGCTGGAGGAAAGTGAGCGCCAGTGGCGCAGCCAGGCGGAAGGTCTCGGTGAGGCTGAAATCTTATGGGAGCGCTGGCAGTCAGAATGTGCAAAAGCGGATGAGATTGGGAAGGATATTGCAGCGGCAAAAGTTTCTGCAAAAGAGGTACAGGCTCAGAGAAATGCAGCGGATCAGGCGAAACAGGCTTTTGCCGGGGCAAGCAGCATATATGAGACCAGGAATCAGGAATATGAGACAATGAGAAGGGCGTTTCTCAATGAGCAGGCAGGGCTGATCGCCAGAGAGCAGCTCCGACCGGGAAAGCCGTGTCCGGTCTGCGGTTCCCCGGACCATCCCAATCCCTGTGAGATCCGGGAGGAACATAAGGATATCAGCAGGGAAGCGCTGGATGCAGCGGAACAAGAAGTGGGACGTCTGAGAGAGAGACAGGAAAAGGCAGCTTCAGCCGCCCAGTCAGCATCGGCACTTCTGGAAGAAAAAGAGAACAGTCTCGCAGAAGAACTGCGCAGACTGCGGCAGAAGCTGAGTGAGAATCTTCCTTCCCACGTAGAAATCAAGACACTGGTGCAGGCGGAAGAGAAACTGGATTTATGGAAAGAGTCGCTCCGCCGGGAAGGCGGCCGGCTGACAGAAGACTTACAGACCTTGAAGAAGCTTCGCGAATATCTTCTGGGGATCGATGAGAAAAAAGCAGCCCTGAAGACAGCGGCGGAACGGTCATCTCAGAAAGCAGTTGACGCGAAGACCGTATTTGCCGCAAAGCAGGCAGAGCTGGAGCATCTGGAGGCCTCCCGGGATTATCAGAGCGAGGCAGAAGCAGAGGCAGCCCTTGCCAAAGCAGAAGAAGGGAGAAGGAATGCGGAAACAATTTCCCAGGCTGCAGGATTAAAGGAACAGCAGGCAAAGTCTGCCAGGACAAAGGCAGATGCGCTGATCAGCCGTTACAGGTCAGAGTTTCCGGTTCAGGATAGCGAATGCAGGCGCAGGAAAGACGACTATGAGAGGAGCATGGAAGAAAAGGACCTTTCAGAGACGGAATGGAAAGAACTGACAGAAAAGTATACCCGCGGGGACATAGCTGCACTTCAGGAGAAGGCAGAGGCATGGAAGCAAAGGAAGACTGCCGCCGTGAGCAGATGGGATTCTGCAAAAGCGGTGATCGGCGGTCAGGACCGCCCTGTGCCGGATGAATTGAAAAACGCGGCAGAGACGGCAGAGAAAGAGATGAAGAGTGCCCAGGCACGTTTAGAAGAAGCAAGGGCATATTACAGGACAAACACATCGGTGTATGATTCCCTGAAGCCGGTTATGGAAGAGCGGGGGAAGATCATGGAAGAGCACAGGAGGCTGGATGACCTGTATAATCTGCTCTCGGGAAATGTGACAGGCAGCCGGATGGATATCGAGACTTATGTCCAGCGCTGCTATCTGGAACGGATCCTCTATGCGGCGAACCGTCGCTTTGAGGAAATGTCTGCAGGACAGTTCGAACTGCGGATGTTTGACATTGATAAGGCAGGAAAAGGAAAGAACCGGGGCCTTGATCTGATGGTCTACTCCACAGTAACCGGAAAGGAGCGGGAGGTCCGCACCCTCTCCGGCGGAGAGTCATTTATGGCGGCGCTGTGCCTGGCGCTTGGCATGGCGGATCAGATCCAGGAGAGCGCGGCGTCTGTCAATCTGGATAT
>CALWQP010000008.1 GCA_944383695.1 uncultured Mediterraneibacter sp.
TATATCTGAAATACATTTCTGCAATTCATTCATAAAATCTCCATTTTAGACTTGACTTTTAATAGTTAGTCTTTCTATTTGGGATTGGGATTATCGCAAAAAAACACCTTGGTACAGAATCCCCTTCCCTTTCTGGTAATCCTCCATTTCTGCAGAAGTCTTTTCATTATTTATGTTTTACAGGATTCGTCTTCATTCTATTTCCCTCCCTGTTTTTTCCACTGCTTTATTTTTTCCCTTGTCTCTTTATTCCACCGTGCTTTTTCATCAATGTCTTTTAAATACACAGGCAGGCTGTCAATACATTTCCGGCGCAGTTCCCCTGCATTTTTTGTAAGCTCCGCAATAACCTCGCTTTCCTTCATGCCCTCCCTCTCTTTTAGATAGTCCATATAAATCTCCCTGAAAGTGCTGCAAACCTTTTCCCGCTTTTTTCCAAATACATGTTCCGGAAAAATTTTATAATGGGTCCACAGGTATGCGTTAAGTTCCCGGATTCTTTGTACGCTAATCTGCACTCCCAGATCAATTTCTACCACATCGCCAGTTGCATAGAAAAAGATCATGGGTGTCGTATCCCTGTTCATTATGTTAAAAGTCACCTTTGGTCCTCCTAAAACCGCCAGTTCTTTAGACACATATCTTCCATGGATACGAATCCAGTGCTCACTCTCAGCCAGATCTTTCCAGATCAGCGATTCTGTCTTTAATTCGCTGAGTATCATAAATTTTTCCCCTTCGATCAGTTCCTCCTGTTCTCTCTTTGTAAGCCTTTTATTCAAAGCAGGCAGACTCTGGTATGATGTCATAATATATCTGATAAAACGCGGAAATGTCAGAACTGTGCTCCCCAAAACAATGATACATGTCACCAGTGATGGTATATCCTCAGGGCGCGACATCAGTCCAACGCAACCCGCCAGTGCCATCAGCGCCCACACACAAACAAGCAGAATTTTCTTTAGTGGGTAAATCCGTCTCCATTCTGTCTTTTTAAGCTGTTTCATCACTTTCCCCCTTTAAATCAAAATAAACTGCCCAGCTTGTCAAACAGAAAGTCTACTCCTTCTTTTGCCATATCTACAAGACTGTCATTTTCCCCAGTTCGGACGGTCTATGCATGAATTGGGTGTCGATATGATCTTTGCTAAGACACCTCAGACAAAAGGCCTCTTAAAAGAGTGACATTTTCAAAAGTTATTGACATCTTTTCCACCACTTGAGTGCTAACCTCTCTAAACCTCTCCCGGAGCAGCAGATGTGTCTCTGGTCACATCTCTTAACCATTTACAGCTTTTATAGCGCCAGGATGTGATGGGAATCTTAATGATCTCATCGCTCATCAGGATCATATATACAACCGGCACACTCAGCTTAAACACAAAAGCAGCCAGGAATCCCAGGAGAATGGAACAGCACCACATAGTGCTCACATCCATGATCAGACCAAACCTCGTATCTCCTCCTGACCGGAATATTCCAACCACCATGGTAGTATTGAATGCCTGCCCTACTACAAAATAGGACATCACGAAAAACATGATCCTCAGATAATCTTTTGCCTCCGCCGAAAGGGACAGGAATGCCGACGCGATCGGTGAGGCAATAAGGATGACCACGCCTCCCAGCATCCCCATGATCAGGCTGAGACCGATAAACCTCTTCGCATAGGCGCGCGCATGCTCCATCCTTTTCTCCCCGATCGTCTTCCCAAGATAGATCGCCGCCGCGCTGGAAAGCCCGAATGAAACGACCGTCGCAAGCTGCCTTGCCACCTGGGCCACAGAGTTTGCTGCCACCACAGGGCTTCCCATATGTCCCAGGATCGCAGTGTTCGCCGCAGTGCCAAGTCCCCACATAACCTCATTGATGACTACCGGAAGAGCATATTTCATAAAATCACTGAACAGTACTTTGTCTGTATGGATCACATAACGCAGCCTCAGTTTGATGTCTTTATTAAAGAACCGGGCATATCCCGCCACGAGAACTACTTCCAGTATTCTGGCGCAGAGCGTTCCCAGCGCCGCCCCGCTGACTCCCATAGCCGGGAGCCCGAAAAGACCGAAAATAAAAATCGAATTCATGATAATATTGCATATCAGTGACAGCAGGTACACAACAGTCGCCACAATCACACGCTCCACGCTTCTCATAATATACAGATATGCCTGCGTGATCCCGATCATAATATACGTAAACGCGACGATCCGCAGATATCTGATCCCCTCAGCTATGACCACGGGATCACTGGTAAAGATTTTAAGGAGCATTCCCGGAACCGCAAGGGCTGCGATAGTAAAAAGGGCAGTTACAAAAACTGCCGTCTTTACTGCTGGATCTTTTCAATAGCATCCCTATCGCCCTTTCCCCAGTACTGTGCAGTCAGAACCGTTGCTCCGGAGGTCAGTCCGAACAGGAACAGGGTCATGATATACTGGACCTGCCCGGCGAGGGACGCGCCGGACAGCGCGTCTTCTCCTACGGCTCCAAGCATGATCACATCAGCCGCGGTCACCCCGACATTGATCAGATTCTGAAGCGCCATGGGCACCACAAGAGCGATGACCGTGCGGTAGAATTTTCCCCATTCAATGCCTAAATGATCTTGTTCTCTTTTCCTTAGCATAGCTTATACTCTTTTCTAAATATTGTTCTTATTCTTTTCCGTTAAAACAATAGGTACATACTTTGCATGGCTCCAGCCCGATGGATTCCAGAAGGTCATCCAGCCTGTGGAATCTCAGAGTCGTAAAGTTCTGGATCCTGCGGATCTCCTCCACCATCTTTGCATAGCGGAAGGAATCCGGGTTAGCATATTCTTCCAGTACCTCAGCCGGACAGTTCTCCCCTTCCTCCTCCTGGATGATCCTTCTTGTGATCAGGTCAAGGTCTGATTTTGACCTGGAGAAATTGAGGAATTTGCATCCGTACACGAGGGGCGGGCATGCCGGACGCACATGGACCTCCTTAGCTCCGCTCTTATAGAGAAAATCTGTCGTCTCGCGAAGCTGTGTTCCTCTCACGATAGAATCATCGATAAGGAGAAGCTTTTTGTTCTCGATCAGAGCCTTGACCGGGATAAGCTTCATCCTGGCGATCAGGTCTCTCTGGCTCTGGTTTGTGGGCATAAAAGAGCGGGGCCATGTCGGGGTATATTTGATAAACGGCCTTGCATAAGGGATGCCTGATTCATTTGCGTACCCGATGGCATGCGCCACACCGGAGTCAGGAACTCCCGCCACAATATCCGGGTGCACGCTGTCCCCATCGCGCTTTGCAAGCATGCTTCCGCACTTATAGCGCATCTCCTCCACATTGACTCCTTCATATGAGGAAGTCGGATATCCGTAGTAGACCCACAGAAAAGAACATATCTTCATCTCATTCCCCGGCTCTATCAGAGTCTCCACGCCTTCGGGGGTGATGAACGCCACCTCACCTGGGCCTAATTCTTTGTAATCTGTGTATCCAAGATTGATATAGGCAAAATTTTCAAAAGAAACACAGTAGGCATCTTCTTTTCTGCCTACCACTACCGGAGTCCTTCCATATCGGTCACGCGCCGCGTAAAGCCCATCCTTTGTCATAAGGAGCAGGGTCAGGGACCCATCTACGATCTTCTGCGCGTACTGTATCCCTTCCACAATGCTGCCCTTCTTACAGATCAGTGACGCCACCAGCTCTGTAGTATTGATCTTCCCCCCGCTCATTTCCTGGAAATGAGAGTGCCCTTCGTTAAAAGCACGCCTCAGCAGTTCCTCTTCGTTGTTGATCTTTCCAACTGTAACAATGGCAAAGCTTCCATGATGAGACTGGATCAGAAGCGGCTGCGGTTCATAATCCGAGATACAGCCGATCCCAAGATTTCCTTTCATCTCCTGTATATCCCGCTCGAACTTGGTCCGAAACGGTGAATTCTCTATATTATGGATGGCGCGGCAGAACTCGCCGTCACCGTATGCAGCCATACCGCCTCTTCTCGTCCCGAGATGAGAATGGTAATCCACCCCATAAAAAAGTTCCAGTATACAGTCCTTCTTTGATGCTACTCCGAAAAATCCACCCATGAAAACTTGCCTCCTTTATTGACAGGCGCCCGCAAAATGCCGTGGTTCCCTGCGGTGCCCCTGCTTTCTCCGTCCGATTTTATTATCCTTATACAGCATAAAGGAAATCCCATAAAAAAGTCAATAGCAGGATCACTGTTCTGTGACCCTGCTATCTCATCACGCCGTCCGCTCCCTTGATATAACAAGAGTAACACACACGAACGCTGCCGCAAATACAAGCTGTATCCCGATCCCTCCGAGTACCTGTTCCAGCACGTCCCCGGCAATTGCGCTATTCTCTGTCAGCATCTCATTTACCGATTCATACCAGTATACCGGCAGGAACTGCGCCGCCTTTCTCACCCCCGGGCTCAGGTAGTCCACCTGCACAAAGGCGCCGCACAAAAAGCACATGCCAAGAGAGACCACATTGACGGTCCCGCTCAAAGCATTGGAAGTCTTGACAAGGGTACCGATCAGATGAGCGAGAGACAGTGCCATGAGCAGCATGACAAAGGAGTTTAAAAGATACCAGTGTGCTCTCCCGCTGCTCAGAAAATCAGCCCCGTACATGAAAAACACTGCTCCGGTGCAGACACCCCACAGACCTACAGCGATCAGTCCCGAAGCTGTCAGTCCTTCCATGTTCTGCCGCCGGATGGGAACAGCGGACGCTCTCATTCTTCCCGGCAGGCCTCCTCTGCGGACGCCCATCAGTATATATCCCATCACATAGCCAAGAACACTTAAAAATAAATAAGGAAGATAACGGTAAAAATACGAGTATGCCAGTGGGATCCCCGCGTTTCCGCTCACATCCACAAGCGTGACCTTTGCGCTGTCTCTCTCCCTCATGACATCTGCCATCTCCGTCTCCGTAAATCCTGCCCCGGCGTATCCCCGGGCGAAATTCATGAAATTAGTGATCTGCTGTTCCACATAATATCCGGAATAAGTTCCTGGCACTGTGGTGACCCTCAGTTTTTCGCCGCCGAAAATGCATCTTTCCGTAAAATCTTTTGGAATCCTCACAATATAAGCCACATTCCTGTAAAACAAATCTTCCTGAAGCATTTCTTCATCTTCGGAGAGGCGCTTCACTTCATTTGTCCTTCCGATGTAGTCCACCAGGCTCTTTGCCATTCTCCCCCCATCCTCATCAATGATGCCCACGGGAACGCTCTGGGCCGAATAACTCTGTTCTGTCTCTCCCGCAAAGCTTTGGAACATCACGGTGAGACTGAAAAAAAGTGCAAGATACAAAAGGATCATCCAGCCGTTTTTCTTTGCAATCTTTAAATAGGCTTTAAATACTGCCATAGCGTTTCCTCCTTATGATCAGAAATGTACCTGCCGCCAGCAGGACGCACAGCACGGACAGTATGACAATGTCCTGTGCATAACGCTTTGGAGCGTCGTAGACATTCAGGCAGTACAGGGCGTCTGAGATCAGCGCCGCCGGATTGATGCGGTTTATGAAAGGGGCATGCCGGTCTATCAAATTTTTCGTCTCTACGTTCATCATTCCTGCCAGAAAGCTGAACGTCATGGAAAAGGCAAGCATGATCCCGATCTTTACTCCCTCTTTCGTCTTGCCGATACTTGTGATAAATATCCCCATTGTCACGCCGATCATACTCCCCACCAAAAGGACCGGGACCATCTCCGCATAGGAACCGGCAAATTCAAGGCGCAATATATATTTCATGTATGCCAGAAGTATCAATGTATTAGCAAAATGCAGTCCAAAGCAGACGATGATCTCTGAAAAGACCATTTTCAGGCGGTGTACCGGTCCCGCACACCTGCGCGCCGCCAGCGCTGTCAGATTCGCCTGTATCTCCATGGCAGAGCCGAATCCGAGAAAACAGCCGTACAGACATGCCATCCCGATGACCGCATAGAAAGCCTGGGCACTTCCGTTAGTCGTCCTTCCTCCAAGAGAAACCTGTTCCACTGCGCTCGCAGATTGCGCCATTTGACGGACCGCGGCTTCCATACCCTCGGGATGGAGTCTGGCAATATCCTCCAGCGTCTGTTTCCCTTCCGAATAACTTTCCAGGAGCATCTGGAGGATGGTTTCAGCAAGCCCATTGCTCCCCACTGTTAGAGAAGGCTCGCTCCCACTGTAAAAAATCCCTTTTACCTCTCTGTTTTCAAGGGCTTTCAGCGCCTGTTCCCCTGTCATCTCCTCCACATGGATAAGTTCAGAATCTGTCTCCACAGAAGAGAGAAACGCCTGAAAGACCTCCTCCGTCTGTACGCCTCTCTCTCCTTTGCTAAGATCCGTCTCCGCTACCAGAGCTACAGGTATAGTCTCAAAGTCTGATTCCTCCATTGTTCCCACGGCAAAATACATCATCGTAGCGAGCAGAAGGGGAAAGATCAGCGGCCAGAAGATGGCGCTTATATTTTTTACTTTTGTCAGCAGACTATATTTCATCAGATGCAGCATATCCTATCCTCCTAATCTCTGAGTTGTTTTCCCGTGATCTCAAGGAACACGTCATTGAGTGTGGGAAGTTCAGAGAATACTCTGCCAAAGGGGATTTCCCTGTTCTGGAGATAGTTCAGTATCCGGACCAGATTATGCTGCGCCCCCGTACAGCGCACGGTCAGAGTCTGTCCGCTGTAAGTCATATCAAATACATGGGGAAGCTCCCTAATGTCCGAAAGGGCCTTTTCTCCCAGCACGACCGCCTCTATGGTGACAGTCTCTCCGGTCTTGATCATGCTCTTTAACTGTTCCTTCGTTCCCACAGCAATACTCCTGCCGTGATCCATGATAGCGATCCTCGTGCAGATCTGCTCTACCTCCTCCATATAGTGAGACGTATAGATGATAGTAGAGCCCTGGCGGTTCAGCTCGCAGATACCCTCCAGTATCCGGTTTCGGCTCTGAGGATCCACCGCCACTGTGGGCTCATCCATGATGATAAGTTTCGGCTTATGGGCAATACCGCAGGCAATATTGAGCCTCCTTAAAAGCCCGCCGGAAAGCTTCTTTGGATAGGATTTTCTGTAATCCTCCAGCCCCACAAAACGGATCGCCTCCTCAACCAGTTCTCTGCGCTTCTTCTTATCCTTCACATACAGCCCACAGAAGCAGTCAATGTTATCCCACACATTCAGCTCCTCAAACACTGCCACATCCTGCATGACAATGCCGATCTCGCGCTTCACACGGTAATTGTCAGGCGTCATCTCCTCTCCCATGATGCGGATGCTGCCCCGGTCGAACTTCAAAAGGGAAAGGATGCAGTTGATGGCCGTGGTCTTTCCGCTCCCGTTTGGTCCTAACAGTCCGAATATCTCCCCCTCCTTCACCTCTATATTGAAATGATCCAGCGCCAGCAGACTGCCGTAACGCTTGACAAGGTTTTCGATCTTTACCATTTTGATACCTCCTGTGTTTTGTATCCGGCTTGCGCCCTGTACAGCCAGAAAAGAATCTTTTTGTGATATCATCATACCCTTTCCGCCATGTTTCTTGTAGTGCCCATTGTCATCAAGCCTCATGACAAATGTCATTATCTTCTCTGTTTTCTTTGCCCTCCCATCTTTTTTCGTCTATAATAGAAGGCAGGAAGCACGCCTGCCGCAGGATACCTCTGCCCCTTCCGGCCAGGGCGTTGCTCACAAGTCAGGGCACCTGTCCCAGATCATACCAGAATCTTAGAAAGGAACGGTCACGGAAAGGATATGAGAACCTTGTTAAACCTGTTGGCGGTCATACTTTTATGTATGCTCTCCCTTTTCTTCACACAGCTTGATATCCAGTTTATACTGGCATTATTATGCGCTGTGATTCTGTGCTGTCTATGCTTTCTCTTAGAGAACAGGATCGCCTTTACGACGGTCGCGCTCTGCTTTTTCGCAGCCTCGGTGTTTATCCCGGCATTTCTCTTTTTCTATCCTGTGGCAGCATACTGCCTGTTCTCCAAAAGGCAGTATGGACTGATGGCAGCAGGCGGAGGACTGTTCTGTTTTCTCTCCCTCACAGCAGGGCATCCGCCTTTCTTCCTCTTTTTTTGGAAGCGCTGGGCTTCTTTTTTGCCATCCTCCTTGCATGGGAGACAGGGGAAGGGCAGGCTTTGAGAGAGCTTTTAAAAAACACACAGGATGACAGTGCGGAGAGGGACCTGCTCCTGACAGAAAAGAACCGTTCTCTTCTGGAAAATCAGGACTACGAAATCTACACTGCCACTTTAAAAGAACGAAACCGGATCGCAAGGGAGATCCACGACAACGTGGGACATCTGCTCTCCCGCTCCATCCTTCTGACCGGGGCTGCCAAGACCGTGAACGAGAGCAAAGCCCTCTCCCCTACGCTGGACTCTCTGGATGCAACTCTGAATTCAGCGATGGACAGCATCCGCAAAAGCGTCCACGATCTTCGGGATGAGGCTGTGAACCTGGACGATGCTGTCCGCTCCCTTATAAAGGATTTCACATTCTGTCCAGTCAGCTATCTGTATGACGCAGGGCACAACATCCCAAAGGATGTAAAATACAGCTTTATCAGCATCATAAAAGAAGCCCTCTCCAACATCATCCGGCACAGCGACGCCACACAGGTCACCATCACCTTAAGAGAGCATCCTGCCATGTATCAGCTCTGTGTGGAAGACAACGGCATGAAGATCCGGGACCGGGGGACAGACCAGCCCTTTCGTTCTTCCGGCGGGGGCATGGGACTTGCCAATATACAGGAGCGGGTGGAAAAACTGAGCGGATACTTTCACATTTTTACGGAGAAAGGATTTAAAATCCTGATCACGATCCCAAAGGAGGCGGGGAAATGAAACTGATACTTATTGACGATGACCAGCTTGTTGTAAGCGCGTTAAAAATGATTCTTGAAGCGCTCCCCGATCTTACGGTGGCGGCAACTGCAAATGACGGCAGTGAAGCTCTGCGCCTCTATAAAGAACACCGGCCGGACGTCCTGCTCATGGATATCCGTATGGAAAAGACAGATGGGCTGGAGGCAGCCGCCCAGGTTCTCTCACAGTTTCCTGACGCGCGGATCCTCCTGCTCACAACCTTTTCAGACGATGAATATATTATAAAAGCCCTCAGACTGGGGGCAAAAGGATATCTGCTCAAGCAGGACTATCAGAACATCGCGCCCGCTGTCCGCGCCGTATTCTCCGGACAGACTGTATTCGGGGACGAGATCACTTCCCGGATACCGGAACTGATGGCGCAGGCTCCCTCCGGCTTTGACTATGAAGCCCATGGGATCAGTGAGAGGGAGCTGGAGGTGATCCGTCTGACAGCGGAAGGCCTGAGCAACCGGGAGATCGCCTCCCGCCTGTATTTAAGTGAGGGGACTGTGAGAAACTACCTGAGCAGTATTTTAGATAAGCTGGAACTGCGGGACCGCACCCAGCTTGCAGTGTTTTATCTGAGAAAACAAGGAGGATTCCTATGACATCCCATGCATCTGATCTTGTGAGCGTACCTGCTCACCAGCTAAAACCTCTGGATGTGATAAACGGTTTTCAGGTCCGTCCCGGATTTTTCCGGGATTTTGGTGCAACGATCATCCCCGGCGGGGTAAATTTCACCGTCCAGTCCCACGGAGCTGATTCCATTGAACTGCTCCTTTTTCACCGGGAGGCGGAAGAGCCTTTTGCAGAGCTTAAATTTCCCGAAAATTACAGGATTGGTTTCGCTTACTCCATGATCGTATTCGGGCTGGATATCGAAGAATTTGAATACGCCTATCGTGTGGACGGTCCTTACGATGAGAAAAAGGGACTTCGGTTCGACCGCACCAAAATTCTTCTGGACCCCTACGCCCGCGCAGTCACAGGCCAGAGCCGATGGGGACACAAGAACAACGCGCAGCACGGATACCGTGCGCGGGTCGTGCGCTCGAATTTTGACTGGGGAAAAGAACGGAACAGCCAGATTCCAATGGAGGATCTCATCATCTATGAACTCCATGTCAGAGGATTTACGAAAGACCCTTCCTCCGGCACAGACTGTCCCGGAACTTTCCACGGTCTTCAGGAAAAGATTCCGTACCTGAAAAAGCTGGGGGTCAATGCCGTGGAGCTCATGCCTATCTTTGAGTTCGATGAGATGAGGGACGCCCGCCTCATCGATGAGAACCAGCTTCTGGATTACTGGGGATATAATCCGGTCAGTTTCTTTGCTCCGAACACGAGCTACTGCTCTTCAGTGGAATACAACCGGAAAGGAATGGAATTAAAGAATATGATCAAAGAGCTGCACGACAATGGGATCGAAGTGATCCTTGACGTTGTATTCAACCATACTGCAGAAGGGAACGAGCTGGGCCCCTGCTTCTCCTTCAAGGGATTTGACAACAACATTTATTACATGCTCACGCCTGAAGGGAAATACTATAATTTCAGCGGCTGTGGGAATACCTTGAACTGCAACCATCCGGTTGTCCAGGAGATGATACTTGATTGTCTGCGCCACTGGGTCATCGAGTATCGTGTGGATGGATTTCGTTTTGACCTTGCATCCATCCTCGGGCGGAACGAGGACGGAGTCCCCATGAACCAGCCTCCTCTTCTCCGCAACCTTGCCTTTGACTCCATCCTTGGAAACGTCAAGCTGATCGCAGAGGCATGGGATGCCGGCGGGCTTTATCAGGTAGGTTCTTTTCCATCCTGGAAACGATGGGCCGAATGGAATGGGCGCTACCGTGACGACATGCGCTGTTTCCTGAAAGGAGATCCCGGCATGGCGCACATTGCCGCCCAGCGCATGACCGGCTCTCAGGACTTGTATGACCCAGTGTACAGAGGAGGAAATGCATCGGTCAATTTTCTCACCTGCCATGACGGTTTTACACTGTACGACCTGTACAGCTATAATCAGAAGCACAACGAGGCAAACGGCTGGGGCAATACGGACGGCTATAATGACAACAACAGCTGGAACTGCGGAGCGGAGGGTGAAACAGACGACCCAGATATTCTCGCCCTTCGCATGAAGATGATAAAAAATGCCTGCGCTGTCCTCATGTGCAGCAGGGGAACCCCCATGTTCCTTTCAGGCGATGAGTTCGGAGATACCCGCTATGGAAATAACAATCCCTACTGCCAGGACAATGAAATTTCCTGGCTGGACTGGTCCCTCCTGGACCGGAAGTGGAATCGGGAAATATTTGACTTTTTCTGCTATATGACCGCTTTTCGAAAAGACCATCCTGCTGTCCGGAGAGACCTGGAGCCCAGCTACATGGGCCTTCCATCCACTAGTCTCCACGGCCTCACCCCCTGGGAACCAGAAGGGCCTGAAAACGCTTATGTTTCCTGTGTCCTCTTTGCCGGATATGACGAAGATACGGAAAAAGAAGATCTGGTATATGTAGCTGTCAACGCCCACTGGCACGCCGCGGAATTAACTCTCCCCGACCTGCCGGATGGCTGGATATGGAAGATCGCAGTCAATACAGGCGATCCAAAGAATCAGACCTTCACCAAAGAGGAAATGCCGACTGCGGAGAAACAGCTGCTGCTCGGAGAGCGGTCGGTGATCGTATTCGTGGGAGAAAATCTGAATTTGTCTGAGGGACTGCCTGTGCCTAAAGCATCCGAAAACCGCAGACTGATTTAAGATGTATTCGCGGCGGATGGGGATGTGGCTCTGGTTCCGGTTCCGTAATCCGGGAAAGACGTAAAAGGAATGGAATGTGGTTTTCTGCGTTCATCCGATCGGCAGTTTCCAACAGAAAATTCAGGATTTTCAAGGTAAAACGCAAAGGGAGCTTTAACGGCAAAAAAAAGCTGCCATCCGGTAGCCGATAACGTGAAGCTGCACTTTCTTTTTTCGAAATCTATATTTTCCGGGGAACGCTCCGACTTGAGTAAAACCAGAAAACAGCGGGACACCTTTTCAAAAAAACTTTCAGAGTGGGTGTGGGGGGGGGCTGAGGTGACTTCGGAATGAGGCTTGGACAAAGTAGAAATCCGGGACTATGCGTTAAAATCAGCAGGGGGATTGTCTGAGACGAAGGCGAGTTGCCCCCTGCTGATTTCTGCTTTTAGCATAGTCCCGGATTTCGTAGTTTGTCCTGTCTCATGGAGCGGAGCTGAAGCCGGCCACACTCCCGCTCTGAATACGTCTTCGACATATTGCTCGGGTGTTTTCGGACGCTTTGGTTAAGCCAAAGGTCCCCGACAAATTCAGGTTTAGTTCACGGTGCGTTTTACGTATGTTGTATGCAGGATGTGATGCGCCTTCTCGCTTCCCGGCGCTCCAAGATAATCGCTGTACACTTTCTTGATGGACGGATTCTCATGGGATTTCCTGAACTTCTTCGCCGCATCATTGTCATACAGCGCTTTCGCGCGAATCGCTTTCACATCTTCGAAATTGCGTACATCCGCGTGTACCTGTGGCTGGCCGCCGCCGTTGACGCAGCCGCCCGAACAGCACATGATCTCGATAAAGTGGTAGTCCGCTTCTCCTGCGCGCACTTTATCCATGATGCTCTTGGCATTAGTAAGGCCGGAAGCCACCGCCACCTTCACATCCATTCCAGCAACACTGTAAGTTGCCTCTTTGATGCCCTCTGTACCGCGCACTTCTGTGAAATCCAGTTTTTCCAGCGTCTCGCCGCTCAGCTCTTCCACTGCGGTACGCAGAGCTGCTTCCATAACGCCGCCGGTCGCTCCGAATATCACACCCGCGCCTGTGGACTCGCCTAACGGATCGTCGAATCCCTCCTCCGGAAGGCTGCGGAAATTGATTCCCACCTTGCGGATGAGCCTTGCCAGCTCTCTCGTAGTGATGGAGATGTCCACATCCGGCACTCCGGCTGCATACTGGTCATCTCTCTGAAGCTCAAACTTCTTCGCCGTACATGGCATCACGCTGACGCATACGATATCTTCCGGCGCGATGCCCATCTTCTCTGCATAGTATGTCTTCGTGATCGCCCCGAACATCTGCTGAGGAGACTTGCAGCTTGACAGGTGTGCAAGCTGATCCGGATAATAATGCTCGCAGTATTTGATCCATCCCGGTGAACAGGACGTCATCATGGGAAGTACGCCGCCGTTCTTCACACGGTCAAGAAACTCATGTGCCTCCTCCATGATGGTCAGGTCCGCGCTGAAGTTTGTGTCAAACACTTTATCGAACCCGATCCTGCGGAGCGCTGCCGCCATCCTGCCTTCCACATCTGTTCCCATCGGATATCCGAACTCTTCGCCAAGAGCCGCACGTACGGCCGGAGCAGTCTGCACGACCACGTGCTTTTTCTCGTCCGCAATGGCTGCAAGTACATCATCGATACTGCTCTTCTCATAAAGCGCGCCTGTGGGACATGCCGAGATACACTGTCCGCAGCTCACGCAGCTCGTGTCGCCCAGTCCCATCTCGAATGCAGAACCGATAAATGTTTCAAATCCTCTGTTGTTCGGCCCGATCACTCCCACGTTCTGCACTTTCTCGCACACCGAAGAACAGCGACGGCAGAGGATACATTTATTGTTGTCGCGCACCATATGGACCGCACTTTCATCCAGCTCATAATGGGACATTTCCCCTTCAAAATAGTTCTCATCCGTCACCCCCAGTTCCTGACAGAGTTCCTGGAGCTCACAGTGTCCGCTTCGCACACAGGAGAGACATTTCTTGTCATGGTTAGACAGGAGCAATTCCAGCGTTCTTCTTCTGGAGTCAAGCAGCTTCTGCGTGTTGGTCAGGACTTCCATTCCCTCGGAAACCGGATGCACACAGGCTGCGACCAGATTTCTCGCGCCTTTTACTTCCACCACGCACATACGACAGGCGCCGATCTCATTGATGTCTTTCAAATAGCAGAGTGTGGGGATTCTGATTCCCGCTGATTGAGCCGCCTCCAGGATCGTGGAACCCTCAGGAGCCGTAACACTCAGACCGTTGATCTTTAAATTCACGTTTTCCATCTTCTCTGCCCTCCCTTATTCCTTGTAGATTGCGTCAAACCGGCATTTTTCCATGCAGGCTCCGCATTTTACGCATTTTTCCGGGTTGATAACATGTACTTCCTTCACCTTACCGATGATGGCGTCAGCCGGACATGTCCTTGCACAAAGGGTACATCCCTTACATTTATCTGCATCGATTATGTACTGCAGAAGATCTTTACAGACTCCTGCCGGACATTTCTTATCCATGATGTGCGCGATATACTCATCCTTAAAATAGTTCAGCGTGGACAGCACCGGGTTGGGAGCTGTCTGTCCCAGGGCGCACAGGGAGTTGGACTGTAAGTGATAGCACAGTTCTTCCAGCTTATCCAGATCTTCCATTGTCGCCTGGCCCTTTGTGATCTTCTCGAGAATCTCCAGCATACGCCTTGTTCCGATCCGGCACGGCGTACATTTTCCACAGGATTCATCTACTGTAAACTCAAGGAAGAATTTCGCGATATCCACCATGCAGGTATCTTCGTCCATGACGATCAGTCCTCCGGAACCCATCATGGAACCAATGGCAGTCAGGTTGTCATAATCGATGGGCACATCCAGGTGCTCTGCCGGAATACAGCCGCCAGATGGTCCTCCGGTCTGCGCAGCCTTGAACTTCTTGCCGCCCGGGATGCCGCCTCCGATTTCTTCTACGATCTCCCGGAGAGTTGTTCCCATAGGTACTTCCACAAGACCTGTATTGTTGATCTTGCCGCCCAGGGCAAACACTTTTGTTCCTTTGGATTTTTCTGTTCCCATGGATGCGAACCACTCCGGTCCGTTGACAATGATCTGCGGGATGTTCGCGTATGTCTCCACGTTGTTCAGGATCGTCGGCTTCTGGAACAGTCCTTTCAGAGCCGGGAACGGTGGACGCGGACGAGGCTCTCCTCGGTTTCCTTCGATGGAAGTCATAAGAGCCGTCTCCTCGCCGCAGACGAATGCTCCGGCGCCCAGTCTTAACTCAATGTCAAAATCAAATCCGCTGTCAAAAATATTTTTGCCCAGCAGTCCGTACTCTCTTGCCTGATTGATGGCGATCTCAAGACGTTTTACCGCGATGGGGTACTCTGCCCTGACATAGATGTAACCCTGGGAAGCGCCAATGGCATATCCTGCGATCGCCATTGCTTCCAGCACTGAATGGGGATCGCCTTCCAGGATGGAACGATCCATGAACGCGCCCGGGTCTCCCTCATCCGCGTTACAGCAGACATACTTCTGATCCGCGTCGTTGGCCGCAGCAAATTTCCACTTCATACCGGTCGGAAATCCCGCACCGCCTCTGCCTCTCAGACCGCTGTCCAAAAGGATCTGTATCACATCCTCCGGCTTTTTCTCCGTCAGGACGATGCCCAGTGCCTCGTACCCGCCAGTTCCTATGTATTCATCAATATCCTCTGGATTGATGACGCCGCAGTTTCGGAGCGCCACCCTATGCTGTTTCTTATAGAAATTCGTCTCATTTAACGGTATGATCTTATCTGTCTTTGTCGTCTCATCATAGAGAAGGCGGGTCACTACCCTTCCTTTCAGGAGATGCTCGGATACGATCTCAGGGATATCATCCTCCTGTACCATGGAGTAAAATGTTCCCTCCGGGTACACGATCATGATAGGGCCTAAAGCACAAAGTCCGAAACATCCGGTCTTGACAACGCCGACCTCCTCGGAGAGCCCGTTTGCCGCGATCTCTTTCTCCAGTCTTTCCCTGATCCGCTGGCTGCCAGAGGAGGTACATCCGGTTCCGCCGCAGACAAGTACGTGTGAACGATACATATTTTCCATCCTCCTTTTCTTTATGCTTTATTGTTCTGTGCCGCACTCAGCGTATATTTTGTTACGACCTGGCCGCCCAGCAGGTGAAGACGCAGCACCTCAAGCGCTTTTTCAGGAGTCATCTTCACATATGTCACTTTTTCCTTGCCCGGCTCCATGACTTCGACAATGGGCTCATACTGACACAGCCCGATGCACCCGGTCTGTGTCACACTGATCTTCTCACTTAAATTCTGTTCCTGCACCGCGTCAGAAATTGCGGTCAGCACTGGCCTTGCTCCGCTTGCGATCCCGCAGGTCGCCATGCCGACAACGACACGGATCTGGTTTTCATTTTCCGCACGCACTCCGACCTTACCCTGCATCTTCGTCCTGATAGCACGTAATTCTTCAAGAGATTTCATATATTTCCTCCATTTCTTTCTGTTATTTCTTCACGGCATCCTCTTTCTCGTCCCGCAGGCTGCGGGTCCGCTTTCCTGCGGATTACCGTGGCGCCGGCGTCATATATCCGCCCCTTCGTCTGTCTCTGCTTTGTTTGTCTCCAGATACTCTTTTAAAAATGCAGATACCTCCGGTTCGGAAAAGGAAATCTCCTCTCCGAGCATTTCTCTCATTTCCCGGGTATCAAGCGTAAAGCTCTTGTCTCCATATTCATATGTATATCTGAAATCAATGTGTTCGTTGAACACAATCAAAGTATGGACAGTGGAACTGATATCCCCCAGCGGCATCCTGTCTATGTGGGACAGGGTAAACACTGCTTTTACTGTGGTTCCTTTTCCTTTTTCTGAATCGATCCGGAAGCTGCCTTCCGTACTTTCCGCTGCCTGTTTGAAAAAAGGGACTCCCAACCCTACCTTTCTCGTAGTTCTCGTCGTAAAAAAAGGGTCCTGCACTTGAGACACCTGCTCCGGCGTCATCCCGCAGCCATCATCCTTTATCACAACAGTCAGCGTATCTTTTTCAGGCTGAACAGAAACTATGATCTCCACAAGAGAGGCTTCCGCCCGCACGGAATTTTCCGCAACATCCAATATATTCAGAGATATCTCCGGCATCATAACTTACTCGTATTTTGCCAGGATATCGTCCAGATCATCCACGGTGAGCCGCCCATAGACTTCGTCATTGATCATCATGACCGGAGCAAGTCCGCAAGCGCCGACACAGCGGCATGCATCCAGTGAAAATTTTCCGTCCGGCGTGCACTCTCCGCCAACGATGCCCAGCTTTTCCATCAGGGCATTGTAAATATCCCCGGAGCCTTTCACGTAACACGCCGTGCCAAGACAGACAGATATCTGATATCTTCCTTTCGGATTTAAGGTGAACTGCGAATAAAATGTCGCCACACCATAAATCTTCTCCATCGGAATCCCTGTCTCATCCGAGATCATCTTCTGAACTTCAATCGGAAGATAACCGTATATATCCTGTGCCTTCTGCAGGATCGGCATAAGGGCACCTTTTTCATCCTTGAGCTCGCGGATCACATTCATAAGTGCCTCTTCCTGTTCTTTTGTCCCGGAAAATGGAACTGTTCCTTTCTTAGCTGCCATTCTTCAACCTCCATTTCTCTTCCTTATGAGACTGCACAGATGAATAAGGCGGACACATTGGACTCGCTCAGAAGTTTTCTGTAAACGCAGTCTTTAAGATATTTTTTGCTCATTAGCTATATGATATCACAAGATATTACAAAATACCACTTATTTTATTATGAATTTTTTGTATATATTCACAACACTTTTTCACCGCCCATTCTTTTCTGTTATATAAAAAGACCGGAATCCTTTCTGCGAATTTTCGGTCTTTTACGTTTATGACAATAGACAGACGTTATAATGCCATACTGTTTTCTCCTGACCTCTCTTCCGGCAGGCCATTCATGCCGGAACCGAGGCTGTTTTCTGATAGTTTATTATGATCCTGATAAAAATCCCACAAAAAAGCAATTCATTGCTTTTTGAATATGCAAATGTTATACTGGCAGTATATAATGCAGCGGCTCTGCTGCTGGAGAAGTGTCTAAAAAATTATGATATTCAGGAGGGACTTATGACGATCAGAGAAATGCAGAGAGTCCTTAACGCACAATTCCTGTATGGGGAAGAACTTGCGGATCTGGACGTCCAGTTTGTTTTTTCTGCCGATATGATGAGCGATGTGCTCGCATATGGCAGCAAATGCTCTGTCCTCATCACCGGTCTGTGCAACCCCCAGGTAGTGCGTACTGCTGAGATGCTGGACATTGTGTGTATTATTTTTGTGCGGGGAAAGATGCCGGATGAAAACATGCTTGCCCTTGCCCGCAGTAAAAGTATCGCCGTTCTCGCCACAGAGCATTACATGTTTACCTCTTGCGGCATCCTGTATGAAAACGGACTTCGGGGAGGTGCTTAGATGAGCGAACAGCTTACATTTACTTACACGATCGACGGAAATGACTTCACTCGTGCGGGAGAAGCCAGCAGTTCCGTAAAAAACAAACTCAAAATGCTGGGGGTCGGCAGTGATGCTATCCGCAAAGTCGCTATCGCCATGTACGAAGGCGAGATCAACATGGTCATCCATGCGGACGGAGGCGTGATCACGGTTTCTGTATCCGACAATGACATCACCATGGTGCTGGCGGACAAGGGACCTGGCATCCCGGATATTTCCAAAGCAATGCAGGAAGGCTACTCCACTGCACGCGAAGAAGTCCGTTCTCTTGGATTCGGCGCCGGCATGGGGCTGCCGAACATGAAGAGATTCACAGATGAAATGCACATTGACACCGAGCTCGGAAAGGGTACAACGATCACAATGAAAGTGCATCTGTAAATACAAAGAAAAATGAATGTGCCCCTGCAATACAGGACAAAAAAGGAAAATGTCCCTGGAAATACAGGGCATAAATGAAAGGAGTCTGTCATTTGGATAAAGATAAATTCATGCGTTCGGTCCGCCTGAAAGAATCAGCCTGTCAGGGCTGTATCAACTGTATAAAGCATTGTCCCACTCAGGCCATCCGGGTACATAACGGAAAAGCGCATATCATAGACAAGTTCTGCATCGACTGCGGCAGATGCATCCGCTACTGTCCGCATCACGCAAAGATCGCGGTTTATGACCCGCTCTCCGTGATCAATAATTTCAAATACACAGTAGCGCTTCCCGCGCCGTCGCTCTACACCCAGTACAATAATCTGACCAATGTAGACATCGTGCTTAACGCTCTTCTGAAGCTGGGCTTTGACGATGTGTACGAAGTGAGCGCTGCGGCAGAACTGGTCTCCGAAGCATCCAGAGAATATATAAAAGAACATATGGACGAAGCTCCGTTTATCAGCTCGGCCTGTCCCTCTGTCATCCGGCTGATCCGTGTGAAATTCCCCTCCCTCATCTCCCGCCTGCTGCCCATCAAAGCTCCGGTGGAAGTCGCGGCGGAGATCGCAAGGGCAAGAGCTGTGAAAAAAACCGGACTGGACCCGGAGGACATCGGGATCATCTTCATCTCCCCATGTCCGTCAAAAGTATCTTACGCAAAAGCTCCTCTCGGAATCGAGAAGAGCAATATCGACAATGTGGTAGCAATCAAGGATGTATACCCTCTCCTTCTGCCACATATGAAACAGGATGAAAGCCAGCTCATCCCCCTTTCCAGTTCCGGGCGGATCGGCATCGGCTGGAGCAACGCAGGCGGCGAGGTTGCCGGACTGCTGACAGAAAATTATCTGGCCGCGGACGGCATTGTAAATATCCTGCGCGTACTGGAGGAGCTGGAGGATGAGAAACTCCACGGACTTACCTTCGTGGAGCTAAGCGCCTGCAACGGAGGCTGTGTGGGCGGCACGCTCACCGTGGAGAACGCCTATATCGCCACGACAAAGACAAAACGCCTTGTCAAATATCAGCCGGTTTCCAAAAATCATCTGTCTGAGAATCCTGACGCAGGGAATCTTTACTGGGCAGACAACGTGGAATATGAGCCGGTGTTCCGTCTGGGCAATACGTTCAAGGAAAGCCTGAAGATGATGAGCGACGTAGAGGAACTGACCGCGAGATTTCCCGGCCTGGACTGCGGTTCCTGCGGCGCTCCCACCTGCCAGACGCTTGCTGAAGATATCGTCCGCGGAGACGCCACTCCCAACGACTGTATCTATGTTCTTCGGGCAAACATTGCTGACCTGTCCCACAAGATCAAAGATCTTGCCTCAAAGCAAAAAACAGACGGAAGCTTGTCGGACAGTAGCTCCGAGCTTCTCGATTCATACATCCGGACACTGACTGCAGAGCTGGCATCCTTCGGTGTTCCGGGCCATGCCAGAAAGGAGGTTTCAAAAGAGGAATGAAACTGAAGGATATACTCGTTCTCCCGGAATGCCGGGTCCTGTCGCAGGGGAACCCGGAGAGGGAGATATCCCGGATATTCTGCTGTGATCTTCTCAGCATCGCCATGGGCAAAGCCCCCTCTGACGGAGTATGGGTGACTGTGATGGGGAACAGAAACACCCTGGCTGTGGCATCCCTTACGGATACTGCCTGTATCGTGCTTGCTGAAGGAGTCGCTCTTGACGAGGACACTCTTTCGAAAGCCGCCGAGGAAGGGATCGCTGTACTCTCTACTGAACAGCCAGCCTTCGATATCGCGCTTAAAATCTATCAGGCAGGATTGTCATGATCCCTCTTTATTATGATCTGCACATTCATTCCTGCCTTTCCCCATGCGGGGATGATGACATGACCCCTGCAAATCTTGTGGGCATGGCAGCGGTCAACGGACTGGACGTGATCGCGCTGACTGACCACAACTCATGTGCAAACTGCCCTGCCGCCATTTATCACGGTGAAAACTACGGTGTCACCGTAATCCCGGGCATGGAACTGACCACGGAAGAAGAAGTCCATGTTATCTGCCTGTTTGCCTCTCTTGAAGACGCACTTGCTTTTGACGCCGTGGTCTATGGCCGTCTCATGCCTGTTCCCAACCGGGAGGACATTTTCGGGAAACAGCAGATCATGAACGAAAAGGATGAAGTCATCGGCACGAAGGAATATCTCCTCATCAATGCGACTTCTATCTCTTTTGATGAGGTTTTTTCTCTTGTGCAGACTTATGGGGGCATCGCCTATCCGGCGCATGTAGACAAATCCTCTACCAGCCTCCTCTCCAATCTCGGCTTTGTTCCGCCTGGGAGCACATTTACATGTGCGGAATTTCATGATTTTGGGAATCTCCACCGGATCAGGAAAGACCATCCCTACTTTGAAACGTGTAATGTGATCTGCTGTTCAGACGCGCATTATCTGGAAGATATCCACGAACCGGAATATCAGCTCTTCGCGAAATCCGGACAAAAGGAAGATATCCTAGACTCGCTTGTAAACAGGATCAGAGTCAGACCTCGTTGAGAACAGAGGGTAAACCTGCCGCCTCAGGATGTCTGGCTCTGATCCTGTTTTTCACGATTCATACCATCCGCTTTCACCCAGCGCCTTCTCTATCTTCCTGCGGATTTCTTTTGTCCTTCCCGGGGCGTCTCCCCCGGAACCGATCCCGATCACTGCGTCATCTGTCATTACCACTGATGGGAAGTAGAAGTCACAGAGCGCCCGGTCATCTGCCACATTGACCGGTATTCGTTTCACCCGGCATTCTTCCTGGATCTGCCGATTCACTTCCCGGCTGTCTGTGGCGGCAATTACGAACGCCGCGCCCTGTATGTCGCCCGACAGATATGCCCTGTGCTCGGCACGTATCTTGCCGCTTTCTTCCAGTTCTGCCAGTTCCCGGCAGAAATCCGGCGCGATCACGCGGATCCGCGCGCTGAAGTGAAGCAGCGTCCTCACCCGGCGAAGCGCGATCTTTCCGGCCCCCACGATCAGCACAGTCCTGTCCTCCATATCGATAAACACAGGAAAATATAGCTTCTCCATTCTGCTCCCCCCCTATTTCATCATATACAAAAGAGCATTGCAGATACATGCCGCAATGTTGCTCCCGCCTTTTCTTCCTCTGGCCACGATGGAAGGCGTGTCTTTCAGCCCTAGTATCAATTCCTTGGACTGCACCACATTGACGAACCCGACTGGCACTGCAATGACCAGTTCCGGACAAAGCTTTCCTTCCTGTATCAGTTCATAGAGCCGCACGAGAGCTGTCGGGGCATTACCGATGGCAAAGATCAGTCCCGGACAGCGTTCTGGATTTTCTCCGGATGCCCGGTACAGCTCCGCCGCCTTGTCCATGCTGGCAGCAGCCCTTGTCGTGCCGTTTCTCCTGGCCGCCTCCGCTACATCTTCGTCAGACATGAAACAGTACACCTGTCCGCCGTACTCTGCCAGTTTCTTTTTGTTGATCCCCGCCTTTGCCATCTGGGTATCTGTCACGATGGAAGCGCCGCCACGGATTGCCCGCACAGCCTGCTCCACCACACCATCAGAAAAGACAAGATTATCCGCATAATCAAAATCCGCGCTCGTATGGATGCAGCGTTTTACAATAGACTCTGTCCCGGGAGTCAGCTTTTTCTCTCCAAGTTCTTCTGTTATGATCTCAAAGCTTCTTCTCTCAATCTCGGCAGGAAGCACCTGCTCCAGCTCTGTCTTCATTCTCTGTCCTCCTTCTTTCCCTGTGAAAATCTCTGCCCTCTCATCTGCTTACCGGAGCCTCACACCGATACCGCACACGACGCGGTCCACCCGCTCTGCGTGCTCTGCAAGCGCAGTCATGATCCTGCCTGTATCCTCTCGGTATTTCCGTTCAAAAGCATCAACAGGCACAAGACCACAGCCGATTTCATCGCACACGATGATGATATCCTGATTCTCTTCTAAGATCACATCCGTTAAGTCTTCCCGGCTTCTTTCTTCTTCCAGCCATCTTTTCACAAATGTGTGAAAATCATATACTGCGCTGCAGTCCCGGATTTCATCCAGTCCGCAGCTTTTCCCATCCGTCCATGTGATGCCGGGATACAGACTTTTGGCGTAGGCAAGCTTCCCCTGGAATGCCCCTCCTGTTATGATCTTTATGTTTCCCCTGCCGCTCATTTTTGTTTCCTCCTGCTTATCGGATCCGGTCTCTGGCAAAGAGTGGGACCCGGTCTTCACCCGGCACGGAACGCCGCCCGCCACCTCTGTCACCCGGTCCGCCATCTCTGCCAATGCACGGTTGACCTTCCCCAGGTTTTCTTTGTACTGTATCATCTCAGGCGTGTCCTCTGAGGATTCGGCGAACACATCGTTTGTCACCACCACAAGATGGGCGCATCGGCTTTTCAGTTCAATGATCCCCCGGACTACCGCCTCTATCATCCCTTCTCCGGCGCCGTTCTCCATATACATCTCATTGGCAGTAAGATTGGACAGACATTCCACCAGGACGCCCGCGCTCTCCATGGAAGGGCAGTCTGAACTTTTCAGTCTGCCCTCAAAATCTGTATACCACTCCAGCGTATGGAATCCTTTCCCTGCTCGCATAGCGCGGTGTCTCTTGATCTTCTTTTCTGTCTCCCCGTCCCATCGCGGCATTGTGGCAATGTAATACAACAGCGGCTCTTTTTCTTTTCCGTCCCCTGCTCCGCTTCTCCCGGATTCAGAATGAAAAATGCCGCACAGAGTCTGTTCTGCATAAGCAGACTTCCCGCTCCCGCTTCCGCCTGTGACAAGCTCCATCATGACTGCTCACATCCTTTCCACCCGATTCTCCTTGTACAGGTCTTTGTCATCCGATATCCGCATACCGGTATTCCAGCGCTCCGCTTGCCGGAACCTGCCGAAGCCCTGTGATCTCAGGGCTGACCAGATTCACGCTCTTCATGGCATACAGAGGAATGATATAAAACTGTTCACCCACCGCGCGCTGTTCCGCCTGATGAAGCAAGTCAGACCTCACACCCGGGTCCTGCTCCCGGCCGGATGCTTCCACGATTGCGTCATACTCTGCGTCCTGTATCCCGCTGCAGTTGTATGTGCTGTTGGACAGGAGCATGGACAGGTAAGTATAAGGATCTGCAAAATCAGCAGTCCAGTTCATCCTGCACAGGTCAAAGTCCCCCGCATAGCGGCTGCTGTAATTTGCCTGAAGCTCCTGCGCCTTCAGCTCAATGTCAATGTTCAGGTTCTTTTTTAACTGTTCCTTGATGACCTGGGCAGTATCGGAATCCATCTCCAGAGTCGGATACTTATATGTGAGAGCTGGGAAGCCTTCCCCATTGGGATATCCTGCCTCGGCAAGGAGTTCCCTGGCACGTTCCACATTTTCCTCAAACGGCTGGTCCGCACCGTCCACAAAACGTTCCCCTGTGTTTTTATCTGTCATATATTTTGCCACCAGATTATAGGACGGCTCTGTATCCGCCCCCACGATCCGGCACAGCTCCTCCCGGTCGATGGCAAGGTTGAACGCCTCCCTTACCCTTACATCGTCAAAAGGCTTCACATTCAGGTTAAAATAAATGTACCGGGTCGCGATCTGATCCGTGACCAGCAGGTCATCTTTTCCGCGATAGAGTTCCATTACCGTCGAGGGGAGAGATGTGGCCACATCCACTTCCCCTGTCTCATAAGCTGCTGCCATTGCCTGAGTGTCATCAAAGAACCGGTATGTGATCCGGTCCAGTTTCACAGCGTCCTTATTCCAGTATGCTTCATTTTTCTTCAACACAAAATACTGATCCGGCACATATTCTTCCAGTGCAAAGGGTCCGTTGGACAGGCTGGTCTGTGGGTTCTTGTCCCATCCGCTGTCCACGGAATCCGCGTATTTTTCACAGGACGGCGTATACACAGGCAGTCGGAGAAGGTCCAGAAAATAGACGCAGGGCTCTTCCAGCCGGAAGATCAGCGTATGGTCGTCCGGAGTCTCCACGCCCAGGCTGTCCATGGACATCTCCCCATTATAGATTGCTTCCGCATTCTTGATCGGGAAGAGATAGACTGCATATCCGCTTCCTGACGCCGGGTCCAGAGCGCGCCGGATGGTATTCAGAAAATCCGCCGCAGTCACCGGAGTTCCATCTGACCAGAGCGCATCCTCCCGCAGATGAAAGGTCCACAGAGCTGAATCCTCGTTCACCTCATAGGACTCTGCTGCCCGGTATTCGATTTCCCCATTCTCGTCATATGTAAGCAGCTCATCCAGGGCGCTGACGGAATAGGCCAGATAAGTCAGGGCAATGGACCCCGCCGGGTCCAGAGTCCCTGTCTCGCTGTTGATGGCAACTGTGATCTCCTTTTTTGCTTCTTTGTCTCCCTGCCCCTGGGCGCATCCCGACATCGCTGTCATACAGAAGACAGCTGCTGCAAGGACCAGCGCAGTAAATCGTTTTCTCCGCATGTGTCATTCTCCTTTTTATCTTAACCTTTTTCATTAAATCTGAGATGTCATCCGGTATCCTTTCGTCCGTCTCCCGGTGTGTTCTTCTGAATACAGGAAACAGGCGATTTTTCTTCTGCCAAAGGAATAGAGCCCGGGCGCCCCGGAACGGCAGCACTCCATGGTATATCCGCACAGCTCCGCAAAAGGGCATCCCTCTTCTCTTTCCTTCCCCCGCACGGTCTCTGCCGGCAAAACAGGGCGGGCTTTCCTTGCGGTCGGAAGGTCCGGCCGGGGCACTGCATTCAAAAGCAGTTTTGTATAAGGATGCCAGGGGTCGGTACAGACTTCTTTTGTATCTCCGGACTCTGCCATCCGCCCACGGTAGAGAACGCTGATCCTGCTACTGATCTTCCGTATTAGGGGCAGATCGTGGGAGATAAACAGACAGGCGATCCCTTTCTTCCTCTGGATCGAAAGGATCAGTTCTAGGATCTGGGATCTGGTGGCGGTATCCAGAGCGGACAGCGCCTCGTCACAGATCAAAAGCTGCGGCTCTGATATGAGCGCCCTGGCAATACCGATTCGCTGTCTCTCCCCACCGGAAAATTCCTCCGGATAACGGTCCGCATCCTCACTGGAAAGTCCCACCAGGGAGAGCATCTCTTCCGCTTTTTTCCGCCTTTCCCCAGAGGTCATCTCCCCATGTGCCTTAAGCGCTTCACTTAAGGCCTGTCCTGCGGTAAGACATGGATTGAGAGATCCATAAGGGTCCTGAAACACCATCTGGATCTTTCCCCGACATGCTCTGGCTGAGGCTGCTGCCTCCACCTTTTCCCCTTTATAACAGATAACGCCGCTGTCCGGTTTCAGGAGACCGGTGAGGATCCTTGCCAGAGTCGTCTTACCGCTCCCGCTCTCCCCTGCCAGGGCATAGACCTCTCCCCTTCGGATATCAAAGGATATGTCCCGGATCCCGTCTTTTGTGCCAAACACTTTGGTCACATGCTCCAGGCGCAGCAGGATTTCCCCATCCCTGCTCCCTGCGGGAAGATACCTGTTTCCTCTTGTGTCCCGGAGAAGCTTTTTCGTATATTCCTGCTGCGGAGAATAGAAAATCTCTTCCGCCGCTCCCTGTTCAATGATCCGGCCGGACTGCATCACAAAGACTCTTCCGCACAGTGCCGCTATCACTCCCATATCATGACTGACTACAAGAAGAGAGGTGTCCGTATCCTTCACGATCCGCTTTAAAAGCCGGAGGATCTGAGCCTGGACCGCCGCATCCAGAGCCGTGGTCGGCTCGTCTGCAATGATCAGCTTCGGTTCACATGCAAGGGCAATGGCAATGGCGGTCCGCTGGCGCATCCCGCCAGACAGTTCAAAGGGATACTGCCTCATCCTGAGCTTTGGGTCACGGATTCCTGCCATTTCCAGAAGTTCCTCCGCCCGTTCCTTTGCCTCCTGTCTCGTACACTTCTTATGAGCACGGATCGTCTCTGTGATCTGACGGCCGATCTTCACCGCAGGGTTCAGGCAGCTTAAAGAATCCTGCAGGACCATGGCGATATCTCTCCCCGGGATCACCCGCTGCCCGCTGACAGAGATTTCATCTGCTGTAACCTCCGCATTTTCCGGCAAAAGCCCCATCACTGCCAGCATGGCCGTGCTCTTCCCTGAACCGGATTCTCCCACGATGCCGGCGGTCTCCCCCTGTTTTACGGAAAGGCTGATTTTATCCAGCACTTTTTTCCTTCCATTCCCTGTATGATATTGTACGCTCAGATTCTGTACCTCTAACACTTTCATAGGCTCTTTCCTCTCCGGAGCTGTCTCTCTGCGACTGTTCCCACTGCGTTAAGGGCGAGGAGCATCACGCACAGCACGAGCAGCGGGCAGATCATTTGGCTGGGATACACCAGCATCTGGCTACGCGCCTCCTGGATGATCGTTCCGAGACTTGCGGAGGGAGCAGCCAGTCCGACTCCGAGAAAACTTAAGAATGCTTCTGTAAATATTGCCTGAGGAACCAGGAAGATCAGATTCACAAGGATTGATCCCGCCGCATTGGGGAGCAAATGCCGCCACAGGATCCGCAGGGGAGACAGTCCCTCCATCCTTGCCGCAGCCGCAAAATCTGTCTCCTTCAGTCTCTGGATTTCTCCCCGGATGATCCGGGCCATGTCGATCCACCCTGCCACGCACAGCCCCAGAATGATACTCCCGGCCCCGGCTCCCGCCGTAAGCGTGATCAGTATCACATAGAGCATGGATGGAACAGAGGCAATGACGTCCGCAATGCGCATCATGGCCATATCCGCATATTTTCCGGCATACCCCGCGGCCACGCCGTAGAGTATGCCCACACAGGCGTTAATCAGGGCGCTGGCAGTGCCGATCAGCAGGCTGATCCCTGCCCCATACCATACCCGGGCGAAGATGTCCCTTCCAAACTTGTCCGTCCCAAACAGATGGGTCAGGGACATGGCCTGATTCTGAAGCTCTGCATTCTGCTCCGAATAAGACCACGGCCAGAACAACGGCACAAGAACAGCCAGCAGGACCCATACACCAAGAATGATGCATCCTGCAGACGCCTGCCTGCTGCCTCTGGTCAGCTGTGCCATGTAACTTCTCATCTTCACGGAACCCGCCTCCTCTCTCATCGTATTTCCTGTCTATTTATCGCTGTACGAACGCCGCATCCCCGGATCCATCCAGGCACAGATAAGGTCCGTTGCCAGGTTTACTGCGATTACCACTGTCCCCATAAAAACCGTCAGCCCCAGTATCAGCGTATAGTCCCTGTTCGTGATGGAGCTGACAAACTCGCGGCCAAGCCCCGGGATGGTGTAAATACTCTCCACAACAAAGCTTCCGGTAAGCAGGAATGCAGATGCAGGACCCACATAATTCAGGACAGGGATCCACGCGTTTTTCAGGGCATGGGTAAAAATGATCCTTCCTCTTCCCAGTCCTTTTGCACGCGCGAACAGTACATACTGCTTTCCCATTTCCACGGCAAGAGTGTTTCCCATTAACCGGGAAATGACGGCCGTAGGATAGAGGGCAAGCGACAGTACCGGAAGTACATAATGTGCCGGAGTCAAAAGCCCTGCTGAAGGGAACCAGCCGAGCTTCACGCTGAACACAAAGAGCAGCAGGATCGCAGCGGCAAAATTCGGGATTCCTGCCAGGAGCATTCCCCCTGCCGCAATGCCCTCCCGGACAATCCTTCTCTTTGACACTGCTCTTAAGATTCCCAGTCCTGTTCCCAGTACCACTGCCACCAAAAGGGCAATCAGCCCCAGCGACACTGTGACCGGCCATGTCCTCCCGATAATCTCAGCCACTGTTGTACCCGGTTCCTGGTAAGAAACTCCCAGATCGCCCTGCACAAGATTTCCCATATAGGTCAGATACTGGTCAAAAAGCGCCTCGTTCAATCCGTATTCCTCCTCCACCGCCTCCACGACCCGGCCTGACACTCCTCCGTTCTGGAAGGGGCTGCCCGGTATGAGACGGACGAGGAAAAAGGTGACGGTGACAAGGACGAGCAGGGAAACCAGCCCTGTCGCCAGACGTTTGAATGTATATCCAGGCATCAGCCTGCCCTCCTTTCCTGGCAGCTCTATATTTCTTTGTTTTTCTGCTGTACTTCTTTTCCAAACAGCTCTATGATCTTTTCTACTAGTGCATCCGTGGAGGCCTGGTCCGACACCTGGACCTGCATCCCATGTTTCTCCGCTTCCGCCGCAGTCTGTTCCCCGATGCAGACCGCCCGGATCTTCCCATAGTCTACATCCTTTATCACCCCTGCAAAACCTTTGACCGTGGATCCGCTTGTAAAGGTCACGGCATCGATCTCTCCGTTTTCCAGCATCTCCCGGATCTTCTCCTGAAGGAATGGATGGGTCTCATACAAAGTCCGGTAAAGCGGGATATCCTCCACCTTCATCCCTGAGGCAAGCAGGGGCGGCAGAAGTTCTTCCGAGCCTTTCTCTGCCCGCGCCACTGTGATACGGCTGCCTTTTACCGCTGACTGGGCAAGCGCGTTTCCCAAAGAGGCCGCGCTGTACACTTCCGGGACAAGATCCGGGATAAGCCCTCGTCCTTCCAGGGCGGAAGCCGTTCCTGAACCGATAGCGGCAATGCGCACATCCGCTCCCCGGGCAGAGAGCTTTCTGATATCTATCCCCAGTTCCATGAGCTGGCTGAAAAAGATATCCACTCCAGCAGGGCTGGTAAAGACAAGCCACTCCTGATCTGTGTGTGTCCCAAACACTTCCAGGGCTTTTTTCAGCCTCTCGTTCGGACAGATGGGCTCCGTGCGGATCGCCGGCATTTCTATGACCTGGGCACCCAGCGCGCGGAGACGTTCCGCAAGGGAAGAGCTGCTCTTTCTCGGTCTTGTGATCACGAACTGTCTTCCGCCAAGCACGCGGTCTTCCGCCCAGTGCATCTGACCGGAGAGCCCGCACACCTTCCCAACCATGATGATGGCAGGGGGGCTGATGCCCGCACGGTCAGACGCTTCTTTCAGGGTGCTCACCGTTGCTGTCACCCTTCTCTGCCCGGCAGAAGTCCCATTCTCCAGGACAGCAGCCGGCATATCCGGATCCATCCCCGCCTCCGTCAGCCCATTTAAAAGAGAGTCCATGGAGGAGAGTCCCATCAGGAATACGAGAGTCCCCTTCACTCTGACAAGCGCCGGGAAATCCAGTTCCACCTTTCCTCCTTTTTTCGCGTGTCCGGTGATCACATGGAACGAAGAGGCATGATCCCGGTGAGTCACAGGTATCCCGGCATAGGCAGGGACCGCCGCTGCGGAAGTCACTCCGGGAACAACCTCAAAGGGGATGTCCTCCTGAAGGAGGCTTTCCAGTTCCTCACCGCCTCTCCCGAACACAAAGGGGTCTCCGCCTTTTAACCGGAGGATATGTTTTCCTTTTTTCGCCTCCCGCACAAGAATCCGGTTGATCTCCTCCTGGGGAACCGGGTGGTTTCCCGCGTGCTTTCCCACATAGATCACTTGTTTGTCCTCCGGAATCCTGCTTAAGATTTCCGCGCTGATCAGGGCGTCGTACACGACCACGTCCGCGCTTTCTATCAATTCTGCTGTCTTCAGCGTGAGAAGGGCCGCGTCCCCGGGACCCGCGCCTGCAAGCCATACCTTTCCCCTTTTTTCTTTATACGTAGTTTCCATCGCCCTGTCCCCTTCCTAAATGCGCCGCATCAGCTCCTGCGCCAGTTTTTCTCCGGCATGGACGGCATGGGCCGTATCCGCACACACCGCTCCTTTTACATACTGTCCGGTCTTTTCATCAAAATACAGTCCTTCCAGCCTCAGCTCATTTCCCTTTACCCTGGCATATGCCGCGCAGGGGGAAGTGCATCCCCCACCTACTGTGCGGATAAACTGGCGCTCCGCCTGCGCCGCCGCCCGGCTCTCAAGACAGTCCAGACGCTCCATCCACTCATACATCTCCCCCTGTCTTCCCTGGACGGCAAGGATGCCCTGTCCTGCGGCGGGAACCATCTCCTCCACGGAAAAATACCGGAAGATCTCCTTCTCCATTCCCAGGCGCTTCAGGCCGGCTGCCGCCAGGATCGTCCCATCATAGCCCTCTGTCTGCAGCCTGTGCATCCGGGTCTGCACATTCCCACGGATGCCCCGGAACATGCATCCCGGATACAGCGCCTTCATCTGGAGCGTCCTTCTCCGGCTGGATGTGCCGATGACCAGAGACTCAGGGATCGCGCCAAGTCCTTTCTTCAGAAGCAGCACATCTCTTGGATCCTCCCGCCTGCTGTACGCAAGGACAGGAAGGTCCTCCCTCTCCTCCATTGGCATATCCTTCAGGCTGTGCACGGCAAGGTCAATCCTTCCTTCCATTAAGGCGTGGTCGAGTTCTTTCACAAACAGCCCTTTTCCTCCGATCTTCTCCAGGCTTTTGTCCAGTATCTTATCTCCGGTCGTCTTCATGGTGACGATCTCTGCCTTTATCCCAGGAGCTTGTTTTTCCAGCAGTCCCTTTATGATCTCCGCCTGTTTTACAGCAAGGGCGCTCTCCCTGCTTCCGATCCGTATTACAGTATACATGGTGCATCATTTCCCTTCTCTATGATCCGATAGACAGCCTCCATATCCACACTTTCACGGATAATGTCAGCCAGCCTGTCATACTGTTCCTCTTTATACGCGTTCCAGTCTCTTGCCCGGACCTGTGCAGGGTCGTATCCTTTCTTTTTCAGGAGGGCCGACAAAAATCCCCCCGCAGCCTCCGGATCGTCAAAAATCCCATGGACATAGCATCCATACACATTTCCGCGGCAGGCACCGTCCCGGTGGACACGTCCCCCTCCGGTCCCATCTCTGTGTCCGGTTTCCTCTGAAACCGCGGCAAACGGCCTGCCGCCTTCCTGGAGGACACTTTCACCCATATGGATCTCATATCCGGTAAATGACACTCCGGACAGTTCTTTTAAAAGACCCTCCAGGTGCAGAAAACTGCCCTCTGCCCTTGTCCTTTTCTTTTCCTGCCGGAACACGGTTCTCACAGGCAGAAGTCCCATACCTGTTACGGTCCCTTTCTGCTCTGTGCCGTCCGGATCTGAAATCTCCTGTCCCAGCATCTGATAGCCCCCGCAGATGCCAAATACAAGACCGCCCCGGTCCGCGAATCGGAGGATCTTAGCCTCCAGGCCGTTCTGGCGCATCCAGAGCAGGTCCCGGATCGTATTTTTGCTGCCCGGCAGGAACACCGCGTCCGGCTCCCCGAATTCCGCCGGGGAACCAATATACCTTACAGACACCTCCTCCAGCGATTCCAGAGGCGCGAAATCCGTAAAGTTGGAGATTCTCGGAAGGCGGATAACGGCAATGTCCACAAGCCCGGCGCTGTCTTTTCTGCGGAGCCGCTCAGTCAGGCTGTCCTCCTCGTCAATATCCAGATAGAAATAGGGCACGACCCCCAGCACCGGAATCCCGGTCCGCTCCTCCAGCATCGTCAGTCCCGGCTTTAAGATCGAGACATCCCCCCGGAATTTATTGATGATGGTCCCCTTAATGCGCTGACGTTCTTTCTCTTCCAGCAGCATGACCGTTCCAGCAATCTGGGCAAACACCCCTCCCCGGTCGATATCCCCTGCAAGGAGCACCGGCGCGTCCGCCATCTCCGCCATTCCCATATTCACGATATCATCCTGTTTCAGATTGATCTCCGCAGGGCTTCCGGCCCCCTCAATGACGATCACGTCATATTGGGAGGAAAGTTTTGCATAGGCATCCATGACCGCAGGGATATAGTCCCTCTTACGGCGGTAATATTCTACAGCGGACATCACTCCCACAGGCTTTCCGTTTATGATCACCTGGGAGCCGGTGTCATTGGTAGGTTTGAGCAGGATGGGATTCATGCATACATCCGGTTCGATGCCAGCGGCTTCCGCCTGCATGACCTGCGCCCGCCCCATCTCCAGCCCATCCCGGGTGATATACGAATTCAGGGCCATGTTCTGGGACTTAAAGGGAGCTGCCTTCACACCGTCCTGTCTCAGCACGCGGCACAGTCCTCCCGCAAGGACGCTCTTCCCCACATTCGACATGGTTCCCTGTATCATGATCGGTCTTGCCATCCGTATGTCCTCCTTTCACTGAGTTCTCTGAGGGCTTTCACCAGCAGGTCGTTCTCCTCCGGCAGCCTCACGGCAGTGCGGTACCATCCTTTCCCAAGACCCGGGTAGTTCCCGCAGTCCCGGACCAGGATGCCCTTCTCCTTTAACCCTTCCGCCAGATCCATGTTGCTGTACATCAGGATAAAATTCGCCTCTGACGGGATCACGCGTATTCCCAGCCCTGCAAGCTCCTGTTCCATCCGAGCCCGCTCTGCCCGGACCAGCGCTCTCGTCTTATCCGCCTTGAGGCTCTCCTCCTCAGAAAGAGCGGCAATTCCCGCCTCCTGGGCCGGGATGGAGACGCTCCATGGCTGGCGCGCCATGCACATCCTCTCCAGCAGTCCTGTATCAGAAGTGATCCCATACCCGAGCCGCAGTCCGGGGATGGCATGCATTTTGGTAAATGCCCTCACTGCAAAGAGCCATGGGAAATCACGGGCCTCTGTCTCCAGACAGAATTTCTTTTCCCGGTCTGCAAATTCTATGAAACACTCATCCAGCACAAGCCGGATTTCCTTCTTGTGGCAGCGGTCCATGATCCTGCGCAGAAGCGCTTCCGGGATCACCTGCCCCGCCGGGTTCGAAGGAGAACAGAGGAACACCATGTCCAGATCTTCTGTCAGGTCGTCAAGGAACCTCTCCGTCAGCCGGAAATTCTCTCTTTCTTCCAGCAAATGATATTGTGGCTGGCAGTTCACCGCACGGAGCGCCTGCTCATATTCAGAGAACGCTGGTACAGGGATGAGCGCTTTTTTTGGTTTTTCGGCTGTCACAATGGAGAATATCAGCTCTGCCGCTCCATTTCCCGGCAGGATAAACTTCTCAGGAACCCCCAGCTTTTCTGACAGGGCGGCCTTCAGGTCACGGCATTGGCTGTCCGGATAGGCGCAGCATTTGTCCACCCCCCGCTTTGCCGCCTCAAGCACGGCTTCCGACGGTCCAAACGGATTTACATTAACTGAAAAATCCAGCATGTCTTTATATGTATAAATGTCTCCTCCGTGTCCGTACTCCATGTCCTTCTCCTTTTTGTTTCTATTTCTTCCCTGCTGTATCCCCTCATTTCCCGCTCCGTCCGGGTTCTGCCGGGGCTCTATCAGAGCAGCAGGATCACCGCAAGTTTTATCCCTCCGCACAGGATGAAGGTCAAAATCTCTGTGGCGTACATGAGCCGTCCTGTCCTTATGATGTCCTCAGGCTCGATACCGTGCAGGGGATCCCCGATAAATTCTTTTTTATAAAGTTTCCCGAAGTAGACTGCATCCCCGGCGAGCTGTACGCCCAGAGCTCCCGCGCACACAGATTCTGTCTGAGCCGCGTTGGGACTTGCGTGTTTCTTCCGGTCCCGGCGGTAGATCTTCCACGCATTCTTTCCATTCAGTCCGGTGAGAAACGCCGCCGCTGTCATGAGAAGCGCTGTGACACGCGCCGGGATATAGTTGAATACATCGTCCATTTTTGCCGGAATCCTGCCAAAATACAGGTATTGATTATTTTTATAGCCCAGCATGGAGTCCATCGTATTGACTGCCTTGTACAGAAATCCCAGCGGAGCCCCTCCGATCAGCAGATAAAGCAGAGGGGCCGTTACTCCGTCAGAAGTATTCTCCGCCACAGTCTCCACGGCCGCCTTCGTGACCCCTTCCTCTGTCAGCTCGTGTGTGTCTCTGCCCACAATCATGGAGACCGCTTTTCTCGCCCCCGGAAGATCCCGGGCTTTCAGCCGGTCATACACTTTCCTGCCCTCAGATGCCAGGCATCGCGCCGCCAGGATCTGGAAGCACCAGAATGCCTCCAGCAGGAAGCGGAGCGCCGGATGGACCCACCCTGCAAGAGAGAGCAGGCCAAAGGGGATCAGGAATGCCGGCAACGCGGTCAGGACCCACAGCACGCCTCCCGCGGCAGTCAGATGCGAGCCGCACACTTTCCTCAGTTTTCTCTCCGCCCATGAGAGCCAGCTCCCGATAAGCCGCACCGGATGGTACATCCAGACCGGGTCTCCAAAAAGCAGATCCAGTAATAATCCCGCCGCGCAGGCTGCAAGTGACATGAGCATCTTTTCCTCTCCTTTATCCGATCTTCCTGATATCCCGCAGGATCTCTGTTCCGGTTCTCCATTCTTCTTCGTCCACGTTCGCAGAATATCCCCTGCCGTTTCCTGCCTGCCAGTCATAAAACGAATGCTCCCCTTCTGCCAGCCGGGAAAGCGCCGCCATGATGGTTCCCCCATGGACTACAAACGCCGCACAGTTTACTCCTTCTTCCATCCAGCGCCGGATCCATTTCCTTACCCCTGCCTCACACCGGTCCCGGAAAGTCTCCCCTGGCTCTCCTTCCGGAAATGGGGTCATGCCGCCGGATTCCATCCATCTGATATAGACAGGCTCATCTTTCAGCTCCTCGTAGGTCTTCCCTTCAAACCTCCCGAAATCACACTCCAGGAGCAGGGGGTCTGTCTGTATCGGCACCCCCGGCCAGATCAGCGCCGCCGTCCGGGTACACCGCTTCATAGGACTTGCCGTCAGACATTGGATTTCCGGATAAGAGACTGCATCCAGACCTCCCTGCCGTTCTCGGAAGCCGGTTACCGCCCGGTCAGACAGCGGTTCATCTGTCCTGCCGATGTATTGCCTCTTTTCATTTCCCGGCGTAGGCAGATGCCGGATAAAGATCACTTCCATAAGCATCCTCCCCCAAGGATCAGGGCCGCCAGCATGGCAAGCTCGCACACCTGAAGGAAATAACCGGCAAGATCCCCTGTGATTCCTCCGAACTGCTTTCTGCTAAGACAGAAATAGTGTAGAAATACAAGGAGCGCCGCCGCCAGGGCAAGACCTCCCGGCAGCGGGGAAAGCCACACCATCCCGCCCCCGCAGACCGCTGCCCAAAAGAGGAGGACGATGCGCACCCTCCGTCTCAGCGCCCCATCCTGGAACGTCCGCAGGATCCCGCTGTCCTTTGCCGCCTTAAAACTCACTACAGAAATACCGCTCAAAGACCTGGAAAAAGGGAACATGAGTGCCACCGCAGGAAGGACAGACAGATCCGCCTCGCTCCACAGCGCCGCGTTCATAAGAAAGTACACACAAAGCCAGATCACTGCAAATGCCCCGGTGTGAGGGTCTTTTAAGACAGCAAGCTTTTTCTCCCTGTCCCCATAGGAACTGAGCGCGTCCATGGTGTCCGCGAATCCGTCCATGTGGATCCCGCCAGTCACCAGCACAGGGATCAGCGTCATGACGGCCGCAAAAAAGAGTCTGCCACACTCTGTATCTGTCAGGAGCACGTACCCTGCCGCATACTCCAGTACCCCTGTCACGATGCCCACGACCGGAAAAAAACACATTGCATGCTTCATATTTTTTTCATCCCAGTCCACCGTGGGGACAGGGATTTTTGAATACATTGACAGCGCCACTGCCAGCGAACTTAACAACCGCATCTCTCTATTCTCCTGCATCTTTTCCTACTTCAGCTCTTTGTATTGCTCCACCTGGATCTCGTCGAACGTGCTCATCCGGCTGTACACTTCCAGCCCCATTTCGAGAAGGGGAAGCACAGCCACTGCGCCGCTCCCCTCGCCAAGGGACATCCCGCAGTCAATGAATGGTGAGAGCCCCAGCGTCTCCAGCACCATGCCTCCCGCCGGCTCGCTGGAGCGGTGAGAGGGCATCATATAATCTTCTGCTGCTGAAGCCATACGCGCTGCGCAGAGCGCCGCCGCTGATGAGATAAATCCATCGATGACTACCGGAATACGACAGAGAGCGCCTCCGAGAAATATACCGGCAAGTCCCGCAATATCCAGACCGCCCACTTTTGCCAGCACATCCACGGCATCTTCTGGATCAGGCACATTGACCCGGACTGCCCTCCGGATGGCGTCCACCTTGCGGACCAGTCCCTCCGTAGTGAGTCCCGCGCCTCTTCCGGTCACTTCCTCCGGGTCCCGCCCGAGGAGCACAGACACTACCGCGCTGCTTGTGGTGGTGTTCCCAATCCCCATCTCCCCGGTGGCAATGATTTCATAGCCTTTATCCGCCAGTTCCTGTACAATGCGGATTCCGGTGAGGATGGCGCGTTCTGCCTCTTCCCGGGTCATCGCAGGCTCCCGGGTCATGTTCTTCGTGCCGTATGCCACCTTGTATTCCGGTCTCGTCACATGGTCCACATCCCTGGCAACGCCAATGTCCACCGGGAAGACGTCCGCTCCTGCCACTTCTGCCATCATGCAGACGCTTGCGGCATTCCGGGTAAAATTCTCTGTGACGATGGCTGTCACTTCCTGCCCGGTCTGGGTCACGCCCTCTTCCACGACCCCATTGTCCGCACAGAAGATCACAAGCGCCTTCTTCTCCAGTGTATAAGATGCAGTCCCTTTGATCCCAGCCATGCGGATCACCGCGTCCTCCAGCTTTCCCAGGCTGAACAAGGGCTTTCCTACCGTCTTCCATCTCTGCTTTGCCGCTTCCATGCTTTTCCGGTCCGCGGGCCGGACCTTATCCAGTGCTTCTTCCAGATTCATCTTCCTTACCTCCTGAACCGCCTCTTCTTCTCTCTGCACACCTCTGAACGAACCGCTCTGCGAAAACAGGCAGGGAGGGCAGATACAGATGGGGATATCCGGCAAAGAGATTCCCTTCTGCATGGATACATTGCCATCTCCTGCGCCCATCCGGCTTCACCGCCTCGCACCCATGCCCGCTGTCCGTACTGTCCCAGTAATGGAACTCATGTCCGCGGATGCTCTCCCCCTGCCGGAGATACCATTCACCCTGGTCCTGCTGTCCGTTTAGCCGGACATCTTTCCTGTCCGAAGCAGGATTCCCCCCATCTGCAGCAGTTACATTGATGTACCCGAAGCGTACCAGCTTTCCGGCTGGAAATGTCTTTCCGGGAATGACGCCTGCCATAGGGTATTCATTTCCTTCTCCATCCTCCATCTCTTCATGCAGATACATAAATCCTCCGCACTCGGCAAGACAGGGCATGCCAAAGCCGACTGCCTCCCGGACGGACTCACGCATGCGGCGGTTTTCCGAAAGCTGCCGGGCAAAAAGTTCCGGGTAACCCCCGCCCAGGATCAGTCCATCCAGTTCCTTTGGGAGCTCCGGGTCTGAAATGGGACTGAAGGGGACCAGCCTGCATCCCATTTTTTCAAGAAGCTCCATGTTCTCTTTGTAGTAAAAACAAAATGCCCTGTCCCTGGCAATGCCGATGCGGATTTCCATGCCTGAAGATTTTCCCGCTTCTGCCCGGGTCTTTCCTTTTCCTCTGTTTCCCTTCAAAACTCCGCATTTTTCACCATCCAGCTTCTTCTTTTCTTTTGCACAGAAATCTGCTTCTTCTGCAATCCGCAAAATAAGATCCAGATCTGCAGTCTGTGTAAGAAGATCCCCAGCCCGGCACGTCTGTTCCTTCACGCTGTCCATCTCCTGGGGCGTGACCAGCCCGAGATGCCGGCTCTCAAAAGAAAACGCCTCATCCTCCGGCACATATCCGACCACAGGGATCTCATACCCCATCTTCCGCAGTTCCCGCTCCAGCATGGACTTCAGCCGCGGGTAGAGCATCCCGGATACCCGGTTCAGCAGGATCCCGCGGATGCGGCTGTCCGGACGGTATTCCACCATGCCTTTCACCACTGCGGCGAGAGACAGGGATGCGCCCCGGCAGGGGAGCACCAGGATCACCGGAAGCCCCAGCGTCCGGGACACATCATAGGAGCTTGCCGTGTCCGAGTCCATGGACATGCCGTCATAATATCCCATGACCCCCTCTGTCACGGCGAGGTCCGCGCCGCACACATGATCTTCATAGCCTGTCCGAAGCTCCTCTCCACCGGAAAAGAACAGGTCCAGATTCCGGGAGTCCACCCCCAGCACTTCCCGGTGGAACATGGGATCAATATAGTCGGGCCCGCACTTGCACGCCCGCACTGTGAGCCCTCTCCTCTGAAAAGCCGACATGAGCGCGCAGGCTGCCGCTGTCTTTCCGCTTCCGCTTGCCGGGGCAGCGAGCAATATTCCAGGAACGCGCATCAGACGTCACTCCTTCCTCCTGCCGGCTTCCCTCCGGCCGAAATGATATACACCGGGTTCTGTCCTGTCATCATATGGTACCTGCCCAGCTTCCGCGCCCGGGACGCCATGATCTGGGTGATCCGGGCGTCCCTGAGCACTCCCTCTTTCACTGCTTCCATGGCTTCACTTACCGTCTCCAGAGAGATGGCGTTGAGGACGATACGGGCTTCCGGAGACTTGTCAAGGACCTCCCTCAGGATTTCTTTCAGGTTCCCGGAGCTTCCGCCAATAAACACATGGGTAGGCGCTTCCAGGCTTCTCAGGACTTCCGGCGCCGTTCCGCTGATGACCCGGATTCCGTCTGCCCGGAATTTCTTCCTGTTCTGACAGATCAAAGAAACTGCTTCCGGATTTTTCTCCACTGCGTAGACCCGGATGTCTGCTCCTGACAATGCTGCCTCCACGGACACAGAGCCTGTCCCTGCGCCGATATCATAGATCACGGCATTTTTTGTCAGTCTCAGTTCCGCAATGCTGACTGCCCGGACTTCCTCTTTCGTCATAGGCACACTGCCCCGGATAAACTCCTCGTCCGGCACGTGACAGCAGACGGACAGGTTCGGAGCCGGGTTCTCCGCAAGGGCCACGCTCAGACCATCCATGTCTGTCTCTGACAGGTCCTGTATCGTCCCCGACAGGATCCGCTCATCCGGGTAAGAAAGATGGGTGCCTACATGGAGCACGATTTCTTCCATCTCATATTCTCTCAAACGCTCCAGCGCCCGCCTCCCGGCGTCTTTCCCGCCCAGGAGAAGGAAGGTCTTTCTGTTCCGGCTCACCGTCTGGATGAAATCCTCCTCCTTTCCATGGAGGCTGACCAGAGCCGCGTCCTCCCAGGATGTCTTCAGCCTTGCCGCCAGATATGCCACGGAAGCGATTCCCGGTATCGTCTCCGTCCCGCACTCCGGCAGTTCTCTGCTCAGCAGATTTTCCAGCGTTTTTGCCCCGCTGTGGAATCCCGTGTCCCCGGAAAGGAGTACTGCAATATTACGGAACTCCGGGTGTGACCGGATATAAGAGAGGATGTTCTCTCCCCGGTACTCTGCCAGCTCCGGCTTTCCCGCCACTGTCTCCATATTCCGGACTGCTTCCAGCATCCGCTCTGCGCCGATCAGGCAGTCGGCACTCCTGACCGCTGCCTCAGCCTGGGCAGTCATAGTCATGGATGTCCCCATTCCAATCCCAACAAGTGAAATTTTCCGCTTCTTCTCACACATCTTTATACCCTCTCGGCGTGACCATGCGGCCGTTTAGCTCCATGGTCTTTGAATTCCCGATAAACACAGTTGAGAACATATCCACCTTCGTGTCTTTTAACTGCTCCAGCGTAAGGATCTGACTGGTCTCCCCATCTCTTCCGATATTCCGGGCAATCCCGCACACTGTATCCGGATTCCTGGACTCCAGGAGTATCCCGCAGGCTTTCTCCAGATAATCTGAGCGTTTCCGGCTGGACGGATTGTACAGGCAGATGACAAAATCCGCTTCTGCGGCAGCGCGCAGACGCTTCTCAATGGTCTCCCACGGCGTCAGCAGGTCGCTTAAACTGATCACCGCGAAATCATGCATCAGGGGCGCTCCCAGGATGGCCGCGCCACCGGAGGCCGCTGTGATTCCCGGTACAACCTCGATATCCACCTGAGGGTAATCCCTGCCGATCTCGCAGATCAGCCCTGCCATACCGTAGACTCCTGCATCCCCGCTGCACACCATTGCCACGTCCTGCCCTTTTTCTGCCTCTTCAAAAGCTATGCGGCAGCGGTCAGCCTCTTTGCGCATGGGAGTGCTTAAATACTGTTTTTCCGGGAACTGCTCCCGGATCAGGTCAATGTATACTGTATAACCGATGATCACCTGGCAGTGTTCCAGAACGCTCCTGGCGCGTATGCTCATCTGGTCCTTTGCCCCCGGTCCCAGTCCGGTCACATAAATCTTGCTCATTGCTGTTCTCCCTTTCTCAGTCATTTTTCTGTACGGTATTTTCCTGTCCGACGTTATTCCGTCCGGCATTTTCCTGACCTCTGACCGGTGTTTCCGGGTGTACGGCCCTGCGGAACTCAGTCGTAAAAGAAGGGTCATAGAGTCTGGAGCGTTCATATCCGTCCCCCAGTATCCGCCCTACTACGATCAATGCCGTCTTTGTGACGTTCTCCCTCCGGGCAGTCTCTTCCAGCGTCCCCACTGTACAGCGCAGTACTTTTTCTTCCGGCCATGTAGCTTTATACACAACAGCAGCCGGTGTATCCGCCGGATATCCGCCGCGGATCAGTTCCGCCGAGAGCTCCCTGAGCATCCCTGTGCTCAGGAAGACTACCATGGTCGCCTGATGAGCCGCAAAAGAGGCGATGGACTCTTTGTCCGGCACCGGGGTGCGCCCTGCCATCCTGGTGATCACCACAGACTGGGAAATTCCAGGAAGCGTATACTCTGCCTCCAGCGCCGCCGCCGCTCCACAGAAGGAACTGACGCCCGGGCAGACCTCGAAAGGGATATCTTTCTCTTTCAAAGCATCCATCTGCTCCCGGATGGCGCCGTAGAGACAGGGGTCTCCGGTATGAAGGCGTACGATCTGTTTTCCTTCCTCATGCCCTGCTGTCATCACATCCAGTACTTCCTCCAATGTCATAACCGCGCTGTTGTACACCCGGCAGTCTTCTCTGCACAGTGAGAGAATTCCCGGGTTCACCAGGGAGCCCGCATAGACAACGATATCCGCGCCCTCTAAAAGCCGCTGCCCCCGCACTGTGATCAGATCCTCGGCACCGGGACCTGCGCCTACAAATGTGATCATCTCTTCTCTCCTCCTTTCCCCTCTTTCACGATGAGCAGGGAGTAATAACCTGCCTGCTCCGGTATTTCTTCCGCACTGTCGAAGACCTGCTCATCTTTCATTCCGCAGTTCTGCACCATCTTTACATCCATCGCTTCCTCTATAAGTATCTTCCTTACCTCCGGCATCTTCCTACCTGCTTTCATGAGGATTTTCGTCCCCGCAAGATGAAGGCTTTCCTCGATCCCATAGGAGGCAGGCAGGATATGGATCTCCTCCCGGTTCTCCGCCAGCGGCGTGTTCAGCAGCGCCGCAGCCGCACAGAAAGATGGTATGCCCGGCACAAGAACCGTGGAGTGACCGTCCCTGGAAAGCCTTTTATGCACATACATACATGTGGAGTACACCGTAGGGTCTCCCAGCGTAAGGAACACAATGTCCTTGCCTCTATTCAGTACCTCTTCCGCTGCCGCGGCATCCCGGTCATGGATATCCTTCAGCGCTGCCTTGTCTTTGATCATGGGCATTGGCAGGAAGAGCTTTGCCTTCTCCGCCAGCTCAGGGACAGCCTGGAGCGCGATCTGGTATGCAGTGCATTTTTCCAGGTATGTGCCGTACGCACTGTCGCCGGATACCTCCTCATAGACCGGACCTGCCAGTCCTGGATCCGAGATCGGAACTGCCGCCACATGACACTCCCGGATCAGTCTTACCGCCTTTAACGTCAATAGTTCCGGATCTCCCGGTCCCACCCCGATTCCTGTAAATCTTCCACGCATTTTTCTGGTCCTTTCCTCTGAAATCTATCTTTGTCCTTAACGGCATCACAGCCCATTTCCGAATGCTCCCGGCGGATCTGTTCCAACAGGTAATCCGCCCCCTTTGTCCTGCCTAAAATACCTTCTTCTGTTGAAAACATCACCGCCCCGGCAGAGAGGTTCTCCCCGGCGCGTCTCCTGAGTGCTTCATCGATCCGCTCCATCACCGTACGCATGACCGGCACGAGCAGCTCTCTCTCTTTTAAGATGAGAACTGCCTCTGTGGTGTTGATACATCCCATGATCTGTGTAACTGTACCGCAGTCCGCTCCCGCCATTGCCGCGTGGGCCGCAAGCACTTCCATCCGGCAGTCCGCCTGCCTGGAATGCGTATTCATCACCCCTGCCGCCAGTTTTACCAGTTTTCCCACATGCCCGATGAGCAGGATTCCCTTCATGCCCAGCAGTGAGGCGTCATCAACAGTCTCACCGATATAGTTGCTGCATTTGACTGCCAGGGACAGATCCATGTCCATCTCATTTTTAATGAAATCGCTTCCGTAATTTCCCGGCGTCACACAGCAGAAACGATGTCCGTTGTCCCTCAGCACCTTCATCTCCAGATAAATCGTGTCCGTCAGGGCTTTCTCACTCATCGGCTCCACGATCCCGGTGGTGCCGAGGATAGACAGCCCGCCCTGGATTCCCAGCCGGGGATTGAAAGTCTTCCTGGCAGTCTCTTCTCCTTCGGGAATAGTGAGCGTCACCTGAACGCTGCCTTTGTATCCGTATTTTTCACAAACCTCACGGACCGCTTCCCGGATCATCCGTCTGGGAACTTTATTTACGGCGGCTTCTCCTACCGCCTGCTCCAACCCCGGCCGGGTGATGCGGCCCACGCCGGGGCCTCCTGCAATGCGGACCTCATTGTCTTCTTCCGCAAACGGTTCCCCAGGCCCCACTTCCGCGCACACCAGCAGCCCATCCGTCACGTCCGGGTCATCCCCGCTGTACTTTCTTACCCCGCAACGCACAGAGCCGGGGCTGCGGCTGATGTCCTCCACATCCAGATACAGTTCCACGCCTTTTGGCGTCATAAGGCGCACCTGACGGATTTCCTCCCCGGACAAAAACATCTGTGCCGCTGCCTTTGCCGCTGCCGCCGCACAGCTCCCGGTGGTGAATCCCATCCGGAGGCCGGAGCGGGTTCGCCCGATATCACATGTTTTACGACCGGCACTGTCCGCGCCCTCGTGCTTTTCAGCAGCATCTTTTATCATGTTCTCACCTCTTTCGGAGCGCTGCCGCTCTGCCATATATCCGCACAAATTGCGGATTTCTTACACTCCTTTACCCGGCAGCTTCCCGGATATGCTCTTCAAAGATCCTGCGGATTCCTTTCAATTCTCCCAGACCTTTTAAAATCACGCGCACTTCATAGCCCGCATTCTCCATCTCGCTTTTCCACGAGTCTTCTTCGCCTGCCATGTCATTTTTTGCATGGTCTCCCGCCACAAGCATAAAAGGCATGAGCGCCACTTTTTCTGCCCCGCAGATCTTGAACTTGGTCATCACATTGTTCAGGTCTGGAAAGCCCTCTACGGTTCCTACCAGCACCTGTCCGTATCCAAGAATGTGGAACGTATACTCCAGCATAGGATAAGCCGCATTGGCATGGTGGTCTGTCCCATGTCCCATCAGGGCAAGGACTTCGCCCGGGGCAGACTCTGTCTCTGCCATCACCGCATGGACTGCTTTTTTATAATCATCCGCACTGCTCAGCAGGGGTTTTCCGATCCGGATCCATTCGAACTGATCTTCCTGTTTCCTCACATCTTCCAGCATCCGGTCATTCTCAATGCCGTTTATGATATGAGTGGGCTGGATGATCACACCGCGGATTCCGTCCCCTGCCATCCTCTCCAGCGCCTGTTCCACCGTATCGATCTCAAGTCCTTTTTCCCTCTTTAACTTCCGCAGGATCATCCTGCTTGTAAAGGCACGATAGACCTTGTATTCCGGAAACTTTTCCGCAATCTCATCCTCAAGCACCTGTATCGTCTTTTCCATGGTATCCAGATGGCTGGTCCCAAAGCTTACCACAAGAATTCCTTTCTTCATCCTGAAATCCTCCTCTCCAGATCTTCGATCGTCTTCGGCGGCGCTTCCTCTGGGGATAGGATTCCCCTCTGGACCAGCCGCCGGTATAGCCGCATCACTGCAGGCTGTTCCAGGTTCGCCTGCTCCATCGCCTTCTCATCCCCGCAGACCTGCCGGGGCGTTCCCTGCCTCAGCACCTTCCCCTCGTGGAGGAGCACGATCTCATCCGCCCATGCATAGGTATAGTCCACATCGTGGGTCGCCATGAGGATGGTCAGCCCTTTCTCCGACAGGCCCTCCACAATAGAGCGCACCACCTTCCGGTGCTTCGGGTCCAGGGACGCCGCCGGCTCGTCCAGGATGAGCACCTCCGGATGCATGACAAGGATGTCCGCGATGGCCACCAGTTTCTTCTGTCCTCCGCTCAGCGCGTGGGCGGGACGGTCGCGAAAGGGGGTAATACCCAGCTCCCGGATGACCTGTTCCACCTCATTTCTTGCTCTCTCTTCATCCACTCCCAGGTTCAGGATTCCGAAAGAGATTTCCTGGAACACGCTTGCTGAAAAGAGCTGGTCATCCGGCTCCTGGAAGACGATTCCCACTTTCCGCCTTGCTTCCAAAAGCCCTTTTCTCGTATATTCCACAGGACAGCCGTCTATCAGCACTCTTCCTTCCTGGGGCTTAAGTATCCCGTTCATGCAGAGAAAGAAGGTAGATTTGCCCGAACCGTTCCCGCCCATGAAAGCGATTTTCCGGCCTCTGCCCAGTTTCAGGCTGACCTTATCCAGCGCTTTTCTTTCATTTCCTTCATATGTGTAGGAGATTGCTTCCGCCTCCACTATCCATTCTTTCTCTTCTCTCATCTCATCCAGCTCCATATTACCATGCCCAGCAGGAGCAGCTCATATCCCGCGATACAGAAGAGCTCTTTCTTTTCTGCAGGACGTTCTTCTGAAAGTATCTTCAGCTCCCCGTCATAACATCTTGCCTCCATAGCATCGTACAGCGTACCCGAGCGCTTCAGGGAGCGGACAAGCAGGGCGGAAGCCATACCTCCAAAAGACCGGACCCGGGTCTGGTAATCCCGGTTTCCCAGGCGTGAATTCTGGGAAATGATGATCGCTGACGCTGTCTCCATCAGAAGAAAGATAAACCGGTAGATGAGCATCATCAGTTCAATGACCAGCCCCGGTACATGCAGCTTCTTAAGCACTCCCAGTATTTCTGTCATAACTGTGGTCAATGACAGAAAATACAGACAGGTCACTGCCGCCAATGCCTTGCCGCAGAGGCGCAGTCCCGCCAGTACAGAAGAGATGCTCCCTGTAAGATACCATTCTCCCAGCGGAAAGGCGAACGCGTCCAGGGGCATCCTTGACAGGTTCACCATAAGAGCGGTCGTGCTCGCCACGAGAAATGCGGCAGGGATCAGGAGCAGCTTCGCATACCGGGCAAAAGGGATGCCCCCTTTTGCCACGGTCAGATAAACATTTACCAAAAATACCACAGCCGCAGTTGCAGCGGACCGGCTGGCAATACACAAAATCAGAGTCAGAACGGTATACACGAACTTCTCTGACGCATTTATATATCTGAGTTTTGACTGGTAACAGAGTTTGTCAATAACGATCATTGCTTTCCTTTCCTGTCATCGGCGTTCTCCATCCCGGTGACTTTCTGCCACTTCCTTCGCTCAGCAAAGCGGCCCATAAAAAACGCGATGATACCCACTCCGATCCCGGTCTGTATACAGAAGATCAGGCTCTCCACCTCTCCCGGGAGTTCCCCGCCGATCGCGGTCTCAAGCACCGGTGTGAACCATGGGGCATAGTCCCCTTTGATCTCTTCTATCATAACACTTCCGGCGTCATCCGAGCCTCCGAACTCTGCATTCCTTAAGGCAAACAGCGGAATGGCGGCGATCAGCACGGCAATTGCCAGAAGAAGGACAACAGTTCTGGTATTCTTCGTCATCTTACTCCGCCTCCTTTCCCCTGAGGAAGCCGATGTTCCTCAGTTCCGGCACGGCATATGTCTCAAGGCCGATCACGATCACCACGGTCAGGATGCCCTCGATGACTGCCAGAGGAAGCTGTGTAGGCGCGAACACACCCAGGAATTTCACCGCGGACGCAGCCGTCCCTCCTACCTCTGACGGATAGGCAAGCGCAAGCTGGACAGATGTGACGCAGTAGGTAAAAATATCCCCCAGGAACACGGCCAGAAATATCGATACCCTGCGGTTCACGTTTAACTTCCCACACAGTCTGTATATGCCGAATGCGATGATCGGTCCTGCTACTGCCATGGAAAACGTATTTGCGCCCAGCGTGGTCAGCCCGCCGTGCGCCAGCAGCACTGCCTGAAAGACCAGAACGATGATCCCCAGCACGCTGACGGAAGCCGGCCCGAACAGGATCGCTCCAAGGCCTGTACCTGTCATATGTGAGCAGCTCCCGGTGACAGACGGGATCTTCAGCGATGAGATCACAAATATAAATGCCCCTGACATTGCGATCAGCGTCAGGTTCTTTCGGTTTGTTTTTATCTTATTTTTCAGGGAAATAAAGCCTGCGGCCAGAAACGGCAGGCAGATGAGCCCCCATGCCACGCAGTAACCTGCAGGCAGGTAGCCCTCCATGATGTGCATCGCGTTCACTGTCGGCGCGACAGCAAACAGCAAGGCGATCACGACGGACGCCTTAACCAGGATTTTCTCTTGTTTTTTCATTTTCTCCTCTCTCCTTTTGCAGCTTTTCTGAAATACTTCCAGGCGCCGCAAAACAGGAAAGCAGTCTGCAGCATACACCCGGTCATATCCCCGTAACCTTCCAGACCCATTTAAAATCGAATATTCTGGCTCAGGCCTCATCGCGCACACTCCGCCTTCCCACGGATAACTCCGCAGTGACCTCTGCCCTCCGGGCAGAATGGAATGCCGCTCCGCCAATACAGCAACGGGTATTGCGCAGGATTCTCACCTGACTTCCTCGTACCTTTTAAATGTATGCCGGATCTGGATATCTATGTGAAATGCACCTGACAGCCTTTTTTCCCGCCGCAGAGCATGACACAACATATATAATTTAATATTCTATCCCCTTTCTTGCCATGATGCCATGGTCAAAGGGATGTTTTACTTTGCGTATCTCTGATACATAATCCGCCAGCCCGGTCAGCTCCGGCCCCGGATCTCTTCCGGTGAGGACCACCTCCAGCGCTTCCGGCTTCCCAGCCAGAAAATCAAGCGCCTCTTCTCTTCCGATCAGTCCGTACCGGTATGCCGCCATAAATTCGTCAATAACAAGCATCTGAAACTGTCCATCTGAGATCTTTTTCTTAATACGATCCCACAACTGCCCATACATCTGCCGGACCTCTTCTTTCTCCTCTTCTGTCAGGGTGTTAAAGAATCCATATGACCGCTCCAGGTGGAGCACCTCAATCTCAGGGATCGAATCCAGGATTCTCAGTTCCCCGGAATTCTCGTTTTTGAGGAAGCGGGCAAACAGAACCTTCATCCCACAACCCGCAGCGCGCACTGCAAGCCCGGTCGCAGCTGTGGTCTTTCCTTTTCCGTCTCCGCAGTAAATATGGATCATTCCTCGTTCCATCTATGCTCTTCCTTTCTTCTGACAACCCTTATTCACAAAACAGCCTGCCAACTGATTTTCTATTTTATCACAGGGCTGTCCATCATACAATCTATTCCACGTTTTTCTCTTTATATTTTTTATTTTTCTACTCTTTCCGGCCGGTACACTTCTGACGGATGATCTCCTTGACCCGCTCCGCACTCTCCCCGGTCTCGTCAGGACGCCCGATCACCACGAGCACAGCTCCGGCGTCCTCTGCCGCCGCAAGCTTCTCTTCAAATCCTCCCGCCTTTCCCGACTCTTTGGTCACAAAATATACCGCGCCGGTCTGATGCAGGACAGCAAGGTTCATTTCCCTGGAAAAGGGCCCCTGCATGGCAATGAGATGCCGCCCCTGAAATCCCAGTTTCACGCTCTCTTCCACTGCCTCCGCTGTAGAAAGCACCCTGGCAAAGCACCGGTCTCTGTATCCGTCAAGGGCAGTATAAAAATGCAGTTCCTTGCTTCCTGTAGTGATCAGGATATTCCCTGTGGTCCCTCGCAGATACTCCACCGCCTGGCTGACAGAATCCACCACCACCATCCGTTTGCCGCCAGACTGTCTCCCGCCCAGTCCTTCTTCTGCCTTTCTTCCGGAATCCATACCCTGTTCCCGCAGGCAGCGCACATAACGCACTCCCATCCCGTCACAGGCAGAGCGGATATTCTCTGTTGCGGCACGGGCAAAAGGGTGAGTGGCGTCAATCACCAGGCGGATTTTCTTATCCTTTAAAAACTGTCCTATCTGCGTTTCATCCATTCTCCCCGACACCGTGCAGACTCCCGAAAGCCCCTCCAGGAGTTCCTTTCCGTATTCCGTTGCCGTACTCACATAACATCCCGCGCTGATCTCCGCCGCGTACTCTGCCAGCTCCCTTCCTTCCGTTGTCCCCGCAAAAATAAGGATATCCGGTTCTGGATCATTCTGTATTCTAACATCTGCTTTCATGTCCTTCTCCTTGTCTCTTATCTGAAATCCAACGTCACCGGAAGCCTGACCAAAGCGCTGGTCATGGATTCTCCGGTCCGTTTCCCCTGGATCAGTTTTCCGCCTCTGCCGCAGGTAAGGGCTGCCCGCTCGCATACATTGTCCACTCCTGCCGTCTGCTCCACAAACTCGGACCGGGACGTGACTTCCCGAACCTTCGCCAGCTCCTCTGCGGGATATACGTTGAAAGGGATTCTGTACTTATCCGCCAAAGCGAGCAGGGCGCGTTCGTCCTTTTTAAGATCGATACTCGCCAGTGCCTGCACCTGTTCCATCACAAGGCCATGTTCTGCCAGCACAGCTCTCAGCCCGGACTCAAGAACTTCTTCTGATATCCCCCTGCGGCAGCCAATCCCTGCCACCACATTCTTAGGCCGCAGGAGGAGAGTCCCCTCCTCCGCCAGCCCTGACCTGTCTGACACAAGAATCCGGTGGGGAAATGATGCTGCTTCTTTCCATGTTTCACACAGGTGGATCTCACGAGGAATCTCCCCTGTGATCTGACACTCCCGGTATTCCCGGCAGAAAGCAATCCTCTCCCCCTCCAGCACCGCCGCTGATACGGCCCGCGCTTCTTTCCGGTCTGTCAGGCACAGCCCGCTTTTTTTCGCAAATACATCTACCGCGAACTTTCCCTGCACATCCGTAGCTGTGGTAAGTACGGCCTCAGCGCCCGTCTCTGACGCCAGCTCCCTGGCAAGACGCACAGCTCCGCCCACATGTCCTGACAGCAGTGGGATCACATATGTCCCCTTTTCATCCATCACTAAGACCGCCGGATCTGTAAACTTATCTTTGATCCATGGGGCAATGTACCTCACCGCAATCCCCGCAGCTCCGATAAATATAAGATCATATACGCCCCAGTCCTCGCCCGCAAAGACCCTGATATCGCCAGGCAGGGGAGAAAGATTTCCTCCTGCATATTTTTTCACAGTATATCCGGCACACTCTTTTCCCCTGCTCCGCAGCACACCGCATATTCTTTCGTTCAATCTTGTCCCTGTCCGGGTAAAACTCAAGACTCTTATCTTCCGATCCGTTTCAGCCATAACGCCCTCCGTGGTATTTTTCGCTTAACAATGTCAGTATAACATAAAAAAACGTGGTATACTATATGGACAGCGGTATGCAGATGGGTTTCCGGCAGCCGCCTCAAGTTTACAGCAGGAGGAACCTTATTTATGTCCTTTATCAGTGTCTTTGACGTGCTCGGCCCGAACATGGTCGGACCGTCCAGCTCCCATACGGCCGGAGCCGCCGCCATCGCCCTTCTGGCGCGGAAAATGTTTCCAGGTGATCTGAAAAACGTGGAATTTACCCTTTATGGCTCTTTTGCCAGAACTTATAAAGGCCACGGCACAGACCGCGCCCTTCTTGGGGGCATCATGGGCTTTTCACCTGATGACGCCAGGATTCCGGATTCTTTCGCCATCGCAGAAAAGAAGGGGCTGTCCTTCCGGTTTCTGACCAACCTGACGGAAAATGGCATCCACCCTAACACCGTGGATATCCGTATGGCAGATGACAATGAGCGCACTCTCCTTGTGCGAGGAGAATCCATCGGCGGAGGAAAAGTCCGCATCACCCGGATTGATCAGGTAGAAGTGGATTTCACAGGGGAATACAGCACCCTCATTGTCATTCAGCAGGACAAGCCCGGCGTGATCGCCCACATCACAAACTGCCTGAGCGAAAAAAAGGTCAATATCGCCTATATGAAACTGTACCGGGAAGAAAAAGGAAGCGTCGCTTACAGTATCGTAGAATCTGACGGCAACCTTCCCGAAGATGCGGCGGACCAGATCCGCCGGAACCCATACGTCCATGATGTAATGCTTATTCAGTCCCAGCAGGGAGGAGGTCTCAGATGAATTTTAAAAACGGAAAAGAGCTGCTTGAATTATGTGAAAAGGAAAAATGCGCCATCTCTGATATCATGCTCCTGCGCGAAGCCATGGGAACAGACAGGGCAAAAGAAGAAATCCGAAACCAGATGCACCGGACATGGAACATCATGAAAAACTCTGCCGCCGCACCTATCCGTTCCCCAAAGAAATCAATGGGCGGCCTCATCGGAGGGGAAGCAAAGCGTCTCTCAGAGCACCAGGCAGCGGGAAAGAGCATCTGTGGGGACACATTGAGCCGCGCCCTTACTTATGCAATGGCAGTCATCGAGAACAGTTCCTCCATGGGACTTATCGCAGCTGCGCCAACTGCCGGCTCTTCCGGCATCGTGCCAGGGGTGATGCTTGCCCTTCAGGAGACCCACGGCCTGACAGACGACGCGGTGGTCCGTGCCTTGTTCAATGCCGGAGCGGTGGGATATCTTGCCATGCGCAACGCCACTGTTTCAGGAGCTGTGGGAGGCTGCCAGGCAGAGACAGGGGTTGCCGCGTCCATGGCTGCGTCCGCGGCAGTGGAACTCATGGGAGGAACGCCGCAGCAATGTCTGCACGCAGCCTCCACTGTGCTCATGAACATGCTTGGGCTTGTCTGTGATCCCATCGGCGGTCTTGTGGAATGTCCCTGCCAGGGCAGAAACGCTGCCGGAGCGGCAAACGCGCTCACAGCGGCGGAACTCAGCCTTGCCGGCATCCGCCAGCCCATCCCCTTTGATGAGATGCTGGATGCCATGTATGAGGTTGGCAAGCGCCTTCCCCACGAATACCGGGAGACTGCACTCGGGGGCTGTGCTGCAACGCCCACCGGATGCTCTCTGTGCAGCCTTAACTGATATCATCTGATATCTGCTGACACACGGAGCTCTTCTTCCATTTCTCCATATACGCCGAGATATCCGGAAGAGATACGCGCATACACAGATCAAGGACAGCCCCCTCCTCTCCCACATAGACCGCAGGGATACACAGATTTTTGTTTCCCTACGTCAGCAGGACACCCGCAGCCAGATCATGCACCGGAATCTTATTCAGAGGAGTTCCCTCCTTCCTGTCATCGCAGAAATTCTTTCCAAAAATATACATCCATGAAATGCTTCTCCATCTTTCTGTTTTCAAAAGATCTCTGTCGCCTTCTCATGACACAGATATCTTCTCTTCCCGGCCGTGTGTTTTCCGTACTGGACCGCCTCTGTGGGACAGACTGAGATGCAAGCCATGCAGTGCGTACAGCGCTTCCCCCATTCCGGTTTTCCATTGATCAGACGGATATTGTTCAGCATGCAGCTCTTTACACATTTTCCGCAGGAAATACACTCATCCGTAGCATAGAATTTTTTTGCCTTTACCGCAAATCCATAGAATCCTGCGTTTAAGAGACTGCTACTCTTGATCCGGTCCAGAATGCCCGCTTTTACAGAAGGGAAACTCTTGCCCTCTCTGATATACCTGACACTGTCCTTCAATCGCCGCACAGCGTTTTCTGTCAGCCTGCGGCACTCGGATTCCTCCGGCACGGAAAACAGAGCCACATAATTTTCCGGCATGACCACTTCCAGTAGTCCTTTATAAATAAATCCCTTCTCTTTGCAGACCCCGGCGGTCTTTGCCCTGGCATTGCCCGTCTCCGCCCCGCAGGTCAGGACAAAATAAGCATTTCTTGTCCCGGAAAACCTGGACTTTCTGATAAATTCCGCAAACAGCCTGGGCATCTGCCAGCAGTATGTCGGGGCCACGAACACCCATGGTCTTTCCGAAGAAAAGATTCCCCTTTCCTCTGCCTTGATATATGCTCCTGCATCCTGTATCTCGTCGCCCAGTTCCAAAGCGATCACTTCCGCCGCATAACGGCTGTTGCCTGTACCTGAGAAATATATCACCATTTTACTCTTCCTCTCCATCCTGGCTTTCGAAACCGAATTCTTCATAATCTTCCCACAGGAACCGGTGATAAGTCATGTGACATCCCTCATCCTTGAAACAGTACACATACTCATCCTGAAGGTCATCCTCAAACCGGATCAGATAATCAAACTCTCCGTTGTCCGTCTCTTCAAAACACACTCTGTCTGAATATGACCGGAACAATTCAAGGATCTGCCCGATTGTGCATCCGTGTTCCCGGACCATATTGACAAGTTCTGTGATAAAATCATTCTCCCCGGTCAGATTGTGTACATATTCGGCACCTGTCTCCGGGATCAGGAAGCAGAAACGCCCATCCTTTTCCGACACTTCCACATCCCCCAGCCTGTCCCTGACGCAGGCACAGAAGCCTTCCAGCACCTTCCTCATTCCTTCCTCACTTTCCTCTGTCCCGAAGAAATGGTTCAGCGAGTTCAACGGAAAGTAAAGCCGTACTTTTTCTTTCATATACCCCAGCTTCGCCTGCTGTTCTTTTATCACATCTATTATATTTTTTTCCAGCTTTCTATAATTCATTCGGCAACCTCCTCCAATTGGAAGCAGATCACTTTCTCAAGATCCTTCAGAGCCATCTCCACCTGGTATCCGATCTTTCCTCCGCTGAAAATGATCCTCTCCCGCTCCTTCGCGCTCTTATCAATAACGGTCTGAAACTGCTTCTTCATCCCGATGGGCGAGCAGCCCCCATGAATGTACCCGGTCAGAGGAAGCAGTTCTTTTGACTTGATCATTTCGACGCTCTTCTCCCCTACGCTCTGCGCAGCTTTTTTTAAGTTCAGCTCTTTATTCACAGGCACCACGAACACATAGTTTGCCTTCGACTTTCCTACTGTGACCAGCGTCTTAAACACCATGTCAGGATCTTCCCCCAGCGCCTCCGCGACCTCCATGCCGCTCACTGCTCCGGTATCAAGATAGTTGTGACTGATATAATTTATCTTTTTCTGATCCAGTATCCGCATAACATTGGTCTTGTCATTATTTTTTGCCATAAGCCTCATCCTTTCCGATCATATTGTATCACTGTATCAGATCAGGTGTCTACATAGTCATCCCTTTACATTATCCCCGAACAAACTCCAATAACGGATTTAAGTACTCCTTGTCTGTCCAGTCGCATTTCTGTCCGACCGCACACATAAGCGCAGCCATCCACGGCTCATACTCAGCCGGATCCTTTTTTGCCACTGCCTTTTGCAACATCCGGCAAAGTGTACGGTCCTTGAAGGTCATTCTTTCCTCATCCCATGCCCCTCTTCCATAAAATACCGGGATTCCTTTCAGACTCTCTTTCAGATTATGCGCCCTGATCTCTTCAAACGCCTTCTCATCAAACGGAGAAGCCCCTACACAGAATATGGCAGTTCTCTTATTACTTAGCTGGCTGTGGTTTTTTCTCAGAAAAGACAGTCCTGCTATCCCTGACGCATAGATCCCGCCGCACAGGATGATGATGTCGTACTCTTTCACCATATCAATCTTTGCCCTGGCTGTCTGGACTGCGTCAAAGTCAGTCTCTTCTTTCAGCCATTCTACATATTTCTCTGTAGATCCATATTTTGACTGCCAGATAATAATTCCCTTTTTCATTTCTCTTCCTCCTGCTCTCCCGGCATCCGCTAAAGTAAAGCGAAAGATCACTCCCGGTGGATGTCCTCATCTGGGAAATACTCTTCCGCCTGTTCTCGTTTCCCTCAGTGTATCATTCTCCCTGCCGCCATGTCCATAAGACAGCCAATTATTTTTCCTGATCTTAACATTGAGAACCCGGTCCGGGCATCTGCCTCAGATCGGGTTCTCAATAGCGCCTTCCACACTGTTTAGAATTTCAGGCTTCCATCTCCTGCCATAAGCTGTGTCATCTCCTCGATCCTCTCCAGCGGGAACGGCGGCAGGCACACCGGCTTCATAGCAATGGACATCAGTTTCATCGGATTGTCATCCGCCGCCACACGATTAGAGCTCAGCATCCCGCATCTGCGGCATCTGTGGATGATGGCCCACTCTCCGTTTTTCCTCACCCACACGGCTACCGGCTCCATGATCCCGCCGCAGTCAGACTCCCGGTCTCCAGGCTCGATATCCACATGAAGGCTGGAAAGGCAGTTCGGACAATGGTTCCTGTGGCTGCTTCCCGCGCCGGCAGATACTACCGGCCTGCCGCATACTTTACATGTGAAACTGTCTGTGCATGGATGAGTTTTATAATATCCTTTTTCGTATTTTCCTCTCTTGTTCTCCCGATTCATTGTTTTTCTTCTCCTTACATAGTCATTTCTTTGCTGCGTGAACCGATATTCCTGCAAATGTGACCAGACTATCGGCTCTCTGCAATCTATGCCAGAACAACCGGACGAGCCAATAAAAAAAGATAACTCCCATAATGATGAGTTATCCTGCTGTGCGCTCTGTTTCTCCGGACGCAGTCATGCCCACGAATCAAAGAGACTTTCCCTGTATATCAAAAAGCAGCCTGAACAGACTGCCTTCTCCCGCAAGGCAGCCCCTGTCACTATCCGCAAAAAAGCGTACAACAAAAAACTCATCATTTTTCAGATGATACTCGTTCTTATTGTCCTGTTATCTGCGAATAGCCGACATCAAGCCACCTCCCATTCTCACTAAACTACGGTCAGTATAACAGTCTGCCGTTGAAATGTAAAGCATTTTTTATTTCAGCGCATTCTCATCTACAAACGCGTCCATCAGACTGCCATACCCATAGAAATCCACCACATACTTTATGCCGTCCAGGACTTCCTCCCTGGAATAATCGTGCTCCTCAAGAAATTCATCTGTCTTTGCATTAAGCTTTTCGTAAAATAAAAGCGTGAGTTCAAAATAAGCCCTGCTGTCCGCTTCCATTCCATCCAGCAAGAGATTCTCAGCCTCGTTGATCTGGCCGTCGTCGATCATAGCGGTCAGCTTTTTGTACTGCTCCAGCACTTCCAGCGGGACCGTTTTCTCCTCATCCTTATAGATTTCTTTGCGGAACACCAGTCTGATAAGCGTGCGGACCAGTTCATGGACCACCCGCATATAATAATCCTTTTCCTCAACCATAGCTTCATTTTCCTTTCTGATCTTCTTTGCAGTACCTTTCCCCGGCAGCAGTATCTCCGGCGCTCCATGAAAAGTCCTCCGGCTTCCGGGCTTTCACCAGCAGCATCATGGAACGCCGCATTTCATCCTTCATCTCAGGGAGCGCCAACATCTTCTCAGAGGGATGCGCCTCTTCCACAGCCTCAAGAGCAAAACCGCACAAGGCGCACCATCCAAAAGATAAGGTCCGCAAACAGAGCTCCCATAAATACAAACAGAAACCATACAGGCAGGTTTTTCCCTGTCATGCCGTACACAGTCAGGAAAGAAAGTCCTGCCACCATCAGCAGCTTCAATGTCTCCAACATGTACATCAAAGTGCGGTATACACGCTCCCTGTTCTCCTGTGTCACCTGTACGCCTGTATTCCATATTTGAGGAAACCGCTGTATCAGCGTGATCCCGATATAGAGTATCCACATCATCACAAGAAGGAAAATAAGCTCTCCTTTCCCTCCCCACCTGTCAATCTCCCCTGCTGCATTATAATGCGCGGGAATACGGTCCGGAAAAGAATTCCAGCCCACGATAAGATAAAAGGTAGTGCCGATCATAACCAGCAGGCTGATCACTTCCAGAATCCGGTCTGGAATGGTACGACTCCTCCTCATCTTCATAACAGTTCCTCCCCTTTCTCCGGACACATGGAAAACCTCCTGCTCTGTATCCATTCTGACGCCCATGCGAGCAGTTCATCAGACAGCCCTGCAAACTCTTCGTCAGGACAGCTCCCCTCATCCAGGATCTGACGGATCTTTGCTTCATTTTCCATGATCTTGCGCTCCTGCGGATGAAGCAGAGGTATCATCCGGCTGCGCTGCTTCTCATACCTTCCCCTCTGGAGATAAAGGACTGCCTGCACGGTAAATCTGGCAGACTTATACAGTTCTCTAAGTATCGCTGCATCTTTCTCGTGGACCATGTTATGGACACACATGTGGTAAATATTGCAGGCGCCGATCTTCACAGCCCTCTGCACATCCTCCCGATGTATCTTTTCCATAAGACGATCCAGGCTTCCGATCACTGGTATTGTGTCATGGCAGAACTGAAACAGGTCAGAAGCCTTCCAGTTCTCAATCTCGCCCCAGCCTGACACAAACCCGCAGACCAGCTCTCTCTGCGGCAGTGTGTCCAGCATATCGCTGTATTTTTTCAGATCTTCAGCGTCAAGGCGGTCCAGTATGAGCACCACGTCTATATCACTGTTTTCGGACGCTTCTTCTCTTCCATAGCTTCCCTGAAGCCCGATAAATCGGATGCGCCCTGCAAAGGTTTCTTGTGCCTTCTCTGCGTAACTCTTCATCCAGGACCTGATCTCTGTCATTTTTCCACCATTCCTTTTTCCCTTTTCCACTGTCTCATCTCTGCCCTGTCCACAGATTACAATTCACCAAGCATCTGCGCCGGATTATCCGCTGCTTTTACCTTACCGAACGCTTTGACGATGACGCCTTCTTCGTCAATCAGATAGGTCGTCCGCACCACTCCCATGGTCTTCTTACCGTACATGTTCTTCTCTTTCCATACATCGTAAGCCTGGATGCACGTCAGCTCCGGATCTGAAAGCAGGGTAAAAGGCAGTCCATATTTCTCTTCAAACTTCTTATGGGATGCCACGCTGTCCTTGCTTACCCCGATCACAACAGCGCCCTTTTCCTGAAACTGGGGATACAGTTCTCCAAACCCGCACGCCTGTTTCGTACATCCTGGCGTATTATCCCTGGGATAAAAATACAGGATCACCTTTTTCCCTCTGTATTCTTCCAGTGTATGGTTCTTACCGTCCTGGTCCGGCAGTTCAAATGCCGGAGCCTTCGTTCCGATTTCTAACATTTTTCTTCCTCCTTCTCTTTTATCATCACATAATTCGTCAGCAGGACGCCCTTGCGTTCCACCTGCCGCTCCTTTACCGCCTTATAGCCCCGCCCTTCAAAAAAGGGCTTTGCCGTAATAGACGCGTGAGTTATAAACCGCAGCGCTCTGACTGTCTCTTCCATTTTGTCGCAAAGCGCCGTGGCAATCCCCCTGTGCTGAAAATCCTTATGCACATACAGCCTGTCCAGATATCCGGTATCATCCATGTCCCCGAATCCGGCGATCTGTCCATCCATAACAGCTACATAGGTGTGATGCTGCCGGAAAGAATGATCCCATTTTTCCAAGTCCACGGTCCCGGCCGCCCACGCATCCAGCTGTTCTTCTGTGTAATCTCTGGCATTCACTGCATGAACTGTCTCGCAGAAAAGCTCCTCGAGAAATCCGCAGTCCGCGCTTTCATATTCCCGGATGATCATCTGATCCCTTTTTCCTCTCTGCCGTTTTCTGCCGGCTGTTATCCCATACGAACTTCCTATCCATTTTAACACAGGCATACCTCATCTGACAAGAAAAGACCCTGCAGCCCAACAGCCGCAAGGTCCTCTATTTTCTTCTATAATTTTCTTCTCCAGATTTCTAATAGCGGACGTATATCATACCGCTCTGCACAGGACCGATGATCACGCCGATGCCATAATCTGCCGAGTGGATCATCTGTCCGTTTCCTATGTAAATACCACAGTGTCCTGCATTCACACAGACATCGCCGGGCTGAGGGCTGCTCACCTGCGGCCAGCCTAAGAACGTATATGTATTTCCCAGCCTTTGATACCGTCCTGTGAGACAATACGCCACAAATCCCGAACAGTCAAACAGCCCCGGACTGCAGGCGCCCATGCTGTATTCAGCCTTTCCTACCCAGCTGTATGCACGGTCAACAATGGCATTTCCTGTCACCACATCATAGGAAGGCTCTGTATAGCTGGGGCTTCCTCCGCCAGTGCTTCCCGACGTTCCGCCTGTTGTCGTACTTCCGGACGTTCCGCCTGTTGTCGTACTTCCGGACGTACCGGCTGTTGTTCCGCTGCTATTCGCAGTGTTATTATTATTTGTCGCCGCCTGAGCTGCTGCCGCGGCTTCTGCTGCCTTGCGCTCTTCCTCTGCTTTTCTCGCCGCCTCCTGGATCATCTCATCAAGATTGGAGATTTCATCTCGTTTAGAAGTGATCGTCTCTGTCAGCACCGCCTGCTGTGCATCATACTCAGCCTCAGCGGCCTTCAGATCCTCCATCTCCGTTTCGAGCTTGGTCTGGAGTTCTTCGATCTGCGTCACTGTGTCTGCATAAGCCTGGAGCTGGGTGCGGTCATACTCATGCACCTTCTGAGAATATTCTGCCTGGGACAGCATATCGGAAAATGTACCTGACGTCAGCACCTTTTCCATAGTGGCAGTGCCGCTTCCCGACTCATACATATATTTGATGCGGAGCTTCATCGCCGCATACTGTTCTTCCTTTTTCGCCTCGGCTGCTTCCAGATCCGCTTCTGCCTGTATGATCTCCTGTCCGGTATTGATCAGCTTCGTTTCCAGCTGGCTCGCCTTTGTGATCAATGTGTTTAATTCTTCCTGCAACTCTGTCAGTTCACTCTGAACATCTTCCTTCTGATCTTCCAGCTCATCCTGAGTGGGCTCTGCGTACACCGGAGTCACAGCCAGAGAGCAGATAAGAGCTGCTGCCAAAAACTTATGTACCTTTTTTAATCTCATCTTTTCTCCTTCCTCTGATCCAGGAGTCATATCCCTGCATTCATGCACGATATAACAGAAAATGGAGCGATCCAGCAATATCCTGCAAAAGCATCGGCAGGGAAAATCTACGTTTCTTCCGCAATATTGTATAAATTATAATAAATTTCGACCAAAGTTTCAATGCGATTTTCACATTTTTACAGTATTTCGCAAACAATTTATCAATTTTAGAGTTTATGGTCTAATACAGCAGCTTATTCCCTTTTTCACATATGGCATATATCTCATCGTATTTTTCTTCGATCAGGGGCGTCAGTTTCTCCGTCTGTTTCCTGACAATGCTTTTATACATAAAACAGGGAAGAATCCATCCCAAAAACGCGGGTATGGCCAGCAGGATGCACAGTATGACCTGGGGCGGTTCCGCCGTTACCGCAAAAACTGATCCCGCCATGAAGACAGTGCCGATGAACCCTGTAGTGACCGCGCACAAAGCGGCTGTGGAGGTCTTTGCGTTTTCCAGTGTATCGATGTCGCCCACACAGGCTTCAAAATTCCTCTGCAGGCGGGTCAGTTCCATTTTATTGATAATTTTCCGACTGCGTTTCAGACGGATAAGCATCTTCTTTTGATTTCCCGCGTTATCGCTTTTTTGACTGTACGGAAAATTGTCATCCACTTCCCAGCCAAAGCATTGATATCCATCTATCAGAAAAGAGACCCTGCTGCTCTCGGCAGTTACTGTTTTATATTCATATCCGGTAAACTCTCTCTTTTTCACTCCAGCCTTTTCCATCAGCGCACACCTTCTTCCTCATTTTCAGATCCATCTGGCAGCGGAATCCTAACAAGAAAGGTACTGCCCTTTCCGGATTCGCTAAAGACGCTGATCTCTGCATCAGACAATTCCAGCACTCGTTTGACCAGAGCAAGCCCAAGTCCATTGCCTTCTTTCGAATGGGAAGTATCTCCCTGGTAGAACTTGTCAAAGATATGAGCCACGCTCTCCGGTTCCATCCCGCATCCGGTATCTGAAACAGAGACATTTACAAATCTTTCATCCGAAGCCTGCGTAACTGTTATCTTTCCTCCCGGCTCTGTAAATTTGACTGCATTCGACAGGAGGTTATTCCACACCAGCTCAAGGAGGCTTTCATCCGCCTTTACCAGCACATGGTCTTCCATGTCTGTCTCCATCTCAATTTCCTTTTCTTCCCATGCGTCTTCAAACTGAAGGATGCATTCGCACAGCTGCCTGCACACATCATAAGATTCGACTTCCGGCGTGATCGACTGATTTTCCAGTTTGTTCAGCTTCAGTATATTGCCGATCAGATCAGAAAGCCTTTTTGCCGCCCCTTCGATGTTCACTGCATACTCTTTTCTCTGTTCTTCTGTTGTATGCTCTGACCGCAGAAGCTCCGCATAATTTTTTATGATGGCGATGGGAGTCTTCATCTCGTGGGAAACATTTGACACAAAATCTGTTTTCAGCGTCTCAATGCTTCCCAGTTCTTCCACCATCTTATTAAAATCCATGATCATGACATCCAGATAATCCCATTTATCCCGCGTATGGATGGTTGGCACATACACGGAGAAATCGCCGTTCGCCACCTGGTACGTAGCTTCTGCCAGTTTATGCAGGGGTTCCTCGTAAGTGTCCTTCATTTTCTTTCTTGTAAACAGGGTGAGCCCAACTGCCACAAGCGCCCAATACGCCATAGGTACCCCCGACTGAAGAAGCTCATTCCATCCTGCCTTGTTCATAAAAACGATCAGTCCGGTATGGATACCTGACATCAGGAAAAGGACTCCCAGGTAGATCGCGAAAAGCGAAGCCGGGAACCGGCTTTCCTTTACCTCTCTCTGCTTATTTGTCTCTCTGTTTTTCATTGTAAAACCGCCTTATAGCCAAGCCCTCTTACTGTCACGATCTTAAAGCCGTCGCAGTCTGAAAGTTTATCCCTTAGTTTCGTCACATACACATCAACCGCCCTGAGGCTGGCGCCGCTGTCGATTCCCCAGAATTCATCCATGAGCTGTGCTCTGGAAAACGTCTTCTTCGGATAGGATAACAATTTGAAGATGATATTGAACTCCTTGGTCGTAAGGCTGATTTCCTCTCCGTTTACCTCTGCGCTCATGGCATCTGCGTCCAGAAGAAGATTTCCCACTGTGATTTTGCGCTCTGTCTCAATGTTCGCCCTTCTGAGCAGCGCCCTGACCCGCAGCAGCAGTTCGCCCAATTCAACCGGTTTTACCATGTAGTCGTCGATCCCGAGCTGGAATCCTTTCTGCTTGGACGGCAGGTCATCCTTTGCCGACATAAAGAGGATGGGGATCGTCTTATTAACCTGCCTGACAGACCGGGCAAACTCAAACCCATCAATCTCAGGCATCATGATGTCTGAAATGATAAGGTCGTACAGGTTATTGTACATTTCCTCGTACGCCTCGTTTGCCGACAGGCATCCCTTTGCCTGGAATCCGCTGTCGTTTAAATACGTGCATACGATCTGATTGAGTTTTACGTCATCCTCTACTACAAGTATGTGTATCACTAAGATTCCCTCCTGTTCACAAATCCGGCATCTGATCTACAAAGACAGAATACCAGTGGATTGTTTTTATAATATTTAAGTTTTGTTTCTAAATTGTTAATGCCAAATGCACCGGTTTATTTGCTTTTTTCTCAGTGGATATGTTATCCTGTTTGAGACATTTAAACAAACGGAGGTGTCTGAATATGCAATTTACATTTGCACACAACAATCTGAATGTATATGACCTTGAAAAATCTCTTGATTTTTACAAAGAAGCGCTGGGGCTTACGGTCACCCGGACAAAAGAAGCAGAGGACGGCAGTTTTAAACTGGTCTACCTGGGGGACGGAACAACACCCCATCAGCTTGAGCTGACATGGCTGCGCGATATGGACCGCCCATACAACCTGGGAGACAACGAATTCCATCTTGCATTTGTCACGGATGATTTTGACGCCGCTCATGCAAAGCATAAGGAAATGGGCTGCATCTGCTTTGAGAACCCCGGCATGGGCATCTATTTCATCTCAGACCCGGACGGCTACTGGCTGGAGATCGTCCCGGCAAAATAAACGTGCCTTTTCTAAAATAAAAGGAAGATTTTTCAGAAAGCAAAAAGGACTCTGTGTATGAAGCACAGAGTCCTGATTTTTTATCATTGAAATCTTTTCTTAGATTGTCCTAGTAACGGACATATACCATCCCCGCCTGCACAGGACCGATGATGACGCCGACTCCCTCAGTCGCACAATGGATCATCTGACCGTTTCCTATGTAAATACCGCAGTGACCGTAATTCACGCATACGTCTCCGGGCTGCGGATCGCTTACTCTCGGCCACCCGAGGAATGTTATCGTGCTTCCGAGACGAGAGTAATTTCCAGTCAGGCAGTACGCCACAAACCCTGAACAGTCAAATGCTCCGGGGCTGCAGGCTCCCCATACATACTCGGCTTTTCCGATGTAGCTGTATGCGCGGTCAACAACCGCGTTGCCTGTGACTGCATTATACGGAGGTGTTGTGCCGCCGGAACCGCCGCCGGTGTTGACAGTGTTGTTATTATTGTTGTTATTATTCACGGCTGCCTGCCGGGCTGCTTCTTCTGCTGCCCTTCGCTCTTCCTCGGCCTTTCTCGCAGCTTCCTGGATCATCTCATCCAGATTGGAAATCTCATCCTGCTTGGAAGCGATCGTCTCGTTCAGCGTTGCCTGCTGGGCCTGATATTCTGCTTCCGTAGCCTGGAGAGTCGCCATCTCCTGCTCAAGCGTTGCCTGAAGATTTTCGATCTGGGTCACTGTGTTCGCATATTCCTGCAGCTGGGTACGGTCATACTCATGTACCTTCTGTGAATACTCTGCCTGAGTCAGCATATCGGAAATGCTTCCGGATGATACGACTTTCTCCATGGTGGCAGTGCCGCTTCCCGACTCATACATAAACTTGATACGAAGCTTCATCGCTTCATACTGTTCTTCCTTCTTTTCCTCAGCTGCAGCCAGATCTTCCTCTGCCTGCGTGATTTCCTGTCCGGTACTGATCAGTTCATTCTCCAGTTCGCTCGTCTTCTGGATCAATGCATTAAGCTCTGCCTGAAGATTCCCCAGTTCACTCTGGGCAGCTTCCTTCTGATCCTCCAGTTCATCCTGAGTAGGCTCCGCGAACGCGGGCGTCACCGCCAGCGAACAGGTGAGCGCTGCCGCGATGAGAGCGCTATGTACTTTTTTCAATTTCATTTTTTCACCTTTCCCTATTAAATTATCTATGTCCCCACATATGTGCATAATACAACAGAAAAAAGGGATTTTCAACAGTATTCCTGAAAAAAACACAATTGCAGGGTAAATCTACGTCCTTCTTCTCTGATATGTAATAGATTATAATAAATCAACAGGAAAATTTCAATATATTTTTAACATTTTTGTAATATTCTTTTTTCATTCCTCTGCCGGAACAATTGATATGAGAATGCGCCCCGCGTATCCCGCATAAAACGCAGGTTCCGTCCGGGGCGCATTTTCCGCCTTATTGTCTATTAATTTTGTTCGGGATCTTACTGAATCGAAAGATTCGTATATCCCATCAGGCTTTCATCCACTTCTTTCGCCGCCTCGCGTCCTTCCCGGATCGCCCACACGACAAGCGACTGCCCTCTGTGCATATCACCCGCAGTAAATATATTTTTCACACTCGCATTGTATCTGCCGGGTTCTGTCTTCACGTTTGTCCTGTCGTTTACTTCCACGCCAAAGGCCTTTGTAACATAGCTCTCGCTCCCCAGGAAACCTGCTGCGATCAGGACGAGGTCCGCATCCACCGTATACTCGCTGCCCTGGACCTCTGCCATGACCATCCTGCCGGTCTTCTCATCCTTTTTGCTTTCCAGCTTCACGAGCACGGCTTTGCACACCCTGCCTTTTTTGTCTTTGACAAATTCTTTTACAGTCGTAGTATACACGCGGGGATCCTGTCCGAAGACGGCGATGGCCTCCTGCTGTCCGTAATCCGTCTTGCAGACGCGCGGCCATTCGGGCCATGGATTTCCCTCTGCTCTTGCATCCGGAGCCTTTGGCATCATCTCCAGCTGGAGCACAGACTTTGCTCCGTGGCGGATAGACGTTCCCACACAGTCGTTTCCCGTGTCGCCGCCTCCGATGACCAGAACATGCTTCCCTTCCGCAGAGATATAGCTGCCCTTTTTCATCTGATCCGGCGCTTTCGCCTCCGACTGTTCCGTGTCTGTCCACAGCGCTTTTGTCGTAGATTTCAGGAAATCCACTGCGAAATAAATTCCTTCTGCATCCCGCCCCGGAACTTTGATGTCTCTCGGGTTCGACGCGCCGCAGGCCAGGATGATCCTGTCATACTCCTTCAAAAGCTGTGCCGCCTTCACGTCCTTCCCCACATCACAGTTCAGCCGGAACTCGACCCCTTCTTCTTCCATGATACAAAGCCTGCGGTCAATATACTGCTTCTCCAGCTTCATATTGGGGATGCCGTAGCGCAGCAGTCCGCCGGCCTTATCTTCCCGCTCAAACACGGTCACCGTATGACCTCTCCTGTTCAGGAGGTCAGCCGCAGCCAGCCCTGCGGGACCGCTCCCGATGACTGCCACCTTTTTTCCAGTGCGCACCTTGGGAGGCTGCGCCTTGGCATAGCCTTTTTCAAAAGCATTTTCAATGATGGCGTACTCGTTGCCCTTCGTCGCCACCGGCTCCTCATTGAGCCCGCATGTACAGGCATTCTCACAGAGTGCGGGGCAGACTCTTGCAGTAAATTCCGGAAAATTGTTCGTCTTGATGAGGCGGTTATACGCCTCTTCCCAGTTGCCGTTGTAGATCAGGTCATTCCACTCCGGCACCAGGTTGTGGAGCGGACAGCCGCTCGCCATGCCCATCAGATTTAATCCGGACTGGCAGAATGGGACGCCGCACGCCATGCAGCGCGCCCCCTGGAGTTCCTGCTCTTCCTTTGAAAGAGGCGTATAGAACTCATTGAAATGTCCGATCCGCTCAAGCGGAGATTCCGCAGCCTTGTCTTTTCTTGCATAGTCCATAAATCCTGTCGGTTTTCCCATCTTAACGCCTCCTATCTTCCATTCTTTATCATATTAAACGCTTCAATCTTCGCTTTTTCCCTGCTCAGTCCCTTTTCTTCCATCTGGATGATGGCTGACATCATCTTCTCGTAGTCATCGGGAATGATCTTCTTGAACTTTGGCAGGTACTCTTCAAAATGATCCAGGATACGCTTTCCTACTTCTGAATTTGTGTAGGAAACATGATCCTGTATCATCCCTTTGAGCTCCTGGACGTCATATTTGTCCGTCACGCGCCGGATTTTCACCATCGCCTTGTTGACCCTTGTATAGAGCGTGCTGTCCTCATCCAGCACATAGGCAATGCCGCCGCTCATTCCCGCGGCAAAGTTCTTGCCCACCCTGCCGAGGATGACCACGCACCCTCCGGTCATATACTCGCATCCATGGTCGCCCACGCCCTCTACGACTGCGCGCACGCCGGAATTGCGGACACAGAACCTCTCTCCCGCCACGCCGCTCACATACGCCTTGCCGCTGGTAGCTCCATAAAAAGCAACATTTCCGATAATGATATTTTCATCCGACTTAAATGTCGTGCCCTTCGGCGGATATACGACCAGCTTGCCGCCGGACAGACCTTTTCCAAAGTAGTCATTGCTGTCGCCTGTCAGCTCCAGAGTCAGACCGTTCGGGATGAACGCTCCGAAACTCTGACCGCCTGCGCCGCTGCACTTGATGACAAAAGTATCGTCCTCCAGCCCTTCGGGATATCTTCTGGTGATTTCAGAGCCGAAGATTGTACCAAAGGTCCGGTCTGTGTTTGTCACATCCACCTCTATGCTCCTCTTCTGCCCTTTTTCAAGCGCGGGAAGAAGCTGTTTTACAAGCACTTTTTCATCCAGTGTCTTTTCCAGTTCAAAGTTATAGACCTTTTTCGGATCAAAAATTACAGCCTTCTTCTGCTTTGCATAAGGATTATACAGCACGCCGCTCAAATCGAGAGATGCTGCACGTTTGGATGTGGCATCATCTTTCACCTTCAGCAGGTCTGTGCGCCCTACCAGCTCATCCACTGTACGCACGCCCAGTTTTGCCATATACTCTCTTAATTCTTCTGCTATAAACCGCATGAAGTTCATAACATACTCCGGCTTTCCTGCAAAACGCTTACGCAGCTCCGGATTCTGTGTCGCCACGCCCACAGGGCAGGTGTCCAGATTGCAGACACGCATCATCACGCATCCCATGGTTACCAGGGGAGCTGTGGCAAACCCGAATTCCTCCGCTCCGAGAAGAGCCGCGATCGCAACATCCCGACCGCTCATGAGTTTGCCGTCTGTCTCGATGCGTACACGTTCCCTCAATCCGTTCTGGATCAAAGTCTGATGAGTCTCAGCCAGTCCCATTTCCCACGGAAGGCCCGCGTTCTGGATGGAACTCCTCGGTGCAGCTCCGGTGCCGCCGTCATATCCGGAAATCAGGATGACGCCTGCCCCGGCTTTCGCCACGCCTGCCGCAACTGTTCCCACACCAGCCTCAGATACGAGCTTCACGGAAATCCTTGCGTTTTTGTTTGCGTTCTTACAGTCATAGATAAGCTGCGCCAGATCTTCTATTGAATAGATATCATGGTGCGGCGGAGGTGAGATCAGGCTCACGCCCGGCGTGGAATGACGCGTCTTCGCCACCCACGGATAGACTTTGCCGCCCGGCAGGTGTCCGCCCTCGCCCGGCTTCGCTCCCTGCGCCATCTTGATCTGGATTTCCTGGGCGCTCACCAGATATCTGGACGTCACGCCAAACCGCCCGGAAGCCACCTGCTTGATGGCAGAACAGCGGTCTGTATCGAGACGCTCGATCTCCTCGCCGCCTTCTCCTGAATTCGATTTTCCGTGGAGCCGGTTCATGGCAATGGCAAGAGTCTCATGCGCCTCCTTGGAGATGGAACCATAAGACATGGCGCCAGTCTTAAATCTTTTGACAATAGAATCCACGCTCTCAACTTCTTCGATCGGAATGCCTTTCTTCGGATAGTTGAAGTCAAGCTGTCCTCTTAAATTGATCTTCTCGCCCTCTTCGTCCACCATCCTCGTATATTCTTTGAACATTTCGTAGTCTCCGCGCTTTGTGGACTGCTGGAGCATATGGATGGTCTGGGGGTTATACAGATGTTCTTCCCCGCCGCTCTTATATTTGTGTCTTCCCACGCTGTCCAGCGTCATATCGCTGTCCAGTCCCAGGGGATCAAACGCCTGCGTATGGAAGGCAGTATAGTCTTCGGCAATCTCCTCGATCCCGATTCCTCCCACACGACTCACGGTATCCGTGAAATACTGGTCGATAAATTCTTTTTTCAGCCCGATCGCCTCAAAAATCTTCGCTCCCTGATAGGACTGGATCGTGGAAATCCCCATCTTGGACGCAATCTTGATGATGCCGTGGATGACCGCGCTGTTATAGTCGTCCACCGCCGCATAGTAATCTTTGTGCAGCAGTCTTGACTCGATAAGCTGGCGGATAGACTCGTGAGCCAGATATGGATTGATGGCACAGGCTCCGTATCCAAGGAGCGTAGCAAAATGATGCACCTCTCTCGGCTCGCCGCTCTCCAGTATCATTGCCACAGAGGTCCTCTTCTTCGTGCGGACCAGATGCTGCTGCAGACCGGACACGGCAAGCAGTGATGGGATCGCCACATGGTACTCATCCATCTCCCGGTCCGTCAGGATCAGGATGTTGGCGCCCTCGCGGATCACACGGTCCACTTCCACGAACAGATATTCCAGCGCTTTCTCAAGGCTTGTATTCTTATAATAAGTGATCGGAATCTCCGCCACCTTAAAGCCTTCTACATTCATGTTTTTTATCTTGAGAAGGTCTGTGTTTGTCAGGATGGGATTGTTCACCCTGAGCATCTTACAGTTCTCTTCCTTTTTCTCCAGCAGGTTGCCGTCCTTACCGATGTATATCGTAGTGGACGTCACAATTTCCTCGCGGATCGCATCGATGGGCGGGTTCGTCACCTGCGCGAAAAGCTGCTTGAAATATCCGAACAAAGGCTGACGTTTCTTTGACAGTACGGAAAGAGGCGTATCGATCCCCATTGCCGCAATGCCCTCAGCGCCGTTCTTTGCCATTGTAAGGATAGAAGTCTTCACATCCTCGTAGGCATAGCCAAATGCTTTCTGCAGGCGTGTACACTCTTCTTTTGTATATTTCGGAATGTCCTTGTTCGGAATCGGCAGCTCCTTGAGCTGGATCAGGTTGCTGTCCAGCCACTCGCCGTAAGGTTCCTCATTTGCATATTTCTCTTTCAGCTCCTCATCATCAATGACCCTGCCTTCCACAGTATCCACGAGCAGCATTTTCCCCGGATGAAGACGCTCTTTCACAAGAATCTTCGCCGGATCGATATCCAGCACTCCCACCTCGGAAGAAAGGATAAGGTTGTCATCATCCGTAATGTAATATCTGGACGGGCGCAGACCATTTCTGTCCAGCACCGCGCCCATCACATCTCCGTCTGAGAAGAGGATGGACGCCGGGCCGTCCCACGGCTCCATCATCGTTGCGTAATACTGGTAGAAATCCTTCTTGTTCTGGGACATGCTCCGGTTATTTACCCACGGTTCCGGAATCGCGATCATCACGGCGAGCGGAAGCTCCATACCGCTCATGACCATGAACTCCAGCGCATTGTCCAGCATTGCGGAGTCAGAGCCCGATGTGTTGATTGCCGGGAGCACTTTGTGGAGTTCACCTTTCAGACCGCCTGCCTCCATGGTCTCCTCCCTTGCGCGCATCTTGTCCGCATTTCCCCGGATCGTGTTGATCTCACCATTATGCACCATCAGGCGGTTCGGATGCGCCCTCTGCCAGCTCGGCGCTGTGTTCGTGCTGAACCTGGAGTGCACCATAGCGATGGCGGACTCATAGTCTTCATCCTGAAGATCCCCGAAAAACTGCTTGAGCTGCCCCACAAGGAACATTCCTTTATATACGATGGTACGGCTCGAAAGAGAGACCACATAGGTGTCGTCGCTGCTCTGCTCAAACACGCGGCGCACTACATAGAGCCTCCGGTCGAAGGGAAGCCCCTTCTCCACTTTCTTCGGGCGTTCAATAAACGCCTGCATGATATAAGGCATACAGTCCACGGCTGTCTTTCCCAGAACCTCGGGATGAATGGGTACTTCCCTCCATCCCAGGAAGTTCAGCCCTTCTTTCTTGACGATTACCTCGAAGATGTTCTTCGCCTGGTTGCGCTTCAGCTCATCCTGCGGGAAAAAGAACATTCCGACTCCGTAATCCCTTTCGCCTCCAAGCCTGATTCCCAGCGGTTTACAGACTTTTTCAAAGAATCTGTGGGATATCTGAAGAAAGATGCCCACGCCGTCTCCGGTCTTGCCTTCCGCATCCTTTCCTGCCCGGTGCTCCAGATGCTCTACGATCTCAAGAGCCCCGGCAACCGTGCCATGGCTTTTCCTGCCCTTAATATTTACAATGGCGCCGATACCGCAGTTATCATGTTCAAAGCTCTCGCGGTACAGCCCATGCGGGTTTCCGTTTGCCTGATTCATAGCCATTCTCCTCTCTTTTGCATTTTATGGAATGACTATACACGATTTTTTTCGGTTTGTAAATAGGAAATCTTTTTCAAATGTCTGATAATTTGACTATTTATATTTTTTATTTAAATTTTCTGTTAATTTAAACTCAATGAACACATTAGTAATTATTCTTGAATTTATAAACAACCTCAGTATTTCCGGTATCTATTTTAAATTTTCCACAAAAAAATATGGCAGAAATCAATTCTGCCATGCACAATTCTATTTGCTTTTTTATCGAAACATGTCCAATGGGTTTGGTCTGTCAGCCGGGGGGTCATCCTTCTGCAGGCCTCCCACCATCCTCTGGATCGCCACAAATACTACCGAACAGATAAACGCGCTTCCGATCGCCGCTCCTGCCACCCTTACCGGATCAGTGCCCAGCCATTGGAATATCCCCAGTTCTGTGAAGACCAGGGAGCTTGCGTTCATCGTAACGTGCAGCAGCACCGGAGCTTTAAAGGAACCGAATCTTTCGTAAAGATACGCAAGCATCAGGCCTAAAAGAAATGCGGATACAGTCTGTGTCGCATTTGTATGGATAAGCGCAAAAAATATTGACGAACACACTGCGGAATACCAGAACCCCTGGCTTTCCCGAAACCGTTTAAACAGGATTCCCCTGAACATCATTTCCTCAGACACCGGAATCAATATCCCCAGCACTGCAAGCTGCACCGGAAATCCTGCAGCATACAATACCTGCGCTGTCCTCTGATACTGGCTGTCCAAAAACGCGAGATGCGCCATCGCCGTCAGGCAGGTCACTCCAACACTTCCTGCCGCGCCCATAAAGAAAATGAGAACATAGGCAGACGCCGGTTTTCTCTCAGGTGCAGTGACCCCATTTGCTTTTTCCAGTTTCCTGTCCTTTGTAAAAAAGATGTACGTCAGAATCAGCGTCCCCAGCGCAGCAGCTCCCATGATCATCATCTGGTACCGGTTTATAGCTGCAAAAGCAGGTTCCATTGCCGACACATAAACCTCCATGATTTCCTGCATGCTGAGCGCCCTTCCCTCCCCCATCCGCATGAGGTCGGCATAAGCGCCCGGCATATAGGGGATGCAGATTCCAAGCATAAGGACAAACTGTACAGCCCACTGGAGCACCAGATAGGCAAGCAGCGGTCCGGCAAGTCTCCAGAACGGATTCTTTCCCTGAATCTGATTCATCGCATTTCCTCCGCTTTCTCCAGGATCCACGCCCGCATGACTTCTTCCTTTCCTTTCGCCGTGCCCTGAACCATCTCCGGTTTTCCTCCGCCCCGCCCTTTAAAGGCAAGATTGAACTCCTTTGCCAGGGAACGCATATCCATTTTCCGGCTTCCGATCACATACTGGTAAACCGCTTCCCCTGTCTTGTGGAACACCGCGCACAGACCATGCCCTGCCTCCAGCACACGGTTCATGAGCAGCCGCAAGGATTCTCCTTCTATATCCTCCGTAAATACGCAGACCGGCTCATCTCCTGCCGGAATCGTCTCTGCTATGCATGCGGACAGTTTCTTTTCTTTCTCCGCGAGCGCATATTTCAGGTCCGCGCATTCCTTTTTCAGATGTTCCACCGCCTCCGCAGTTTTATTTTCCTTTGTACACAGCATTGCGGAGACCGCTCTTGCCTGCTCCTGCTTCACAGCATAGTCCGCAAGAGCTCTCACGCCGCAGAGCATGGTTACACGCACGCCGCCTTTATACCTCTGGACATTCGTGAGCTTGATCATCCCGATCTCTCCGGTGCGTTCCACATGAGGAGCGCAGCACGCGCACCGGTCATATCCCGGAATCACAATGATCCTCACCTGCCCCTGGATTTCAATCTTACTTCGGTATTCCATCCGCGCAAGCTCGCTTTGAGTCGGGTAGACAGTCTCTACCTTCAGATTCTTCCACACCGCACAGTTTGCTTCCCTCTCGATTTCAGCCAGTTCTTCCGCCGTGATCTCTCCGTTGAAATCCATAGTGCAGTCTTCACTCCCAAGATGGAAGCCCACATTCTTGTACCCGAAACGGTTGTGGATCAGCCCTGACACAATATGCTCCCCTGTGTGCTGCTGCATCTTCATGAATCGTTCTTCCCAGTCAATACAGCCCTTCACCCGCATCCCGACTTCCAGCGGGGCGTCCGTATAATGGATGATCCTCCCATCAGTCTCCTGGACGTCAAACACATTCACTTCCCCGAGCGCGCCGGTATCCGCATACTGCCCGCCGCCTTCCGGAAAGAAGGCCGTCCGGTCAAGCTCCACCTCAAACACAGCCCGCCCGGCGCTTTCGGACGCCGGAGAGGGATCTTTCTTTTGTTCTTCTGCAGCCGCCGGACAACACGATATCACTTCCGCCTCAAATTCCGCAAGATGGCTGTCTCTGTAAAACAGTTTTTCTGTCATTTTAAGCCTACATCCTTTCCGGCGCTTCAAATCCAAGAAGGCCGATGCATGTCTCAAGCACTCGTTTCGCCAGCACCAGGAGCGCAATATATCCGGCTCTCCTCTCCTCGTCCTCCTCGGACAGGATTTTGGTCTCGTGGTAGAATTTATTAAATTCATTTGCCAGTTCATAAATGTACGCGCAAAGCTTGTGCGGCGCTGTTTCTTCATAAACCGCTCCAAACACATCGTTAAATTTCAGCACCTGGAGCGCCAGCGCTTTCTCATATCCGTTTTTTGCAGGACGCGCTTTAAGTCCGTCCAGACGTCCTCCGTTCTCCTGATATTTACTGAGGATTGACTTGATGCGCACGATCGTATACAAGATGTACGGCCCTGTATTTCCTTCAAAAGAAGTAAACCTGTCCACATCAAAAATGTAATCCTTTGACGCCTGGTTGGAAAGATCGCCGTATTTGATGGCCGCCAGCCCTACGGTCTGCGCGGTCCGCCGGGCTTCTCCCTCCTCCACAGTGCGGTTGTCCATGATCTTCTTATACATTTCTTCATCAATCTCACGGATCAGGTTCTCAAGCCGCATCACTCCGCCCTCGCGGGTCTTAAACGGTTTGCCGTCCTTTCCGTTCATAGTGCCGAATCCAAGAAACTTCAGCTCTGTCTCCGGCCGCACGATCCCTGTCTTTTTCGCGCACCGGAACACCTGTGTAAAATGAAGCTCCTGGCGCTTGTCCACCACGTAGATGATTTCATCCGGCTTATAATCCTTTTCGCGCTCCACAAGAGTGGCAAGATCTGTTGTGTCATAGAGCGCGGCACCGTCTGATTTCAGGATCATGCACGGAGGCACTTCTTTGTTGTCCGATTCCTCCTGGACATCTACCACAAGAGCGCCCTCATCATAACGCGCAAATCCTTTATCCTTTAACATCTGTACCATATCCGGGATGTACTGCTGTGCGTCCGCCTCCCCTTTCCAGAGGTCGAATTCCACGTTCAGCTTCTCATAGTTCTTTTTGAGGTCTGCCACGGAAACATTCATGATATGGTTCCAGATTGCCCGATATCCCCGGTATCCATTCTGCAGAAGATAGGTAGCATGCAATGCTTCTTCTCTGTATTCCTCGTTCTCTTTGGCGTATGCACTTGCTGTGGGATAGATTTCCTCCAGCTCGCCGATGGTAAACGGCGCTTTCTCCGGATACTCGCCGTCAAAAGATTCGTCAAAGTACGGAAGGTCCGGCTGTCGCTTCTTCAGCTCCGTAATAATGAGGCCCATCTGGTATCCCCAGTCGCCGAGATGGATATCCCCTATCACATGATTGCCTTTAAAGCGGATGATCCGCTTCACGCTCTCCCCGATGATGGCAGAACGCAGATGCCCCACATGGAGCGGCTTCGCCACATTCGGTCCGCCGTAATCGATCATGACCGTCCTGGGAGCTTTCTCGTCTTCCACGCCCAGCTTCTCCTCCGCCGCCATTTCATTCAGGTAAGACGCCACACTTTCGGCGGACAGCTTCAGATTGATAAAGCCCGGCTTCACCACGTCCACCGATTCAAAATACGCGCTTTCTTTCAGATTGGCCGCCACGTCCTCAGCAATCATAAACGGCGCTTTCTTATATTGCTTCGCCCCCGCCATCGCGCCGTTGCACTGGTATTCGCACAGGTCCGGGCGGTTCGAGAGAGTCACTTTGGCCAGTTCTTCATCGTATCCCGCCTTCTTAAAAGCATCTCTCATCTCTATCGTAATCAGTTCCAGCAATGTTTTCAATTTGTTCTACACTCCTTTAAATCCACTTATCCCAGCATAGGCACTTCCTGACCTCTGAGCCGGATAACCGGCCCCCCGGTCCCTTCGATGTACTCCCTGGTGATTTCAACCTCTCCGATGCTGTCATCCTTTGGTATCTCGTACATAATGTCCAGCATGAACTCCTCGATGATCGCGCGCAGGGCACGAGCCCCGGTGTCCTTCTTCATGGCCTTCTCCGCGATCGCCTCCAGAGCCCCATCGTTGAAGTCCAGCCGCACCTCGTCCAGCGCGAGCAGCTTCTGATACTGTTTCAGGATGGCGTTCTTTGGCTCTTTGAGTATCGTAACCAGCATATCCTTGTCCAGGCTCTTCAGAGTGAATATGATAGGAAGGCGTCCGAGAAATTCCGGGATCATGCCGAATTTTCTCAAATCTTCCACTGTCACTCTGGACAGGATATCTTCGTCATTGTCATACTTGTCTTTCAGCTCAGAATTGAATCCCATTGAGGTCTTCTTCTTCAGCCTTTCCCTGATGATTTCTTCCAGATCCGGGAACGCGCCCGCGCAGATAAAGAGGATGTTCTTCGTGTTCACCGTAGTGAGCGGCACCATGGCATTCTTGCTGTTCGCGCCCACCGGCACTTCCACGTCACTGCCTTCAAGGAGCTTCAGCATTCCCTGCTGCACAGACTCACCGCTTACATCTCTCTGGTTCGAGTTCTGTTTCTTTGCGATCTTGTCGATCTCATCAATGAAAATGATACCCTGCTCTGCTTTCTCCACGTCGTTGTCCGCCGCCGCAAGCAGCTTGGATACCACGCTTTCTATATCGTCGCCTATGTACCCGGCCTCTGTCAGGGATGTGGCGTCCGTGATCGCCAGCGGCACGTCCAGAAGACGAGCCAGTGTTTTTACAAGATATGTCTTTCCGCTTCCTGTGGGTCCGATCATGAGCATATTGGACTTCTCGATCTCGATATCGTCCGCCGTACCTGCAGCCACGCGCTTATAATGATTGTACACTGCCACGGACATCGCCTTCTTGGCATATTCCTGTCCTACCACATATTCATCCAGCTCCGCCTTAATCTTGTGGGGCGCCGGGATTTTCTTGATGTCAAGCTGATGGTACTCTTTCGGTTTTTCTTTCTTTTTCTTGATCTTCTGCTGCCTGGGCTGCATATTCTCCAGCTCCGACATATTGAGGAACTGGATTCCCGGCGTGTTCATGAGACGGTTTAAATCCACCGCGCCGCTTGTCATGGCGTCAAAACTTTTCTGCATGCAGTCCGGGCACACTGTGATATTATTCGGAAGATCGATCATCTTGCCAGTCACACTCTCCGGACGGTGGCAGATGAAGCAAATCTTCTCATACCCATCGTCTTTGTCGTCTTCCTTCTTGTCCGAAGCAATGACCTCATCCCTGCTTTTTTCTTCAGCAGGCGTCTCTTTGCCGCCGTCTTTTCCAGAACTGTCCTCCGCACTGCTCCTTGTACTGTCTTCAACATTGTTCTCTGCACGGTTTTCAGTATTCTTTTCTGCACGGTTTTCTATATTTTTTTGTGTATCTTCTTCATCCACTAAGATGAAATCCTGATCTGACATAAATTGTTCCCTTCCATACATCAAACATTTCCGGGGACTTCGTGTTCCCGCTGCTTCTGTCTTTGCATCCTGTCTCCCCGGATGCCTTTTATTATAGTACACTTGTATTCCTTATACAAATGAACTTTTTCTAAACGCCGTCCCTGTTTTCTGCTGTTTCAAAGATGTCCTGCTCAAATGTACGACTCCTTATTCCGGCCCTTACTGGATTTCCTGGAGACGCAGCCCCGCCGTGTCTGTCACCGGCAGAGAAAATACGACTGATTTTGCCTTGCTCTCAAGCCCGGCCTTTTCCATAATGGACCGCATGATCGAATTTTTCATCTCGGATTTGGCTACTATAAAGATCATTTCTTTTTCATCCGCAATAGAGACTCCGAGGAATTTCTCCGCCTTCTCAAGGCCGGTCCCCTTTGCGTGGATGACCGTTCCGCCGCCCGCGCCCTGCACTCTTGCGGCCTCCATCACCAGTTCACTGTATCCCTGGTTCGCGATCACGATGATCAGTTCATATTTCGTATTTTTCATCACATTCTCCTCTTCTATTTCATATGACTGTCCTTCCAGAAGGAACTGAAATACTGTCTTGCCGCCCACACTGGAGACGGGGACAAGAAATGCGATCCCTGTGCCCGGGACGTCGATCTGCAGACTGTCTTCCATATCTCTTTTCACATTTTTCCACGTCTCGTCAGATATGACTGTCATCGTCACCATCTTCTCCGCCAGCTCCAGGCCGAGACAATCAAGGATTTCGCTGGTCGCAGTCCCTCTTGCGAGGGTGCACAGCACTGTGGACAGCGCATTCTTCTCATAACATGCCATGAGCTGGCGTCCCATCATCCGTTTTGTAATCGTCATCAGCAAATAAATTTCACTCATATCATACCTCTTAAAGTTCTATAATCTCATCATCCTCAGACTGGATAAATGCATCCTCTTTTTCTCTTGTTTCTGCTTCTTCAAGATGCCTTGAGCTGATCCGGTATACGAGACCCAGGACTTGTATCGTGATCAGGGGCGTCATGGCTACCATTGCCACCACGCCGAATGCATCTGTAACAATATCCCCGCCTACACTCACACATGCTCCTATCGCAAAGGGGAGCAGAAAAGTGGCTGTCATGGGCCCGGACGCCACACCGCCGGAGTCAAACGCGATGGCTGTAAAAATCTTCGGTACAAAAAATGACAGAACCAGCGCCACCGCATATCCCGGTATCACGAACCAGAAAATAGATATCCCTGTCAGCACACGGATCATCGCCAGTCCCAGCGAGGCCGCAACACCGATGGAGAGACTTAAGCTCATGGCATTCGCGCTGATCGCCCCGGATGTAATATCCTCCACCTGATGGGTCAGGACAAACACTGCCGGTTCTGCGCGGACGATAAAATATCCGATGACCATGCCGATAGGAACGATAACCCATCGGTAAGGATTATCCGCAAGCACCTGTCCAAGATAGTTCCCGGCCGGCATAAACCCGGCGTTCACTCCGGTAAGAAAAAGGACCAGCCCGGCATATGTATATACCATTCCCACCGCAGTCTTTATCAGCATCCTTTTCTGCATCCTTTTAAAAATGATCTGGAAGATCACAAAGAATACGATGATCGGAAGCAGAGAGACCGCCATCTCTTTCATGTATTCGGGAAATTCTTCTGAAAAAAGCCGCCACAGCTCCACAGAATCGCTGATTTCCGGTATCTTGTCCGGCACATACTGCGCGCTCTCCGGCCGATAAATAAGGCTGAGCACGAGAACGGACAAAATCGGACCCACCGAGGACAGCGCCACAAGGCCGAAACTGTCATCCTCCGCTCTCTCGTCGCTTCGGATCGCGGAGATACCGATACCCAGCGACATGATAAAGGGCACGGTCATGGGCCCGGTCGTCACACCGCCCGCGTCAAACGCCACCGCAATGAAATCCCCCGGCGCAAGAAACGCCAGTCCGAATACGATGACATACAGCACGATCAGCATATGTGCCAGTGTAATGTTAAAGAGCATGCGCAGAAGCGCCGCTATGAGAAAGAGACCCACGCCAAACGCCACGGACAGCACCAGAACGATATTCGGCACTGCCGGGACCTGCTCCGCCAGCACCTGAAGGTCCGGTTCAGATATCGTAACGATAAAACCGAGTATAAAACTCAGCAGGACCATAACTCCCAGCTTCTTTGTCTGAGTCATACAGATTCCCACGTTTTCACCGATAGGAGTCATGGACATTTCCACACCCAGGGTAAAGAACATCATTCCCACGATCAGCAGCACCGCTCCTAACAGGAAAGCCAGAAGGATTCCCGGCTCCAAAGGGGCGATCGTAAAGCACAGAAGCAGCACGATCGCAATGATGGGAAGAACTGCTTTCAGAGTTTCATTTAATTTTTCATATAATTTTTCCAATAGTCTTTCTTTGATTTTTGCTGTTTTTAAATTCACGCATTCCCTGCCTTTCATATTCTGCTCCGGCCACATGCCGGCGCTGTCCGGCCGGACAATATGACCTTTGTTTTCCTCACTGTTCATCCCTCCATCATCTGTACGAACTCTTCTTCGGATATGATCGGGATTCCCAGTTCTCTTGCCTTTCTGTTCTTCGACGAAGCTGAATTGACATCATTATTGATCAGATAATCCGTCTTTGATGTCACGCTTCCGGTCACCTTTCCTCCTCTCTTTTCGATTTCTTCTTTCACTTCCGCGCGGTTTGCAAAATGCTCCACGCTTCCTGTAATAACAAAGTTGATTCCCGCAAATTTCTGGCTGTCCTCTGTCTCCTCTTCTTTCGGTATCTCGACTTCTTCAAGGAGACGCCGGAACACGTCCCGGCGCTCTTCATCGGCAAAATAATCCACATACGCTTTTGCGATCACACCGCCCACGCCCGAAATCTCGTTCAGTTCCTGTTCCGTGGCGTTGACCACCTTCTCCGTATCATTGCCAAAGGCCCGGCATATCATCTTCGCGTTGGCGATACCGATGTTCGGGATGCCAAGGCTGTATACAAGCCGGGGAAGGGTTGTCGTCCGCGCGGCTTTTATACTGTTCTGGAGATTTTCATAGGACTTCTCTCCAAAACCGTCCATATTCTTGATCTCTTCTGCATAGCGGTCCAGATGAAAGAGGTCCGTCAGGTCTTTTATATATCCGTGTATGATAAATTTCTCCAGCGTTGCCTCGGAAAGTCCCTCGATATTCATAGCGTCCCGGCTCACAAAAAGAGTAAATGACTTTACATGCTTTGCCTGACATTTCGGATTCGTGCAGTACAGTGTCTTCGTCTCGTTTTCCATGGAAATGCGGGTCGCTCCGCCGCACACCGGACAGGCCTCAGGGATATCCTTTACCCCGCTGCGGGTCAGGTTTTCCGCGATCTGTGGAATGATCATGTTTGCCTTATACACGGTGATCCTGTCGCCGACTCCCAGTTCCAGTTCTTCCATGATACTGATATTATGGACGCTGGCGCGGCTCACTGTCGTCCCTTCCAGCTCCACAGGCTCAAAGATGGCCACCGGATTGATCAGCCCTGTCCTGGAAGGACTCCACTCAATCTCCTTAAGCGTAGTCTCCCGGATCTCATCCGCCCACTTGAACGCAAAAGAATCCCTCGGGAACTTAGCTGTTGTACCAAGAGACTGACCGTAAGCGATGTCGTCATACACGAGCACCAGTCCGTCCGACGGCACTTCATTTTTCTCGATATGTCCGGCGAACCATTCCACCTCCTTATCGACAGTCTCCTTCGTGACCGGATGATTCTCCACCACGTCAAAGCCCTGCTCCTTCAGCCACTCCATCTGGTACAGCCTGGAATTATGAAAATCCACCTCTTCCGCGCTCACGAGAGTAAACGCATAGAACCGCACCTTCCGTTTCGCCGTGATCTCATTATTAAGCTGGCGGACAGAACCGCTGCACAGGTTTCTTGGATTTTTATATTTCGCATCCGTATCTCCGATCTCCTCATTGATCTTCTCGAAGTCTTTATAAGAAATGACTGCTTCGCCCCTTAAGACAAGCTCTCCCTCATATGGGATGTGGAGCGGAAGGTTCTGGAACACTCTCGCATTGTTTGTAACGACTTCCCCTACTTCTCCGTTCCCTCTGGTCACCGCCTTTTCAAGAACGCCGCCCCTGTATGTGAGGACAATGGTCAGACCGTCCAGCTTCCACGAAATCATTGCTTTCTGCTCTCCCAGGAACTCCTTCAGCCGTTCCACGTCCTTTGTCTTGTCCAGGGAAAGCATCGGCCTCTCATGCCGTTCCTTGGGAAGCTCGCTCAACACCTCATACCCCACGTTGACCGTCGGGCTGGCCGCGAGAGTGGTATTCAGCTCGTTTTCCAGCGCCTGCAGTTCATCATAGAGCTGATCGTACTCATAGTTGCTCATGATCTCCGTATCTTCCTGCTCATAGGCGCGGCGCGCCTGGTTCAGAAGGTCTACCAGTTCCCGCATCCGGTTCATCTTGTTCTCTGTCTGAATCTCCGCCTGATACTCTGCGTGCTTCTCAGTCTTTGTTATCTTATCCTCTATATGACCTGCCATAATCTCATGCTCTCCCCTCCCGGCCGCCGTTATTATTACGGCTCTGCCGGAGAATCTTTTATTTCCTCATAGAGCTCGTCGAGCTCCGCGTCTGTCAGCTTCCTGTACTGTCCTTCTTTCAGGCTTCCCAGCCGGATATTCATCATCCGCACGCGCACCAGATCCCGCACCTCGTATCCGAGAGCCTCGCACATCCGTCTGATCTGACGGTTCAGCCCCTGGGTCAATATGATGGAAAACGTATACTTTCCAAGCTTCTCCACCTTACACGGCCTTGTCACCGTATCCAGTATGGCCACCCCTTCTGACATCTGTTTTACAAATTCTTCCGTGACCTCCCGGTCCACTGTCACCTTGTATTCCTTTTCATGCCGGTTGGCGGCGCGCATCATCCGGTTGATGATATCCCCATTGTTCGTCATGAGCAGAAGCCCCCGGGAATCTTTATCCAGGCGTCCCGCGTAAGTGACGCGCACGGGATAATCCAGGAAACGCACGATGCTGTTTCTCTCTCGTTTCTCCTCCGTACAGACGATGCCCCGTGGCTTATTGACTGCGAGCACGATCATCTCATCCTGCCGTGAAACAACCTTTGCCCCGACCTTCACCACCTGTCCCGGCGTGATCCGCATCCCGGTCCGGGCCGGACTTCCATCCACGGTCACCTTCCCGTCCTCAATGAGACGATCCGCCTCCCTCCTGGAACAAACGCCCGCCTCACTTAAATACTTGTTAAGCCTTACCGGGTCTTTCTTCTGTAGAAATTCCTCTCTTATACGATTACTCACCTGTAAACACTCCGCTGATATTATTGTCCGTCATAAATGTATTTCCGCTGTAAAGGAACAGGATATCCGTTATCCTGTATGTGTCCATGATATCCTCCATCGTACCGCTGTAATACCTTGGGTCTACCACAACGATCTCTCTGTAATACGGCGTCAAAAACGGAATGAAGCAATCCGCGAAAGAATCCTTTATCACCAGAAGCCGTTTCCGGCTGGTAGATACAGTCCTGATATCCATGACCGACGTATTCCCTCCAAAGAACACACCGTACTTGTCCCTTGTCTCAAGCTTGGAAGAATCATACAGAGAGGTCCGTTTCTTTCCCTCATCCACATAATTTACGACCACGTCGTCGTCCCCTTCCGTAGGCACATATATATCGATCTTCTCTTTCTCATTGAGACCTACCCCGCTCTTGGACGCCAGCACACCATTGAAGCTGTCTGTCACTGTATAGGAAACATAATCATCAGATACATCGCCTTCGATCCCGAGGCTTGCCGCAGCTTCCCGGAATACATAAAATGCCCCCTGAGTCGTCCAGTGATGATCCGTCTTATAGTATAACTTTTCCGTTTTATGTTTATTCAGGATGGAATATGCGTCCACCCAGTTGACAGAATCCCCGAGCCCGCGCTCCACCATGCTGAACATCTGTCTCTGGTCCTCCACAGTAGCAAAGGCCGGAAGGCTGTCGCTTAAAATGCACGCCGCATCGGGAATCAGCATGACCGTGGCCGGAATATCAGGATAAGCGTCCGCAAAGCTTTTGACTGCTTTGATATTTTTAGAGAACAATTCCTGGTCCGGCGCCGCAATATCCTCCAAAAGCTGCCCATCCCTGCCAATATAGACGCCATTCTCCATCCTGCTGCCTCCCAGGCGGTTCAGACCGACCTTAAGACTGCGCCACAGGTTTCTCCCCACAAACTGGTCGCTCATGTAGCTCTCCCACTGCTCCATGAAATCCCCGCTCATGATGCTTGTCAGGCCCGGTGCGGGCAGAGTCTCCAGCATCCGGTTTTCCTCCTCCGACTGCTCTTTGTCCGGAAGGATGAAATTCACGATCAGCACAAGAAACAGGCTCAATATAAATATTTTCCCGAGCAGGCTCTCCATACGCCCTCTTCTTTTTCTGTTATCCATAGTACCCACCTAAAATCTGAAATACAAAAACGGGTTAAACGTATCTGTCACAAGAAAAGCCACAGAAATCACAAATATCCCCATATATATGACCACCGATGCCGCATCCTTCACCCTGCCGTTCCCGATCACCCTCGGCACAAGGTTGAGAAACCGCAGCCCCAGCGCAGAAGACCCTAGCGCTGCCAGCAGATATAAGAGCCAGTGTGTAAAAAGGAGAAACGCTCCCTCTGAATCCACGATGCCTGCTCCGCCTCCGACCATAGAGCCAAGGTAGCGCAGCGCATAGCCAAGGCTCGGGCTGAAGAAAAACACCCAGCCCACCAGCACGAGCACTATAGTATAAATGTGCCTTACGATTCCCGGAAGACGGTCAAGTGAGACTCCCCATACATATTTCTCCATCACGAGGATGGCTCCGTAATACACGCCCCACGCGATAAAATTCCACGCCGCGCCGTGCCACATCCCGGTCAGCGTCCACACTACCATCAGGTTAAAAATATTTCTGGATACAGAGCATCTGTTTCCGCCGAGGGGGATATATACATACTCCCTGAACCATGTGCTCAAAGAGATGTGCCATCTTCTCCAAAATTCTGTTATGCTCTCTGATATGTATGGATAGTCGAAATTCTTCTTAAACTTGAAGCCGAACATTTTGCCCAGCCCCACAGCCATATCCGAATATCCGCTGAAATCAAAATAAATCTGGAACGCATAGGAAAACGCTCCCACCCATGCCGTAAGCACCGAGAGGCTGCTCGCCGGCATAGCGGCGATCTGCTCAAACACCGCTCCCACCGTATTGGCAATAACCACCTTTTTCGCCAGGCCGATGATGAAATACCTTACGCCCTGGCCCATCCTGCGCACAGAGACGCTCCTGTTTTGAAGCTGCGCCTCGATATCTACATATCGCACGATAGGGCCTGCGATCAATTGGGGAAACATGCTGATATACAAGGCGAAATACAGGATATTCTTCTGCGGGTCCGCCTTTTTCCGATAGACATCCACAATATAAGAAATTGCCTGAAATGTATAAAACGATATCCCTACTGGCAGTGGGAGTTCCCGGTACGGTATATCCGCCGGAAGAACGGAATTCAATGTGTCCAGTAAGAATCCGAAATACTTAAAAAACCCAAGAATGAGCACATTTACCGTGACCGCAAAAGCCAGGCTCAGCTTTGCCTTCCCCGGATCATCCTCATGAGCCTTGATATCCCGCCCACAAAAATAGTTAAAAAGGATGGACAGAATCATGAGCGCCACGTAGACCGGCTCACCCCATGCATAGAAAAACATGCTCGCAATAAGAAGAATGACATTCTTCGCCTTATTTGGGACCATATAATAAACTGCCATCACCACAGGCAGAAATAAAAACAAAAATGTAATACTGCTGAATAACATCCGGTACTATCCTTTCTCTACAGACTGCTGCTGAAAACTTCCAGATATTCCTCCGCTTTCGGCGCGGCGGCGAAAAAAATATATCTTCCTCGCACGCTCTGCTTTGCGTCCTCAAGCAGCTTCACTTCCTCCGGCGCGTAACCGTCGAAATCATTCTTTCTCGCCTCGACCTGCTTCTCGATGGCCGCTGTGACTTCCTGGATCTGGCTCTCATCTTTCACCTGGATGAGCAGGACCTCTTCCGCAGAGATGCTGAACTCAGAGGCATAATACATGACTCCTGCGTAGTCTGCCTCACTCAGACCGAATCTTCTTTTAAACGCGGTCCCATCCTGCCGCGTCAGGTTGCTCTTGTCCAGAGAACTGCTGACTGCTCTCTCCACCTCGTTAAAGGGGCGGCTGCTCCCGCTTGCATACAGCAGAAGGAGCACGACAAAAGCCACGATCAGTATAAGGATGACATATTTCATAAAACGCGCGATCCCTGGTCTTCCTGATTTCATAACGCAGCCACCTCCGCCATCCGTTCTGCCCATACCGGATAAAAATCCGCCTTAAAATGCACGCCGTCCTGCTCGTAATACTGCTCTTCCGCAAGACTGGTATTATCGATGAACGCGACAGTCTGTCTGTCACACAGTTCTTTCAGCGCCTCGTTGTAGTCCGGGATCTTCGCCAGCAAAGGTTCTTCGTCTATGGCTTTGTCCTGAACAGGAAAGATGGAATTTACAAATATGTGAGCGTCAGGTACTTCTTCCTTGAGCCGGGTGAGCACAGCCCGGTATTCAGAGATAAAACTCTCCACATCTCCGTTTGTGGCGGTCACGTCATTCATTCCCAGATACAGAAAAAGGACGCCGGGACTTAATTCCTTTACCTTTGCGATCTGTTCGTCCAGCTCGTTCAGGTGGACGCCGATTTCCGCCGCCACGCTGGATGCATTCAGGATGTCATATTCCAGGAATCCATTTGCCACGGAATCCCCCAGCACCACGGAACCTGTGAATTTTTCCTTGATGCTGCGCGTATCTTCTGCATTGCTGTCCTGTCGTTCCAGCAGACTGATCTTCTCTTCGATGGCATTGATATTGCCCGCTTCTTCCTTTTCAATGTATTCCAGGCCTGCTGACGTGTCCGGGCCGCTGCTCAAAAGGCCTCCCACGCCCTGAATGATAAGTACGATGACCGCAGCAGCGCCTATGATACATATACCAAGGACAATTCTTCTTTTCGTTCTCTGCTTTATTCTGTTCATAAATCTCTCTTGCTCTCTATGTAAATGTTATATCTCTTCATCAAATATCCTGTGGCGATAATACGCCACTTTATCTATATAATAATACTTTTTTTGCACATAAAAGTCAATGACGGCACTTTTCTTTTATGGTATAATGATTGCACTATGTACAATCCAAACCGCTAAAAATGACCCCATATCCATCCGGTCGCCCCTGCCGCGGCGAAATGATACAAAGGAGCCTGATATGATCTTATTTTCTCTGACCAATATAAAAGAATCCATGGCGCAGCTTCTTCTGTCCGACACCTTTGACAGCTTCTCTTTCATAGAAGGAGAGATCGTGACCTTCAACACATTCCGCATAGACGGCCTGATACAGAGAGACTTTTTTGATACGGATGCGGTGCTGCCGGAATATTCTCCATGGAAAAATCTCCGGGAATACTGCTTTTCTGTCATCAAGGGAAAGCGGACTCCTTTGAGATTCCGGTTCGTCTTCAGCCTCTCCCGTGGGAACATCGACAGGCTGATCGAGCAGAACGCCCTCTCCGTGCGCCCGGAGGAGGTCCAGGGACTCTATATGAATATCCATTACGACGGAAAACAACTGACCTGCGTGACCGGGGCTTCCTTTAAGACTTTTAACATGGATAAGACATTGGAACATGCGTGGGATGAGATGGTGGAGAAATTTCTGAAACAGAAAGGGATAGAGTTTGAGAAAAAGTAATATTCCAAGATATATTTTCGGGGATAGTGATGCGTGGCTCGGCTCCACTCCAGGAAACCGTATGCACACATCCCCATCCCCGAAAGAGGTCTTTCCGGGTTTAGCAGAGAGGATATTTCTCTGTCAGTTCTGCCGCCATCTTTTTTGCGGCTTCCACGTTTTCTTCTCCTTCGATCACCATTGCGATGATTTCAGCAATTTTATCCATATCCTCCTCTTTCATGCCTCTTGTGGTCACAGCGGGAGTTCCCAGCCTTACGCCGCTTGTGACAAAAGGAGAACGAGGATCATTGGGTATGGTGTTCTTATTGCAGGTGATATGGGCGTCATCCAGACGTTTCTCAAGCTCTTTTCCACTCACACTTTTTTCTGTCAGGTCTACCAGCATCAGATGGTTATCCGTATCGCCGGATACGATCTTAATGCCTCTCTTCTTAAGCCCCTCACAGAGCGCCTTCGCATTTTTTACGACTTGTTTCTGATATTCCTTGAACTCAGGCTGGAGCGCCTCTTTGAAGCAGACCGCCTTCGCCGCAATGACGTGCATGAGTGGGCCGCCCTGGATTCCGGGGAATATCGCCTTGTTAAAATTAAACTTCTCGTTCATCTCATTGCTGGAGAGAATCATTCCGCCCCGGGGACCTCTCAGTGTCTTGTGTGTCGTCGTAGTCGTCACATGAGCGTATGGGATCGGGCTTGGATGGAGTCCCGCTGCCACCAGCCCTGCGATATGCGCCATGTCCACCATCAGATATGCGCCGACTTCATCCGCAATCTCGCGGAAACGTTTGAAATCAATAGTACGCGCATATGCACTCGCCCCGGCAACGATCATCTTCGGCTTGCATTCCTTTGCAATGGCAAGCACATTGTCATAATCGATCAGGCCTTCGTCATTGACGCCGTAGGGCACTACGTTAAAGTATTTTCCGGACATGTTGACTGGTGAGCCATGGGTCAGATGCCCGCCGTGATCCAGATTCATGCCCATAAATGTATCGCCCGGCTCAAGCATTGCGAAAAAGACTGCCATGTTCGCCTGCGCGCCTGAATGGGGCTGGACGTTTACATATTCACATCCAAACAGCTCTTTTGCGCGCTCTCTTGCCAGATTTTCAGCCACATCCACGCACTGACATCCGCCGTAATATCTCTTGCCCGGATATCCCTCCGCATACTTGTTCGTAAGCGGGCTTCCCATCGCTGCCATCACTGCTTTGCTCACCCAATTCTCGGATGCGATCAGTTCAATGTGGGAGTTCTGTCTCTCCATCTCTGCCTGTATCGTATCTGCGATCTCTGGGTCTGTTGTCTTGATCTCATCGAAGTCGTACATTCTCATTCTCCTCCATATCATAATCTTGCCTGCCATACGGCGCTGCTTATAAAGCTGATTATAACACGGTGCGCCAGCTTCGTCTACGGTTTCGTTTCCTTTTGTTCTCCCGCTTCGGCGGCAAGATCAAATGATCAAAAATCAAACAACGAAAGCTGATTGCTCTGCGGCAGATTTCCGAACAGTCCCAGCTCCTGCATCAGGTCAATGACCGTCTTGCTGACCTTGGTCCGCTGGCGGAAATCGTCCAGTGACAGATATGGTCCGTCCTTTGACGCCTCCTCCACTGCCTCCGCAGCCTTGTCTCCCATCCCCTCGATGCTGGCAAGGGACGGCATCAGCTTCCCATCGATGATCTGGAACATCTTTGCCTTTGCCCGGTAGATGTCGAAGGGCATGAACTCAAATCCTCTCGCATACATTTCCTGAACGATCTTCATGTCCTTCATCACATCCTGTTCCTTCTTGCTGAGCGAATCGCTCCGCTTTTTGTAATCCTTTATGTAATAATCCAGCTTGTCCTTCCCCTGACACATGATCTCATAAGAAAAGGCGTCTGCACGGATACCGAAATACGCGGCATAGTAGGCAAGCGGATAGTTGATCTTACAGTACGCAATGCGGTAAGCCATCATAACGTATGCCGCGGCATGGGCCTTGGGGAACATATAACTGATCTTCTTGCAGGACCAGATATACCAGTCCGGCACGCCTTTCTCCTTCATGGCGTCTTCCCACTCGGGTTTCAGGCCTTTTCCTTTACGCACACTCTCCATGATGGTGAAGGCCAGCGCGCTCTCCACTGCCTGGTTGATCAGATAGGTCATGATATCGTCGCGGGTACAGATGGCCGTTGAGATGGTCGCCTTCCCCGACTTCACCAGCTCCTGTGCATTTCCCAGCCACACATTCGTCCCATGGGACAGACCGGAAATACGGATCAGGTCTGACAGAGTCTGGGGCTTCGTATCCTCCACCATCTGGATAACAAAATCCGTGCCAAACTCCGGGATGCCAAGACATCCCAGCTTACATCCGCCGATGTCTTCCGGCTTGATCCCCAGCACCTCTGTTCCGTGGAAAAGCTCAATGACCTTCTCATCGTCCAGAGGGATCTCCGTGGCAATGAAGGGATTGTCCGCGTTGTATTCGTTGTCCATGGCGTCAGAGGTGATATAATCTTCCAGAGTACGGATCATGGTCGGGTCATCGTGCCCGAGAATATCCAGTTTCAGGAGATTGTGGTCAATGGAATGATAATCAAAATGCGTCGTGATGATCCCGCACTCCATATCGTTTGCCGGATGCTGGACAGGCGTGAACTCATTGATGTCATGTCCGTGTGGGAGCACTACGATCCCTCCCGGATGCTGTCCGGTGCTCCGCCGGATCCCGGTACACCCTTCTGTGATCCTCTCAATCTCGCACCTGCGCTTTCTCTGCTCGTGCTCTTCATAATAATTCTTCACAAAACCGTACGCCGTCTTATCGGCAAGCGTGCCGATCGTCCCCGCTTTGAATGTATGCCCCTCCCCAAAGAGCACCTCTGTATATTTGTGGGCTTTCGCCTGATAGTCGCCGGAGAAGTTCAGGTCGATATCAGGCTCCTTGTCTCCCTTGAAACCAAGGAAGGTCTCAAAGGGGATGTCAAAGCCCGCTTTTACAAGAGGCTCGCCGCACACCGGACAGTTTTTGTCCGGCATGTCAAATCCACAGCCTCCCGCATATGCGCGGACTTCATCCGACTCAAAATCACTGTAATGGCAGTGCTTGCAGTAATAGTGCGGACTCAGGGGATTTACTTCCGTGATTCCTGCCATTGTCGCCACAAAGGAAGAGCCGACGGACCCCCGCGAGCCGACCAGATAGCCGTCCGCATTGGACTTCCACACAAGCTTCTGCGCGATAATGTACATAACGGCATACCCATTGGATATGATGGAATTCAGTTCCTTCTCCAGCCTTTCAGACACCTGCGTCGGCAAGTCTTCCCCATACATCTCATGAGCTTTGCGGTAACAGATATTTCTGAGCTCCTGGTCCGAATTCTCAATGACAGGCGGACATTTATTCGGATTTACCGGGGAAATCTTCTCTACCATGCCCGCGATCTTCACCGGATTGTCAATGACGATCTCCCGCGCCTTTGCCGCGCCCAGATAAGAGAATTCCTCCAGCATTTCCTCCGTGGTGCGAAGATAGAGGGGCGGCTGGCTGTCTGCGTCGTCAAATCCTTTTCCCGCCATGATGATACGCCTGTACACCTCATTATCCGGGTCAAGGAAATGGACGTCGCATGTAGCGACCACTGGTTTCCCGAATCTTTCTCCCAGCTCCACGATGTCACGGTTGATCCTCTTGAGGTCCTCATCGGAAGTCACGTCCGGAATACGGCTGCTCTCGATCATAAAGCGGTTGTTCCCAAGCGGCTGTATCTCATAATAATCGTAAAAATCGGCCAGCCTGGCAATCTGCTCGGAAGAGCGCTTCTCAAGCACTGCCTGGTACAGTTCGCCTGCCTCGCAGGCACTCCCGATAAGGAGTCCTTCCCGGTATTCGTTGAGAAGGCTCTTTGGTATCCTGGGCCGCCTTGCATAATAGGTCAGATGAGACTCTGTGATAAGCTGGTACAGGTTATATCTTCCGATATCGTTTTTTGCAAGGATGATAATATGGTGGGTGGGCATTTTGCGGATGGCGTTCACATTCCGGTCTCCGTATCTGTTGACCTCTTTCAGAGTCGTGATGTGGTCTTTCTTCAGCATCTCCACAAATTTTACGAAAATCTCCGCCGTCGCCCCCGCGTCATCCACTGCCCTGTGGTGATTCTCCAGAGAGATGTTCAGAGCCTTTGCAACGATGTTCAGCTTATACTTGGAAAGGGTCGGCAGGAGCACGCGTGCCAGAGCCACGGTATCCACATAGACAAAGCGGTCATTCAGCCCATGTTCACGGCAGTTCTGCTCAACAAATCCCACGTCGAATCCCGCGTTGTGCGCCACAAGCACGCCGTCTCCCACAAATTCAAGAAACTGCGGGAGCACGGTCCCGATATTCGGAGCACCCATGACCATCTCGTCCGTGATGCCAGTCAGGCTGGTGATCTCAAAGGGAATCGGGCGCTCCGGATTTACGAAAGTGCTGAATCTGTCCACGATTCCCCCATTTACCACCTTGACCGCGCCGATCTCGATGATCCTGTCGCGGATGGAGCTGAACCCTGTTGTCTCAATATCGAACACAATGTATGTATCATCAAGGGACTGCTCCCCCGCGTTTACGGCAATCTCTGTCAGGTCGTCCACCACATACCCTTCCACGCCGTAAATGATCTTGAATGGATCGTCTTTATCCAGCGTCTCTATATAATGGTTTGCATCCGGGAAAGCCTGGGCCACGCCGTGGTCTGTGATGGCGATGGCGGGATGCCCCCAGTCATGAGCGCGCCTGACAATATCTTTTACCTCGGACACACCGTCCATATCGCTCATTTTCGTATGGCAGTGCAGCTCCACTCTTTTCAGAGGACTGAGGTCCTTTCTTGATACTGTAAAGTCCCCGATCTTCTTTATGCCAGTGACCGAACCGATGGTCAGCTCACCGTCGAACTTATCAATGGTCGTCACTCCTTTGATCTTGACGAAGGCCCCTTTCTTCAGCTCTCCCAGTATTTCCGTGAGCTGATCATTGCGTGCAAACATTTTCACAGTGATGGTGTCTGTGAAGTCTGTCACCGCAAATATGAGAATGGTCTTTTCGTTGCGGATCTCTCTTGTATCTAAACTGATGATCTTCCCATGGAAGGTGATCTCTCCCATCTCTGTGACGACCTGGTCCAGAGTGACAGGCTCATCGTCAAAATTCCTGCCGTAGATCAGGTTCGGGTCGTCTCCGGTCTTGACCGGGCGGTAGAAATCTTTCTTCTTAAACCCGCCCTTTCCAGAGCCTTTTCTTCCCTTCTCAGCGCTCCCTGACATCGTTTTTACGGAGACGCCGCCCGCCGCTTCTGCAGTCTGTGACGCCTCTCCTTTGTCCGTGGGTATTTCTTCGCCGCGCTGTTTTGCCCGCCGCTCAAATATGGCGTTGATCTCCTGCTGGACTCTTTGTTCGTCATACTCTCTGCTCCCGGTCCCATCAGGCTGGCGGTAAGTAATACGGATGTCCGCCTCCATATGGAAGCGCTCAGCAAACATCTTCTCCAGAAACTTCAGGATTTCCTCTTTGCGCCCTTCTGACACGATCGAATCCAAAAGCTCCAGACAGATTACATTTCCTTCTTCGTAATGGATGGCCGCCTGCGCGAACATGCCGGAAGCGAGCACGCTGATTTCTTTCAGCTCAAGGAGGATGCTCTCCCGGTACTCGGTCATCAGAGCCTCCGGCGTATACTGCCCTGACAGGGCATATTCCTCTATGATATGCACGCTCACCGCCGTCTTTGCAAAAAGCTGTTCCTTGATCAGGCTCTCCATACGCCGTATCTGCTTTTTCTGTATCAGATGTCTGCTGAAAATGTGCACATTAAGAAAATCACGGCGTGAATTCGTCGTGATCTTCCTGACCTCTACATCCGCAAACAGGATCTGGAGGCCATCCTCTGCCTTCAGTGTAGGAAACACATGAAAAAATACCTTGTCGCTCTTTACCTGCTCCAATTTTATCTCTCCCAGTTTAAAAGTTCCTTCCTCAAAGTATCAAGAAGCTCTTCCTCTTTTACTTTTTTAACGATCTCACCCTTTTTGATGAGCAGTCCTTCTCCGGTACCGCCCGCAATGCCTATATCCGCCTCTCTCGCCTCTCCGGGGCCGTTCACCGCGCAACCCATGACCGCCACTTTAATATTGTTAAGAGGAATGTCTTCTACCATTTTTTCCACCTCATTGGCTAGTCCTATGAGATCGATCTTCGTTCTTCCGCATGTGGGACAGGACACGACCTCGATCCCGCTCTTTCGCAGCCCGAGAGTCCTCAGAATGAGTTTTGCCGTGCGGATTTCCTCGGACGGATCTCCGGTCAGGGACACGCGTATCGTATTGCCGATGCCTTCATACAGTATGATCCCCAAACCGACCGATGATTTCACATTGCCGGTATATACGGTTCCCGACTCTGTGATGCCCACATGAAGGGGATATGGACATTTCTTTGCGATGAGCTCATGGGCCTTCACGCACATCATAACATCAGAGGATTTGATGCTCACTACCAGATTGTCATATCCCATCTCCTCGATCATGTGTACCTTATCCAGCGCGCTCTCCACGATCCCTTCCGCGGTAACGCCGCCATATTTTTCCAGGAGATGCTTTTCCAGGGAGCCGCTGTTTACTCCCACGCGGACAGGCACATTATATTCTTTTGCCTTGTCCACGACTGCTCTTACTTTCTCCTCTGAGCCGATATTCCCCGGATTGATGCGGATTTTATCCGCACCGTTCTCTATCGCCGCGATGGCGAGGCGGTAGTCAAAGTGAATATCCGCGACAAGGGGGATATGGATCCGGCGTTTGATCTCACGCAGCGCCTCTGCCGCCTCCATGTTGGGGACAGCACAGCGGATGATATCGCACCCCGCCGCCTCCAGTTTCAATATCTGTTCTGTTGTTGCTTCTATGTCTTCTGTCTTTGTATTTGTCATAGACTGGATGGCCACCGGATTGTCCCCGCCTATCTTCACGCTGCCTATGGCGATTTCCTTCGTCTGATTTCTGTACATAAATCCTGCTCCTTTCAAACACGGCTGTCCCTGATGCATGGTTCCCATTACAGCAGAAGAGTCCCGCTGAACGGAACTCCTCTTTTCCTCTACTCTCTCATAAACACGATCTGGTCCCCATATTCCCGTTCTGTCAGTGTCAGGGTATCGCCCTCAATATTGTAATCATAAGACCCGGACAGAACGCCTTCCGCATATGCAGAATCTGTCTGCACTGTAAAAGTTTTCGTTTTTGTATCCACGATATAGGTCATGAGAATGCCTTCTTCGGTTTTTCCGCCTTCCGCTTCCGTCAGGGTCACTTCGCCGTCATCTCTGATTTCAAGCACCGCGCCGGTGTCCTCGTTCACCCATATTCCTTCGAGAGGATTTCCTGTGAAGAGCCTTACAATAAAAAATACAACAATAATAATGATGATCACTGATGAAACAGACAGTACCGTCCGCCACAAAGTGTTTCTCTTTTCTTCATTGTTTTCATAAATCATAAGCGGTTTCCTTCCTTGTTTCTGTCTTTCATTATACGGATTTCCCACGGCGCTGTCAACGCTTCAAAAGACACGTTCCAGCCGCGCTCCATACACGCTCCAAAAGACACAGCGCCCGCGCCGGGAGACGCACCCTAACGTCCCTCTTGCCAAAACTGCAAAAAAATAGTATAAATACTATGTTCTGTAAAATAAGTATAGGAATAAAAGAAAGGATTTCGAACATATGAATAAAAATCAAAACAGCAAGACCACGCCTCTGCAGTTTGTGTTCAGGATCATACAGGGAGCGCTCATCGGGCTCGGCGCCGTGCTCCCGGGCATATCGGGAGGCGTGTTGAGCGTTATCTTCGGCATATACAAGCCGATCATGGAGCTTTTATCCAATCCTTTTAAAAATTTCAGGACTCATGTGCCGAAGCTGATCCCTGTCTTCATCGGGGGAGCCGTGGGCTTTCTTGGAGTCGCGAATATTCTTGCCTTTTTCCTGAATAAATATCCGGACCCGTCTGTCTGCCTCTTTATCGGACTAATTGGCGGCATGCTGCCCTCTCTGTTCCGGGAAGCAGGAGAACAGGGCCGCACGAAAGGCTCCTGGATTTCTCTTGTGGTGTGCATGGTCTTTATCTTCGCCCTTCTGATCGGACTGAAGATGACGTCCATTGAAGTGGCCCCGAACTTCTTCTGGTATCTGTTCTGCGGATTCTGCCTTGCCTTAAGCGTCATTGCTCCGGGTATGAGCTTTTCTACTTTGCTGATGCCCTTAGGACTTTACACTCCTTTTGTGGACGGTATCGGGCACTTTGACATGGGCGTTCTGGTCCCCGGCGGCGTCGGAGCGCTGGTCACTGTCATTTTATTTGCCAAAGCGATCAACGCCCTGTTTGACAACTATTATTCCATCGCCTTCCACGGCATCCTTGGCATCGTTATCGCCGCTACTGTCATGATCATTCCTGTGGAAAGCTTTCTGTCAGCAGGCTCCGCCATTGTCAATATAATCTGCATCACAGTCGGCGTCATCTGCGCGCTGGCTCTGGATAAATTCAACAGCCGCGTCAAAGTGGAATAAAAAGAAAAACAAAGCGAAAGTGCCGCAAAATCATGGGAAATAAATGATTTTGCGGCACTCTCTGCCTTTTGCATATATTCTTTCCTGCATATATTTTTCTTGTAAATATTTTTTCATCAGGACAGCAGTTTCCGCAGGAAACCGAGCAGCACATCCATCTCATCATCCGTACCGATGGTTATCCGCAGATATTGGCTGATTTTCTCATCCTTCCAGTGGCGCACATAGATATTCGCTTTTTTCAGTTCTTCAAAAAGCTGCCCCGCGTCATGCTCCGGATGGCGGGCGAACAGGAAGTTCGCCTTTGAATCCGTAAATTCAAACCCAAGCTCCGCCAGCCCCTTCTTTGTCCGTTCCCTTGTCTCTTTTATTTTGCAAACCGTCTCTTCCAGATAGTCTCTGTCTTTTACCGCTGCCGCCCCACAGACCAGGGCTGCCCGGCTCATTGTATAGGAATTAAAAGAATATTTTACATCATTCAGGCAGCGGATAAGCTCTGGATTGGAGACAGCATAACCGATTCTCATACCCGCCATGCTCCTCGCCTTGGAAAATGTCTGAGTGACGATCAGGTTGTCGTATTTCCCGAGCAGCTCCATGGCTGACCTTCCCGCAAAATCCACATACGCCTCGTCCACGATCACGATGGAATCCCTGTTATGTTCCAGGATATCCTCGATAAAATCCAGGTCCTCATAGATCGCTGTGGGGGCGTTCGGGTTCGGGAATATGATGCCGCCGTTCTCCCGGTAATAGTCTTCTTTCACGATACGGAAGTCCTTGTCAAGCTCCGGGCACTCGTATGGAATCCGGTACAGCTCTGCCCATACCTTGTAGAAGGAATATGTAATGTGCGGGAACAGGAGCGGCTTCTCTGAATTAAAAAATGTCATGAAACAGAGGGAGAGCACATCGTCTGAGCCGACTCCAACAAAGACCTGGTCCTCACTCACTTTGTAATTCTCCGCCAGCGCCTTCACAAGTATGCCGGAAGATGGATCCGGGTACAGGCGGAAATCAGCCGGGTCTACAGAATCCAGCGCTTTCTGCACTCCCGGCGCAGGGGGATATGGATTCTCATTTGTATTCAGCTTGACCACCTTCTTCTGGGGCTGTTCCCCGGGAACATAAGGCTCCACGCTCCGGATATTTTTTAAAAGCTCTGCTCTGACTGCCATCTCTATTCTCCTGTAACCTATCTGTATTTGTCTGTTTCTATATTTCTCTTTTTTATATCTGCCTGTTTATTTATATTCCGCCGCCAGTTCTTTAAATTTCGGCAGGGAGTTGACGATCGTCTCATACGCTACACAGTAGGCAATCCTGACATATCCCGGGCATCCGAAAGAACTTCCCGGGACAAGAAGGATATTATACTTCTTTGCCGCCGCGCAGAATGCTTTCTCATCCGCCATAGGGGACTTCACGAACAGGTAAAATGCCCCCTCCGGCCTGATGCACTCAAATCCCAGCTCTTTCAGTCCGTTATAGAGGGTTTCTCTGTTCCTGTCATAGAAGGAAATGTCTGTTTTCTCATTCAGACATGCCTTCACGACTTTCTGCTGGAGTGTCGGAGCGTTGACGAACCCAAGGATGCGGGTCGCCACATTTGCCGCGGAGATCAGGTTTTCGCTGTCCGCAGCCTCGTCCGGGATGACCAGATATCCGATACGCTCGCCTGGAAGGGAGAGGGATTTGCTGTAGGAATATCCCACGATCGTATTGGCATAATATTTGGTCAGATACGGCACTTCTATGCCGTCATAAGCAAGCTCTCTGTACGGCTCGTCAGAAATCAGATAAATGTCCGTGCCATATTCTTTCTGCTTGTTTTCCATGATGGAAGCCATCTTTTTGATGGTTTCTTCTGAGTAGACGACTCCGGTGGGGTTGTTGGGCGTATTGACGATCACGGCTCTTGTCTTTGGTGTGAGCTTTTTCTCGAATTCATCAAGCTTCGGCTGGAAATCCTCCGTGTTCGGGGATATCTCGACAATTACGCCGTCATAGTTGCTCACATAACTTCTGTACTCTCCGAAGTAGGGAGCAAATACGACTACCTCATCTCCCGGATTCAGCAAGGCTTTCAGTATCACATTCAGTCCTCCTGCCGCCCCCACTGTCATCGTTATGCTGCGCGCGGCAAATTTTGTCCCGAACCTGCTGTTCAGGGACTCGGCAACTGCCTGGCGCACGTCCTCATATCCTGCGTTACTGTTCGTATAGCCGTGGAGCGCCACCGGGTCTTCCTCGTTGAGAAGTTCGATAATGGCTTTTTTCACAGCCTCAGGCGCAGGTACGTTCGGATTGCCGAGGCTGAAGTCAAATACATTCTCAGCGCCGTAGAGCTTTGCCAGGCGGTTTCCCTCTTCAAACATAGCGCGGATCGCCGAACTGTTTGCCACCATGTTCTCCATCTTCTTTGATATCATCTGCTGTCACTCCTTTTCTTTTACGACTCCCTTTTCTTCCAGGAACGCCGGCCTGTACGAGAGCTTTGCCTTCCGGAGTCCCTCTGCCCCAGTGTCTTCCTCTCTGTTTACATAGGTATAGTCTGTGCATTCATGCTGTACAAACTGCTGGTTAATCATAGGATAAGCGCCCTCCACATCCGGGAACGCCTTTTCGATATGCACTACATATGTGTCCGGGCACAGCGGCTCTCCCACCGTAAACGCCACCACCTTCTCACCGATCTTCAGAACTCCGCCCTTTAAGCCCAGTTCTTTATACAGGCGCAGGGAATTCAGCGTCACGCACATTTCCGCGTTCTTTTCCGGATCTTCCTCGCATCCGTTCTGGTTCCTCCACTTAAGGGCCATCTGGAAGCAGTCTTCCACATTGTCATCACTTAAAGGCTCATATGTCCAGTCTGGATACAGTGTCTTAAACTTGTTGATGTGATTGCGCTTTCCGTGGAGTTTTTTTCCTGCCAGTGTGGCAAGCTTCTCCGTCTCATATACATAATCCGCTATATCCCTGTCATATTCCACGTTAAATCTGCCCGGGTACCAGGATTCAAGCTGGGCGAACATTTCCGGGGTCACATTATACAGTGTAAACGGACATTCCCTTTCCCTGCTGTATTCCATCAGAAATTCCAGCGCTTTCTTCACATTTTCCGGCTCTCCCACAGGATAGGCAAACGCCAGCCCTCTGTCTTCACTCTTAAAGACCAGGGCGTCCTCAATCACAGCGTATTGTACTTTATAGTGCCTTGACCAGAGGTATACATTTACAAAGGTACGCTCACAGCTCCGGCTGGGCGCCTTTGCAAAATACGAAGAAATGATCTCCTTGTCCTCCAGCTCAGGCCGTTTAAATACTGGTTCTGTCATTTATCATTAGTCCTCCATCTTCGCCAATTTCGCAGTCTGATCCGCTGCGATCAGACTGTCGATAATTTCATCCAGATCTCCGTTCAGCACCGAATCCAGCTTGTGCAGCGTCAGTTTGATCCGGTGGTCCGTCACACGCCCCTGGGGGAAATTATAGGTGCGGATCTTCTCAGAACGGTCTCCTGTCCCGATCTGGCTTCTTCTTGCCTCGGCCTCAGAAGCCTGCTGCTTCTCCAACTCCAGGTCATACAGTTTGGAACGGAGCAGGCAGAATGCCTTCTCCTTGTTCTGAAGCTGGGATTTCTCTGTCTGGCTGTAAATCACGATGCCTGTCGGGAAGTGAGTCAGACGGACCGCAGAGTCTGTCGTGTTGACGCACTGTCCGCCGTTTCCGGATGCCCGCATCACGTCGATACGGATATCCTTCTCGTCAATTACCACATCCACTTCCTCCGCCTCGGGCATGATCGCCACAGTCACTGTGGATGTATGGATCCTTCCGCCGCTCTCTGTCTCGGGCACTCTCTGGACGCGGTGCACGCCGCTTTCATATTTCAGGCGGGAGTATGCGCCCTGGCCTGTGATCATGAACACACACTCCTTGAAACCGCCGATGCCGTTTTCATTCAGAGAGATCATTTCTGTCCTCCATCCCCGGCTGTCCGCATAGTGGACGTACATGCGGTAGATTTCCGCGGCAAAAAGCGCCGCCTCATCACCGCCTGCCCCGCCGCGGATTTCCACGATAACGTTCTTGTCATCGTTCGGGTCTTTTGGGAGCAGAAGGATTTTCAGCTCCTGTTCCAGCTCTTCCACCCGCTTTTTCGACTCGTTCAGTTCTTCCTTTGCCAGCTCGCGGATCTCCTCGTCTGACTCTTCCTCCAGCATGGCAAGGCTGTCGTCGATGTTCTGCTTACATTTCCTGTACTCATTGTATGCTTCCACGATGGGCGCAAGGTCGCTCTGCTCCTTCATCAGTCTGCGGAATCTCTGCTGGTCGTCCGCTGCTCCCGGCTCCTGCAGTTCTCCCATCACTTCTTCATACCGAATCAAAAGATCGTCTAATCTGTCAAACATTTTCCTTTTGTCCTTTTCTATTAACTATATCTTCAATTAATTATTTCTTCTATTGACTATTTTTTCTATATGACTATATCTTTATCTAACTATATCTTCCATATACGACCCGGTCAAGACCTGCCAGGTCTTTTTTCACCTGAATCCCGGTATATCCCGCGCCGCTCATCAGCCCGCTCACATCCTCCGCCTGGTCGTATCCGATCTCAAAAATGAGATATCCGCCCGGCAGGAGATACTGCCGCGCTTCGTCCACGATGCGCCGGTAGAAGTACAGTCCATCCTCTCTGCCGTCCAGAGCCTCCCGGGGATCATGGAGCCGCACTTCGTCCTGAAGCGTCTCAATCTCCGCGCTCCGGATATAAGGCGGGTTGGAGAGGATCATGGCATATCTCCCACTGATATTTTCAAACAGGTCACCGCGGACGAACTCCGCCCGGATTCCCAGTGTTTCTGCGTTTTTCTCGGCCACAGCAAGCGCCTCCTCCGACAGGTCCGCTCCTGTGCCTGACAGGGAACGCGCCGCATAGTAGAGAACGCTCAGAAGAATACACCCGGAACCAGTGCACATATCCATGATCCGTACCTGTCCTTCCTCTGCCGCATCCGGTATCTCTCCTTTTTTTAATATGTCCAGCGCCAGTTCTGCAAGAGTTTCCGTGTCCTGCCGCGGGATGAGGACATGTTCATTTACGCGGAAGGTCAACCCCATAAACTCCTGTTCTCCGGTAATGTGCTGGAGAGGGATTCGGCTGCTCCTCCTCCTGATGCATGCTTCATACTGCGCCTGCTGCCGGTCTGTCAGCTCCTGCTGCGGATTCCCATAATAGGACGCCCGGCTGACTCCTGTCACATACTCCAGCAGATACCATGCATCCAGCTCCGGCTCTGGTATGCCTGACTGCCGGAGCAGCTCTCTTCCTTCCATATATGCACTTTTCAGCGTCTCTTTCTTCGTTTCATCGCTGTGATTCTTCTCTGCAGGCATCTGACACTCCTGCATCACTGGTTCTCCTTCTGCCACGCGCGCCAGTCAAACACTTCCTCAACGGCGCGGATGGCCACCTCGATCATACTGTCATCCGGCTCCTTGGTCGTCATGTTCTGCACCCACATCCCCGGCCTGCTCAGCAGATTTATCAGAAAGTTATCACTGTTTCCCGCCAGCCGGATAATCTCATAAGACACGCCCGCGATCAGAGGCAGGAGCGCGATTCGGATGACTACCCGCAGTACCTGTGAATCTGTGGTGATAAAGAAACAGAAAATGATGCTCACGATCATGACAAAGAAGAGGAAGCTGGTCCCGCAGCGTTTGTGCTGCTTGGAACTTTTTCTCACATTCTCCACGTTCAGCTCCAGTCCGTGCTCGATACAGTTGATGCACTTGTGCTCTGCTCCGTGATACATAAACGTACGCTTGATATCCTTTGTCCTTGAAATCAGGAAGATATAAAGAAGGAAGATCACGACACGGATAACTCCCTCAAATATGGTCATTGCCGCCCTGGAAGATGTATACTTCTCCACGAAACTGCTGAGAAAATATGGGAGCACCATGAAGATAGCCACTGCAACTATTACTGAGATAACCATGGTCACGCCCATGAATATTTTATCCTGCTTCTCCTGCTTCGCCGCCTCTTCACCTGTGAGCTCCTCGCCCTCCTCTTCCTCGAAAAAGCTGGCGGAATACATCAGTGTGCGTATTCCAAGCACAAGAGAATCCACAAAATTAAATATCCCCCTGATAAATGGGATTTTCAGAGGTGTTTTCCACGGAATGACGCTGCGATAGTCCTTCACATCCACCGCGATCTCCCCATCGGTCTTACGCACTGCCACAGAATACTTCCCGCCGTTTCTCATCATGATACCTTCCAGGACAGCCTGACCGCCTATGTTTGATGATTTCATAATCCCTCCTGGTCTTTTCCTATGTTTTTTGATGTTTTCCCTGTTACGAATTACAAACGATGCCTGACCCTTCGCTGAAAAAGGTCAGGCATCACGTTTTCCGGTTACAAAAGAGGCTGAGATGCTCCCACCTCAGCCTGCTCTTTTTTCTTATTTAATACCGTATTTCTTGTTGAACTTGTCAACACGGCCGCGTGCCTGCGCTGCCTTCTGCTGTCCTGTATAGAACGGATGGCACTTGGAGCAGATTTCAACGTGGATGTTCTCCTTTGTAGAACCTGTCACAAAAGTGTTCCCACAGTTGCAGGTCACTGTTGCCTGATGATATTCCGGATGGATTCCTTCGCGCATGATTTTCACCTCTCTATTTTA
>CALWQP010000009.1 GCA_944383695.1 uncultured Mediterraneibacter sp.
AGCTGGATTCGAACCAGCGAATGCAGGAGTCAAAGTCCTGTGCCTTACCGCTTGGCGATAGCCCATTAAAGACTTAATCTGACACTGCCTGCCAGTGCGAATATAAAAGAAAAGGGTGGGTAGTGGGACTCGAACCCACGATATCCAGAACCACAATCTGGCGCGCTAACCAACTGCACCATACCCACCATAACGAGCCTGGGGGGATTCGAACCCTCGACCTACGGCTTAGAAGGCCGTTGCTCTATCCAGCTGAGCTACAGACTCATATGCAAATATCCCCTTTTAAGGCTCTCCGCATCTTCTGCGGAAAAGCGGGTGATGGGAATCGAACCCACGTATCCAGCTTGGAAGGCTGGTGTTCTACCATTGAACTACACCCGCACGTATCGGGGTGACAGGATTCGAACCTGCGACCTCCTGGTCCCAAACCAGGCGCTCTAGCCAAGCTGAGCCACACCCCGATAATCCTTGCGCACCCTGTCTTTCTCGTAGCGCAAGGATTATTATATTATAAGCTTTTCGCTATGTCAACAATTTTTTTATTAATTCTGAAGAATTACCCACTGTCTTTTCATCATTCACAATCTGATTGCTATCATACTCCCTTTCTATTTTTTCCACATTCTCTCATTACTTTTCACAGTAACTGTGACTGCTGCTATAATGCCCGCAGCTACCAGCAATAACACATATATGTCTCCTGCAAAACTGTCCCCTGTATTCACAGCCTTGTTAATATTTTCCTGTTGGTCTGTCCCGGAGGCTGATGGAGCATTTCCACCCGCCTGAGTATTGGGTATTTGCGCTCCCGGATCCTGCGCCTGAGCAAGCATTGCAACCGCGTTTTCAAGCTGATCTAATATCTGATCCACTGCTGCCTGGTCCGCAGTACCCGATTCATTGATTCTCACCGCTTCAGCTAATATGTTTTGAAGCGCGGCCCACGTCTCCGGGGTATAGTCTGATGCTGTCAGGGCATATATCTGCTCAATCTTGGCATCAAGTGCCGTCTTGTCCACTTCCGGCTCTGGTTCCCCTGCCTTTTCAAGGGCATCTATCGCTTTTTGAAGTTCTGCCAGCGCCTGATTTACAATGTCCTGACTTGCAGCGGTATCTTCAATGACCGCCTTTGCTTCTGTCAGTTTGCTTTGCAGCAGCTCCCAACTGACTGCTGTATAATCAGCTTCCACCAGCGCTTCCACCTCACTTATCTTTGCAGCCAGCTGTGACTTATCCACTTGCTCAGGGGTTCCTTTTGTTATGACCTGCTGGACTTTTACTTCCTCGGGATTGGTTATATATACACTAGTCTGCAATGTTCCATATATCGTAGTTTTTACATCTGCGAGACTGTCCCATCCTGACAGATCCCATACCGGAATTGCCTGAACAGTCCTATTCGTCCCCTGTATATCTAACCTGACATCCACCAGCGACTCGAGATTAAGATCTGCTGCGGCAGTCTCGTTACCGACTGTTTTTTCTTGGAGGACTTCTTCCACCGCACCGTAGACCGTTCCCTCTGCCACTCGCTTTCCTGTAACAGTCAGCTCTTTAATAGACACGCTGCCACCCGCCGCATTCTCATTCAGTCCCCCTACAGGATAGAACAGACGGATATATCTAGCCATCACCGGTACTTCTAGGTCAATCGTGTCTGTAATGTCCGAATCATTTGAGGACGCTCGATCGAACGCTTGAATCTCAATCCATGTTTCCTTGTCGTCAGATACCTGAATCTGATAATTTATCGGCCACACCTTGCGGTAATAGTCGATTCTGATCTGATTGAAGTAAGCATTCTGTTCGCCCAAATCGAGAATAAGCCACTGATCTGCCGCTTCTCCGAAGCTCTTACCATTCAGGGGTCCACTGCTCCATCTTGTCTCACTGTTTCCATCAATTGCAAGATCACCTGTATAATTTGTCTCAGCAGAACCGTCAAGCTCCCACTCTACGTCAGATACCTCAATTGAACTTCCATCTGCAAGATTTATATCTTCCTCTCCCGGCCCATCTCCGGATCCATCCCCAACTGTCACAACAAACGCAATCTCACACCCAAGAGGATTAGACAGATTATAACGGTATGGGAGGCTTCCAAGCACGTCCACCGCTCCGGAAACCGACGTATCCACAGTTGCCGGACTCCACTTAGGCATTACTTTCACTGTTGTATCCTGTTCGTCATTTTCAGCGGTTATGACAGCCTGCGCAAATGACGGAAGCGCCGCCTCTGCTCCGACTTGAACCTGCTGATCCTCCATCTCCTGTACAGAGACATAGGACATCTCCGCATGTCTTCTTACACCGTTTACTTCCAGCTCGCGAAGACCGATGCAGTTGCCTGCTGCTCCACTGTTGATGGAACGGAACAATAGCCGGACATATCTCGCCATGACCGGAACTTCAAATTCTTCTACCACCGTATCTACAGGGTAGGTAGAACCGTTATTCTCGTGCTGAATCGTCTTTACTGTGATCCAGTTCGATTTATCATCGGATACCTGAATATCATAATCTGTTGGATACACTTTATTAAAGTAACTCATCTTCACGCTTGAGATCATGTTGGAGTACCCACCCAGGTCAACAATGATCCACTGCGGGCTTGATGCGTTATTTCCTTTAAGCGGGCCGCTGTCCCACTTCGTTTCCAGAGTCCCATCTACTGCTGACTCAGGTTTTACGGCGGAAGTCTCTATACCGGATACTTCCACCGGCTGATTCAATGCAAGATTGACTGTCTCTGTGGAATCCTGCACACTAGAATCAAGATAAATATTATCCACTGCCTGTCCCACATCGCCTAAAGGATCAGCGCCATATGTGACAATGACCTCACTGATCTGTGCGGATTTTCCTTCAGCAAATTCCAGCCGGATGGCATGGATATCCCCCACATCATCCAGTTCAAACGTCTGGTCTGTTTCCGACTGTGTTCCTAAATCCTGCACACTGCCATCCGCTTTCACGACTAAAACTGACGCATCGCAGGATCCGCTTTGAAGAATACGGAACTTCTCCACATTTACGCTGTTCACAACCTTATACTCCAGATGATCCCCTTCTTTTGCCTCGCCTGAAAGGAATATGGTAGACAGGTCTTTGTCATTCACATAAGATACATTTCCTGACGTATTTGTGGTTATAAGTGATGGATCCACATAATCTTCTGCTTCTATTGCGCCTTGATTCACGGCGATCTCACAGAGCGTAAGAGGAGTTTCCGCGGTTTCAGTAAGAGTCAGTTTTATGAATCTCGCCTCATCCCCGCCAGCATCAGCAGTATATGTTCTCGTAGTCGGACCAACCTCCGCGCCGTTTTCTACAAGATCAGCAACCTTATTAAACTCTGCATTGTCTGCTGATATAGATAACTCTGCAGCTTTAATCAGATTGGAGTCCGAAGTGGTGATTGCAATATCATGAATCGCCTGTGTCCGCCCCATATCTATAATGACATAATCATTAACCTTCTGATACTGCGCCGTCTCCGCGCCTGTTGCACTATTGCCGTCAAATGCCGCGCTCCAGTCAGAACCCTCTCCAAGAGACATATTAGTATCTTCCACTGTCAGTTCTGTATCCAGATTCTCTATGACAACTGCCAGTTTTGAAAGCACGGCAACGACAGGCTCTGTCCCTTCATTGATAAGGCGCACATAGCGGACAGCCGTATTGCTGTCCAACTGTCCCGGATCGGCATCTGTCCACTCATCTCCATACATGGAATACTGAAGCGTCAGTGAATTTACCCCTGTTCCCTCTAATGACAGTGCAGAAATATCCGCAATATCATTTTTCTTGATGCCAATATAGTCTCCTGGCTCAAACTGAATTCTGCCGACATTACGGATGCTGTACTCCTTCTCCTGGATCGTCAGCGGAGTAGCGGCGTATTCTTCCATGTTTGTGTATACTCTGTCCGCCGTTTCTTCATTCGCATCGGCAAGAAGATCTTCCATATATTTGCTTACATCTTCCAGACATGATTCCACAAAAGGAACCAGCCTTTTGCTGGCTGCCTTTATTTTCGGTCTGCTGTTCCCATCCGGATACTGGTATGTTCTCTCATTATATTTACTCACCTCTGCTGATGCAGAAGCAAAATTCTCCCATATGACCGTCAGATCCGGCGACGCCTTATCCATCTCCATCTCCGCACTCAGCAGCAGCTCTCCCGCCAGGGCCGCATTCTTCAGTGCCTGAAGCCAGCCCTCTCCGCCGTCTGTTCCACCCGGATTGGACAGTTCCTGTACAAGAGCATCATTGTCGCACTTCTCCATAAACTCATCCACTGCAGACTGAATATGTCTGAACTCCGCAAGCAAATCAACCGCAGTCTCGTCTGTGGAGATATCTTCGCCAGCTTTGATCTTTCCAAGCACGCTCTCCAGAGCATCCTTTATATACAAAGACTCTTCAAAGCCTGCCGGAATCCTGGATGATCCGGGACAGTCAGACACGTTTCTTGCAATCGTCAGGTAAGCGTCATACACCTCCGGCTGGAGATATTTGAAACATTGCTCCCACACTTCCTCTGTATGGGAAGAGTAGTTATTCACATTCCAGAAATATGCTCCTAACTGAAACAACGCCACCTTGTCCGCCTCGGCAAAGAAGATCGGGTTGGACACCGCCCCTGCAAGTCCTGTGATATTATCCTGGATATAATGAGCGCTGCTTCCGAGAAAGACACCGGATTTTGCATGTTCACTGACAGGATAATTCACCCAGAATACCGGGCTGTGTCCGGTAAGATTTGCCGCATTATTAATCGAATCCTGATAAAACGGAGAGTTTACATCCCTTCCCGTCCAGAAAATATGGATATCTTCATTAAATTCCTGCATGGCTTCCACTTCGCCCGGATACCATGTCTCCCATAGATCATTATATCCCTGCGGGCAATAGATCATATCTTCGCAGCCTTTTTCTTTGAGATAATTATCCAGATCATTGACAAAAGATACAACGATATTATAATCTCCTCCGCCAAAATCATCATTAAGAACACAGAATCTCCGAACTCCAATGTCGTAAAGCTGGTCAAACTTTGCTTTCATCTTAGCTAACTGCGCAGTATATTTTGCATCACTCGTACTGGAAATACCTGAAAGCGCAGAGCCCAGATGAACGGACCAGGAAAACTCACACTTGGTCTTCTTCTGAAGTTCAATAAGCTCTTTGAACTCATTGATCGTGTCTTCCGGATACAGCACGTCCCACTGTGACGTATGATATGTATCTGACTTGGACGCATAAATGTATATGTTCATCTTGATATCCCTGGTGAATTCCATCAGACTCTTTCTCTGTTCATGCGTCCATCCGCCGTAAAAACCTTCTATGTATCCTCTGGCTTCAATGGAAGCATAGTCCTGGATCTGCACTGGAAGGAACTTCGCCCCCGCAAAGGAGGAAAACATCATCTTCAGCGTCGCTACACCATAGAAAGCCGCATCTGCATCTTTCCCCAGGATGTAGATATTTCCGTCCTCTGCATAGAGGGCATACGCATCTGGATATTGAAACAGATCTTCTGACAAATTTTGGCTCTCAAACCACTTATCCGCTTCGTCATTACTCCCATTAATCCCGATCACGATATTGCTCGTGCCTTCCGCACTATCCGCAGGCGTACCGCTCTTTCCATACTCCTTCAGAACTTCATTAAGATAGTCCTTCGTAGACTGGTCGATACTATCTCCGGCCACAATATTGACTGTATTCTCAAGTGTAAACTCCGTCCCCTCAGGATAATCAATCGACTGAGGAACAGGATATATCTGGTATGCATCATCTTTTAGAGAATATGCATCCCCTTCCTGCCAGGTGGATACCCATGGAGACTCAGATGCCGCCACGCCCATCACGCTGTCGCCCGTTGTGTCGTCCGCTTCCTGCGCAAACGTGACAGCCGGAGTCGTCACTGTCATGGCAGTTGCAAGCAACAACGCAAACAAGCCCTTCATCTTCTTCATATACTCTTACTCCTCCTTGTAAATTTTGACTGTTTTTTTCTATTTTTTCTTGCTTTTTCAGGCATAACGCTCATATTTCTTCTAGAATAACACACTTTATGGTATATTCCAAACATAATTCTGCTTTTTACAATAAATTTTGTGCAAAGGTTTGCTCTTCATCATATTCTCATAAAAGACGGCGACAAAACGCTGTCTGTGAAAAAACTGATCAAAAACCCGGAGTCTGAAAATACGGCTCACAAAAAACTCCCGGCATCAGCATGTTTTCAAAGAACTGCTGTTCCAGGAGTCATCTCTCATTTACATTATTCAAAATATTTTTCTTCAAATGAAGCTTCGCCGTCCCCATCGATCTCCATGATCATGTAACTTCCTCTGTGGCCTTCCTGGCGCGGGAACGAAACACTCCCCGGATTGAGCACGGTCATGCCGTCACTCTGCTCAAAATAAGGCTTATGCGTGTGACCGAACATCACGATATCCGCCTTCCTCGCCCTTCCCTCCTGCCGGATATATTCCGTATCAAGCGATACATAATACGGATGTCCGTGAGTGATAAAAACTTTAAATCTTCCTATATAAAACTCTTCTTCTCTTGGCAGGTCAGAAAAGAAATCGTTATTTCCTCTTACCATATGCTTCTCGCAGTCTACGACCGCATTTATATAATCCTCTCCGCCCTCCACATCGCCGAGGTGGATAAACATATCAATCCCGCCGGCTTCCTCCAGAGCTCTGTCAAGCCCTGCGTGCCGTCCGTGTGTGTCGCTGATGATCAATACTCTCATAACTCTCCCTCTCCGAATTTATCCCACAAAATCTCTTTCATCGCACGGAGAGCCTTTCCTCTGTGGCTGAGCTCATTTTTCTGTTCAGGCGTCATCTGCGCCGTTGTGCAGCCATACTCAGGGACATAAAAAATCGGATCATATCCAAATCCGTTGCCGCCCTCAGACTCATGCGCAATACGGCCCTCGACCGTCTTGCGCACTGTCGCGACGGTCCCATCCGGGAATACCGCAGCTACGGCACAGACAAAACGAGCAGTCCGTTCATCCTCCGGCACACCCTCCAGGCGGTCGAGCAAAATGCGGTTCTTTATATCATAAGAAGTGTCTTCGCCTGCAAAACGAGCGGAATATATTCCCGGCGCTTTGTCCAGATAATCGATCTCCAGCCCGGAATCATCCGCAAGCACGATGTCATTGGTGAGCACTCTTGCCACAGCCCTCGCCTTGATCTCCGCATTTTCTTCAAAGCTCATGCCGTCCTCCACAATATCTACATCCGCTCCCGCTTCCTTCATGGACAGGATTTCTGCACCCAGACCGGCAAGTATCATCCGGATCTCCTTCATCTTATTCTCATTCCCAGTTGCAAATACGATTCTTCTTTTCATCTTACATGTACCTTCTGCTTTTCTATGTACCTTCTATTATTATCTATTCTGATTTCTATCTTTTCTGCTTCGGCGGCTTAGGGCCCTGGAACTGGTAGAAATACGTCCGGAGCATCCCATTATATATTTTTCTGTTCCGGTCTGCCTTCCTCCCAAAATACCGCTCCGCGTCCTCATAACTCGTAATCATGTACGCTGACCATGTGTCAAGCTGCCTGAATGCCTCTCCGAACTCCCGGTACAACCGGGGAAGCGCTGACTTTTCTTCCAGCCGCTCGCCATATGGCGGATTTGTAATGATAAAGCCATATTTCTTTGGATGGCTTAAATCTTTTACTTCCCGCTGCTGAAAATGAATGAGATGCGCCACGCCCGCATCCTCTGCGTTGCGGCGCGCTGCCCGGAGCACTTCCGGGTCCACGTCATACCCCTGGATATCCGTCTCTATCTCATCGCAGATCATATCATGGGCTTCATCAACTGCCTCATACCAATCTTTCTTTTCCACAAGGTTCGTCCACGTCTCAGAGGTAAATGACCTGTTCATCCCCGGCGCGATATTCGCAGCCATCATAGCCGCTTCTATGGGAAATGTCCCGCTGCCGCAGAATGGGTCCACGAGAATCCTGTCTTTTTTCCACGGTGTCAGCATGATAAGCGCCGCCGCTAGGTTCTCGGCGATAGGCGCTTTTCCCGCCACTGGCCGATACCCTCTCTTGTGAAGGGATATCCCTGTGGCATCAATACCGACAGTGACGATATCTTTCTTTAAAAAAACTCTGACCGGATAAGACGCCCCGCTCTCCTGAAACCACTGCGTATGATATTTTGACTTTAACCGTTCTACCATGGCTTTCTTCATGATGGACTGGATATCAGAGGGGCTGAACAGCCTGCTCTTTACCGAAGCAGCCTTTGCCACCCAGAACTTTCCATCCTCCGGAATATATGCCTCCCACGGGATCTCCTTTGTCCGGTCAAACAGCTCTTCAAACGTCACCGCCGGGAAACTCCCCACCTTCAGGAGTATCCTCTCCGCAGTTCGAAGAAATACATTCGCCCTGCACACAGCCTCAATCCCGCCGCAAAAAGTCACCCTGCCGTCTTCTACTTGTACGATCTCATATCCAAGATCCTGGATTTCTCTCTTTAAAACAGATTCCAGTCCGAAGTGGCAGGGCGCGATCCATTCCATCTTATCCATGAATTCTTCCGCCCTTACATTTTTCTGTATCCATATTACTATAAATTGGGGACGTAGTAAAGTTGAACTTTACTACGTCCCCAATTGACATTTTTCTCTGTTTCCAGCCTGCTGCGCGCCGATAGAAATCGGCTTTACATCGGTTTAATAACGGTCAGACTCGTCAAACGCGTCATGTGTTCTTCCGCAGTTCTTGCTGTCTGACGCATTTGATCCCGCGTTGCTTCCGTTCTTGCTGGAATTTTTGTTCTTACTCTGTGTATCGCCATATGATGAGTAAGAGCTGTTCTTTGAGTTTGCGTTTTTGTTAGAATTGTTTGTATTGTTGTAATTCTTTGCCATGAGTATCCCTCCTGTTTTTTTGGTTCAGTGTTAGTATCTCAACCCATGGCAGATTTTATGCATTTTTATTTTTTAATCAACTTTTTCTCTTAACGCACAGAATGATAATACCGCAGGATATAACCAGTGCCGCCCAAACTGCCAGGGAAGCGCCGTCTCCTGTCTGAGGCGTGCTGCTATCCTGCCCCCTCTGACTCTGTGATTGCCCTGCAGAACCTCCGAAAGCCTCCTCCTTTGGAGGTTCAGGCGTCACCGCCATTCCCGCAGCCTTCAGGTTCTCCCGCGCTGTCTGGAGCGCCGCCAGGGCAGCGTCAACTTCCTCCTGGGTTGCATTTTCATCACCCAATACTTGCCTTGCCGCATTCAAAGCTGTCTGAAACTGCATCCAGCTCTCCGCTGTATAGTCTTCCTCCACAAGTGCTTCTGCCTCAGCCACCTTATCCTGCAGGTCACTCTTATCTGCAATCGGCTCCTGAACGAGCGCACCCGCAATCTTTACGACCGTAAAGGAATGCGGCTCCAGAGTCACCTCAGCTGCGTTTCCATTCATCGTCTCGCTGCTGCGCACAATCGAAACATTATCAGGATCGTTCAATGTATTTTCTGAATAGAACGTCTCGCCGGACAGACTCTGTATCTCCATAGTCTTTCCTGTAAGGTCCAGATCGTCAACCTTAATCTTTATCTTATTTTCTCCGTCCAGATTCAGGTTTACGATCGCCGCGTATACATTGCCTTCTTTATCCTTGCTTGTCATCACAGAATACTGAGCTACCCCATTGTTAAGCTGCTGCTCATAATTAAGCGAACTATCGATAACTTGATCCCCGAAAGAACCATTCAACATCTCAAACACCCGGGCGCTCGGAGTAGCAAAAAATCGAAATTCTCCCTCTCCGCTAGTTGTATCTCCGTTTATATTTACCGCCTGGATCACTGCCTGCTGCGTGGGCCCCAGCGAATCAGCGCCTTCCGAATACCAGTCTACAAGACAATGCTTCTGGATATATGGGCTGCCAAGCTGCACATATTCCATGATAGCCCGCGCGATATACAGTGCATGCGTCTGAGAGCGTACCATAGTATCTGTGGAGCGGAAAATCCCATACTCGGAAATCACAGGAACTTTCGTCTCATCATACTGCCGCATCAGTTTCACATATTCTTCCACTTCCGCAGCTTTGTTGTCTCCTTTTTTCATTGCATCGTAGTAAAATGTTTTTCTCGACTCCTCTGAACTGCTGTTTCCGGACGGAGTTCCTGAATATGGGTGTATGGTCAGTCCGTCATACAGATCATCATACCCTTCATTGTGCATCCGGGTAACAAAATTCCGGGCTTCATAACCGGAATAGATATGTATTTCCTTTTCAGCCAGTCCATTCTGGGCATTGTACGCATTAATCTGAGCCATGGTGTTCCTCATCGCTTCAGATACCGCTACAAATCCGTCTCGGTCAACACTGTAATCTGCTCTGATCTGGCTGTTGGACGCCGGTATGGCGCCATGTTCTCCGTCTCCAAAGGAAATCGCTCCGGTCTTATAGTCAACCGCAAACACTCTATCTCCTGCGCCTGCGCTGCCCAAGTCATCCGTTTTCGTCCACTCTTCATCACCGACATATACCCTGACGCTTTCCGGGTTCACCGCCGTAAACGAATCGTAATCATCCGCGTTCTTATCCCGCTCCACACGGGCATATCGCAGATAAAATGTCTGGCCTGGCGACCCATCCGACCTGGAAGCAGACACATTCCAGTCATCCCGGGCAACCACATACTGCTTTGTGAAAGTCGCGGTCCCTCCGTTGATATATCCCTCCAGGGCGCCGCCGTTCACGTCATCAATCCAGTAGGTCTGCGCCGTCGTTCCATCGGTCCCTCCCTGGTTCATCTCATTTCCGATTTCAAAATATCTCACATTGTATGGTTCCTCATGCCCATTCTCAGCACGTACTTCCGCCCATGCAGTCCCGCCGTTCGGATTCGATCCCACCTCCGCATTCAGGTACTCGATCAGGTCTGCGGCATCATCCGCGTCGCCGCGCCCCAGTCCATATACATAAACAAGCTCTGAGCCATATTCCTGAACGAACGCTGCGACCTCAGAAAGCCCAAAATTGGGCGCTATGCCATGCTGGCCGGTATTGTTATAGAATCCGTGTATCTGAGCCACGCGCTCATCTTTCGGACCGATGGTATCCTTCCAGTTAAACAGGTTCGAAATCGTACCTCCCGGATATCTCAGCGAGCCAAATCCCGCCTGTTTGTACAATTCAGCGAACTCTTCCTTTATCTGCATTGTCTGAGAGTCAAAACTCCCGTAGCCGTTAAAGGCATATCTGTGATTGATCCCGAAGATGCCGTCATCGATCGTACGAGTGACATCCTCCGTATTGATCGTGAGCACCAGAGACGCATCCCTGTACGCGTTCAGAGCGTTTTCCAAAGCGTCCATGGCATTCTGAAGAGCCTCTGCGTCCATTCCCTCCAGGGCCTGCTCAGCACTGCTGACAGCAGCCGCAAGAGTCACCGCCGCCGGATCTTCCGCATCGAGAAGTCCTTCTCCGTAAACTCCATTCGCTTCTTGAACCAAAGCTGACAGCGCTTCCTTCACTTTCTGAAGCTGCTGCTCAACAACAACATTTTTGTGTTCCTCATACAAAGCCTGCACTTCTGTTTCCGTTATTGCGCGGCTGTACAGACGCAGCTCATCGATATCCCCGACAAACTGTCCCGTGTCACCCGCGCTCTTGTGAGCACCTATGATCAGGTCAGTAATCTTATTCACAGCCCCGGAAGTCAGATTCCGCTCATTCGCTTTCTCGCCATTTACATAAAGGGTCAGGTCATAAGACGAAGACGTGCCAGACCTGACAAGGACAAGATGTTCCCATACGTCTGAGCCTGTACTTGTTCCCATCGTCACATCCGCTGCAGATATATAAGTTACATACTGTCCATTCTTTCTGTAGAGGAGCGTGCGTCCATCTCCACTCTGCTGGAGGATGACTGTTTTTGCCGAAGCAGTCTGTGCAGAAGAATTATTCACCCACAAACTGATCGAAAACTCCGTTTCTCCTGAATTGAGCGCCGAGGCAATCCTCATTTCTGAATTTGCTGACCCCCTCTGGTTAAAACGCAAAACCCCGCCCATCTCTGCTGTTTCTGACGGCTGAACGCTTACAGCTTCACCGGACTTCGTCCCTGCCAGCGAAGAACCGGCTGCGGAGTTCGCCATAGGGGCATTCATGTCATCAAAATTCCAATACCCTGCCAAGCCCTGTTCCAGCGCAGCTGTCCCCTGCTCGTCCGCCTGTACCGGAAGCACGCTTCCGCTGGAAATCACACAGACTGCGGATAAAATCAGCGCTAGTGCTGCCTTTCTCATTTTCGCTTTTTCATCTCCATTTCTATATGCATATTTGTAAGTAATTATAGCATTTTTTACGATTAAAGGAAAGATAAATGTTATTTTTAGTCAGTTTTGCACAATTCGCCTGAGAGCGTGTCGAAACTTCCCTGTATTATTTTCATTTTTTGCTTGCTTTTTCCAATTCCATATATTATACTAACTCTTGTAGGAAGGTTACTTTCTACAACCCCTTATTAATTATTTATACTCCCCTCAAAAGACCGGTGGCTCCCCCACCGGTCTTTTACCATTATTCGTTGTTCATAATTTGTTCATTTATTGTATAAAAATCTTTCATTATCTCATCATGTTTTCTTCATTTCTCTCCCTTATACTATAACCATCGAAAGAAAAAACATGAATAAGACGCTGACAAGTTATTTTGAATAAACTTTTTCATAATACATGCCGGGGACCGAGCCGATCGATCACCCGGCATCCTCCCTTTTATGGGGTATCTTCTGCCTCAATATCTGCATTCGCCTTCTCTTCATATCCTTCCCGGCCAGCCTCCAGTTTCATCTTTCTGAGCTCTGCCGCTTCTATCCGCTCCTGTTGTGTCTCGATCTGAATAAGCCTTCCGTATGCTTCCGCTGCTTCCTCCGGCATATCAAGCTTTTCATACATTTCTGCCAGACAGCGTACGACATTAATCTCAGCCCTGCGTCCCAGGGCAAGCCCGGTGCGGAGCTTACTCTCTGACTCACCCGAAACATACTCTTTCAAAATGCTTCCCGCCGCTTCCAGTATATCCTCGTCCGTCGGCGTCTCCAATGCGGGTGTCTCACTGACAGCTATCTGCACCGGAATTTCTTTTCGCGCCTGTATGCTTCCGGTAACCGCACTTTTCGCGTCAGCGGCCGACAAGCTTATCCCCATCTTCAGAAGAGCGCATACCAAAACAAAGACGCAGGCTGCTGCCAGCAGCTTTTTCCTTCGTCCGTCCTTAAGCTCCGGCGCTTGCGGTTTCACCGCAGGAAGTGTTTTCATTACATGCGCGATATCCTCATACTCTCTTCCTGTTTCTCCCGTACACCGTCCGATCACTCTGGAAAGCCTGGCTTCTTCTCTTCCGGTCAGCGCCGGGACGGTTTCCGTATATGCCAGAAGGAACTGGATCGTCTTTCCGTAAGCAAACAAATCTGCCTTCTGATTCTTTCCCGCCTCGATCCGGCAGACCGGTTTTACAAAATGATGCCTTACGGCCCGCTTCTGCATCTGCTTCATTGCAAACGCATTTTCCGGTGCTTCCAGATCCAGCAGGAGCAGTTCCCCTTCCTCAGAAACGATCACACTGTAAGGATTCAGATACCTGTATTCCTTCCAGTTCCTGCATCTGTGATACTGGTCAAGACATACGCACAGCTGATGGAACCACTTAAAAATCTTCTCTTTCCCAATCCGTGGATTATCTTTCAGATACCGGATCAGGGGCGTTCCTCGTATACAATCCATACTCTGCCTGCAGTGAGTGCCATGCTCGATAAATCTCAGAACTTCATACATTTCTTCCATATGCGATTTTCTTCGGCTGCATCCACGGCAGGCGCGGAAGCTCCCTCTTCTCCCGCGCCGTGCCAATACATCCATTTCCCTAATGAAATCCATCAGAACCTGATGATAAAAAGATGCTCGGACAGATCGTCCAAGTATTAATATCATACCTGAAGCACTAAAAAAATGCAAGACAGTCTATTACGATTTTTTGACTATTTTTATTATAATTTTCCGGGCATTTTTATTTCATTTTTACAGACTGTCTGTCACATATCCTCCAGCCGCTCCAGCGCCGCTGCAATGACCTTATCCATGTCATAATATTTATAATCCCCCAGCCTTCCGCCGAAGATCACATTTTCTTCCTGCTCCGCCAGTTTCTTATATTCCCGGAAGAGCTGATCATTCTTTTCGTCATTTACCGGATAATATGGCTCCATTCCCACGCTCCATTCAGAAGAATATTCCCTGGAAATTACGGTGTTCTCCTGTTTCCCGAACTCAAAATGTTTGTGTTCGATCACGCGGGTATAAGGCACCTCGCGGTCTGTATAATTGACTACCGCATTCCCCTGATAATTCGCGCAGTCCAGCACCTCCGTCTCGAACCGCACGGACCGGTATTCAAGGGCTCCCAGTCTGTAGCCAAAATACTCATCAATCTGTCCGGTGAAGATGATCTTGTCCGCAATATCCGGCTCCTCCTCGCGAAGCCTGAAGAAGTCCACTCCCATACGCACGTCCGCGTCTTTGAGCATTTTCTCTATGATAGGCGTATACCCGCCCACCGGTATCCCCTGATATCTGTCGTTAAAGTAATTGTTATCATAGATAAAACGGAAAGGAAGCCGTTTAATAATAAACGCCGGAAGCTCCGTGCACTTTCTGCCCCACTGTTTCTCCGTATAGCCTTTGATCAGCTTTTCGTAGATATCGCGCCCCCCGAGATACAGCGCCTGTTCTTCCAGATTTTTCGGCTCGGTGATCCCCGTCGCCTTCCGCTGCTTCTCAATGATCTCTTCTGCCTCCTGCGGAGTGCGTACCCCCCACATTTTGCTGAAAGTATTCATATTGAACGGGAGATTATAAAGCTCGTCCTTATATACAGCGACCGGGGAGTTGATGTAATTGTTGAACTCCGCAAACTGATTGATATAATCCCAAACCTTTTTATCTGAAGTGTGGAAAATATGCGCGCCATACTTATGCACATGGATGCCTTCTACATCTTCACAGTAAATATTGCCCCCAATATGATCCCGCCGGTCAATGACCAGACATTTCTTTCCTTTCCTGCCAAGCTCATATGCCATAACTGCTCCATACAGTCCCGCTCCTACGATCAGATAATCATATTTTTTCATTTTCCGCCTCTCTTTCTGCAGTGCGCCACACGATATCTGCCTTTTCTGTTTTTGTATCAGTATATCATGCAACGTATATCCACTGCCTGCGAATCAGTGTTTTTCGTTATTTTGACTATTTTTTTTATTTTTACATTTACAAATTTGGCACTATGCACTAAACTATTAATATAGCGCAGTGAGAAATACTGTCTCACCGCAGCATTGCAGAACGGAGGTATTATAATATGAAAGGAAATGTAATCGTCGGACAATCGGGCGGCCCGACTGCCGCCATCAACTCTAGCCTTGCAGGCGTGTACCGGACCGCCAGAGACCGCGGAGCTGCAAAAGTATACGGTATGCTCCACGGCATCCAGGGACTGCTCCAGGAACGCTGCATTGATCTGTCCGAGTATATTACAAACGATCTCGATACAGAACTCCTGAAGAGGACCCCGGCGGCTTTTCTGGGTTCATGCCGTTACAAACTGCCGGAAATCCATGAGGACAGAGAGGTTTATGAAAAAATATTCGAAATCCTTGAAAAGCTGGATATTGAAGCCTTTATCTACATCGGCGGAAACGATTCCATGGATACCATCAAAAAGCTGTCTGATTTTGCCATCGTCACCGGACACCCGACTCGTTTTATCGGCTGTCCGAAGACCATAGATAACGACCTTGCCCTCACCGACCACACACCTGGGTACGGAAGCGCCGCAAAATACATCGGCACTTCTGTCAAGGAAGTCATCCGCGACAGCTTCTGCCTGGAATACGGCAAAGGGCTCGTCTCCATCGTGGAAATCATGGGCAGGAACGCAGGCTGGCTCACAGGCGCAGCGGCTCTGGCCAGGGGCGAGGACTGCGCGGGCCCCGACCTCATCTACCTTCCTGAGCTCCCATTTGACATTGAATCATTTGGGACAAAGGTGAAAGAACTTCTCACCAAAAAGCGCTCCGTAGTCGTCGCTGTGTCTGAAGGCATCCGCCTGGCAGACGGACGCTATGTGTGCGAGCTGGGACAAAGTATAGACTTTGTAGATGCGTTCGGACACAAACAGCTCTCCGGTACGGCAAATTATCTTGCAAGCTATATTGCCGGTGAGATCGGGTGCAAGACGCGCTCTATTGAGCTGAGCACCTTACAGCGCTCCGCCTCCCACTGTTCATCCCGCGTGGATATTCTGGAGGCCTTCCAGGTCGGGGGAGCGGCGGTAAAGGCTGCGGATGAAGGCGATTCCGGAAAAATGGTCGTCCTCAAACGGATTTCTGATGACCCATACCAGTGCAGCACGGAAGTGAAAGACGTCCACAAAATCGCAAATGACGAGAAGCTCGTGCCCAGGGAATGGGTAACCGAGGACGGAACTTATGTGACGGATGAATTTATCAGCTATGTACGCCCCCTCATCCAGGGTGATGTTTCTCCTATCGTGGTGGATGGTATACCGCGTCATCTCTACCGCTACGTATAAACATATTCAGGAATATCCGCATTGTCCGGATATATGCCGGGAGAGCGGCCTTCAGGAATGCAGGCCCAGCTTTCCCGGTACTTTTTACGTCAGCATACTGCACTTTTCACGCCGTCATACAGTATTTTTTGGCGGCGTACCGGTTCTTGTCAGTCCTGCCGTCATACGGTATACTGAAATACGGTATACTAAATCAAAAAATATTCTTATAAATTATTTCCCCAGGAGGTTACTTATGATCATTAAAAACGGTTTTATCACTGACCCTGCCACGCAGCGCGCCGGCATATATGATATCCGCATTGAAAACGGACTGATACAGGAAATCGCGCCCGATATCTCTGCAGCGGCGTCTGAAGAGACATTTGATGCCCGCGGACTGACGGTCGCGCCGGGACTGATCGACACGCATGTACATTTCCGCGATCCCGGCTTCACGCACAAAGAAACCCTCCACACCGGGTCTCTGGCGGCGGCAAGAGGCGGATTCACTTCTGTCATATGCATGGCAAACACTTCCCCCACCGTGGACTGCGTGGACGTGCTGGCCGATGTCCTCACACGCGCCAGAGCAGAAAAGATCCGCATCTATCAGGCCGGCTCTGTCTCCCATGGCCTCAAGGGGGAAGAACTGACAGATATGGAGGCATTAAAGACAGCCGGCGCGTGCGGCTTTACGGACGACGGCATTCCGCTCCGAAACGCTGCCTTCTTATACCGCGCCATGGAAAAGGCAAAAGAACTGGACGTGCCCATCAGTCTCCACGAAGAAGACCCTTCCTTTATCAAAAACAATGGGGTGAACCATGGGCCTGTCTCTGAAGAGCTGGGCATCTACGGCTCTCCCTCCATCGCTGAAGAATCTCTTGTAGCAAGAGACTGTATGCTCGCCCTGCGGTCCGGCGCCCACGTAGTCATCCAGCACATCAGTTCCGGCCGCTCTGTCGAGCTGGTACGCATGTTCAAAGCAATGGGCGCGAACCTTCACGCAGAAGCCACACCCCATCACTTCACTCTGACAGATAAGGCAGTCCTCAAATACGGCACGCTGGCCAAGATGAACCCGCCTCTGCGCACAGAAGCTGACCGGCAGGAAATCATACGCGGCCTGGCCGACGGAACGATCGACCTTATCGCAACAGACCACGCGCCCCACAGCCGGGAAGAAAAGGAGCGCTCCATCACCGCCGCCCCCAGCGGCATCATCGGCCTGGAGACAGCCCTTGCGCTGGGCATCACCTTCCTCGTACGTCCGGGACACCTGTCCATGATGCAGCTCCTGGAGAAAATGACCATCAATCCTGCCAGGCTGTATCACCTCCCTGCGGGACAACTCACAGAAGGCGCTCCCGCGGACCTGGTCCTCTTTGCTCCGGAAGAGAAATGGACGCCCGCGGAGTATGCGTCAAAATCCGCCAACTCGCCATTTACCGGATGGGAACTCTACGGAAAGGTCAGAGCTACGATCTGTGGAGGGCATGTGGTATAAATTAAGATTTGCCGGCGGGACTTCCGACTGGTAAATCATTCGTAACCACGGGTAAGTATTTCAAGGCGTATTCGCGAATGGGGATGTGTGGCTTCGGCTCCGTTCCCTTAACACTTTCCAACGAATTCCTCCAAGGCACCGAACCCCACATCCCCCGCCGCGAAAGATTGTTGAAATAGAGCTGCGGTTTTCTACGTTCATCCAATCGACAGTCCACACACGCAAATTCAGGATTTTCAAAGTGGAATGCAGAGAGAGCACTGCCGACAAAACAGAGCCGCCATCCGCAGCCGATCCCATGAAACAGCCACTCCCTTTCTTCGAAATCTGGAATTGTCGCAGGACTCCTCCTACTGGAACAAACGCAGAAAACAGGGGAGCGCCTTTTCGAAAGTGTTTCAGCGCGGGGGTGGGGGTGGCTGAGGCGACTTCGGAATAGGGTTAGAAAAAGTCGGAATCAGGGAATATGCATTGGGATTGGCAGAGGGATTGTATGAGGCGAAGCCGAGTTGCCCTCTGCCGATCCCTGCTTTTAGCATATTCCCTGATTTCGCAATTTTTCTTGCCCCATGGAGCGGAACCGAATCCACCCCTACCCCCGCGCTGAATACGTTTTAAATAATCTGCTCCGAGGTTTTCGGATATCTATCTACCGGAAGTCCCACAGCCAAATCCAGATTTCACAGCCGCTCGCTGCTTTCATGCATGAATTTGTACTCTGCCACGGACCTGTCAAATCCTCTGATATGTCTGTACAGCCATTCGATCACATTTTTATTGACCTGCTCTACGAATGCATCAGATGGGCCTTCTTCCTCTTCAAGCATATTATAGAGGTCTTTTACAACAGCCCGCAGTTTTTCATGCTCTTTCTTATGTTCCTTGATACCCGGATACCGGATGGACTCCTGAAGCTTTTCCTCCTCACCGAAATGAAATTCCGTGTAGTCTGCCAGATAGTCCAGCGTCTTTACTGACACCAATTTGTCTTTGCTCGTTTCACAGCTGTCCAGAAGCTTGTTGATCTTATTGATCAGCTCCTTGTGCTGTGTGTCGATCATCTCATTTCCTGTTACCAGACTTTCATCAAATTCTGCTCTCATTGTCCATATCCTCCTTCGTTTATGAAATAATAATTTTATATCATGATCAGCAAGAATGCACTCTATCCGAAACCTTGCTCTTATCTTCCGGATTTCTGTCTCTCCTGCCGATCTAGACGTCTCCATTTTTAAATTTTATGATCATCTCGTTTGTCAGGCTGTCCCTGGACGGCTCTACCGGGATGTCCTCCCGCTCAAACCACTCTGCAAGGGCAAGCTCCTCCCGGTCAAGCGTGATTTCATCCTCTCCATCCAGCTCACAGTAGAAGCCCATGAGCAGCGTGTCGCTGAACGCCCACGGCTGGCTTTTATAGTAACGGATATTCCTGACTTTCAGCCCTACTTCTTCCATCACTTCTCTTGCCACTGTCTCCTCCACGGTCTCTCCGATCTCGGTAAAGCCCGCCAGAAGCGCGTATTTCTTGTAGGTTCTTCCGGCATACTTTGACATGAGGATGCGGTTTCCGTCTGTCACTCCTATGATGACCGCAGGACAGATCTTCGGGAATTCCGTATTATGGCATGCACTGCACCTGAGCATCCGTTCCCTGTCATCCCGCACCATCAGTTTTCCGCAGCGGCCGCAGTATTTATGGTCCTTGTACCAGTTGTAGAGCTGATATCCTGTAACGCCTGCAAATGCATGATACTGGGGGTCTGCTGTGCGGAAGATTTCCGTGTTCTCCATTGTAAAATCTGAGAGCGGCTCCCGGTTGATCTCCTGCACCAGATAATATCGTTCTTCATCAACGGAAAACAGGTATATGTAATCCTCATAAATTTCTTCATTCAGCCGCTCCAGCTCCCTGAAACGCGGAAATACGATCCCTTCCTGTGTTTTTTTCAAAAGCACTGCACGGTCTTCATAATAGAGCGCATAGCAATCTCCGTCCGGCGGGATGGGATTATACTGGTTGTGCAGATGCTTCGGCTGTATGTCCTGGATCATCGCAGTCTCTCCTTAAATTCTCTTTGCGCTTCCCGCCTCTGGTCCTTCCTGGCAATATCATCCCGCTTGTCGTAAAGTTTCTTTCCTTTTGCAAGACCGATTTCCAGCTTCACCAGGCTTCCGCTGAAATACACCTGAAGCGGTACCACTGTAATGCCCTGCTCCTTCATCTTTCCGAAGATTTTATTGATCTCCTTTTTGTGAAGGAGCAGTTTCCTCACCCGCAGAGGGTCCTTGTTGAATATATTACCTTTCTCATAGGGTGAAATATGCATGCCATAGATATACATTTCGCCGGACTCCACCCGGATGAACGCCTCCTTAATGCTGCACTTCCCCATGCGCAGGGATTTGACTTCCGTGCCATGGAGCACGATCCCCGCCTCATATTTTTCAAGGATAAAATAATCATGATATGCTTTTTTGTTATTGGCGATCAGTTTTGTCTCTGCCTTTGCCATACCTCTCTCCTCAGTCTATGATTTCAAAATTCACTGTCCTCTGCACTTTATCCGCATCTGTCACACGCACTCTGACTGTCTGTCCGAGTTTGTACGTCTTTCCTGTATGTTCTCCCACCAGCTCATAGCTCTGCTCCGCGAACTCATAATGATCATCCCACATATCCGCCACATGCACAAGCCCTTCCACAGTATTTGGAAGCTCTACATATATCCCCCATCGGGTCACGCCTGAAATCACACCCTCGTACTCTTCCCCGATGTGCGCTCTCATATATTCAGCCTTCTTCAGCTTCACGACCTCACGTTCCGCCTCCTCGGCAGTCCGCTCTTTCGTACTGCACTGTACAGCCGTCGCGGGAAGGATTTCCGCATAATGGGAAACTCTGTCCTCGTTCAGCCTTCCCCGCAGGTTCTCCTTGATGATCCTGTGGATCTGCAGATCCGGATATCTTCGGATCGGCGAAGTAAAATGCGTATAGTATTTCGCAGCCAGGCCAAAATGCCCTGTATTCTCGGTAGAATAGCGCGCCTGCTTCATGGAGCGCAGCGCCAGACGGCTGATCAGCGCCTCTTCCGGCGTGCCATCCACTTTTCCGAGGAGCTTCTGGATTTCCTTGGGACGCACTTCATTGCGCACATGGATATGATACCCGAAGTTGTTGATAAATGTGGAGAGCTGCCGTATTTTCTCCTCATCCGGAGTGTCATGGGTGCGGTAGAGAAAGGGCACGTCCCGCCAGAAATATTCTTCCGCCACAGTTTCATTCGCCATGAGCATAAAGTCTTCTATGATCTTTGTGGCCGCATTCCGCTCATAAGGTCTGAGTTCCAACGGTCTTCCGGTTTCGTCCAACACGATCTTCGTCTCCGGGAAATCAAAATCAATGGAGCCTCTTCTTCCTCTCCGTTCCCTCAGAATATCTGAAAGCGCCTTCATCTGCCGGAGCATGGGAACGACATCTTCATTTTGGCGGATGACATCTTCATCCCCATCCAGTATTTTCGCCACTCCATTATAGCTCATCCTTTTGTCCACGCAGATCACTGTCTCCGCAATCTCATGGTCTATCATCTCCCCTGACGGACTGATCGTCATGAGGCAGGAAAGGGCCAGCCTGTCCTCCCCCGCATTCAGGGAGCAGATTCCGTTTGAGAGAACGTGGGGGAGCATGGGGATCACCCGGTCTGCAAGGTACACGCTTGTCCCCCGTTCATAAGCCTCTTTGTCCAGAGCGCTTCTTTCCTGCACATAATTTGCCACATCCGCTATGTGCACGCCCAGCCGGTAATTCTCTCCTTCTCTTGTAAGCGACACGGCATCATCCAGATCTTTTGCGTCTTCGCCGTCTATGGTCACCATCTGCCAGTCCCTCAGGTCCATCCTGCCCGCTCGGTCCCCATCACTGACCGGTTTTCCCACGCGCACTGCCTGGTTGAGCACTTTCTCAGGAAATTCTGTCTTTATCCCCATGTCCATCACGATCGAGAGGATATCAGTCCCCGGATCATTGATATGTCCGATGATTTCTGCGACTCTTCCTTCCGGCTTCATATGCTCCCCGCCGTAAGAAAGCAGCTCCACCACGACCTTATGGCCTGTCATAGCGCCTGCGTCCTTTCCCGCAGGGATATAGATGTCCTTTAGATATCTCTGGTTGTCCGGGCGGACAAAGCCAAAATCTCTGCATTTCTCATACAGGCCGACTATCCGCGTCACGCTGTGGGAAAGAACGCGCACAACCTTCCCCTCCCTGCGCCGTCCGGAAGGCGCGGCGGTAATGATATATTCCACCTCATCTCCCTGGAACGCACCGCAGAGATTTTCTTCAGGAATAAACACGTCATCCCCGCCGTTCTCCGGAGACACAAAGCCGAAGCCTCTCGCATTTGCCTGAAAAATGCCTTTTAAATGCTCTGCATGACCTCTGCTGTATTTCCCTCTTTTCGAGAGGGCGACTTTCCCTTCCTCCACAAGAGCATCCAGCACTTCTTTCAGCTCATCTCTCTGTTCTCTCGGAATCTGAAGGACAGCAGAGATTTCTTTTATCTTCATCGGCACATACAGATCATCACTGATAAAATCAAGGATGACCTTTTTTCGTTTCTCAAATGTCTGATCCATAGTCCTCTCCCCGCCGCGTACGGCTGCCTCAAATACACACAGCCATTTCCCCAAATATACACAGCCATATATAAAAATAATATAAGCACCCTATACCATTATAGAGTGCTTACGTTAATCATTATCTTCTGATATAGTAATTTTCATACTAATTAAAGATTCCCAGATTGAGTACGACTGCCAGTATGATAAAGAGAGCCGCCACTACCCTGGTGACTTTTACGAGAGTTCCTTCCATGGAACGCCCCTTGTTGTGTCCCCAGTATGTATCTGCCGCTCCGCTGATCGTACCGAGTCCTGCTGACTTTCCTTCCTGAAGCAGAATGATCGCGGCTAACGCAATACAGTCTATAACAAAAATGATCGTTAATACAATCTTTAAAACATCCATTTTAACACCTCCCGCGGATAAACCACGATTATTCTAGCACAGTTGTCCATAGTTTGCAAGACTAAAAGATACCAAATCTCAAGCAAATCTCAGTCAAATTTCAATCAAGAGTCGAACTCCTGCATATGCCGCCATCTTCTGCCGGCGCGCCGGGTGCAGCGGCATTTCCGGTGGATGCTCCCTGATCCCGGAACTGGATGTGCCCTGTCGAGGCATCCATCCCATCCACGATCGCCAGAGACTCCAGCTGGAATCCGAGATTTCTGATGATCCTTCCGCCGGACTGGAATCCTTTCTCTATGGCAATCCCAATCCCTTCTACAGTTGCTCCCGAGGACTGGACGATCTGGAGCAGGCCCTGGAGCGCGCATCCGTTTGCAAGGAAATCATCGATGATAAGCACATGGTCGTCCGGCGACAGGAATTTCTGCGCTACGATGACATGATTGATACATTTATGGGTGAAGGATTCCACTTCTGCCACATACATGTCTCCGTCCAGGTTGATGCTCTGGGACTTTTTCGCAAATACGACCGGGACATCAAAATGCTGAGCCACCACGCATGCGATCCCAATACCCGACGCCTCTATCGTCAGGATTTTGTTGATGGGCTTTCCCGCAAACCGCCTCTTAAACTCTGCTCCCATCTGGTCCAGCAGCTTAATATCCATCTGATGATTCAGGAAACTGTCAACCTTGAGTACATTTCCTTCTTTTACCACGCCGTCTTTCACGATACGCTCTTCCAAAAAGTTCATCCCCTGCTCTCCTCCTCTGTTTCACTTACATTCCCTTCACAGATCACAAATGCTTCTCTCACAAGTTTTTTACAGTATAGCACATCTTTCTCCGGTCAGGCATATATTCTCTGATTTTGGATAACAAAAAAAGCGGGTGATGGGAATCGAACCCACGTATCCAGCTTGGAAGGCTGGTGTTCTACCATTGAACTACACCCGCGTCATCTCTGACACGAATGTTATATTAACACATGCGCGCCAAAAATGCAAGATTTTTATTTACGGATCTTCCGGCATCACTCTGTCAGCTTCAGGTTCTCATACCTTCTCTCTATAAAGGCATCCGGAAAATACTCATCCAGCAGTTCCCCCACCGCGGTCTGCTCCGGGCTTCCCTCCTGACGCTCTGAATACCTCGCCAGCGCCAGCGCCGAGACAAGCATATCTGCCGCAAGCAGGACGATGAGCACCGTACAGCCGATTTTCCCCGCCCGCGCCGGCAGTTTTTCAATCCACCGGGAGAGCAGGGGATAGACCCCTTTCATCCAGACGACCGCCGCGATCCCCCAGAAGAAACAATACAGCAGGTTGATCCTCCCTCCCAGGTTGAAAGGAATCTCACTGTAATCCCAAAACACTGTCCCAAAGGCAATTTCTGTAAACACGCTGCAGATATACTCATAAGCCCCGCCGAGCACAGTACCGAACACAAAGATAAACCGGTCGCTCCTGTCCCGGTAGCGGTACAGCATCCATGTCAGCAAGGCACACGCAAGTCCCCATACGATACTGAACGGTCCAAATACCAGGCTGCTCCTGCTCATCAGCCTTCCCGTGGTCACAAGGCAGAAGACCGTCTCCACGACATCACCCATAAATGCGCCAAGGATAAAAAGGCTGGCAAGCTTGAAAAAGCCGCACCCTTTCGCAAACCGGGCTTTCGCTTTTGTTTCTGCGCTTCCTTCCGCACCGCTCTTTTCCAGGGTTTCTTCCGGCTCCCGGGTTTCAATATTGGGGAACGCTCTGACCATTCGTCTCTGAATACGGCTGGTCAGGGCGTTTTCAAGGAGTTTGGACGTCCGGTGCAGTTCCTCCGTGATGTGGGTGATTCGTCCCTGCCTCTTCAGTCCAAGCACCGCGACGCCCGAGCCCACCGAGTCGATGACGAGCAGGACTCCAAACACCCACAGCAGGATCTTCCCTGGCAGCGGGGGAAGAAGTTCCAGCCCGCGGCACAGAAGCGGGTCGGATATCCGGATCATGAACACGGAACAAAGTCCCCATACAGCTGAATTTTTCAGGCACACATACCCATCGAGCTGAAACTTCTGGTCCGAGTAATCCCACCATTTCTTATGAAAGATCAGCTCCATGAGACGCCCGGTCAGGTACTCGACAAACGTGGTCACGATCATGCCTCCCAGGAACAGGAAGAAAAGGCGGTCCTCCAGTTCAGTCAGGAAAACCGCCACCGCCACCGCGCCCGCCCCATAGATCGGGCAGAGAGGACCGCTGACGAATCCCCGGTTTACAAATTTGTGCCTGTTCACCGCGGCCATTGCAACCTCGCCGCACCAGCCGACAAAAGAATAGATAAAAAAGAGCCAGAAAAGCTGATAAATATTATAAGTCATCTGATCATCCTTTTTTGTCCATCAACAGATTTCTCTTATAGAAAATATACTGATCCCCGCGATGTTTTATGAGATCACATCTTTGTATTGAGTATGTGTCCGCAGAGCCTCTGTCATCTTCGCCATCTCCGACAGATCGCCCATGAGGATGACGCCGGAGAGACGATTGTTGAGGAAATAATATTTCCGGTACTGGCCTTTGCCCATATCACGGAACTCAACTGTCTTATACAGCAGATCCGGGTTCTTTCCGTTATCTCCTGCCGCAAACAGGGCGGTATTCATGCCATGGAACGTAAGCGCCGCTGACACTGGTTCATACTCCAGAGTCTCGCCCGCCGCGTTTGCTCCCGCAATGCGTCCCTGCTCCACAGCTTCCGGCCAGAGCGCATAGTTGACTCCCTCATACTCCGCACAGTCTCCGCACGCATACACTCCCGGCACTCCGGTCTCCATCCTGCTGTTTACTTTCACCGCGCGTCCGGTCTCCAGTCCGATGTCCTGTGCCAGTCCGGTATTCGCGCGCACACCTGCGGAAATGATCACCATCTCTGCGGGAATCACGGTTCCGTCCGCAAGCCGGACGCCAGTCACATGTCCGTCGCCGTCGATCGCTGTGACAGAGACGCCGGTATGGATTTCTATACCGTTTTTCCGCGCAGTCTCTTTGAGGATCTCTGCTGAGCCTGTGTCAAGCTGGCGTCCCATGAGCACCGGCGCCGCCTCCAGCACCTGCACCTCAAGCCCTGCCTTTTTCAGTTCCCACGCAGCCTCAAGACCCAGGACTCCTCCGCCTATCACAACAGCCTTTGAGGAGTTCCCGATAAGCTGCTCTACTTTCTCCACATCCGACAGCCTGCGGATCGCAACGACCTCCGGCATGCCGCTTCCCTCCAGGGGCGGAATAAAGCATTCGCTTCCAAGCGCGTAAATAAGCTTTGTGAAATGCACCTTTTCTCCGCTGTCAAGAAGGACTTCCTTTTCTTTCATGTCTATTGACTGCGCCTGTTTTCCGAGCATCTGCCAGACCTTATTCTCTTCATACCAGCCCGGTCCTTCTATGGCAATCTGATCCGCGCTCAGGCCTGCCACAATGGACTTGGTCAGCATAGGACGGTTATACGCCGGGTACGGCTCGTCAGAGATGAGAATGACCGAACCGGTCTTGTCCCTCTCTCGTATCGCTTTCGCCGCGTTAAAGCCTGCCGCGCCGTTTCCGAGGATCACATAGTATTCCTGAGTATTATTTACAAATCCGCTTTCTTCCACATCCACGGAGACAAAATTCTCTTTTCCGACTCCGCATACCGGGCAGATTTCAAGGGAAGAATCAAAAATCTCACCGCATACCAGACATTTCACCAGGCTGCGTGTGCCTTTTTTCTTCGGTTTTACCGGCTCTTTATCCTGAACGACACAGCCGAACTGGTATCCGTATTCGTAGGCGCTGACAAGATCTGCCTCAGAGGGCTTGAAGCGCACCCGGAAACCTTCCGACACCTTCATCCTGAGCTGTTTTAAGCGCTCTGTGATGTGGGGCACGCCCTCGCCGCTCCAGCCGTAGCTTCCGAACACCCCGGCATATTTCCCGCCGTGAGTGCCGGGGAACATGCTAAGAGTCAGATCCCATATGGGCTTCAGCGCTTCCCCGACAATGGTCGGCGTACCCATCAGGATGCCATCGGCAAAGCGGATCTCTTCATTTACCTTCTCTGCATCTGCTTCTACCATATCATAGGAGCGCACGTCCACATCGCCGCTGTCCCGCACGCCTTCCGCGATCTTCTCCGCCAGGGACTTCGTATACCCATACGCGCTCACATAGGGGATGATAACAGTTTTCCTTGGATTCGGGTTCACAACTGTAGACCACTCTCTGTACTGCTTCATGACCTCCTTGATCCGGTCGCCTACAAGCACCGGCCCATGACCGGTACAGATCATGGAAATATCCATATCCTCCACCCGGTCCAGAGCTTTCAGCATAAAAGGCCTGAACGGTCCGATAATACAGTCATAGTAATATTTCAGCGCGCTCTGGTAATCCGCTTCATTCTTGATCTCCGTGGACACGACCTCGGGCAGACAGTAATGCGCCCCAAAGGAATCACAGGTAACAAGGATCTGCTCCTCCTCGATGAACGTATACATCGTGTCCGGCCAGTGCAGATTTGGCACAAACAGAAACCGGAGCGTCCGGTTCCCGATCACCATTTTATCTCCGTCTCTTGCAGGTATCCCCACAAAATCCCGGTTTACGATCTCCTTTAAAAATCCCAGCGCGCATCCGGTCGCAACGACCTTCATCTGCGGGCTCAGTTCCAGGAGCATCTCCACACTCCCCGCATGATCCGGTTCTGTATGGCTGACTATCAGGTAATCGATTTCACGTACGTCGATGACCTCTTTTAACTTATCCAGATACTCATCAAAAAATTTTGCTTTCGCCGTCTCGAAGAGAACGGTCTTGTCCCCTGCTTTCATCACATACGAATTATAGGTCGTTCCAAACTCCGTGTACATGATGATATCGAACACTCTCAGATTTTCATCAATTACGCCTGTCCAATAAAAATTCTCTCTCAGCTTTATGCTTTTCATGATTTCCTCCTATTCCTGTCAAGCCGCAAAAGAACTGCCGTTACACGCCGTTTTTCTTGCAGATGTCTGCAAGACAGCATTTGTCACAATAAGGCTTTGTCCTGGCTGTACACACATCCCTTCCGTGGTACACAAGTCTGTGGCAGAAGTCGCTCCCCTCCTCCGGGGGAATGATCTTCCACAGCGCCATCTCCACCTTTTTCGGCTCTTTGAGCCCATCTACCAGTCCGATCCGGTTCACCAGACGGATACAGTGGGTGTCCGTCACGATGGCCGGCTTGCCGAACACATCTCCCATGATCAGATTCGCGCTCTTTCTTCCCACGCCGGGGAGTTTTAAAAGGGCGTCAAAATCATCCGGCACTTTACCGCCGTACTCATCCCTCAGTATTTTCATACAGGCGCTGATGTCTCTCGCTTTGCTGCGGCCGAGCCCGCACGGACGAACGATCGCTTCGATATCGTCCACATCTGCGTCAGCCAGCGCCTCCACATCCGGATATTTCTCATACAGCCCTTCAACGACTACATTGACGCGGGCATCAGTGCACTGCGCCGCCAGCCTCACGCTGACAAGCAGTTTCCATGCCTGGTCATAATCCAGAGTACATCCGGCATCCGGATATTCTTTTTTCAGACGCTCTATTACTTCTAATGCTCGCTGCTTCTTTGTCATTTGTCTGTTTCCTTTCTATTCACTATGCCCCGGAATCCATTCCCTATGCCTCAGAGTCCATTCACTATGACCCAGGATACAGTGCTTTATTTCTCCTTATTCTCAATCTCCATGATCAAATCTACTCTTCTCTGGTGACGTCCGCCTTCAAACTCCGTATTCAGCCATGTTTCCACGATCATCTTGGCCAGCTCCGCTCCAACCACCCTTGCGCCGAATGCAAGGATGTTGCAGTTATTATGGGCGCGCGCCATCTTTGCGGTAAACGGCTCACTGCACACTGCCGCGCGGATACCTTTTACCTTGTTTGCCGCCAGCGAGATGCCCAGTCCGGTTCCGCAGATCAGGATGCCCTGCTCCACTTCTCCCGCAGCCACAGCACGCGCCACGACCTCGCCATAGATGGGATAATCGCAGCTCTCTGCTGAATCTGTTCCGTAGTCAACGACCTCATGGCCTTTTTCTTTTAAAAACGCGATAATCTCTTTTTTCATTTCCAGTGCGGAATGATCATTCCCTATTCCAATTTTCATATAATATCCTCTCTGTCTCCTAAATCATTAAAAACGCCCCGGCAGGAGTACCGGAGGCTGTATCCGCCGTATCATTCTTATCATAACAAATACATTCTTCAAACGCAACTGATTATGCGGTTTTCGCGCGGCCCGCGCATGCCGCCTCAAATTCTCTGAGCTTTTGTTCCGCCTCCGGACTTAAATGCCGGGGCACCTGTATCTGGACTGTAACATACTGATCGCCGTGCACGGAAGGATCCTGCATGGACACGATCCCTTTTCCTTTCAGGCGTATCTTCGTGCCGGACTGCATTCCTTTTCCTATCTTGCACACCACATTTCCGTAAAGGGTACTGACAACAGCTTCTCCGCCGAAAACAGCCGTCGTATAAGGAATCTGCACTGTTGTAAACACATCCCGGCCCTTTCTCTCGTAACCGGGTTTGCCGTCCACATTCACTACAAGCAGAAGGTCGCCGTTTTCTCCCCCGTTCACACCCGGCATGCCTTTGCCTTTGAGGCGGACCGCCTTTCCGGTGTCGATCCCCGCAGGGATGTGTACCTGCAGCGACTGCACGGAACCGTTCCGGGAAGCCGTATCCTGCAGCCGGATCACCTTGTCGCATCCAAACGCAGCCTCGTCAAAGCTGACAGATACCTGCGCCTTCACATCCTGTCCTTTCTGACGGAACCCGCTCCCATCAAACCCATCAAAAATATCTCCGAAAATGTCCCGGAACATATCATCCATATTACCGCCCTCGAAATGATACTCCTGATATCCTCCCTGAGGACCGCCATATGACCGCCAGTAACCGTTTCCCTGCGCGCTGTCCGCGCCGCTCTGCTCAAACGCTGCATGGCCGAACTGATCATATAGTTTTCTCTTTTCCTTATCGCTCAAGACGTTATAAGCCTCTGTTACTTCCTTAAACTTCTGTTCCGCATCTGCATTTCCCGCATTTGTGTCAGGATGATATTTTTTTGCAAGCCTGCGGTATGCTTTTTTTATCTGATTTTCATCAGCATTCCTGCCGACGCCCAGTACTTCATAATAATCTTTCTTTACTGACATTGTGATCACCCTCCTGCATCATAACTACATAACATCCATTTGAATCTGCGTGTTATTTCTATTTTCAGTACAGCCCTGAGCCGGGCACAGAACTCCACTTTGTTCTATTTGTAATATAACAGTTATTTTTTACAATGTCAAGGATGCCTGCGCCTGCAGAGGTCTCGGAATCTGTGATGTTTTTATGAATACTTTTTTTGGAAAACCTGTCTCTATTGACATTCCTCCTTTTCTGTGCTAATTTTCTATAATAAAATAATTAGCACTCTCATCGCAAGAGTGCTGACAGAGGATAGGAGGAATTTATATGTTTATACAGCCTGTTTATAATATATTACTTTTACCTGATGTAACTTACTATTTTAAGAAAGATTTCTTTTCAGAGCGTGCGGATGAGTTGAAGACGGATACGGAGTTGCTCTTTATGGTCCTTAAAAATGAGACCGGAAGTAGCGCCCTGCAGACGGATGACTTCTATCCCATCGGCCTGACTGCCAAAGTGGAGAACATTTCAGAGGAGGATGTGATCCAGATACGCACCATAGACCGGGTGGAAATCATAAGCCCCGTCATTGAAGACGGCGAGGTGCGCGCGGCCTTTGCGGTCCGTCCTTCCATCGAAGACCTTTCCGCCAGGGAACAGCAGGAAATCTTCAGCGAAGTGCGTACCTCCCTCCTCCGCTTTGTGCAGGGATACCAGTGGGGTCTCTGGGCGAGAGGCTTCATCCTGCAGCGGAAAAATATCTACGACCTTGCTTCTTCATTATCCGAATATCTGAACTTGTCTGTACAGGAAAAATACGACATCCTGGCAGCAGATTCTGTAAGAACAAGATACTCGCTCATCGAGAAAGCCGTCAATGAATTCATGGAAGTGGCAAAGGTCTCGGCGGAGGCACAGGAAGCGCAGAAAGACGGACAGGAACAGCTCTACCGGGAAGCTGCCCTGAAAAAGCAGATCGACTATCTCCAGAAAGAGCTCGACGAGATGCACCCGGAGAACATCTCCGATGTGAGAAAATTCGAAAACAAGATTTCTGAGTCCGGTATGAACAAAGAGGCACGCCGGGAAGCGGAAAAAGTACTGAACCGAATGAGACAGGAGGGAAAAGAAAGCCATGAATATGGTCTTCTGTACGACTATCTTGACTTTGTCACCAGCCTGTCGTGGAAAGCTCCGGTATACACCCCCATTGATCTGGAACGCGCGGAAAAAATCCTAGACGAGGATCACTACGGATTAAAAAAAGTAAAACAGCGCATCATCCAGCAGCTCGCAGTCATGGCGCTGAACCAGAAGCAGTACGGCTCCATCCTTCTCTTTGTGGGCGCGCCCGGCACAGGCAAGACCAGCATCGGGCAGAGTATTGCCCGGGCTCTCGGGCGGGAGTACGTCCGCATCAGCCTGGGCGGCATCCGCGATGAGGCTGAAATCCGAGGACACCGGCGGACTTATATCGGGGCTATGCCCGGCCGGATCATGGAAGCCATGAAACGAAGCGGCTCCTCCAATCCGGTCGTGGTACTGGACGAAGTCGACAAACTGGCAAAGGACTACGGCGGAGACCCGGCAAGCGCGCTCCTCGAAGTGCTTGACCCGGAACAGAATAGCACATTCACAGACCATTACATGAACGTGCCGTACGACCTGTCCAACGTTCTTTTCGTCTGCACGGCAAATTCAACGGACACGATTCCCGAACCACTCCTGAACCGTATGGAAGTGATCTCATTCCCAGGATATACGGCAGTGGAAAAATTCCATATCGCCAAAAAGCATCTGATACCAAAGGCAATGGACACCATGGGAATCAAGAAAAATATGCTCAAAATCTCAGACGGCGCCCTTCGCAGGATCATCGAGGAATACACGATGGAATCCGGCGTCCGCGACCTGAAAAAATCCGTTGAAGCCCTGTGCCGCACCGCGGCCGTAGAGCTGGTGAAAAACAATTCCGCAGAAAACCGTTCCGCGGATGGGACCGGAACCGGCATCTGCATTTCTGTCACGAAGAGCAATCTTTCCGAATACCTGGGGAGAAAACAGCTCCGGTCCGAACAGAAGCTTTCCTCCCGGACTCCCGGCGTAGTGACCGGTCTTGCATGGACCCGGGCAGGCGGAGCCATCCTGTTCATAGAGACAAAATTGACAAAGGGCAAAGGCAAACTGCTCATCACAGGACAACTGGGCGACGTCATGAAGGAATCCGTCCAGATCGCCCTCACCCTGGTCCGCTCCCTTTACCCGAAAGAGAGCCGGATACTGGAGGATCACGATCTGCACATCCATGTGCCCGCCGGTGCGGTTCCAAAAGACGGACCGTCTGCCGGAATCACGCTCACCACAGCGCTGGCCTCCCTTATCACCGGAAAAGCCGTGGATACGGAATGCGCCATGACCGGGGAAGTTTCCCTGCGCGGCGGCGTAATGCCAATCGGCGGCCTCCCGGAGAAACTGATGGCAGCCCAGAGGGCTGGTATCAAAAAGGTATATATTCCCGCTGACAACACGGAAGATCTGGAAGATGTAGCGGATGAGGTGAAAGATAAACTGAAAATCATACCTGTCAAAAAAGCTATAGACGTACTGAAAGACCAGGCTCTCATATAGGGCCCGGTCTTTTTTCTCTGCTTATTTTCCGCATTTCACGCATCCATGAAGATTCCGCACATGCATGGAGATCCCACAGAAAATCCTTATTGCCCTGCCTGCCGCAAATCTTTATAATAGAACTAGACGCATGATAAATATAACAAAAAGGAAACACTATGAACTTACATACAGTATTGATCAAACCGGCATCCAGCCAGTGCAGCATGGTCTGCGATTATTGCTTTTACTGTGACGAAGCATCGAAAAGAGAGACACCGTCCTATGGGATGATGTCAGAAGAGACGATCAGGAACATCATCAAAAAGACACTGTTCCACGCGTCTTCTGACGTCTGTTTTGCCTTTCAGGGGGGAGAACCCACGCTGCGGGGACTGCCTTTCTTTCAAAAAGTAATCGAATTCGAGCAGAGATATAACCGGAACGGAGTCAAAGTATCTAATACACTCCAGACCAATGGACTTTGTATCGATGAAAACTGGTGCACATTTTTCAGGGACAACCTCTTTCTTATCGGAATATCCGTGGACGGAACACAGGAGACCCATGACCTGTGCCGCCACACAAAAGGCGGCGGCCCCACATACGCACGAGTCTGCGATTCCGCTCGAATGTTTGACGAATATCAGGTGGAATACAATATCCTGACCGTTGTAAACGCATATACAGCCCCCCGCATACGCGAAATCTATGGGGACTATAAGAAAAAAGGGTGGAAATTCCAGCAGTATATTGCCTGCCTGGACCCACTGGGCAAAGAGGGGAAGCAGGCTCCCTGGTCTCTGACTCCCAAGCTCTACGGAGAATTTCTCATCACCCTTTTTGACCTGTGGTACAAAGACTGGAGACGTGGAAAAGCCCCCTACATACGCGACTTCGAAAATTATATCGGCATCCTCATGGGATATCCGCCGGAGGCATGCTCCCAGCGAGGGGTCTGTACGGTACAGGGCGTCGTCGAGGCGGATGGGAGCGTGTACCCCTGCGACTTCTATGTGCTGGATGAGTACAGGCTGGGGAGCTTCAACGAAAACCGCATCCATGAATTCTTTGAAAATGAACGTGCCGGACTCTTCATAAATGAGTCAAAAAAGGTCAGCGATACCTGCAAATCCTGCGGACATTATACCCTCTGCCGCGGCGGATGCAGGCGGACACGAGTGAAGGAGCCCGGAACAGATACATACCGCAGCTATTTCTGCAAAAGCTATCAACTGTTTTTCAGCCGGGCAGGAAAACAGATGAAAGAAATCGCCAGGTTTCTGAAAAAATAATGGGCCTTACAGGGCTGTCCCCCGCTTTGGGGCGGATAATGTTGTCATGTCCACTTTTTCCAGCGACAGCAGTTTGATCTTCCTGTCAATTCCTCCTGCATATCCGGTCAGACTCCCATTCGCTCCCACGACCCGGTGGCAGGGAATGATAATGCTGATCTTATTATGCCCCACCGCGCCCCCGGCGGCCTGGGCGGACATATGGGGCATCCCCTTCCGGTCGGCTATCCTCCGGGCAATCTCTCCATAAGTGATCGTTTCTCCATACGGAATCTGCTTTAATATCTCCCATACCATGAGCTGAAAGTCCGTACCCACCATATGGACAGGCGGTATAAAATCCGGTTCCTGTCCGGAGAAATAAATATCCAGCCATCGTTTCGTCTCACAAAATACCGGCAGTTGCCTCTCCTCATGCTCCGGTGAGAGGGTCCGCGCATAATACTTCTGACCTTCAAACCACAATCCTGTCAGCCCGGTATCATCCGCCGCAAGCAGGATAGTGCCCAGCGGAGATTCATAATGATCCACATACTGCATAGAAATCCTCCTGTCCTGAATCTTTCTCATTTGCTCTGTCATAATCTGATTTTATCACAGAAGCAGATTACGTCAACCCGGTCAGTCCTTCATGTATTCCCGGTAATCACTTTCACTTGCAAACAGCATGTATCTGCCATCTACATATCCCATGTATCCGTCACTTACCAAATATCCTTTCATCATCAAACCCTCTTTCTTGTGTTTTTTATTTATCTGGTTTCTATGGTCTTTATTTTACCCGCATAGGTGTCCAAAAAACTTCCCAACCTGTGTTTTCATGATTCTGAATTTCTGGTAAAATATAAATATCCGTAAAACAAATATGACATCAAGGAGAACATGGTCCTGTTATGGCAAAGGGTAAACATCAAAAACTGAAGCTTTTATATCTGATGAAAATATTCATGGAAGAAACAGATGACGAACACAGCCTCTCGCGCCAGGATCTGATAAACCGGCTCAATGCCTGTGGCATCACCGCGGACAGGAAGACGCTTTATTCGGATTTTGAAGAACTCCGGACATTCGGCATAGATATTATCACGGAGCATGAGGGAAACGACTGGACTTACCATATAGGAGAAAGGGAGTTCGAGCTCCCAGAACTGAAGCTTCTTGTAGATTCCGTGCAGTCTGCAAAATTCATTACTGAAAGAAAATCAAGGGACCTCATAAAGAAACTGGAGAATCTGGTCAGCAGACACGAGGCAAAACAACTCCACCGCCAGGTCCTTATCTCCGGCAGGGTCAAGACGATGAACGAAAGCATTTATTATAATGTAGACAAACTCCATACTGCCATCAACGCCGACTCCCGCATCAGATTTCAGTACTTTCAGTGGAATGTGAAAAAAGAAATGGTGCTGCGCCACGACGGCGCATGGTATAACGTGAGCCCATGGGCACTTGTGTGGGACAATGAAAACTACTATCTCATCGGATATGATTCCACATCCGGCCAGCTCCGTCATTACCGGGTTGACAAAATGCTGAAGATTTCTTCCACGGATGAAAAACGCCAAGGAGAAGAGGCGTTCTCCCGCATTGATATTCCCAGCTACTCCCGCCAGCTCTTCGGCATGTACGGCGGGGAAGAAACCCGCGTCTCCCTTGAAGCGGCAGACCATATGGCAGGCATCCTGATCGACCGTTTCGGACAGGAAATCCGTATCATTCCCGGAGAAACCGGGACTTTTACCGCCTATATCAGCGTTGCTGTCAGTCCCCAGTTCCTGGGATGGGTGTTCAGCCTGGGAAGGGATGTCCGGATCACAGGACCTGCGAAAGTGGTGCAGATGATGAGAGAAGAAGGCAGGCGGCTGATGGAGCAGTACTGATTCCGAATATATAAAAACTGCCCCGGGCGTCCACATGGGACTGCCCGGGAGCAGCTCTCAGCTTTCTATAGATTTGTCTCCTATTCGAGGGTATTCCCTGACTGAACAATTCCTGTTTCCGGCTCAGTTGAAGGTATCTGGATCCAAGGTGTCTCTATAAAAGGCGTCTCCGGCACTGTCCGCGATGTCTCCGGCACTGCTGCCTCCTCGGTCTGGTCTTCCGGCTGAACCGTCAGATTCTCATCCTGAACAGTACTTTCGTCCTCCTCCGGCTCCTGAAGCGAATATACCGCAATATTATCATCAGACGGCGTGATCAGAGCACCCTGCAGCCTTGGCGTACCGCCGGTTGACACGGCATCCAGATTCCACACCGTTTTTCTCCACAGCAAGTTTGTTGTATAATACTGAGGCATTTTCAGCATAGCGTCATCCGCCAGCTTAACCACCTTACTGTCAGCCTTTACATTTGTCACGCTGTTAGAATCTGCATACTCATACACGTTGCTGCTTCCGCCCAGAGTATCGAATCCTGCGACACGGTATGCCTTCTCACCGGTACTCATGCTAAGTGAGTTGGTAATCTTCACCGTACCATATCGCTGTCCGCCCACAAGTCCTCCGTTTCCTACCATATTCGGAGCCTTGATGTCTGCTTTTGCATAGCACTTATCAAGACTGGAGGAACCGTCAAGCCATCCCACAAGTCCTCCGACTCTTGCACCGGCAGTTTTATTTGTACTTGTTCCTTCAAGAGTTCCGGTGACGAGGCAGTTCTCTATCGTTGAACTGTTTACCTGTCCGCCCAGTCCTCCTATCGTATCCTTTCCTTTAATGCTGATATTTTCAAGTGAGACTTCCTTGATGGTGCTTCCGGTTATGATTCCGGCAAGACCGCCTACCTGTCCCGCATTGTTCTGAATGCTGAAGTTCCCCAAATAAACCTTCTCTATTATTGAGCGGTCAATTGTATTTGCCAGTTTTCCTCTCTGCGCGTCACCAGTAATATCGCCTCCATCAATACCAAGGTTGGTCACCGTTGCCTCTGACAGTTCTCTGAAAACCACACCGTTTAGATTGACGATCTTATGGCCGGCGCCATCTAATTGACCCGTGAAAATTCCGTCAACTGCAACATTAGATATTTCTTCATCGCTAAAGTCAAGGTCTGCTGCCAAAACGTAACTTCCCGCCAGGCTCTCTGCATCTGTTCCGATTGCAAGGAACTGCTGCACAGTGTTGATCTTTGTCCTTCCAACCTGGATGTCAATGGTTCCGTACTCTCGATACGTTCCCTTTTTGGTCGTTACCAGAGGCAGTTCTTTTCCTGTCTCCAGCACCGTAATATTTCTTACGGAGAAGTTCCGGGCTGTTCCCACCAGCATGGAAGTCACGGAATCACCAAAATTCGGATTTTCTATGGTAAGATCACTGATCTGAGCATAGGCAGACTCTTTAAAGAGCGTGCTGCTCATTCCGGTCATTTTATGTCCGTTTCCATCAAGGATTCCGATAAAACATTTCTCAATATAGTATCCATCCTTTGCCTGGATTTCGCTGAAATCAATGTCCGCATCCAAACGGTAGTTTCCAAACTCATTCGCTTCTGCCAGATCGATCAGCTGCTGGGCTGATGTAATGGACGTCTGCTGAGGCGCTTCATAAATCGTACCGTCAGTAAAGTCATTTGTGGCTCTCTTGACCGTACCATAGAGAAGCCTTTTCACCCCGTTTGTCTGATTCCTGTTTCCGTTCTTTGCATCCTGAGCCAGTGCTTCCTTGAATTGCTCGATCACTTCGTCAGAATCAAAGTATGGAATTTTTTCCAGATTTTCCGCAACCGCCTGATAGCGCTGCATTTTATACTCTTTCCATGTAATAGTCGGGTCATTGGTAATTTTTCTCAAGGCATCAAGGTCATTCTTGCTCTTGCCTGACATAAAGGTCACATATCCGTCCATGTATCCGCCTACGCCAAGCATCTCCTGCCCCAGCCTGCGGAAACTCTTCGCCGTTCCGCTTCCCTCGTCGTTATGAATCTGATACCAGTTGGAATCATAGAAGGACTCCCAGCCATATGCGCCGGCCTGTGCCGAAGCCTGTGCCCCTGTGTCCTTGATCGCAATCTGATTGTCCCACAGATCTTCCATGTCCTGCAGATCCATTTGCTCAAACGCTTCTGCTGTCAGTCTCTTGTTGTTTGCCTTAAGAGAAGTTCCCTCTTTTCCTGTATAAGTCACCTGAACTGCCACCTTTGCCTGCTGCTGCGGCGTCAGTTCAAGGAATGCCTGTCCTGCCAGATATTCAAGCACATACATGGTGTCAAACATGTCTTTATAGTAATCCTGAATTTTCTCCGGCGTGTCGATCCTCGTATAACTAAAGTTATTCGTCACATCAGAGTTCATATCTTTTTCAGTAGTCATATTAAAGACTGTGCTTCCATCCACAATGTCCTGCGCGATATTTCCATCTGCATGGGCTTCTCCGCCTGTTCCGGCTCTTCTCCCCGCTCCGGCGTAGAAATATTTTCCATCCTGATTATGAGCGGTCTCATGTGTAGTTGTGCTCAGGTCATTTTTCAATGCCGGATATACAGCCCACCACACATTTGTCCCATTGGCATAAGCGCCGCTTCCATTGGCCGCAGCCCAGGAGTTGACCGCTTCATAAACCCATTTCATTACAGGATCATTGGTCTTACCTGGTTCCTGCGTCCCTGCATTGATGCCATCAGATTTCGGAAATGAAAATCTTGTGTCATACTGGATATTAACAAATCCGTTCAGAATGTTAGATGAGTTCGGCACAAGGTTTCCGGACACCCCATAGAAATGGCCCATTCGCGCCGCATAAGCATCAATGATCTGCTCCATCTTTTCCCGTCCGTTGACCTGGTGATACTCAGGATAGCGGTTCAAGCTTCCGATCATAAGCTGTGACGGCATGGAAATCATATACATGTCTTCCTGTGGCGCTGTCAGTATGGGCAGAATGTGGTTCATCCTGTCGCTTAAGCCCTTCATAATATCCCATATCCGGTACCGTGTTGTACCATCTGACTGATCGCGGTCCTGTTCTTTTAAGATTCCGTCAAAATTATCCTTCATCCATTCATTGGCATCCACATATCTTGCCACGCGCTCTGACATCCAGGTCAGGAAATCCATCATCCCTTTCCCTGTCTCACTCTGCAGTACATTGCTGTAGAAATCCTGAGTGCGGTCTGTTGCACGCAGTCCTTTCCCGACGCTTAGCACCTTTTCTGTAAGGTAATTGGCTGTAAGTTCTTCAGAGAACACGGTACCATTGAAATAGAGCATGTCGCTTAAGATCACTCCGCCAAAGTCAATATGATACCATTTGTCAATATAATTATAGCCGTACAGAAAACGCTCCAAATTGTCTTCATTAAGCAGGGAAGCCTTCATCTGTTCTTTCACGCCCGCCTGCGTACAGTATGTAGGGAACTCATCCCCGCTCCCGATCCATTTCAGAAGAACTTCCTCAAGATTCGGTTTCACCGTCTGGTTATAATAGTCTGTATAGAGTCTGCTCTCCTCCTCTGTGGTCAGCAGCGATATCTGTTCCGCATAATCGAGGCTTTCCGCCTTTTCCACGACCTCATCCAGCAGTTCCGCATCAATCTTAGTGATATACTTCTCGAACTGGTAGCTCACACCTCTGTTGGCCGCTTTATACTGTGCGACTGCACCGCCTACTTCTTTTTCAAACTGTACTGCGATATCTTCAGTCTGGTCATTGTCATATATGACCCGAAGCTTCTTTATAACGCCTTGTTCTGAGCCAGTCACTGAAGAAACAAGACTGTTCCCATCACCCAACGGCAGGATCATCTTTATTTTGCGAAAGGCAAGGGCGTCATAACTGTCTATCTTGTTTCCGCTCTCTACCCAGTAAGCAGTATCCGCAAAAGGCATCAGTTTCGCCATATTCGCATATGCGATTTCTTTATCCGCCTGATATGCGCTGTTTTTTCGCACTTCCTTATAATTGGGGATTCCGTTCGTATTATCATAGATCTCATATTCATCTATCTTCTTTGGAATCGGATCATCCTTTAAGCTTGGAAGGACCTCGCTGCCCAGCAGGTCAAAGTTCCATATTTCCTCTGAAAATCCCAGCGTCCCTGTGTAAAAGTCTTTGTTGTAAATGTCCGAAGTCTCTTTGACAGTGTTGTTATCATTAATATTGGTAGCACTGTTTGACTCTGTATACTCATACACAGACTGCGCCTTATTCAGAGTGTCAAATCCTGCGATCCGGTACGCAGTTCCGGTACTCAGGCTCAGGCTGTTTTTGATGGTCACCTGGCCGCTGCCTGGCCCGCCGATAATTCCGCCGTTTCCCTTTTTTGCCGGAGCTGTGATGCTGACTTTTGTAAAGCAGTGGTCAATGGCTTTCCCGGAATGCCATCCGGTGATGCCTCCTACTCTTGCCCCCAGATTATGGGACAGGGTGCCTTCAAGGGTACCTGTCACATAACAGTTTTCTATCTTTGTTGTGCCGTTAGTCTGTCCTGCGATCCCCCCGATAGTATTAGATCCCTTAATAGTGATATTTATAGCTGCACTATTGCTTACCGTGGAATTCGTGATAACCCCTGCAAATCCCCCGGTCTGGTTCTGATTGTTTATCAAACTGGAATCAACGATATATGTAGACGTAATCTGTGACTGATTCAGAATCTGCCCTGCCAGAATTCCTTTGGAATTCTTTGTAATAGCAGCGTCCTCGATCACCAGATTCTTGATCTTGGCGCCCTTTAATACTTCAAACAGTGGCTGGCTCAGATTTTTAATCCGGTGTCCATTACCATCTAATGTTCCGGTAAAAGTCCCTTTTACTGCCGCTGCCGCGTCAGCAAGTCCGGACGCGTCAAGATCCTCTGTCAGTTCATATGTTCCATCCAGATCTTTAGACATCTTGTCAAAAAATTTTGAGGCCGCACTTTTCTGCTGATTGGTTGTAGTCGGTACGGTGAAGGAAAATCCGCTCTTTCTCCCGGTTCCCTCCTCCCCATACTGGACGACAGACTCCTGATCGATCACAACCGTGACCTCTTCGGAATCCTCCGAAGCCTTAAACTCCTTTATTCCGGCATAATAATCCGGAAGATACTTCATCTTGATTACCGCATAGTAGTCATCCACATTTTCAGGGACCCCCTCGCTAATGTCGAGTTCCCCGACTTTTTCTGCTTTTCCCTCTCCTGTACTGCGGTAAAGAATCGTGTCCGTAACCTCTTTAAACTCGATTACTGTATCACTTACCGCCGGAGGATTTGGTGAACCGGCCGCCATAGCGGTCACAGGCTCATGTCCCACACTCGCTGCAAAGAATATTGCAGCCAGGACTGCCAGAATTTTAACCTTTTTCATCCTTTTCTTTTTCCCCTTTGCAAATTTATATATTTGAGATGCTTAATTTTACCAAATATGTCCACTTTTTTCAAGCTGTATTGTCTTTAACTGTTATTCACTTATAATTGAGTATTCTGTGACTACAGAGTCACTTAATCCGTTATAAAGAGCCACCTGTGTCAAAGGACAATCCACTGTTGGCTCTTCATGTTGCAATACATAGGAAAATCTCATATTTAACCTCTCACAAACATCAAATAAATTTACCGCATAGGTCTATTTTACCTACGCGGTAAATTTATGTTAAATCGTCTTTTTTAAATCGAAAATATCCAATTCGAACATAGAGTACAGATATAAGTAAATATAATACAGTTAATGAAATTACATATCCAATGTTAGATGAATCGGATATTAAATATCTAAACACAAACGTGATAAAATATTCTGATATCTTATGTCCAAAAATAACAACTGTTGATAGATAATCAAGCAACATGAAAAAAAGATTGTAGAACGTTATGACCATAAGACTACCGCCAATTCCGCCCAGCGTATTTTTAAAAACAAAAACAAGAGATAAGCTTAACACAGCATAGGAATAATACACGATAGTACAAGCAACTGATTGTAACACAAAATATGGTATTTCTCTTTGTATGTAATCACCGCCAATCATTATGTTTAGCAGTAAAAAAATAATCAAGTTCTGTATAATTCCCAATATCAAAACATAGGGTGTTATTGCACAAAGCTTACCAAAATAAACGTGAAATCTTGAATGTCCATTCATGATGAGATGAAAGTTTGTTTTATTTTTGAACTCATTTCCAATATACAAGGAAACAAATGCAATAATAGTTATCATATTAAACATAGTGCATGTATCAATATTGCCTAATAAATTATCAATTCCAGTATCATTCATTTGCATCATTTGCATTATTCCAGAAGCAATTGAAGCCACAGTAATAAGGACAAAGATTATACATGTTTTAACAAAATATTTGCTCTTTTTTATTACAAAAAACGAAGAACAGATGATACTCTTCATATTTATACGCCTCCATTCTGCTGGGTTTTAGAAATAAAGAAATCCTCTAATGACATACTGTGTATTAGCAACTTATGCAACATAATATCATTTTTTATCAGCGTACTTGATACTAATTCTATATCAGCGCTTTCATCGTAAATCTTTACTATGCCGCCTTCCGTTTTAAAATTACTGTAGTGCAAAACATCAGATATTACTTTAATAGATTTATCAATATCATTAACCCCTACTTCTATGAATTGACTGTACATTTCATCAAAATGTTCTTTTGAAAATTGGTCAGTAATTACCCCATTATCTATTATAATGTAATCTGTAGCTATGTGATATAATTCAGAAAGAATATGGCTGGATATAACTATGGTTGTGTTATATTCCTTGTTCATTTGGCTGATCAAGTCTCGCATTTGAATTATCCCAATTGGGTCTAATCCATTAATCGGCTCATCAAGAAATAAAATCTCCGGTTCTGCGATCATTGCCATTGCTATGCCCAATCTCTGACGCATCCCTAAAGAAAATTTGCCAGATTTCTTTTTTCCTGTATCGCCTAACCCAACAAACTCCAGCCATTTCTTTGAAACATCTCCTTCAGATGGAATACCTCTGCTTATCCTCTGCATTTCCATGTTTTCATAAGCCGTTAAATTCGGATTAAAATAAGGAGTTTCAACTATAAAACTCATTCTTTTTCTCTGTGCAGCTAATTCTTTATCTGAACTTTTCCCGTTAAACAATATCGTTCCAGAAGTTGGAAAAATCAATCCCGCGATCATTCTTATAAATGTTGTCTTTCCAGCCCCATTCCTTCCTATTAGTCCGTAAATTTTACCGTTCTCAATTTTAACATTAACATTATCCACAGCCTTAACGCCATTGTACTCTTTTGTTAAATTTATTGTTTCAATCATAATATTTACTTACTCCTCACATAAGGTTTCCAAGTACATTTGATATATTCTTTTTTCGGATTCGCAGACATATTTCAACTCGCAATCTTTGCATATTGGAATTTCATCTTTGCATATTATTTTTTTACCTGCTGAAACTCCTTAGAAATAAAAGCTTCTTTAAGAGTAATGTTTCGAATATTGCCCAAACAAAAATGGTCTAGCCCTTGACAAGGTTTTATATCCCCTGTTGCAGTAACAAAGAAAGACAGCGCACAGGTAAAGGGTGTTTATCAGATAACTCTTTGTGCCAGACATATCAACACCCTCTTTCCCTGTCTTTCAATAATTACTTACTACATCCGCTCTTTCTATCTATATTATACTTAATTTTCTTTTATTTTAACAGTATTTTCCTATGTTCTCAATCTACAATCTCTATGAACCATTTTCCTTTGCAGATTTTCAAATCCCTCTGTTTTAACTTCTATACTGTGTATATCTGGAGCCCAGCAAAAGCTGCTTTTGATAAATATGTATGCGAAAATCCGGACTGCTTTGATACAGCCCGGATTCTGCCTTTTCGAAAACTGTGGTGTAGTAACACCATTTTTTCTCATTTATCCATCTATATATTTTATCACTTAGTACAGCTTTGCGCCCGCCGGAATCCGGTCATCCACCATCAGAAGATTCAGTCCCTCATGACCGTCTTCCTCATGCACTGCCGAGATCAGCATACCTTCGGAATCAATTCCCATCATCTTCCTTGGCGGCAGGTTTACAATAGCGATCGCCGTCTTTCCAACCAGTTCTTCCGGTTCGTAATACTCGTGAATACCACTTAAAATCGTACGTTTCCGGTCTGTTCCGTCGTTCAGAGTGAACTTCAGAAGCTTCTTTGACTTCGGAACCGCCTCGCATGCTTCAATCTTCACAGCACGGAAATCAGACTTGCTGAATGTTTCAAAATCAACAGATTCCTCAAAAAGAGGCTCGATCTTCACATTGGAAAAATCGATCTTTTCAGCCGGGTTCCCTTCGGCTTTTGCTGTTTCTGAAGCTGCCTTTTCCGCCTTCTTAGAGCTGTCAGAACCGCCGATGCTCTTCATCGTCGGGAACAGGAGCACGTCCCTGATCGCCGCAGAATCCGTGAGCAGCATGCACATCCTGTCGATACCGAAACCGATACCACCTGTCGGCGGCATACCGATTTCCAGAGCGTTCAGGAAATCTTCATCTGTTGTGTTTGCTTCCTCATCGCCCTGCGCCAGCAGCTCTTCCTGCGCCTTAAAGCGCGCTCTCTGATCGATCGGATCATTCAGCTCGGAGTATGCGTTGGCCATCTCCCAGCCGTTCATAAAGAACTCGAACCGCTCCACATAATCCGGGTTTTCCGGTTTCTTCTTCGTCAGCGGTGAAATCTCGATGGGATGATCGGTAACAAAGGTCGGCTGGATCAGGTGGTCTTCTGCGAACTCTTCAAAGAAGAGGGAGAGAATGTCGCCCTTCTTGTGGCGCTCCTCAAACTCTACATTATACTTCTTCGCCAGTTCTCTTGCCTGCTCCAGAGTCTCTACTTCATTCCAGTCCACGCCCGCATATTTCTTCACTGCGTCAACCATGGTGATTCGCTCAAAAGGCTTACCCAGATCCATCTCTACGCCGTTGTACACGATTTTCGTTGTGCCAAGCACTTCCTGCGCCACATGACGGTACAGATTCTCTGTCAGATCCATCATGCCGTTGTAGTCCGTGTACGCCTGGTACAGCTCCATGAGAGTAAACTCAGGATTGTGCCTTGTGTCAAGACCTTCGTTACGGAACACGCGCCCGATCTCATAAACCTTCTCCAGACCGCCCACGATCAGTCTCTTCAGATACAGTTCAAGGGAAATACGGAGCTTGAAGTCCTCATCCAGCGCATTGAAATGTGTCTCAAACGGTCTTGCCGCAGCGCCGCCCGCATTGCTCACAAGGATCGGCGTCTCCACTTCCATAAAACCTTCGCCGTCCAGATATTTTCTGATCGCACTCAGAATCCTGGAACGCTTGATAAAGGTATCTTTTACATCCGGGTTCATGATCAGATCCACATATCTCTGGCGGTAGCGGATGTCCGTGTTCGTCAGGCCGTGGAACTTCTCCGGGAGAATCTGCAGGCTCTTGGAAAGCAGTGTCACATGAGATGCATGAATAGAAATCTCGCCTGTCTTTGTCTTAAAGACTTCGCCTTCAATTCCGACCACATCGCCTACATCCAGCTTCTTGAACTCTTTGTAGTTCTCCTCGCCCACGCTGTCTCTTGCCACATAGGACTGGATGTTGCCCTTCAGGTCCTGGACATTACAGAAGGAAGCTTTTCCCATAACGCGCTTGGACATCATACGTCCTGCGATGGACACCTGTTTTCCTTCCAGTTCATCGTAGTTATCTTTCATCTCCTGGCTGTGATGGGTCTGGTCATATTTGGTGGTCACGAACGGATCTTTTCCGTTCTGCTGCAGTTCTGCCAGCTTTTCCCGGCGCACCTTCCTCAACTGGTTCAGATCTGGTTCCTGTACATTTTTCTGCTCCTGCGACACTTTCCTTTCTCCTTTCATATGCGAATTCAGACCTCTTAAAGAGATTAAGAGGTCTGTATCACGTCATCTGTTTACTTTGAACGGCTGATCTCAAGTATTTTATACTGAATATCACCTGCCTGTGTCTCCACACTGACAACATCTCCGACTTGCTTCCCCAGGAGAGCCTGGCCTACCGGAGACTCGTTGGAAATCTTTCCCTCCAGGCTGTTGGCCTCTGTGGAGCCGACAATCTTGAATTCCATCTCCTCGTCATATGTGATATCAAATACTTTTACCGTACATCCCACATTGATCTTGTCAAAGTCGACTTCATCTTCGACAACAACTTCCGCATTCTTGAGGATGCCTTCCAGTTCTTCGATGCGCGCTTCAATATCCCTCTGCTCGTCCTTCGCGGCATCGTACTCTGCATTCTCCGAGAGGTCGCCCTGCTCTCTCGCTTCCTTGATCTTGGCCGCGACTTCCTTCCTTTTGACAACTTTAAGATTCTCAAGCTCATCCTCGAGTGCCTTTAATCCGGCATAAGTAAGTAATCTTTTTTTTGCCTCTGCCATGGTAACTCTCCCTTTCTGTTTCTTACATTTCTGTCTATCCTGCGCAGGAAATTTTCTCCCTGTATGCTGTCATTTAAGTCTATTTCACAATTTCAATATTATAACCAAAGACTATAATGATGTCAAGAGATTTTCCAGTTCTCTGTACGTCTCCACCTGGTTGATCTGATCCCTCAGACGGGCCGCATTTGTGATGCCTTTTGTATACCATGAGACATGTTTTCTCATCTCTCTGATACCGCAGTATTCCCCCTTGTATTCCAGCTGAAGCCGGGCATGGCGCAGCATCATCCTGCGCAGCTCGTCTTTATCTGGTCTTGGCGGAACCTGCCCGGTCTCCTCATACGATATCAGCTCTGAGAAGATCCACGGATTCCCCTGAGCGCCTCTCGCGATCATGATCCCATCGCATCCGGTCATGCGGACCATCTCCTCTGCCTTCTGAGGGCTCGTCACATCACCGCTTCCGATCACCGGGATGGACACCGACTCCTTCACCTGCCGGATGATATCCCAGTCTGCCTTCCCACTGTAATACTGTTCCCGCGTCCTGCCGTGCACAGCCACCGCCGAAGCTCCTGCTTCCTCGATGATCTTCGCGATCTCCGGCGCATTGACATGCTCATCATCAAAGCCTTTCCTGATCTTTACAGTAACCGGTTTTTCTATGGCCTTTACTATGGAACTGACGATGTCATAGACCAGCTTCGGTTCTTTCATCAAAGCAGAGCCCTCGCCGTTTTTTACCACTTTCGGCACCGGACAGCCCATATTGATATCCAAGATGGAAAATGGGCGATCTTCGATGCGCTTCGCCATCTCCCCCATGATCTTCGGGTCAGAGCCAAAGAGCTGAAGGGAGACCGGCGGCTCGTCAGTATGGATCGTGAGCAGACTTTCTGTATTTTTGTTGTTGTAGAAGATGGCTTTCGCGCTCACCATCTCCATGCACAAAAGCCCTGCACCCTGCTCTTTGCACAGCAGACGAAATGGCAGGTCCGTCACACCTGCCATGGGGCCTAATATATATCTGTTTTTAAGTTCTACATTTCCTATCTTTAAACTCTTCATGTCCGTTCTTCTGTCAGTTCTCCTTTATCCTGTCGTAAATCATCCTCAATCCGTTCAGCGTGAGCTGGGGGTCATACAGGTCGATGCAGTCCGTCTCCTTTGCAATGATCTTCCCCAGCCCGCCTGTGGCGATCACATAGGCGTCCTGCCAGCCTGATTCTTTTTTCATCCGTTTTACGATATATTCTGTCTGGCCGATCGCACCGAACACAAGACCTCCCTGCATACCGGACACTGTCTCCCGTGCAAGAATGGATTCCGGCTTCCTGATCTGGATCGCAGGCAGCATCGCCGCGCCTCCCCAGAGTGACCGTCCGGCGGTCTCGATGCCGGGCGCGATGATGCACGCCTCCAGCGTGCCATCCGGTCCGATCAGGTCGTATGTGGTCGCTGTTCCGAAATCAATGACGATAGCCGGACCTTTGGCCATCTCATATCCTGCCACTGCATTGACAATCCGGTCCGCGCCTGTCCTGGATGGGTGCTCTGTATTGACCCGGATTCCGGAAGGCGTCTCATGGGATACAATGATCGGCGTGATATGAAGATATTTGATAATACCGCTGGTCAGGGAATGCATGATGTCCGGCACAACAGACGCGATTATGACAGCATCGATTTCCTTCGGGTCGATTCCCCGATGTTCCAGTATGCCGCAGATTGTCATTCCGTATTCATCCGATGTCCTCTGCCTCTTTGTTGTCATGCGGAACATGCCTGGAAGAAATTCACCCGCAAACGCTCCCATTGTGATATTCGTATTTCCTACATCGATCGTCAGCAGCATGAGCTGTCCCTCCTTCTGTTCTGTCTCCTTCGCAGAAAGTCCTGTCTTCCTCACAGAAAGTCCTGTCTTACATTTTCCCACATCAGCTGTTTTTGTACATTGTTTATCATATCAGGGAGCGATCCGCTCCGTCAATGGCTTTCTTAACGGCAGAAACCCGGCGGAACATCGTCCCGGCGGGTTTCTGTATTACACTGTACGATCCATGGGAGGTTTCTCCCTTCTATTTTTCCAGCGTATTTCTTTGTTATATATTTCTTCTCTTTCTGACGGTCAGTACTCCCGCAGCTGCCAGAACTGATACGGCCAATAATACGATGCTCGGCGCTGCGTCAGCTTTGTCGCCTGAAGCTACAGCCGCAGCCTTATTCGCATCAGGCTGACCTGTCCCGGCTGATGTTCCGTCTCCTGCGGAGCCTTTCAGGGTCAGCGCCTTTTCCGCCTGATCGAACGCTTCAAGCGCCGCTGTAAACCTGGCCGCTGATACATTGTCCAGATTGTTGAGCATATCCTTTAAGACCTGGTATGCCGCCAGATAAGCTCTTGCAGACCCATCCGTATATCTGGATGTATCTTCCAGGATGATGCCATTTACTGTGTCAGCCGCGTAGTTCTTATCCACTTTTCTCTCAAGGGCTCTTACGGCCTGGTCAATGGCGTTGAACGCGTTCTGGACCTGTTCTTTCGTTCCGTTTTCATAAAGCGCTTCTGCTCCCATGATCTCAGCCTGCAGGGCGTTATATCCGTCCGCAAGATATGCGTCTCCATTGCTGTATGCCGCTTTGACGCCGTCCACCTTTGTTTTCAGTCCGCCGATCCACACGAGAGCGTTCTTCGCATCCGTAAGATCAGCCACCGCCCTCTCAGCCTCTGCGCCGCTCATGCTGTCTGCCTTTCCCGCCAGCTCGTCAGCCAGTGTCTTAGCCGTATTGTAAGATGCTGTCGTGTATTCCGCCGCATCCAGCGCCCGGATCTCTTCGATCAGCCCTTTCAGCGCTGAAGTGTCCGCCAGTGTTTTCAGTGCATCTCTCGCATCGGTAAGCGCTTTCACTGCCGCTGATACCGACTCATCAGTACCGCTTACCAGAGCTTCTTTTGCCTGCTCGTATGCCGCTTTATAAGCTGTCCAGGTTTCGTCTGTATAGAGAGTCTCATCTTTGCCTTCATATTCTTTGATCAGCTCCGGAAGCTCATCCACCTGTACAAGGCCGTCCCATGCAGTCCTGAGATTTTCAGATGCTGTCCGGAATACATCGGGCGCCTGCGCCTCAGTCTCATTTGCTGTAAATACATCGTTAAGCGCTCCGTGTGCGTCTGCCAGAGCCTTATAGGAGTTCACTGTATAGAGTTTCTCCGGCTCTGTCACACTGTCTGTAAATGCCTTTACGTCCTCTGCAAGCAGCCCTGCCTCTTCTCTGGCCGTTGGGTTGTATACCAGAGCGTCTTTAGCAGACTGAATCTCGGCAAGGAGCTCATTTACCATATCCACACTGATATTTGCCGGATCATTGAGTGCATTTTTAGCCGCATTGACTGCTTTTTGATATGCTCTCCATGTGGATGACGTATAGTCTGCCTCCGCTGTCAGAGCATTGTTTACAGCATCCTGCACCTGTGACGCATCGCCTTTTATGGCTTGAGCATCCAAAGCGTTCTGGAGTGCCTGTACCGCGCTGTCCACAGTCTCCTGTGAAGCATTGGCATTGTCCTTAAGCGCCTCTGCCACTTTATATGCCGCGTCATATGCCGCCTTCGTGTCTGCCGTCCAGCCCGATGTGTCTGCCGGAGATCCCAGAAGCGCATTCAGCTTGTCTTTATTTACAGTCTCATATGTCTTTGTCCCTGCCGCCAGTTCAACAATATTCGGGGTCACACCCTCCCATTCGAGCTTCACATCAAGAATGCAGGTGTCATCAGGCATGATGAATTCGCTGATCGTCTGCGAAAGGATTCCCAGCGCTGTCCAGCCATCCGGGGCACCCAGTGTCCTCACAGACACCGCGGCATTGGAAAGGGCGCTGCTGTTCTGGATGACCTTCACTGAATTTGCCTTTGTCGTGTCATCGGACAGATGATAGATCAGGGAGCCTGTATCTTCTGCCGGGACAAACATCGTGGAAAGATCCGAGTCAGACATATAAGCGTATTTCCCATCAGGTGTGTCCTGCACATCACTCTCGTATGTAGGGTCATTCACTGTGGGGAGATACTCGCCGTCGTTGATCTCCAGTTCATTGATCTTCAGCCAGTGACTGTCATTCTTTGTCACTTCCAGCTTGATATAGCGCGCCTGCTGACTGATGCCCTCTGCCGATTTTGTGTTCCATGACACTTCGTGTACCGGAAGGCTTCCTGTGATTGTGTCCGCTTCTCCTTCTGCCCTTCCAATCTCAAGAACAGATGTCCACTTCTGATTATCCGTCGACACGGAAATCCTCATATATCTCGGATAGTCGTTGTCACTGTCTCCGCACACGATCTTCAACTTATCCAGGGTGATCTCCTGTCCCAGATCATAAACTGTAGCTTTTCCGGCTCTCTGCTCTGCGCCAAACCATACAAATGTTGTCCGGTCGCCGTCGAACAGCGCCAAAGGATTATTTCCTGCTCCGTACAGGGCGCCCAGCTCATTCGAGGCCATCGATTTCTCATAGACCTCCACAGTCGTCACGGAAAGCTCTGCGATGTCCGCTGTCACCTCACTGTCAGTCAAATTGATCAGCCGGATGTACCTTGCATTTTTATCCGTCTGCTGCCCTGCCGTAACTGTCTCCCACTCATGTCCGTTAATAGAAGTCTGAAGTGTCAATGCATCGCCTGTCACCGTTGAAGTGATCGTATCCAGTTCATGTATGCGGTCCAGCTTCAGTCCGATATATTCATCCGCTCCAAGGGTTATATTTTCAGCCGGAACGAGAGCCGCGCTGTCGTCCAGGTAGTCTGCCGGAAGCGAGATATATTTATCTACGTTTGTATATGCGGTCCCATTGTGAACGATTTTCGCATTTACTTCAAATTCACGGATACCGAACCAGTTATGCTGATATGCATTATTTTTCAGACGTACATACTGGGCTTCGATATTCCGATCCGACAGGTCAATATCGATTTCCCGCTGTTCGTTGTAAGTTTCAATATCCTTCCAGTCCGTTCCATCCAAAGAGTATTGAAGTGTGGCATTTTTCATATAATCATTACTTGAAGCATTTGGCGCCTGAAATATACGTATACTTCCGAGGGTGATCGGCTGACTCAGCTTCACGCCAAAGTAATCTCCTGCGATCATAGAATCTTTATTGGCGGTATCATTCTGTCTGACATTGTAGTGGACGCTGGTACTGTCGCTTCCATCAATAGCGTTTCCTTCGGAACCGCTGTACACAGTCCACCCATCTGTCGTGCGGATCACTTCGCTTGTGAACTCCGGCGCCCCTGTGTCCGGCTCAAACGCCAGTTTGAATTCCCTCATTGCCGGCCACTTTGGATTTGTGTCAGTATCTGACTTCGCCACAGTACAGATATAGCGCACCGCGACGACATTATCGATCTTAATATTGTTTACAGAGACCCTTTCCTGATAACCTGTATATTCTGCATTCTGGACCACGTCGTTCCAGTCTGTCCCATTTGATGTATACTGAAGTTTCGCTGTATAGAAGGTGTCCTGGGGCTTACTTGTGGTCCCATTCAGGATATCCACGCCGTAAATCGTTGCCGGAACGCTCAGATCCACCTGGAAATACTGGTCTCTGGCCGCATAGTCTCCATACCATGCAAACGTCCCATCGTCCCCATCTATGATATTCTCGATCTTTCCATTGTAAAAACTGCTGAAGCTGGATGACGCCGTCAACTTCAACCCTTCGCCTCCCAGCACATAATCGTTGATGTCATTTCCGATAGCCTCCTGGATCGTCTCAGCCAGCGGAATCAGATGGGTAGAGCCCGGGCTGACTACTACCATTCCGGAAATCCCCTGTTTCTTACAATTCCGGCTGCTTGTAAATGCAGCCTGCCCCTGTGTATACTGCTCATACGCCTCCGCCATGCTGTTATTTTCCATGGCAATGGCTGCCGCGGCGTACGCTTTGATGGATGTCGCAAGGCTGCTCAGGGAATCTGTAAACGGCTTGACCTCTTCTTTCAGATTCTCATTCTGGCTGTTCGCATGGAAGGCGCTGCATGCATTGATGATCACATCCATCTCTTCCATCAGCCTGGCGCCGCTGTCCGCAATGGAAGTTCCGCCGGTAAGCGCGTTTTTAAACTCCGTGATCAGCGGCTGCAGTTCCTCCGACTCTGCCAGCACGAGACCATGGTTGTTCGGCTGCGGATTTGACATATGTTTTGCCAGTATATGCAGTTCTTCTGCTGCATCAGGCTCGATGTATTTAAAGGAATCCGCCCAGCTCTGGTCGTCATCAAAAGCCTTCACATTCCATGCATAGTCTGCCACAGCAAAAAGCGCCACCTTGGATGCCTCCGCTTCCTGCATGGGGTTCGTCACAACACCTTTTATGTCATCCACATTGATATCTGTATAGAGAAGGCTTCCTTTTCCCATCAAGAGACGCCCATTGTTGATATCATTTACAGGCCAGTTGAGCCAGAACAGCGGAGCGCGGCGTTCCGAGCCGCCTGTTGTATTGTGTCTGCGGAAATGATCCAGTGTAGCCTGCTCCACAGGCTTGCACACTGCCTCGCCTGTCCAGAATATCTGGACTTCCTCCGGGAAGCCCGCATCGTAAGTGTTAAGCTCTGAATAGTCTCCCTGCCAGGAATGGTTATATCCTGCCGGGCAGAATACCGGATCGAGCACATCACCTTTTTCTTTTCCCCACTCTACCACGGCTGTCATCACCTGAATGACGATCTCCTTGTTCAGGCTTCCCACATCATCGCCCAGCACGCCGAACTGGCGGACGCCTGCGCTGTACAGCTGCTCGAACTTATCCAGGAGTGAAGCGATCTCACCTTCTACATTATTGGCATTAAATCCGCCCATAAACGGATGTGCCGTCCAGACGAAGCGGCACTTGGACGCCGCTCCCGCGGCCACCATCTCTTTAATGCCTTCCAGTTCCTCATCCGGATACAGTTCTCTCCACTTGTTGGTATGATAAGGATCGTCTTTCGGCGCGAACACGTAGGCCGTCATCTTAAATTCCCCGCCGAACTTCATGAGGGAGATCCTGTCTTCGTTAGACCACGGTATCCCATAATATCCCTCGATGAACCCTCTCGTCTGTGTATCCGCATAATCCCTGATCTCAAAGCTGCGGATCGTGGAGCCGTCCATCTGGCTGAAGATATGCTTCAGTGACGTGATCCCATAAAACACCGCGTCCGTATCCCTGCCCAGGATACAGATCTCGTCTTTCGAGGAACGGACATAGTGTCCGCCGTATTCGCCGAAAATAGCCTCATCGGGGCTGTATGTATCCGCGATATAACTGCCCGCAGATTCACCGGAGCCGTATGTACCGACAAAAACATTCGTCACACCGTCTTTCTTTTCAGAAGATGTGGTGACCGTCTTTCCTTTCGACTCAAGAATCTCAGTCAGCCGGTTCTTTGTCGCGTCATCAATGGTCGTGTCATAAACAACATTCACCTCGCTGCGGATGACCCAGCCCTCCCCTTCTTCATACGTGATGTCGTGGGGCGTGGGATAGATTTCATAAATTATCTCGTCCCCTTCCGCGGCTTCTGCCCGGACCTGCGGGAGAAGTCCGAGACTCCCCGCCAACATGGCGAATGCCAGCAGGACTGCCAAAATCCGCCTTGTATTCTTCCTCTCTGTCTTTTTCACGCTCTTTCCTCCTTTAGCCTTTACCTGATCTGCACATTTTTGCGCTGTCTCAATTATAACAATCATACAAAAAGAAGTAAATTCTTACTCCTCCCATTTTTTTATTTTGCCATTTTGCTCAATATCCCATTTTTTCTACCGCTGAAATGGGCCAGTTTCCATTGTTTATCGTCATTTCTACCAAAAAAATATCCATCCGAAGCGATTGCCTCAGATGGACATTTATATGATGCATCCCAATTGTCAGAATCTTTTGATCTTCCTTGTGGTAGTCTTCTCAAACTCCGTATCTCTGACAACCAGGCTGTATATCTTTTTCTGTGGAGCCGCCGTCCTGTTATACTCATCGATAACCTCCTGCAGCTTCGCGCGCACGTCTTTGATCCTTTTCTTTTTCACATAGTCCTGGTCCGGATAGATTTCTGCTTCGATCACGCCCTGATTTTCACGAACAAGCACCTCGCCCACAAGGCGGTTCGCGCTCAGTGCGTTTTCCAGTTCTTCCGGGGAAACGTTCTCTCCGTTCTTCGTGATGATCAGGTTCTTCTTCCTTCCGGTCAGATAGACGAATCCCTCTTCATCCACATATCCGAGGTCTCCGGTCTTGAGCCATCCGTCCTCCAGTGTCTCCGCCGTCTCTTCCGGCATCTTATAATACCCCTGCATGACGCTGCTCCCTTTTACCCAAAGTTCACCGTCCACGGTCTTTGCCTGGCAGTTCGGCACGAGCTGCCCCACGGAATCGCTGCGGATATTCCAGCTCTGGGAGATGCTGATGACCGGGGAGCACTCGGTCATGCCATAGCCCTGCTGGATGGTGATGTCATATTTCTTAAACATCTCAATATAGGACGGGTCCAGATACGCCCCGCCGCTGCAGATCGTGTGGAACTGTTTTCCGAACACCTGGCTCTTCACGATCTTCGCCGGAAGGAGGGATGCTTCCTCCAGCTTCCTGGCCATGGTCTCGATCATCAGCGGGACCATCAGTATCATCTCCGGCTTAAAGAGTTTGATATTTTTTGCCACGCGCATCAGGGAATCATTGATGCAGATGACAGCCGCCAGGGAGACTCCTTTCAGGATGTCCATGCTCAGACAGTATGCATGGTGAATCGGGAGCACAGTCATAATGACCGTACGCTCCGGAATCTTCATGTCAAGGCAGGTGGCGTTTTCCGCCACATTTCTGTGTGTCAGCATGACTCCCTTGCTCTTGCCTGTGGTGCCGGATGTAAACATGATGGTGCAGAGCTGATCCGGCTGCGGTTCATACTCAAAGGCCCCTCTATGTTCTCCGAGCAGCTTCCAGTAACCATATGCATGATCATCATGCTCTTCCTGCTGCATGGAGATCAGAGTCTTAAGCTGAGGGCAGCGGTCCTTCGCGATCGCTGCCACATCCTTTCTCACCTCATCATATACGAGTACAGTGGAATCTGAACGGTCGATAAGATCGCACACATCCTCCGCCGGAAGGTTCACATCCAGCGGCACGATTACGCTGCCGCTGTTGACTGTGCCGAAGTACGCCACAAGCCATGCATAGGAGGTCATTCCGATGACCGCGATGTGCTTTCCCTTCTCGCCGAGATCTTTCAGTACATTTGAGAAGCTTTCGCTGTCCTCTTTAAGATGTGTATAGGTTTTTGATTCGATTTCATTCTTACTTACTTTATAGCGGACCGCATCCTCCGGCCCATACTTTTTCTCTGTATTGGCCAGAATCTGACGAACTGTACTGAAAAGCATATTTCCCCAATCCTTTCTCTATCTTACATTTTATAACTGTTCAGCACGCGCCATTGGCCAAACCGTACGCCTGCCGGACAGATCACACCAGCTTCTCAAGATAATCAACAGCTTCCTGGACTGTACGGATACCGGCAGCCTCTGTCTGCTCCACTTCCACATCAAACTCATCCTCAATCTCTCCGAGCATGCTCATAAAGTCAAAAGAGGTGAATCCGAGATCTTCCATGAACCGGGACTCCGGATGAATGTCCCCCGGCTCTACTTCCACATAGTTGCAGATGATATTTACTAATTTCTCAAACATGATCGTTCTCCTTTTATTCTCATTTCACACAGACAGGGTCAGAACAGGTTTCCGGCCCTTTTATCATTCGCATACACGGATGTTAAACCAGCCTTATGATTTCCCCGATGGTCAGGTCAGGATTCTCCGCGCCCTTGAACATGATCTTGCACAGATAATAATACAGATACTCCAGATCTTCTCTTGACACTGCTTTCACCTGATGCTCAAAATTGAAATCCAGCCCATTGTCCTCCGGGCGGTGCATTACAGTCAGGTACATTCCCTGGGGGCATATGCCGTTGGGATACCATTTCGTGTTATAACGGATATCGCCGAGCTGATCTAGGCCTTTCTCTTTCAGGGTCAACGGCTGATAAGTGAGGGACATCTGTTCATATGTAAGACCTGCATGTGGCTGCGGATAAGTCTTTGCACGCTGTGCGAAATATTCTGTCGGATCATAGTTCGCATGGCGGAATATCTCGTTCTGCTTGTCGCGGATCGCATAGATCCCGTCAATGAACTTCATACTCTCCGGGAAGATCGTGCGGAAGGGAAAGGAATGGATCCTTGTGCCGCCGGATTTCTTTTCCTTCAGCGTTGCGCGCCTTGCGATCGCATTATTGATAGACACATCGTCGTGTCCGTTCATTTTCTGGAAATACGTTCTCAGTCCCATCAGAAGCAGGCACGCAAGCGATACATGATACTTCTCGCAGAACTCCATCAGGCGCTGGGTGGGCTCGCCTTCCAGATGGAAGATATCCAGTGCGGACTCCGTACTGTCAGAAGCACTGAATGCGGTGCGCAGGTCCGGGTTCTTGAACATCTCCCGGGCGGCTTCCAGTTTGTCCGTGCCCCGGAGACCGTTAAAGATGGGCTCAGAGGACGCGATCTCCTTTTCAAAGAATGCCCGGTCTCTCTGCTGCGCCCCGCTTCCCGACTCGTACGCCAGGTCTTTCTGGATCTGCTCGATGTAGGAACACATATCTTTGGGATATGGGACGCCTTCATATTTGGCATTACAGTACAGCTCGATGATATCTTTCAAAAATCCGATCAGAGACTGAGCGTCCACGATCATGTGATGCCCGAGGAAATATACGCCGCTGAACCCATCCGGCATCTTTATCATGACAATCCTGGTGAGCTGGGCATCCTCCATCCTGAAGGGAACTCTTGTCCACTCCTTCATCGTTTCCTCAGCCTCTTCCATCGTCTTTCCTGTAAAATCAACGAACTCGATGTCCTGCTCTTCATGCTTTACGACATACTGATAATAGTTTCCTTCCTTGTCTTTCGCGAAACGGACGCGCATGCCCTCGCATCTTTCATACGCTTTATTGACCGACTGCTTTAACACCTCCCAGTCAATCTCCACCTCTATGGTCAGGCTGGTGCCTATGTTCAGGACCGCCGCGCTGGGACAGTGCGGGAGATAGTACAGGTGGAACTTCTGTGCTACTGTCAGAGGATACACTTTGTATCCCTTCCTTGTCTTCATCATTTTATGACTCCTCCTATAAATGAATCCATGGCTCTCTCATAACCTTCTGTATCCTTATAGTAGCTCTCTCCATGACCCGCGTCTTTCACGATCAGCTTTATCTTCGGGGATGCACAGTTTTTATATGCCTCCTCCGTCATCCAGCATGGGACAAAAACATCCTTATCCCCATGGATAAATAAGACCGGGACTTTTGCCTTCTGTACTTCTCTCGCAGAATTGCAGTCGTCGAGACCGTATCCAACCTTTTTCCTGTTGATCCGGCTTGCGATCTGTATGATCGGAAAGGCCGGGATATGGTACATACTGTGAAGCACATGAGTGAACACATCCTTCATGGAGGTAAACGCACAGTCTGAAATGATCCCTTTCACCTGAGACGGAAGACTCAGGCCGCTCATCATGAGTACAGTGGCTCCGCCCATGGAATTCCCATGGAGCAGGATCTGCACGTCCTCCCCGGCCTTTTCCACCATCCATTCCACCCAGCGTTTTCCATCCAGACGGTCCATAACGCCGAAACCAATATGCTGACCCTCGCTCTGCCCATGGGCGCGCTCATCAATGAGCAGCATCCGGTAGCCGCGCTTCAGGTAATAATGGGAAAGGCTGCCGTAATCATTCAGTCCCTGGCTCGTGTACCCATGAAAGCAGATCACCGCTTTATCGCCTTCTGCCCCCTTGAAATATGTACCGTGGAGCTTCAGTCCGTCGTGGGAAGTGATCCACACATCCTCGTGGGGCTGTTCCACCATCCACTCTCTTCGCTCCTTCATCATGGGAAGGTATTTCTGCCAGTCCACGCCTGACATCTTCATCGTACGTTCAGTCTTCGCATTCGAGCGGATCATTGTCCTTCTGTAGAAATATGCTGTGGCTCCTGCCTCTGCCGCTGCCAGCAGGCCGGCCAGGAGCGCCGCGCCCTTAAATACTCCTTTCATACTGTCTCCGTTTCTGCCCCTCTGCCGGGAGCTGCCGCAAAACATCTATATTACTTCTTTTCTTTCTTTTTCCCTTTCTTGCTGTTGATCAGCTCCTTCAGTTTCAGCGCCTTATCGATATTTCCTTCTACTTTCAGTTTTCCAAGTGTTACTGCCAGTATCGGATCTGTCTTTCCGTCCGCAATCTTGAACAGTGTTTCCGCTGTGCAAGTGAACATCGCGTCGCGGTCAAAATACTCATAGGGCTCTACATAAAGCTTTCCTTCTTTTACCTCTGCGTAAAAGATCCCTTCCGCCTCTCCGGTGATATTGAACTGATATGCCAGGTGCTCGTAGATATCGCTCACATCGGCATCCATCAGCATCCCCTTTACTTTTGCAAACATTTCTGCGTATGTCATAACTTCCTCCTTCTTGACCAGATTCGCCATTTTCCAACCGCTGGTCATATTCTTTCTTCCGTTAGATTATCACCTTTCCGACAGTCGGTCAACTTGCGCCACCATCAAAATAAACCGGATTTTTTCTCTCTTTTTTGTGCTTTCTGATCATTGGTCCTTTGGAGCAGGAAGAAATAGAAGAAACAATAGCCGGGCTGGTCGCCCTTTTAGAAAAAGGGACAGACAACCCGCCCGGCTCGCTAAATTTCCTTATGTCATAAAATCGTTAAATATCATTGGTCGGATCATTCTCCGGCTATGACAGTATAGCTCTGTTCGAATTTCCCGCCTGCCGGCACTTTGTTGACATTGGGCTTCTCAGAAAGCTCCTTATCAAATCCGACGTCATCGCATCTGCCCATCCATGGCTCCAGGCAGACAAACGGAGCGTCCTTCACGGACCAGATCCCAAAGTTCGGGAATCCTTCGCACTTCATTCCCACGCGCGGCGTACCGTCTCCGTGGCAGATCCATACTTCGCTGATCTGTCCGTTGTCAAAGATCAGCGCGTCGTTGGCAAACATCTCTTCCGCCATCCGGCAGCATCCATCCTTCAGGTCCAGCTTATACACCCTGGCAGTATCCGCCGCTCCCTCGGCAATGTTTACAAGGATATAGTCCAGTGACTCTTTTTCCGGGAACTTCAGCATGTAATCAGATTTGGCCTCATCCAGCCCGGCAAATCGGAATGCGGGATGCCCGCCGATCGTAAAGAACATTTCCTCATCCCCGGTGTTGAGCACCTCCCATGTTACAACCAGCGATCTGCCTTCCAGCTTATAGGTGATGATCAGGTCAAAATCAAAGGGATATACTTCCTTTGTCTCCTCATTGGAAGAAAACAGGAGAGAGACTGCATCCGGTGTTTCCCTGACACATTTGAACCGGTTATCCCTTGCGAATCCATGCTGGGAAGTGGGATACTGTGTTCCGTCGATCCGCACCGTGTTTCGGTATGTCTTTCCAACATTCGGGAACAGGACCGGGGAATGCCTTTGCCAGTATTTGGGGTCAGCATCCCACAGAAGCTCTGTGTCCCTTTTTTTGTCATAGATCCTCGTCACTTCTGCCCCCTGCTCTGTGATCTCCACACAAAGTCTGTCATTTTCCAGTTTCATCCCATGCCCCTCCTTTGATATGATTTAAAGCTTACTGCGCCGTATCGCTCTCCTCTACCTGAACGCATTCTTCCACAAGATAATCTGTCACAGCATCGGCAAGGATCGAGTTTCTAAGCACATCTTCTCCCACCTGCTCTTTATATGCCTCCACATCATCCATGCCGGCCTGTTCCGCATACTCTTTGATCTTCTCTTCATATTCTTCTTCAGACGGTTCCAGGCGGTGTCTCTCAGCGATCAGTTTCAAAGCCTGCTCTAAAGCCGCTGTCTGCTGTGCTGTTTCTTTGAGCTGGGCATTAAAATCGTCTTCTGTCGTCTGAAGGTATGTCTCGATAAATTCTGTCAGATCAACGCCGTACATAGACGCCATCTGTGTATAATATGTTTCCATCTGTTCGATCTGCTCATTGACGACATCCTCGGGATATTTTTTCACATCAATGTTCTCCAGCAGAGCGGACTGTACGGAACTCTTCAGCTGTGTCTTCACAGACTCTTCCGCCTGATCTTCCATCTGTTTTCTGAGGTCTTCCCTGTACTGGTCCACTGTCTCAAAGTCCTCAGTGTTTGACTGAACCCATTCATCTGTCAGTTCCGGAACGTTTTCTGTATAAATCTCATTGAGCACGATATGGAAGTCTGCCACTTTGCCTGCCATGTCCGCAGTGTAATCCTCCGGGAACTGAACCGTAATGTTAAATTCTTCTCCAGTCTGGTGCCCTGCGATCTGCTCTTCAAATCCTGCATAATCCCCCGAGGCGCCGATATATCCGCCTGAACCGAGCTGAAGGTCCTGAGCCTGCGCTGAACCGTTTTCAAACGCCACGCCGTCCAGATATCCTGTGAAGTCAATATTTACCCAGTCCCCCATCTCTGCTGCGCGGTCTGTGATCGCAACTTTCTCAGCCGTTGCCTGAAGGTTCGTCTGGATCGTCTGCTCAATCTGCTCATCCGTCACTTCCGTCTGCTCCACCTGAGACACTTCCAGCCCCTTGTACTGCTTCACTGTCACATATTCATTGGACAGCTCTCCGCTGCATCCCGCAAGTGTTCCCGCCACGACTGCAGCAAGCATCATTGTCATAATTTTTTTCTTCATTACTTTTCTCCTCTTCTTATCTGTTATTTTTTATCTGTTCCGGCAGGATATCCCACCGGTTCTGATAATCTTTTTTACGGTCGCTTTTCGGACCTTTTCAGTTTGTCCTCCGCCGTCTTCCTGCCCCATTCCTGTTACAGCAGCGGAGACAGCAGCCTGGAGAACTGTTCTTTTCCTCTGATGATCAGGCTTCTCTCATCATAGACCTTTCTCGTTACGTGAGTACACTGCGTCATGTCATTTTCAAACGCCCGCTCCAGCCTCTGTACGGTCCGTTCGCTGTAGATCACCGCGTTGACCTCAAAGTTCAGCCCAAAGCTCCGGATATCCATGTTTGCCGTGCCCACACACGCCACCATTCCGTCCACGCTCAATGTCTTTGCATGAAGGAAACCGTTGTTATATACATAGCACTTTGCCCCTGCCGCGACCATATCTCCTATGTAAGAATACGTCGCCCAATAGACAAACGGATGATCCGGCTTGCACGGCACCATAATGCGTACGTCTATGCCAGACCTGCTGGCAATCTTCAGCGCATCCAGTATGGATTCGTCCGGTATAAAATACGGTGTTTGGATATAGACATGGTCCTTCGCACTGTGGATCAGCCTCAGGTAATTGTCATGGATCGTCTTTATCTGCGAGTCCGGTCCGCTGGATATGATCTGTACCGGATCCCGGCCTTTTCTCACATATTCCGGGATTTCAAACAGCTTATCCTCAAGGAACAGGTTTTCCTTGGACGCATAATTCCAGTCCAGGACAAACCGCACTGCCAGAGAAGTCACTGCCGCGCCCTCGATACACAGATGCGTGTCCCTCCAGTAACCGAATTTCTTATCTCTTCCAAGGTACTCTCTTCCCACATTAAAGCCACCGACGAATCCGATCCGACCGTCAATGACCACGATTTTTCTGTGATTCCGGTAGTTCACCCGGAGCTGCAGCTTTCCTAAAAGCGCGGGGAAGAATTCCGCGACTTCAATGCCTTCCCTTTCCAGACGCTCCCAGTCTTTGTTCTTCATCGTGCGGCAGCCCATGCTGTCAAACAGGACGCGCACTTCCACACCCTCATGCACTTTCTGTATGAGGACCTTCTCAATCTCCTGCCACAGTTCATCGTTGCGGATGATGTAATACTGCACATGGATATAACGCTTTGCCTGACGCATCTCATCGAGAAGCGCCCGGAATTTTGCCTTCCCATCCGTATAGATCCTGATATCGTTATTATCGGTCAACACCGCCTCGCCTGCCTCCAGATTATAGAGGATCAGGTCTTTAAACCTCGCCATCTCCGGATTTGACAGCCTCAGCCTTTTCCGGTAGATTGTCTCCTCCTGCCGGCGCACCGCATATTTCAGCTCACCCTCGATCTCTTTTGCCTTGAACATCCTGCTCTTGTGAAAATCCTGTCCGATGACCAGATACAGGATAAACCCAAGGATTGGTATAAAATACAGCAGAAGCAGCCATGTCCAGACCGTCTGCGGAGATCTCCTCTGGAAAAACACTATGATAAGCGCAAAGAGGACATTGATGATGACAATGTTGTCCATGATAAAATTATAGACCGTCATCACTCCGTTCCAAATCATTTCTGCCATAAAAAAACTCCTTTTGTATCCGCCCCTCTCCCTGCCGGAGAAAGGCCACCGTCCCACGCGCGGGATACACCTGCGCAGAAACGCTACTATAACAGTATACCTGCTCCCCCCTCGAAAAGTAAACCCTAAATGTGCCGAATGTGATTCGTATGCCGATTCTGAATGTCCTCTGCCGCCTTTCGAAATGCACCGGGCTGCCATCTGCCGAAATGTACCGGATTTGCTTGCACTTGTCCAAAAACAATGTTACAATACTAGTTGCGCAAAAGCGGAAAACTATGATTTAGGAGGATTATATCGTGAATCCATTAACCATTGTACTGATCGTCATTTTCGTAGTACTGATCATCGCATTAGTCGCTCTGTATATTTTCGGAAAGAAGGCTGAAAAAAAGCAGGTAGCACAGAGAGAACAGATGGAGGCTGCCGCACAGGTGGTCAGTATGCTTATTATTGATAAAAAGAAAATGAAACTAAAAGAATCCGGGCTTCCCGCCTCAGTTATTGAAAGTACACCGAAATATCTGCGGCGCACAAAGATTCCGGTAGTAAAGGCAAAGATCGGTCCAAGAATCATGACACTTATGTGCGAGAACAAAGTATTCGAAGTCTTACCGGTAAAAAAAGAGATCAAAGCTGTCGTAAGCGGTCTCTACATAACCGAGATCAAGAGTGTCCGAGGCGGCTCTATTGAACCGCCGCAGAAAAAGAAAGGATTCTTCAAGCGGTAAACCGGACTTCTGTGCATGCAGTATAAATGGCCGTCCCCGACAGGTGCATCAAGATGCGCGCCTGCCGGGGACGATCTCTTTATCCAGGTCTTTATCTGATCATCAGCTCTTTATCCCATCAGCTAAGAACGGAAAACTCCCTGCTGTCTTTGGACATGATGTTCATTTTGATCTTGCAGTCAGCCAGAGGCTCGTGATTTACGTCAAGCTCGTAATCTACCTGCACGCCGATCTTGTCGTCCTCCACACGGATTTCCATATTTCTTGTATTGACTCCAACGAGCATCTGTCCGTATGGAGTCTTGTAATATGTAAGGTTTTTCTTATTTTTTTCAAAAACCATGTGAGAGCTGGACAAACCGCTCTTCATGATCTCAACCACATCGGTTCCCGTAATCTTGATCTTGTTCCTGACCGTGCCCGCCACCCCTTCGAGCACTTCGTCATAGATAATATAGTGCTTTCCGTTCCGGCAGTAATAATTTGCCGGGGTAACGACTTCAATCTCATCATCCCCGGTCTCATACCCTTCGGAAGGGTCATTCATGATATCAATGTGTTTTCCTGAAATACTGACTAATACGTCCTTTGTCATTTCCATTCTCTGTTCCGGCCCCTAAGCCCTGTCTGGGCAGTGAGCCTAATATTCTTCAATATTTACTACATTTGTTGTCGGCACGTCAAACGGCATCACCGTGTTCGCGAACTTTCTGAACTTTTCCGCCGCATCGCTCACATAAAAAGAGTATCTGCTGTGCTCCGAAGTCGCTCCGCCATTTTCCATGTTCTGTTCACGAAGAAGCTCCTTCAGATCCATTGCCGTCTCATATGCCGGATTGACGATCTGTATTTTTTCGCCAAGGTAATCCCGGATTTTGGAACGCAGAAGCGGATAATGGGTACATCCCAGGATCATCGCATCGATATCCGTATTTCTCATGGACTCCAGATAATACTCGATGACCTCCCGGGTAACAACATGTTCCTTGAATCCCTCTTCCACCAATGGCACAAAAAGCGGACACGCTTTCTCGATAACAGTGACATCCGACGCCATCTCATGGATGACTTTCGTATACATGCCGCTCTGTACAGTCGCGTCTGTTCCCACGACCCCGATCTTCCGGTTTCTGGTAGCCTCCACTGCCGCCCTCGCGCCGGGGATCACCACCCCCATGACCGGAATGTCGAATTCATCCCTCACCGCGTCCAGAGCCAGCGCGCTGGCCGTATTACAGGCAATGACGATCGCCTTTACGTGTTTTGTCTTAAGAAAACGGATGATCTGCTCCGAAAAACGGATGATCGTATTCTGGGATTTGCTTCCGTAGGGGACACGGGCGGTATCTCCAAAATATATGATATTTTCATCAGGGAGCTGACGGGCGATCTCTCTCACCACCGTCAGCCCGCCCACTCCGGAATCAAACACGCCCACAGGCGCTGTATTCCTGTTTTTCATACTCACGTTCTGCTCCTTAGATCGCCAGTGATTTTGCAATGTTATACTGATACTCGGAAATCGTTTTCTTCATCGCAAGAGCTTCCTCAATATCATAATCAACAAACTCGCCGCTCTTGTATCCGACTACGCGGTTTGTCTTGCCCTGGCAGAGAAGGTCCACAGCCATTGCTCCCATGACAGATGCGTATACTCTGTCCTTACACGTCGGGCTTCCGCCGCGCTGCATGTGCCCCAGGATCGTCGCTCTCGTCTCGATGCCGGTAGCCGCCTCGATCCTCTTCGCCATATTAATAGAATCTCCGATACCCTCGGCATTGATGATGATGTAATTCTTCTTGCCACGTTTTTTATTTTCCATAATGTCTTCGATCAGAGTCTTCTCATCAAAATCCTGCTCTTCCGGCATCAGGATACGCTCCGCGCCGTTGGCGATACCGCACCACAGAGCCAGATATCCTGCGTCACGCCCCATAACCTCAATAACACTGCATCTCTCATGGGATGTGGATGTATCGCGCACCTTGTCGATCGCTTCCATAGCAGTATTCACCGCTGTATCGAATCCGATCGTGTAATCTGTACATGCAATGTCCAGGTCGATCGTTCCCGGCACACCGATCGTGTTTACCCCCAGGTTCGCCAGCTTCTGAGCTCCTGCAAACGAACCGTCGCCTCCGATCACTACCAGACCGTCAATGCCATACTTCTTACAGATCGCCGCCGCCTTCTGCTGTCCCTCTTCTGTACGCATTGATTTACAGCGGGCAGTCTGGAGGACCGTTCCGCCACGCTGGATTATGTCTGACACGTCACGCGCGGAGAGATCGATGATCTCTTCCTTAAGGAGTCCGTGATATCCTCTGCGGATGCCTCTCACTTTCAGCCCTTTTGAAAGCGCTCTCCTCACAACGGCACGGATCGCAGCGTTCATGCCTGGCGCATCTCCCCCGCTGGTCAGGACACCGATCGTCCGGATGCTGTCCTCGATCTCGTCCAAATATCTTTCTTTGTCAACCATATTGTTCTCTGCCATGATTTTTTCCACCTTTCCTTAAAAGTCAAAGTCAGATAACTGCCAAACCTCAAATTGCGGATTTTTTAACAATTTCGAAATTATTCTACATTATTTAGAAGTGGTTTTCAATAGCTTTTTCCACCACTTTTACCCGGGTCTCCCCAAAATGATTCATCAGCCGGCTCAAAATCTGGGGGCTGATCTGAATATTCCTGTTCCCCGGAAGGCGCTTGATGGCCCGCTCTTTCGCACAGTATATCACGACTTCGTCATCCCCTTCCGAGCCCGCCAGATACCCATACACGATCTGCTCTTCGTCGAGGAAGGTCTCCTTGTCCGGGAACTGAAGCCACAGCTCTTTCTTCGTCCGCTCGAAGGGGATTACCTTCTCACAGATCAGCTTGCTCGCTTTCTCGTCCTCTTCAGACACGCGTCCGCGTATGAATACTTTTCGGTCCACTTCAAGAAACTCCCTGTTGCTCTCATAATCTCTCGGAAACACGACCACTTCGACTGTCCCGAGAAGATCTTCCACCGTGACAAACGCCATCATCTGGTTCGTCCTTGTATGCTTGACCGTCTTATCTGTGATCATCCCTCCGATGATCTCTTTCGCACCGTCGTGCACCTTAGTCTGCCCGGTCTCCTCATCCGGCTGAAAATCCAGCGTAGTGGCAGAAATGACTTTCTTCCATCGTTCCTCATACTCTTCCAGAGGGTGTCCGCTGATGTAGATTCCCAGCACTTCCTTCTCAAATGCAAGCAGATTTTCCTTGGAGTACTCTCCCACATCCGGCATCCGGATCTGAAAATCCGACTTCTCTTCCTCTCCCACAAAGTCAAAAAGACTCATCTGTCCGGACATGGAATATTTCTTCTCCTGGCTGACATGGTCTACGATCTGGATATAAATGCTCATGAACTGCTTTCTAGTACCGCCCAGCGTATCAAGAGCCCCAGCCTTAATCAGATTCTCGATTACCCTCTTATTAAGGTTCTCCTTAGATGACATCCGGGTGATGAAATCCTCCAGGTTCTGGAACGGCCCGAAGGCTTTTCTCTCTTCGATCACCGCCTGGACGACCGGACGACCGATGCTCTTAATTGCGGCAAGTCCGTAACGGATATTCCCGCCGTCAACGGAAAAATCCGCCTCCCCCTTGTTGATGTCCGGCGGCAGGATCTGGATATCCATCTGCCGGCAGGTATAAATGTATTCTGCCACCTTGGACGGATTTTCGATGACAGATGTCATGAGCGCCGCCATGAACTCTACCGGATAATAATATTTCAGCCATGCCGTCTGATATGCCACTACCGCATACGCCGCAGCATGGGATTTGTTAAATGCATACTTTGCGAAATCGATCATCTCATCGTAAATCTTATTCGCTGTCTTTTCATCGATGCCGTTCTTCACACAGCCCGGAACATTTGTCTCTTCATCTCCGTAGACAAAAATCTGACGTTCCTTCTGCATGACATCCCCTTTTTTCTTTGACATGGCACGCCGAAGGAGGTCGCTCCTTCCCAGCGTATATCCTGCCAGGTCGCGCACGATCTGCATGACCTGTTCCTGATACACGATACATCCATAGGTCGGCTCGAGGATCGGCTCAAGCTGGGGGCAGTCATAGGTAATGGAAGACGCGTCGTTTTTCCCTTTGATATACTGGGGAATAAAATCCATCGGGCCCGGGCGGTACAGAGAAATCCCTGCGATGATATCCTCCAGGCTGTGCGGTTTAAGCTCTTTCATGAAGCTCTTCATCCCCGCGCTCTCAAGCTGGAAAATGCCGTCCGTCTTTCCGGTTCCGATGTAATCCAGCACCTTCTGGTCATCATAATCGATCTTCTCCATGTCGATATCCGTAGCCTTTTTCCGGGCCATCTGCACCGCGTTCTGGATCACGGTCAGTGTCCGGAGCCCCAGGAAATCCATCTTGAGAAGTCCCAGCTCTTCGAGCGTAGTCATGGTAAACTGGGTGGTGACCGTGCCATCCGCCGCTCTGGAGAGAGGGACATATTCGTCCACAGATTTCTGGCTGATGACCACCCCTGCCGCATGCATGGAGCTGTGTCTGGGAAGTCCTTCCAGGCGCTTTGCCATGTCAATGAGGGTCTTCACCTGCTCGTCATTTTCATAGGTCTGCCTCAGCTCCGGATTTTCTTTCAGTGCCCGGTCGATCGTAATGTTCAGCTCCTGGGGAACCATCTTGGCAATGGAATCCACAAAAGCATAAGGCAGATCCATGACGCGCCCCACATCACGGATCACGCCCCGGGCCGCCAGTGTTCCGAAAGTCACAATCTGGACAACGCGGTCTTTACCGTATTTCCGCACCACATAATCGATCACTTCCTGCCTGCGCTCAAAGCAGAAGTCCACATCAATATCCGGCATGGACACACGCTCCGGATTCAGAAAGCGCTCAAACAGTAGCTGATACCGGATCGGATCAATGGTGGTGATACCCAGGCAGTAGGAAACAATGCTCCCCGCCGCCGATCCACGCCCCGGTCCCACCGCAATGCCGTGGTCTCTGGCGTATTTGATAAAATCCCACACAATGAGGAAATAGTCCACATACCCCATATTTTTGATGGTGTCCAGCTCATAGGCAAGCCGTTCCTTCAATTCCTCCGCGGGCTCGCCGTACCGTTTTTCCAGCCCCTCATAACAGAGCCTCTGGAGATAATCCCAGGAAGTGATTCCATCCGGCACGTCATATTTCGGGAGCTTTGTGACACCGAATTCGATCTCCACATGACACCGGTCCGCGATCCTCTGCGTATTTTCAAGCGCCTCCCGGGCATAAGGGAAGAGTTTCTCCATCTCTTCCGGTGATTTCACATAATACTGGCCGCCCTCATAGCGCATCCGGTTTTCATCTTCCAGTTTTTTCCCGGTCTGGATGCAGAGAAGGATGTCATGGGGCTTTGCGTCTTCTGCGTATGTGTAGTGGACGTCGTTCGTCACCACCAGCCCGATCCCTGTCTCCTGGGACAGCTTAAGGAGCTGCTGGTTTGCCAGCGCCTGAGCGGGAATGCCGTGGTCCTGGAGTTCGAGGAAAAAGTTATCCTCCCCAAATATATCCCTGTACTCAATCGCGGTCTTCTTTGCCTCGTCATAAAGTCCTTTCACGATATAGCGCTGGACCTCTCCTGCGAGACACGCGCTCAGCGCTATGATCCCTTCGCGATGCTCTCTCAGAAGTTCTTTATCCACACGGGGCTTGTAATAGTATCCCTCCACAAACCCTTTTGATACGATTTTCATGAGATTGGCATAGCCTTTATCATTCTCCGCAAGGAGAACGAGGTGATAATAGCGGTCCTCCCCGCCTGTCACTTCACGGTCAAAACGTGAATTGGGCGCTACATAGACCTCGCAGCCCAGGATCGGGTTGATCCCCTGACGCCGGGCTTCCCGGTAAAAATCGATCACGCCGTACATCACTCCGTGATCGGTGATGGCAGCGCTGTCCATCCCAAGCTCTTTTACTCTGGAAACATATTCCTTTATCTTATTGGAGCCATCCAGCAGACTGTATTCTGTATGGACGTGCAAATGTACAAAACTCATCTCTCACCTCAGCTAAAACAAAAGGGCCGCTCCCTTTACGGAAACTGCCCTTGTCATTCTGTCCTGTGCCTGCACGGAATGATCACTCCGCGCCTTCCGCCATAAACCGGATCAGCTTATCTGCATCTTCTTTCTCATATGCAATAACCTCCAGCTCCGGGATTTCCCCATTGGAGAAAATGCTTGCCATGGAAACATATTGGGACAGCTTGGACTTCAGATTCAGCCTGTCTCCCTCGCCTGTCACCAGCTCTACCTTTCCCCCGCAGGAATTAACAACTTTGAAAAAGCCTTCTATATCCGTGATATTCTGAACTTTCATTACATGTTCTCCGTTTTTACATGCTTTTCTTTTTATTGAAGGACGGACGGTCTCCGACAGCCTGTCCGCTCCTAATGCTTATTATAACCGTTTTTACCGGGATTGCAAGATTTTTCCCTGATTTTCATCAATGAGGATCCTGCCCTGTTTCAGCAGCCTTCCGACAGCGCGCTTAAAGGCTGCTTTGCTCATGCCAAATTCCTCTTTGATGCGCTCCGGCTCTGCCTTGTCCGTAAAAGGAAGAAAACCGCCGTTTTTTCTGATCTGCTCCATGATCTGCCGTGCGTCAGCGTCCATCTGCTCCGGGATCTTCCCCCTCACGCTTAAGTCCAGCTTACCGTCAGGCTTTACCTCTGCCACGCGCGCTTCCACCTGCTGCCCGATATACATCCTGCCATACACTTCTCTGCGGGGAATCAGGGCAGAATACAGGTTGTCCACTGCCACGAATACGCCGAACTCCCTGCTTATCCCGTACACAGTGCCTCTGACCATGTCATCCTTTTTGTAAGGGGAATCCGTTCTCAGCATCGGGTACACCTTCATCGTCGCGCACAGCCGCCCGCTCTTGTCCACATAGAGGCTCACCAGGCATCGGTCCCCTTTTTCCACCTTTACCGTCTGTTCCTTAAAGGGGAGGAGCAGCTCCTTCTCCAGCCCCCAGTCAAGAAAGGCTCCGATGCGACCTACATCCGCCACCTCAAGCACTGCCAGTTTCCCGACAGTGATTTTGGGTTCCTTCGTGGTGGCGATCATGCGGTCCGAGGAATCCTTATAGAGGAACACTTCCACTGGGTCTCCCACGTCGATCCCCTCCGGCACCTGCTTTTTCGGGAGCAGCACCCGCTCCTCATCACTTCCGAGGTACACGCCGAAGTCCACGATCTTGACCACGGTCAGCACCTGTTTCTCTCCTAATTTCATATCAACTGATCTCCTGTCTCCGTTTTGGGTTTTTCCTGCCTGTCAGGATCCTCCCGGTATTTTCATCTCACTCTAATCTAAAGTATCAGGGGAAGAATGTCAATGTCCTGCTTTATTTCCGTCTCGGCTGTGCCGAACAGGCGGATCGTGCCGTACTCGCCGTCAAATCCCGGGGTACACTCCACCTGTCCTTCCCTGAGCCGCCGTACGCCCTCTGCGATCCTCGCACCGGATACCCGCCGGATATCCTCGATCGGACATGTTCTCAGTATCTCAAACTCCGCGCCCAGCTCTGAAAGCATATGCATATACTCTTTCTGCGCCTTTTTACTTGCGGCAGAGCAGCCCATAGAAGCGGCAATCACTTCCTGAAGCGGTACAAGATTCTCAAACGCTTTCGCTCCTTCCCGCACATATCCTTCCGGCCGGTCAGCAAGATCCTCCACCCGGTGGGATACGCCGATCGTGATCCTGCGCCCGCACACCGGGCAAACTCCGTTGTATTTCATTGTATCAGAAGGGGACAGGCAGAGACTGCACTTCCTATGCCCATCCATATGGTATTTCCCTTCCTCCGGGAAAAATTCGATGGTGCCATACAACCCTTTTCCCATCTGTATCGCCTGCGAAAGCCCTTCATAGGACATAGGGATATCCAGAAGGTTTGCCTCCCGCCCCAGCTTTGCCGGAGAATGGGCGTCCGAATTCGATACAAGCTGGAATCGATCCAGCGCAGACACCCTCCAGTTCATGGGCGGATCAGAAGACAGCCCGGTCTCCACGGCATGGATATACGGAGTCAGATCCCCAAAACACTCCTCCACTGTATCAAATCCTGAGAATGCGCCAAACATTGAAAAATGCGGCGTCCAGATGTGCGCAGGCACATATATCGACAAAGGGCAGATCTCCAGTATGATCTCCAGAAGATCATGGCAGTCCAGACCGAGGATCGGACGCCCGTCAGAATGGATATTTCCGATCTGTTCCAGTTTAGCTGCTATCCGCTCTGCATCTTCAAGCCCCGGGAGGATGATCACGCTGTGGACCTTTCTCACCTTCTCATTCTTCTTATAGATGGAACTGATCTCACCGGTAACGACAAAGCGGGGAATCATCTCTCCTGGCACGCTGTCGTCTCTGATCCGGTATTCTTCCTTCAGCACATACAGACCATCCTCCGCGGGCGTCAGCTTCTCTGCCAGTTCCTCCCTCCATGCCGGGTGGGTAAAGTCGCCTGTGCCAACGATATGGATACCCTTTCTTCTCGCCCAGAGATCCAGATGCTCGGGCGTACACTCCTTACTGGTCGCCCGGGAATACCGGGAATGGATGTGCAGATCCGCTATGTACATATCATACTACCTTCTCTTTCTTCTGCTTTTCTCTGTGCATCAGCTTTCCATCAATACTGTCCCGCATATGCGCTTTCCTTCCGCAGCAGTTCTTCCGCCACCTGGAGGTCTGTCCAGTCAGGATTGATATTGATTAATTCCAACGTCCTTTCCACCTCTCTGGATTCCATCTCCAGCCATCCTGCTATTTCAGAGGCTTCCATCCCCCTGGACGCTTTCTTTCGGATGATGCTGACCAGCCGGGCATCGCCCTCTGCTCTCCCTTTTCTTAAGCCTTCATCCCTTATCAGCCTGTCGCGCTCTTCCATCTTCATATAGCTCACTCCTATCTCTTCACTCATCTTGATCTGGTGAATCTTTTTATGCAGATGCTTCAAACGCTTGTCACAGTCCTCAGGCACGCTCTCTTCGCTGCTCTTTTCCACATAATGCAGGAAATCGATCAGAGGCTTGTCCACCCCACGTTCATCTTTTCCTTTGGTATTAAGAATGATCTTCTGGCATTCATCACCCATGACCAGATCCGGGATCTCTTTACACCGATTGTCAAATGTATATCGGTATAACCCATATCCAAAGAGGTCAAACCCGCAGATCACAACAATATACGCCGGCTTTAACCCATCAAATCCACGTTCCCCGCTTTTTAGCATGGGCGCGTCAATCAATGCCTGATAAAATCTCGTGCGTTTCGGGATATTTCCCTCATTGCGTTTCTGCATTTCTACGTCAAACACCTGTCCAAGATCATCTTCCACATAGAAGTCCATTCGTATCCCGCGGCTGCCCGGAAGGTTGTGGATTACTTTCTGTCCTTCTTTCCACTCAATGCTCCGGATCGTAATGCCCAGTGACAGCTCAATAATGATCTTGCACACCTCCAGATCCACAGTCGCGGCGTCAAACAGGAAATCATCCATAAGATTCAGCTTCTGCAGGGATGCAAGGACACTTTCAGGATCATACATCTGCATATTCAGTTTTGTTTTTTCTTCCATAAGCTCTTCTCCTTTGATTATAGTATTTTTAGCTGTGATTTACAATAAACAGATTCCATTCCTCACTCCTTTCCTGTATTTCACATCGTACACCTGTGAATATCGGCTGAATCAGCCTTGAATATAAAGATGAATTTGAAACTGATATTTTGATCCCCATGATCAGGAATCAGGTGGACTTCATCATAACATACCAGGGCAGAAAAAACTATGGGCAGTTTTACTCAAACCACCCATAGCAATTTTGTACATTCTGCAGTTTTAATATTATATGAAAAATAAGACGCCATGATATTCCATCAGACGATTTCTTTCACTGAACTGATATTATCGATCCGTAGTATTTTTACTACTGTCTTCTTTTTCTGTCTGCATGAAAGCATGATCCACTCGTCATCCATGTCAAGCAGAATGCCCTTTTCGCTGTACATAATATCGATGTATGGAAGAGGTTCTTTTACAACGATCTCACAATTTTTCCCTTTATATTCCGGCAGAAAAGGGCTCCAGGAAAATTTTTGTTTTCCTTGTTCTTTCCCTTTTTTATTTTCCCAAATAATATAGATCAAAAGACCGATCAGCACAATCAACAAAAAAACGACCATCCTTATTCCCCCTCTTCAAATCTGATTCCATGTATCTTAGACAGGTCAACCAGCCTCTGCACGGTTTCCTTTTGGAATATAGTCCCTTCTTTTCTACGGGTATATTCAATCTTTATCCAAGTCTCATTCACATCAAGTATTTTAACCCGGATATTGCCAGAAGCATCCTCCTCCGCCCCATCCCAAAGCAGTACATCCCAGTCTGAGCAGTCCAGAATACAAATCCTCCCAATCGCTTTTTTCAGCACATGGGTATCTTTTTCTTTCTGATTTTCTGCCATACTCCTCACTTCATTTCCAACCAGATCATCCAGACTGATCTTATATATCCGCGCAAGCTCGTACGCTTTATCCAAAGCAGGCGCCCCCTGACCGGATTCCCAGTTCGAGATCGTCTGCCTGCTGACGGACAGCATGTCAGCGATCTCCTGCTGACTGTATCCGTGCTTTTTTCTCAATTCCATCAGGTTATGTCCAAGCATAAAATTTCTCCTTCAAAGTCACATTCTCTTAATTATTTCTTTTTCCCGCCTGTATCGTAGCAGATAACTCTGCCCAATACCAGCAAATCTGCTTAGAACATAGGTAAATTTCTTTGACATTCTTCTGCTTTCCCCTCATATACTGTTAAAAACGGTATGGAATCAGTATATACTGACGCAAGGTATCCCATGAATAATTACTATCCATTTATAAACACGCCGCTCCCCTATGCCTATGACGCGCTGGAGCCCTATATCGATGAGAAGACGATGCACCTTCACCACGACAGACATCTCCAGACTTACATCGACAACCTGAACAAACTTCTGGAAGAAAATCCTTCCCTTCAGCAATTTTCTCTGGAAGAACTCCTGACCCGCTGGTGCCGCCTCCCCCAGCACCTCCAGGTTCCGGTACGCAACAATGCCGGAGGCGTGTTCAATCACCGGTTTTATTTTGACAGCATGAAAAAACCGGGCTCACCCTGGGAGGCGTCCCGGCTCTTCGGAGAAATGTCTCTCCAGTTTAAAAGTCCCGAAGATTTTAAATCTCAGTTTAAAGAAGCTGCCCTGTCCGTATTCGGCTCAGGTTATGCATGGCTTGTCTCCCACGGAGGGAGGCTTAAGATCATCACTACCGCCAATCAGAACACACCGCCCCTGAACAGCATGACGCCTCTCCTGACCATTGATGTATGGGAACACGCATATTATCTGAAACATTATAATGTACGCGCTGCCTACATTGACGACTGGTTCCATGTGATCAACTGGGAAGCTGTGGAGGAACGGTTTCTGGTCTCAATCGGTTTCTGATTTGAAGGAGTTTCTGATTTATTTTTCCCCGGCCTTTATCGTATGCCGGATCGCCTTTTCCAGAAATTCAGCACATCCGGGCACTTCCCTGTCATAATAGAGGCTAAATCTCTCATCTGCAATGTACAGATCTGCCATTGCCCGGTGTGCTTCTTCCGTATACTTTTTCCACGTCATCCCAAGCCACTCCTTGTGAAGCGTTACGATTCTCTGCGCCTCTCCACTGTCCGGGCTGATCCCTGCTGACACAGCCTCTTCCAGCCTGGTCCGGATCTCGTTTCCCAGGCTCTGGAATCTCTCCCAGTCCTCCTCAGACATGTTGAGGATTTTCTTCTGAGCTGCGTCTACCTCCTCATCGCCATACTTGTTCCGGGCTTCCCCGCCGTACAGCTCCTCTTGTTCTTTTACCGTGCGCTGCTTAAAAGCCTCAAATTTCTCCTGATCGCTCATCCTGCACTCTCCTTTCATTGACATAATGGAACGCCGTACCATGCAGATCAGGGCTTCTGTGTGTTCTTTCTGTTCTTCTAATGCCCTGAGATGCGCCTCCAGCGCACCCATGATATCAAAGTCTTCCTCATAAATGATCTGTCGGATGCGGCTCAAGTCCAGCCCCCGCTCCCTGTAAAACAGGATCTGCTGCAGCAGATTTACTTCCCGCTCTCCATAAAAGCGGTATCCGGCTTCATTTACACAGGAAGGCTTTAGCAGCCCTTCCCTGTCATAATAACGCAGAGTGTGTGCACTCACTCCTGCCAGCTCAGCCAGTTCTCCGATACTGTACATCACAGCCACCTCCTCTTTCCAGCGTTCTCAGGATGTATGATAATGGTTGACGCAGCGTCAAAGTCAACACTCCTATTAAATATTTTTGCATTTCTTTTTTCCAGTGTTCACAGCCCGGATCAACACTGCCCCTGTCATATCTGCCAGCGCCCACCCGATGGGGATCGCCCACCAGATCGCTCCCACACCGAATACAGGAGCACATGCATAGGCCAGCGCCACTCTGGTCCCGAGAGAGATCACGGTCAGCAGCAGAGAAATCTTCGGCTTCTCCACAGCCCGGAAATATCCGTACAGCAGGAACAAAATACCGATGCCGCAGTAGCACGCTCCCTCAATCTGAAGATATCCCGCCCCAATGCGGATGATCTCCGTCTCTTCCGGCGAGATAAAGATTCCCATGAGCTGGCGCGCAAGCAGGAATACCACAGCGGATGCCGCAAGGCAGAACAACAACACAACGGCCACCGCGCTTTTCGACCCCTTCCTGATCCTGTCCTTTTTCCCGGCTCCGTAATTCTGTGAGATAAAGATGGAATAGGCATTTCCGAATTCCTGCGCCGGCATATACGCCAGCGTATCGATCTTCACGCCTGCCGCAAACGCGGCCATGACCGCGGTGCCGAAACTGTTCACAAGCCCCTGCACCATGAGTATCCCGAAATTCATAACCGACTGCTGTACTCCAGTTGCTGCAGAATAAGAAAAGATTTCTCCCAGTATCCCTCCGTTTACACGCAGTTCCTCCCGCTTCAGGCGCAGCACAGTCTCTCTTGCAAAGCTGTAAACAGCAATGCCGATCCCCGAAATGATCTGGGCAAGGACAGTGGCGATGGCGGCGCCTTCTACGTTCCAGTCAAAAACAGCCACAAACACATAGTCCAGCCCGATGTTCAGTACGGTACTGACACCGAGGAATACCAGAGGAGTCACAGAATTTCCCACTGAGCGCAGCAGGAAGGCAAAATAATTATAGAGAAAGATAAACGGAAGTCCGAACAGGATGATCCACATATAGTCATACATCATATCATACACATCCGAAGGAATCTGCATCAGCCTGAGGACAGGATGGAGGAAGGCAAAAGACACTGCGGTCAAAAGCGCAGTGATCCCCAGAATCAGCGCAAAGCACGACACCATATATTCCTTCATCTTCCGGATATCCCTGCGCCCATAGCAGATAGAAAACAGCGCGCCGCCGCCCATGCACATGCCTGTGATGATCGAAGTCAGGAAAGTCATGAGCGTATAGGCGCTGCCCACGGCCGCAAGAGCTCCCGATCCCACAAACTTTCCCACGATCCAGGCGTCTGCCAGGTTGTAGCACTGCTGCAGCACATTTCCCAATATCATGGGCACAGCAAAAAGGAGCATGGTGGATGTCACGTTCCCTGTTGTCAGATCACGCTTCGCCGGCTGCCGCACCACTGTTTTGTCTTCCATTGACTTTCCCTGTACTGCCTTCTCATCCGGCGTATTCCGCTCTGCCATCTGCCATGCTCCTCTTTTTTTCGATTACCTATTCTGTTTTACAGTTCTGAACGTGTGCCCTACATGCTCACACTGTCGATCTTCTTCAGCTCCTCCTCCGTGAACTGTGTATTCTCGATCGCTTTAATATTATCCAGCACCTGCTCCGGCTTTGACGCTCCTATCAGCACGCTTGTCACGGCGCCGTCCTTCAGCACCCAGCTCAGAGCCATCTCAGCAAGGGTCTGTCCCCTGCCTGCCGCGATCCCATTGAGATTGCGGATCTGCTGCAGACGCTCCTCTGTCAGGGCTTCTGCCTGGAGAAATCTTCCATCCGTCCGTATCCTGCTGTCAGCCGGGATGCCGTTCAGGTAACGGTTGGTCAGCAGTCCCTGTGCCAGCGGGCTGAACGCAATGATGCCCTTCCCTGTCTCTGCTGCCGCATCCTTCAGCCCATTTTTCTCGATCGTGCGGTCAAAGACAGAATAGCGGTTCTGATTGATGATAAACGGACAGCGAAGGTCCTCCAGTATGGCCGCCGCTTTTTTCATGGTCGCTCCGTCATAATTGGACAGCCCCGCATACAGCGCCTTTCCGGATGCCACTGCATGAGCCAGGGCGCCCATTGTCTCTTCCAGAGGCGTCTCCGGATCCATCCGGTGATGATAGAAAATATCCACATACTCCAGCCCCATCCTCTTCAGGCTCTGGTCAAGGCTGGCAAGGAGATATTTCCTGCTGCCCCAGTCCCCATAAGGGCCCTCCCACATCGTATAGCCTGCCTTTGTGCTGATAATGAGCTCGTCTCTGTACTGTCCCAGGTCTTCTTTTAAGATCCTGCCGAAATTCTTCTCCGCGCTTCCCGGCGCCGGGCCATAATTATTCGCAAGATCAAAATGAGTGATCCCATTGTCAAATGCTGTAAAACAGATCTGTCGCATATTCTCATACACCCCGGTATCGCCGAAATTGTGCCACAGACCAAGAGAGATGGCTGGAAGCTTCAGCCCGCTTCTGCCACTCCTGTTGTAAGCCATTGTTCCATATCGTTTTTCTGATGCTCCGTACATAGAATAAATCCTCCTTCCAACTTCATATACCCTGTTCCTCAAATATCTCCCGGAATCTCAGCGCCTCTGCCATCGTATTTTTCCAGCCAAACCGATTCAGGTCCGCCTGCCAGCCGTCTTCTGTCCAGTGCACTTCGATGCCTTCCGCTTCCATCAGCCTTCTCTGCGTATCTTCTGTCTCAAACGCGGCTGCTCCGGTTAAGATGCCCCGGGCATTCACCACCCGGTGAGCCGGGATTCCCTCCCCGAGCCTTTCTCTGTTTAGTGCATAGCCCACCTGCCTGGCATTCTTCGGTTTTCCGCAAAGCAGCGCGATCTGCCCATAGGTAGCTGCCTTCCCATAAGGGATTGCAAGGCAGACGATGCGTGCGCGTTTATAAAAGTTCATCATTTTCTCCTTCACATTTTCTGTCTTTGCCGGGGAACAAAACACACTTTAAAAAGTGTAACACTGCCGTATAGGAAATACAAGCTTAATTTCTCCTCTCCTCTTTCTCACAAAACGTGCTATACTGTCTTTCAAAGAACCATATATATCATACTGTCACCCGGAGGTAAGAACATGAATACAAGACCTGTTTTCCATGGAAGCGACATTGAGAAAATCTGTGAATACTATCACCTGAAAAAAGAGGATATCACCAACTTCGGAGCAAACGTTAATCCGCTCGGACTGTCAGATTCCGTAAAGAAAGCGCTTGCCTCCCGTCTGGATGTTCTTTCCTCCTATCCGGACAGAGAATATACTTCTCTCAGAAATGTCCTGTCTGCATACTGCCGCATTCCGGCTGACTTCATCCTTCCCGGGAACGGCTCCAGCGAGCTGATCTCCCTGCTCATTGATGCCCGGACGCCAAAGCATACGCTTATCCTGGGCCCAACCTATTCCGAGTATTCTCGGGAGCTCTCATTTTCCGGAACCACACAGGAATACTACCACCTGAAGGAGGATCTGGACTTTGCGCTGGATGTAGATGATCTTTGCACTGTCCTTGATAAAGGGGGATATGATTTTCTCATTCTCTGCAATCCGAACAATCCCACCTCGTCAGCAATCCTGCATGATGATATGGAACGCCTTCTCACATTCTGCACAAAGAAAAATGTGTTTGTTATGGTCGATGAGACCTATGTGGAATTCGCTCCTGACATGGATGATGTCACCGCCGTGCCGTTCACGCAAAGATTCACCAATCTGTGCGTGCTCCGTAGCGTGTCCAAATTTTTTGCGGCTCCCGGCATGCGCCTTGGATATGCTGTGACCGGAAACCAGGATTTCCTCAGAAGGATGAAAGAAAAGCAGATTCCCTGGTCTTTGAACAGCGTCGGCGCCTTTGCCGGTGAACTGCTGTTTCAGGATAACGGTTATATTGACCGGACACGGCAGTTCATACTGTCCGAGCGCAGGAGGATGTTTGATGCGTTATCGCAGCTAGCTTCATATAAGGTTTTTCAGCCATATGCCAATTTCCTGCTGCTAAAAATCTTAAAAGAAGGAAAGACCGCTTTTGATGTGTTCGAAACTTGCATCAAAAACGGTCTTATGATCCGCGACTGCTCCTCTTTCCAATGTCTGGATGGAGAGTTCGTCCGGTTCTATATTATGTTGCCGGAAGATAATTCCCGGCTGCTGGAAGTGCTGGAGAAACTGTGATCAGCAGATCTCAGCCCCTGCCGGCATCTCTTTCTCCGGCACCACTAGGGACAGATTCCCCTCAGCATCCTCCGCACAGAGCAGCATTCCTTCCGACAGTACGCCAGCCAGCTTTGCAGGCTTCAGATTCACAAGCACCATGACCTTCTTTCCCACCATTTCTTCCGGCTTGTAATATGCCTTAATGCCGGATACGATCTGCTTCACCTGGCTTCCGATCTTCACCTGGGAGCAGAGGAGCTTTTTAGACTTCTTCACTTCCTCGCAGGCAATGATTTCTCCTACCTGGAACTGCATCGTCCCGAACTGCTCAAATGTGATTTCATCCTTTGCCTCAATGTCGATCACTGCTCCTTCTTTCGCCGCCGCGCTGTCTGATGACTCACTGTCAGCCACAGGCGGATGCAGTTCTTCCACTTTCTTCATCACTTCTTCCAGATCAAGTCTCTGGAACAGAATCTCCGGTTTCTCTGTCACATGACCGCCGCCGAGCTGCTCCAGGATCCTCCTGCTGGTGGACGGCATAAAGGACTCCAGAAGCACAGCCCCCGCGGAAATCCCCTGGATCAGATTCCAGAGCACGGTCTCCAGGCGGTCTTTCTTCTCCTCATCCTTTGCCAGCACCCACGGCATGGTCTCATCGATATATTTGTTGCAGCGTTTGAACAGATTAAAGATCTCAGTGATCGCATCTGCCACCCGCAGTTCATTCATTCTGGCGTCCACTGCATTCGGCGTGTTCGCAATGACATCTTTCAGGTCCGCATCGACTTCTTCCGCGGCGCCCTTGTCTGTCACCGTGCCGCCGAAATACTTATTGGTCATGGAAACGGTGCGGTTCACCAGATTTCCAAGTGTGTTCGCAAGGTCAGAGTTCAGGCGCTCCACCATCAGCTCCCAGGTGATCACGCCGTCATTATCAAACGGCATCTCATGGAGCACAAAGTAGCGCACTGCATCTACACCGAAGAAATCGACCAGTTCGTCCGCATAGAGTACATTTCCTTTTGACTTGCTCATCTTTCCGTCGCCCTGCAGCAGCCACGGATGTCCGAATACCTGCTTCGGAAGAGGCAGCCCGAGCGCCATCAGGAAAATCGGCCAGTAGATCGTATGGAAACGGATGATGTCTTTTCCGATCAGGTGCAGGTCTGCGGGCCACAGTTTCTCAAACTGCTCCGTGCTGTTCCCATCTGCGTCATATCCGATCCCGGTGATATAGTTGGTCAGCGCGTCCAGCCACACATAAATCACATGCTTCGGGTCAAAGTCAACCGGGATGCCCCACTTGAAAGAAGTCCTGGACACACACAGATCCTGAAGCCCGGGAAGAAGGAAGTTATTCATCATCTCATTCTTTCTGGAAACCGGCTGGATGAACTCCGGATGGGTGTTAATGTGCTCGATCAGGCGATCCGCATACTTGCTCATCTTGAAGAAATATGCTTCCTCCCTGGCCGGCTGCACCTCCCGGCCGCAGTCCGGGCACTTGCCGTCCACGAGCTGAGACTCTGTAAAGAATGACTCGCACGGCGTGCAGTACATTCCCTCGTAATAACCTTTATAAATGTCTCCCTGGTCGTAAAGCTTCTTAAAAATCTTCTGTACCTGTTTCTCATGGTCTTCATCCGTTGTACGGATAAATTTGTCATAAGACGTATCCATCAAGTCCCAGATCCTCTTGATCTCCTCAGATACATTGTCCACAAACTCTTTCGGAGTAATGCCGGCTTCCTGCGCCTTCAGCTCGATCTTCTGGCCATGTTCGTCTGTTCCGGTCTGGAAGAACACGTCACATCCCCGGCTCCTTTTGTAACGCGCGATCGCATCCGCAAGCACGATTTCATAAGTGTTGCCGATATGCGGCTTGCCTGATGTATAGGCAATCGCAGTTGTAATATAATACTTCTGTTTCTCTGACATATCATTCCCTCTCTTTCCTGTTCTGCCGCGCACAAATCCCGCGCGCCGCGGCGGCCCGGTCCGCATGATGTGCAGCCGTTCATAGCATGACGAAAAAATCCCGCCTTCTTAACATGTAAGAAGACGGGGCATCACCGTGTTACCACTTCTCTTCGCCTCCCCCTCACAGAAAAGGCCTCAGCGAGTGCCTGGACGGCACTCCTCCGCTGTAAAGGGCGGACCCTTCGCAGCCTTGCCATGGATAATGAATGGATTCCACAGTTCATGTCCATAGTTCGGTGCGCTGCTCGGAAGCCATGTTCATCTGCTTTTCATCCGTCCCTCTCAGCATCGGACGCGTGCCGCTCTCAACCGGCGCCCTCCGGGATTTCTCTGTAAAATGTCCGGCAGACTACTCTCTTCGTCATTGCTTTTAGAAACATTGTCCGATCTTTGTGATCTGTAAAAAAGGTTAGCATATGGTATGGGGAATGTCAAGCACAGGCAGTATATTTTTGTTATTCACTTATGATAATGTCACCTTAGGATTCTCTTGAGATAATGTCACTTTTTGATAAACTATAAAACTAT
>CALWQP010000010.1 GCA_944383695.1 uncultured Mediterraneibacter sp.
GCGACTTTTTTTATGGCAAGTCAAGTAATGAGAATCACACTGAAAGCGTATGATCATCAGCTCGTTGATGCATCCGCGAAAAAAATCATCGAAACTGTAAAAAAGAATGGTTCACAGGTGAGCGGACCAGTGCCGCTGCCGACAAAGAAAGAGGTAGTGACCATCCTGAGGGCGGTACACAAGTACAAAGACTCCAGAGAGCAGTTCGAGCAGAGAACTCATAAAAGACTGATCGATATCATCACGCCGACACAGAAAACCGTGGACGCGCTTTCCAGACTGGAAATGCCGGCTGGTGTGTACATTGATATCAAAATGAAAAGCAAATAAACAGTAACGTCCTAACATTTAGGATGAGCGCATGAGCGCTCCGCTGTAAATCACAGGAGGTATTTATAATGAAGAAAGCTATTTTGGCTACAAAAGTTGGTATGACTCAGATCTTCAACAACGAAGACGGAAGTCTGATCCCGGTAACAGTCCTTCAGGCTGGTCCGTGTGTGGTAACACAGGTGAAGACGGTTGAGAACGACGGCTACAAAGCAGTCCAGGTCGGATTCGTTGACAAGAAGGGAAAAATCGTCACAAAAGACAACAGCGGCAGAAAGAGCATTGCACACAGAAACGGTGTGACAAAAGCTGAGAAAGGCCACTTTGACAAAGCAGGCGTATCTGGAAAGAGATATGTAAAAGAGTTCAGATTTGACAATGCAGAGGAATATGCTCTGGCTCAGGAGATCAAGGCTGATATCTTCGCTGAGGGCGATCACATTGATGCGACAGCGATCTCAAAAGGTAAAGGTTTCCAGGGCGCGATCAAGCGTCACGGACAGAGCAGAGGACCTATGACACACGGTTCCAAGTTCCATCGTCACGCTGGTTCAAACGGCGCTGCATCTGATCCGAGCAAGGTGTTCAAGGGCAAGAAGATGCCTGGACAGATGGGTAACAAGAAGATCACAGTTCAGAATCTTGAGGTCGTAAGAGTTGACGCAGAGAACAACCTTCTCCTCATCAAAGGCTCTGTACCGGGACCGAAAAAGTGCCTCGTAACGATCAGAGAGTCCGTTAAGAGCTGCTAAGGGTGACAATAAGAAAGGAGGAACACACAGATGGCTAAAGTATCTGTTTACAATATCGAAGGTAAAGAAGTTGATACCATCGAACTGAATGATGCTGTATTCGGTGTTGAGGTAAACGAGCACCTGGTACACATGGCAGTTGTAAATCAGCTTGCAAACAATCGTCAGGGAACACAGAAAGCTAAGACACGTTCTGAAGTTTCCGGCGGCGGAAGAAAACCGTGGAGACAGAAAGGAACAGGTCACGCAAGACAGGGTTCAACAAGAGCTCCGCAGTGGACAGGCGGCGGCGTTGTATTTGCCCCGGTTCCGAGAGACTACTCTTTCAAGATGAACAGAAAAGAGAAGAGAGCGGCTCTGAAATCCGCACTTACTTCCAGAGTAGAAGAAAACAAGTTCATCGTAGTTGACGAGCTGAAATTTGACGAGATCAAGACAAAGAATTTCCAGAATGTCCTGAACAACCTGAACGTGAACAAAGCGCTGGTTGTGCTGGAAGAAGGAAACGCAAACGCAGAGATTTCCGCGAAAAACATTCCGGACGTGAAGACAGCCCGCACAAACACGATCAACGTATATGACATCCTGAAATACAACACAGTGATCGCAACGAAAGCTGCTGTTGCTGCAATTGAGGAGGTGTACGCATAATGGCAAACATTCAGTATTATGATGTAATCCTTAAACCGGTCATCACAGAGAAGAGCATGGATCTGATGGCTGACAAGAAATATACATTCCTTGTACACACAGAGGCTACAAAGAATCAGATCAAGGAAGCTGTTGAAAAAATGTTCGAGGGAACAAAGGTAAAGAGCGTCAACACAATGAACCTTGATGGCAAGAAGAAAAGACGCGGCATGACCTTCGGAAAGACAGCGAAGACAAAGAAAGCGATCGTACAGCTTACAGAGGACAGCAAGGACATTGAAATATTCGAGGGGCTGTAAAACAAGGAAACACCACGGTCACTAAGCTCGAAAAAACCTCGCTAAGTGAGCCGGGTGTAGTTTCGCACTAAGCTCGGGGAAAACCTCGCTAAGTGCTCAATCTAAACGGTGCAATTCCGTGAAACGAATAATTAGAGCAGACGAAAGGAGAGACAGTAATGGGAATCAAAACATATAACCCATATACACCTTCCAGAAGACAGATGACAGGTTCTGATTTCTCTGAGATCACAAAGACAACTCCTGAGAAATCCCTCCTGGATTCCAAGAAGAGAAATGCAGGCCGCAACGCGCAGGGTAAGATCACTGTAAGACACCGTGGCGGCGGAGCTAAGAAGAAATATAGAATCGTAGACTTCAAGAGAAAGAAAGACGATATTCCGGCAAAGGTTATCGGTATCGAATATGATCCGAACAGAAGCGCCAACATCGCGCTGATCTGCTATGCAGACGGTGAGAAGGCTTATATCCTTGCTCCGGAAGGACTGAAAGACGGCATGACTGTCATGAACGGCGCGAATGCGGAAGTAAGAGTAGGAAACTGCCTGCCGCTTTCCGAAATCCCGGTTGGTACTCAGGTACACAACATTGAGCTTTATCCGGGAAAAGGCGGACAGCTCGTACGTTCCGCCGGAAACAGCGCACAGCTCATGGCGAAAGAAGGGAAATATGCAACACTGAGACTTCCGTCAGGTGAGATGAGAATGGTTCCGATCATCTGCCGCGCATCTGTTGGTGTGGTGGGAAACGGTGAGCACAACCTGATCAATATCGGTAAAGCAGGACGTAAGCGTCACATGGGCATCCGCCCGACAGTACGCGGTTCTGTTATGAACCCGAACGACCATCCGCACGGTGGTGGTGAAGGTAAGACAGGTATCGGCCGCCCGGGTCCGTGTACACCGTGGGGTAAACCGGCGCTTGGTCTTAAGACCCGCAAGAAGAAAAAAGCTTCCAACAAGCTGATCGTAAGAAGAAGAGACGGTAAAGCGATTAAATAATTAGATTCACAAGGAGGTTAGAACCTATGGCTCGCTCACTTAAAAAAGGACCATTTGCAGACGCTCACTTACTGAAAAAAGTAGACGCTATGAATGCATCTGGTGAAAAATCAGTTATAAAGACATGGTCACGCCGTTCTACGATCTTCCCGTCATTCGTCGGCCACACATTCGCCGTACATGACGGAAGAAGACACGTGCCTGTATACGTTACAGAGGACATGGTAGGACACAAACTCGGTGAGTTCGTTGCGACGAGAACTTACAGAGGCCACGGCAAAGACGAGAAGAAGTCAAAAGTAAGATAAGATTCATATATTTCGAAAGGAGGGTTCATCCATGGCAAAAGGACATAGATCCCAGATCAAGAGAGAGAGAAACGAGCAGCAGAAAGACAGAAGACCATCAGCTAAGATCTCTTACGCAAGAGTATCTGTTCAGAAGGCGTGCTACGTTCTTGATGCCATCAGAGGTAAGGATGTAACAACAGCACTCGGAATCCTGGCATACAATCCGAGATATGCTTCAACAGTGATAGAAAAACTGCTTAAATCAGCGATCGCAAATGCTGAGAATAATAACGGTATGAGCGCAGATAACCTTTATATTGAGGAATGCTACGCAAACAAAGGACCGACAATGAAGAGAATCAGACCGAGAGCACAGGGCAGGGCTTACAGGATCGAGAAGAGAATGAGCCACATCACAATCGTGCTGAATGAAAGATAGGAGGGCATTATGGGACAGAAAGTTAATCCTCATGGCTTGAGAGTCGGCGTTATCAAAGACTGGGATTCCAGATGGTACGCAGAGAAAGATTTCGCTGACAACCTTGTTGAAGACCACGAGATCAGAACATTTTTAAAGAAGAGATTATACAGCGCAGGAATCTCCAAGATTGAGATCGAGAGAGCTTCCGACCGCGTGAAGATCGTTGTATATACAGCTAAGCCGGGTGTTGTGATCGGCAAGGGCGGTTCCGAAATCGAGAAGGTGAAAGCAGAGCTTGCGAAGTTTACAGACAAGAAGCTCATCGTTGACATCAAAGAGATCAAGAGACCGGACAAGGATGCACAGCTCGTAGCTGAGAACATTGCCCAGCAGCTTGAGAACCGTATTTCCTTCAGACGTGCCATGAAGTCCTGCATGTCAAGAACAATGAAGGCAGGCGCACTCGGAGTGAAGACATCCGTGTCCGGACGTCTCGGCGGCGCTGATATGGCTCGTACTGAGTTTTACAGCGAGGGCACGATCCCGCTGCAGACACTCAGAGCTGACATTGATTATGGATTCGCAGAAGCTGACACAACTTACGGAAAAGTCGGTGTAAAGGTTTGGATTTACAAAGGCGAGGTTCTTCCGACTAAAGCAGATAAGGAAGGGAGCGATAAATAATGTTAATGCCAAAAAGAGTAAAACGTCGTAAACAGTTCCGTGGTACCATGAAGGGAAAAGCTCTCAGAGGTAACACGATCTCATATGGTGAGTACGGTATCGTTGCAACAGAGCCGTGCTGGATCCGTTCCAACCAGATCGAGGCAGCCCGTGTTGCCATGACACGTTACATCAAGCGTGGCGGTAAGGTATGGATTAAAATCTTCCCGGATAAGCCGATCACAGCTAAGCCGGCTGAGACCCGTATGGGTAGCGGTAAAGGTACGGTTGAGTACTGGGCAGCAGTAGTAAAACCGGGCCGTGTAATGTTTGAGATTGCAGGAGTACCAGAGGAAATCGCTAGAGAGGCACTTCGACTTGCAATGCATAAGTTGCCTTGCAAATGCAAAATCGTTTCTCGCGCAGACTTAGAAGGCGGTGATAACAGTGAAAACTAATACATTTGTAAAAGATTTAAGAGGAAAATCCGTAGAGGAATTAAACCAGGAATTAGTAGCTGCTAAGAAGGAACTCTTCAACTTAAGGTTCCAGAATGCCACAAACCAGTTGGACAACACAAGCAGGATCAAGGAAGTAAGGAAGAATATCGCACGTATCCAGACTCTGATCACAGAGGCCGGAAGAGCTTAGTGAGGTTCTTTACGAACTTAGCTCGAGGCCGTTCTTTGAGATTAGTGAGAACGAGTCGATAGGCGAAGATCGAGCTTAGCGAAAAGAACTTCCTTAAAATGATTGAAAGGAGAAGAAAAGTGGAAGAGAGAAATCTTAGAAAAACCCGTGTGGGCAAGGTTGTCAGCGACAAGATGGACAAAACGATCGTTGTTGCAGTTGAGGACCACGTAAAACACCCGCTTTATAAGAAAATCGTAAAGAGAACTTACAAACTGAAAGCTCACGATGAGAATAATGAGTGTAAGATCGGAGATACAGTAAAAGTTATGGAAACAAGGCCGCTGTCCAAAGACAAGAGATGGAGACTTGTGGAAATCATGGAGAAAGCGAAATAATTTTTGAAGGAGGTTTACCTGCATGATACAGCAAGAAAGCAGACTGAAAGTAGCAGACAATACAGGCGCGAAAGAACTGCTGTGCATCCGTGTGCTTGGCGGTTCTACAAGAAGGTATGCGAGCATCGGTGATGTGATCGTTGCGACTGTTAAAGATGCAACACCAGGCGGCGTTGTGAAAAAGGGAGATGTCGTGAAAGCCGTAGTTGTCCGTTCTGTAAAAGGCGCTCGTCGTAAAGACGGTTCCTATATCAGATTCGATGAAAATGCTGCTGTTATTATAAAAGACGATTTAAACCCGCGTGGAACACGTATTTTTGGACCAGTAGCCCGTGAGCTCAGAGAGAAACACTTTATGAAGATCGTTTCCCTTGCTCCGGAAGTACTCTAGGAGGTGCCGAGAATGTCAACTATGAAAATTAGAAGAGGCGACACTGTAAAGGTTATCGCCGGCAAGGATAAAGACAAAGAAGGCAAAGTTATTGCCGTAAACAAAAAAGACGGTAAAGTCCTGGTTGAAGGCGTTAATATGCTGACGAAGCACACAAAGCCGAGCGCAGCGAACCAGAATGGCGGCATCGTACATCAGGAAGGCTATATCGATGTGTCTAATGTTATGTACGTACACAAAGGACAGCCGACAAGAGTAGGTTTCAAGATGGACGGCGATAAGAAAGTCCGTTTCGCTAAGAAAACAGGCGAAGTGATTAACGACAAGAAGAATAATTAATTCGAGGAAGGAGGTCCAGGACTTTGAGTAGACTGAAAGAACACTACCAGAACGAGATCGTTGATGCAATGATCAAGAAATTTGGATATAAAAACATTATGGAAGTGCCGAAGCTCGACAAGGTTGTTATCAACATGGGTGTCGGCGAGGCAAAAGAAAACGCAAAGGTTTTAGAGTCTGCGATCGCTGATATGGAGAAGATCGCAGGACAGAAAGCCGTTGTGACCAGAGCAAAGAACTCCGTGGCTAACTTCAAGATCAGAGAAGGTATGGCGATCGGATGCAAGGTTACGCTCAGAGGCGAGAAGATGTATGAGTTTGTTGACCGCCTGATCAACCTTGCGCTTCCTCGTGTGCGCGACTTCAGAGGTGTGAACCCGAACGCATTTGACGGAAGAGGAAACTATGCGCTTGGTATCAAGGAGCAGCTGATTTTCCCCGAAATCGAGTACGACAAGATCGATAAAGTCAGAGGTATGGATGTAATCTTCGTTACAACAGCCAAGACTGACGAGGAAGCTCGTGAATTATTGGCACAGTTCAATATGCCGTTTGCAAAGTAAGGAGGGAAATTCATGGCAAAGACATCAATGAAAATCAAACAGCAGCGCAAGCCCAAATTCTCTACAAGAGAGTACAGCCGCTGCAGAATCTGCGGACGTCCGCACGCGTATTTGAGAAAATATGGAATCTGCCGTATCTGCTTCCGTGAACTGGCATACAAAGGACAGATCCCCGGTGTTAAGAAAGCAAGTTGGTGACCGGAAGCGCTTAATGAGTGCAAGCTGAAGGCGCCGCACGAATCTAGTGCGAGGTCGTTCTTTGAGCTTAGCGATGCCTGAGCACTTGGCGAGGTGTTTTCGAGCCTAGTACGAAGGTAGATGCTCTGAGCAGAGCGAAGAGGCATCTTCCTTAAAAAGTGCGAAGCATGAGCTTAGCGAAAAGAACTTCCATAATCAATTATAGGAGGAATTTTATCAATGACTATGAGCGATCCGATTGCAGATATGCTTACAAGAATCCGTAACGCAAACACTGCAAAACATGATACAGTAGATGTACCGGCATCCAAGATGAAAATTGCTATCGCAAACATCCTGCTTGATGAAGGATATATCGCAAAATACGACCTTGTAGAAGACGGACACTTCCAGACGATCCACATCACACTGAAATACGGCGTGGATAAGAATGAGAAAGTTATCTCCGGTCTTAAGAGAATCTCCAAGCCGGGTCTGCGTGTGTACGCAAACACAGAGGACATCCCGAGAGTTCTCGGAGGACTCGGAACAGCGATCATCTCTACAAACAAAGGTGTTGTAACAGACAAAGAAGCGAGAAAACTCGGCGTAGGCGGAGAGGTTCTCTGCTTCGTTTGGTAGGCATTGAACACTTAATGAGTGCAAGCTGAAAGCGCAGCACGAATTTAGTGAGAAAGCCCGTCCCAAGCGTTAGTGAGCCCGAGCCAGAGGCGAAGGGGGAGCTTAGGCGCACGGACGTGTACTGGGGAGTGTAAGCTCCCGTAACGAGACTGAAAACAGAGCAGCCTAAAGCCGCTGCTCCGAAAATCTAAGTTAAGGAGGAAACAGGTATGTCACGTATCGGAAGACTGCCGGTTGCGATTCCCGCAGGAGTGACTGTGGAAATTGCAGAGAACAATGTAGTGACTGTAAAAGGTCCGAAGGGAACTCTCACAAGAGAGCTTCCGGTTGAAATGGAAATCAAAGTTGATGGCGAAGAAGTAACTGTAACAAGGCCGAACGACCTCAAGAGAATGAAATCTCTCCACGGTCTGACAAGAACGCTGATCAACAACATGGTTGTTGGTGTTACTCAGGGATATGAGAAAGTCCTTGAAGTCAACGGCGTAGGTTACAGAGCTGCCAAATCAGGAAATAAACTTACACTGAACCTTGGATACTCTCATCCAGTCGAGATGATCGATCCGGAAGGCATTGAGACTGTTCTGGAAGGTCAGAACAAGATCACTGTAAAAGGCATCGACAAAGAGAAAGTCGGACAGTATGCTGCGGAGATCAGAGACAAGAGAAGACCGGAGCCGTACAAGGGCAAAGGTATCAAGTATGCTGATGAGGTCATCAGACGTAAAGTTGGTAAGACTGGTAAGAAATAAATAAGGAGAGTGTGAAAATGGTTAGTAAGAAATCAAGAAGCGAAGTTCGTAGAAAAAAACACATGAAATTACGCAACCGTTTCAGCGGAACAGCAGAGAGACCGCGTCTCGCTGTATTCCGGAGCAACAATCACATGTATGCTCAGATCATTGACGACACGGTTGGAAATACACTGGCTGCAGCCTCCACTCTTCAGAAAGACGTGAAGGCAGAGCTGGAAAAGACAAATAATGTTGAAGCAGCAGCATACCTTGGAAAAGTCATCGCTGAGAAGGCGAAGGAGAAGGGCATCACGGATGTCGTATTCGACAGAGGCGGATTCATTTACCAGGGTAAGATCAAAGCACTGGCAGACGCGGCAAGAGAAGCCGGGCTGAATTTCTAGGGAAGGGAGAACACAGATGAGACAGGAACGTATTGATGCTAGTCAGATGGAATTATTAGAAAAAGTAGTATCGATCAAACGTGTTACCAAGGTTGTTAAAGGTGGTCGTAACTTCCGTTTTACAGCTTTAGTTGTTGTTGGAGACGGCAACGGACATGTTGGTGCAGGTTTGGGAAAAGCTGCTGAGATCCCGGAAGCAATCCGCAAAGGGAAAGAGGACGCTATGAAGAAGATGATCACAGTATCACTTGACAATAATGCAAGTGTGATCCATGATGTGATCGGAAAATTCGGAAGCGCGTCCGTACTTCTTAAGAATGCTCCGGATGGTACTGGTGTGATCGCCGGCGGTCCGGCTCGTGCCGTGATCGAGATGGCGGGAATCAAAAACATCCGTACAAAGTCTCTTGGATCAAATAACAAGCAGAATGTCGTGCTTGCTACGATCGAAGGTCTGAAAGAGATCAAATCACCTGATGACGTTGCAAGACTGCGCGGCAAGTCAATTGAGGAGATCATGGGCTAATTGACAGGCTTGTTATGAGATAACTTGGCCTATCATATAAGGAGGTAAGATTGGAAATGGCAAACTTAAAAGTTACATTAGTAAAGTCTACAATCGGCTCCATACCGAAGCATAAGAAGACAGTTGAGGCTCTTGGTCTCAGAAAGACAGGCAAGACAGTCGTACTGCCGGACAATGCAGCTACCAGAGGTATGGTACAGCAGGTTAGACATTTAGTTAAGGTTGAAGAAGAGGCATAAAAAGATAAGGAGGTAACGTCATGGACTTATCAAACTTAAGACCGGCAGACGGTTCTAAACAGAGTGATAATTTCAGAAGAGGCCGTGGGCATGGTTCAGGAAATGGTAAGACAGCCGGCAAAGGCCACAAAGGACAGAAGGCTCGTTCAGGCGCCACCAGACCTGGCTTTGAAGGTGGTCAGATGCCTTTGTACAGAAGGATCCCGAAGAGAGGATTCACAAACAGGAACTCCAAGACGATCGTAGCTATCAACCTGGGCGCGCTTGACAGATTTGAGGATGGCGCGACAGTGTCGGTTGAAACTCTGATCGAGAATGGTATCGTTAAGAACCCGAGAGACGGAGTTAAAATTCTTGGAAATGGAGAGTTAACTAAGAAGCTTACAGTTCAGGCTAATGCATTCAGCGCAAAGGCAGCCGAGAAGATTGAAGCACTTGGCGGAAAAGCAGAGGTGATCTAATGCTTAAAACAGTACGCAGAGCATTTCAGATAGAGGACATCAGGAAAAGAGTTTTCTACACGTTTATCATGCTCTTTATTGTGAGACTCGGATCAGAACTGCCCACGCCGGGTGTTGATCCGACCTTTATTCAGGAGTTTTTTGCACAGCAGACTGGTGACGCCTTCAATTTTTTTGAGGCGTTCACCGGCGGCTCCTTTACAAACTTTTCGATTTTTGCCCTGAGCATAACACCGTATATCACATCTTCTATCATCATGCAGCTTCTTACCATTGCGATCCCGAAGCTGGAAGAGATGCAGAAAGAAGGAGAAGAGGGCAGAAAGAAGATTGCGGCTATTACAAGATATGTGACAGTTGCGCTGGCGCTTATCGAGTCCACTGCGCTTGCAGTTGGTATTGGACGTCAGGGACTGCTTGTGGAGTATAATTTTGTAAACTGTGCGATCGTTGTTTGTACACTGACAGCCGGAAGCGCATTCCTTATGTGGATTGGCGAGCGTATCACAGAGAATGGTGTGGGAAACGGTATTTCTATCGTACTTCTGATCAACATCATTTCTCGTGTGCCTAGTGATTTTGTGACTCTGTATACTCAGTTTATGAGCGGAAAGAAGCTTGCTCAGGCAGGTCTTGCCGGACTGATCATCGTAGCGGTCATCCTTGTAGTTGTGATCTTTGTCGTGCTCATGCAGAGCGGAGAGAGACGGATCGCAGTACAGTATTCCAAGAAGGTGCAGGGAAGAAAGACGTATGGCGGACAGTCCACGCACATTCCGCTGCGTGTAAATACAGCGGGCGTTGTCCCGATCATCTTTGCATCATCGCTGATGCAGACCCCGATCGTGATCGCAGGTTTCCTGGGAAAAGGAAACGGTACAGGCATCGGAAGCCAGATCCTTGCAGGCCTGAATTCCAGCAACTGGTGTGACCCGTCACAGCCGGTTTATTCGATCGGACTTGTGGTATATATTCTGCTCACAGTATTCTTTGCGTATTTCTATACATCGATTACGTTCAATCCATTAGAAATCGCAAACAATATGAAAAAGAGCGGCGGTTTTATCCCGGGTATCCGTCCCGGAAAGCCGACAGTCGAGTATCTGCAGAAGATCCTCAATTACATCATTTTCATAGGCGCATGCGGACTGGTCATCGTTCAGGTGATTCCGTTCTTCTTCAATGGTGTGTTCGGAGCTCAGGTATCCTTTGGAGGAACATCCCTTATCATCATCGTGGGAGTTGTGCTTGATACGATCAAGAAGATCGAGTCACAGATGCTTGTGAGAAATTATACGGGATTTTTAAATAATAAGGGAAGTAATATGTCAAACAGCTTCCTTGGATATTAAGCCAGACCAAGCTCGCGCAGTTTTGCCCTTAAAGGGGGAAACTGCCGCGGGCTCATGGCTTATATGAAGAAATAGAGTCAATAAACAGATCGGAGGTAAGAGTTATGAAGATCATCATGCTAGGAGCGCCGGGCGCAGGTAAGGGTACACAGGCGAAGAAGATTGCGGAAAAATACAGGATTCCGCATATTTCCACAGGAGATATCTTCCGCGCAAATATCAAGAATGGAACAGAACTTGGTAAAAAAGCGAAGACATATATGGATCAGGGACTTCTTGTGCCGGATGAACTCGTTGTTGACCTTGTTGTGGACAGAGTGAATCAGGAGGACTGCGCTAACGGATATGTGCTGGACGGATTTCCGCGCACGATCCCGCAGGCAGAGGCGCTTGACAAAGCTCTCTCGGAGATGGGTCAGAAGATGGACTATGCCATCAATGTGGAAGTGCCGGACGACAATATCGTAAACCGCATGTCAGGAAGAAGAGCGTGCGTGGACTGCGGCGCTACTTATCATATCGTATACGCGCCGACAAAAGCAGAGGGCGTATGCGACAAGTGCGGAGGAAGCCTTATTTTAAGAGATGATGACAAGCCGGAGACAGTCCTTAAAAGACTCGGCGTTTATCATGAGCAGACTCAGCCTCTGATCGATTATTACACTCAGGCTGGTATCCTGAAAGAAGTTGACGGCACGATCGATATTAATGATGTCTTTGCAGAGATCGTCAATATCCTTGGAGAGTAGGCCGAATGGAAATACAGCCGGGGATACTCGTAAAATCGAAGGCGGGACGGGATAAGGACCATGTCTACGCTGTGATCAATGTTGATGAAAAGTATGTCTATGTGGCGGATGGGGCGGAAAGGCCTCTTCGCCATATGAAACGGAAGAACAGAAAGCATCTTCAGCCTATATTGAAGGTGCGGATCAATGGGACGCCGGATGATGCGGCGATCCGGGAGATCATCAGGCAATATCAGGAGGATTAAATATGTCAAAAGCTGACGTGATCGAAATCGAAGGAGTTGTGGTAGAGAAACTCCCGAACGCAATGTTTAAGGTGGAGCTGGAGAACGGACATATCGTTCTTGCCCACATCAGCGGGAAGCTGAGAATGAATTTTATCAAGATCCTGCCGGGCGATAAGGTGACACTGGAGATGTCTCCCTATGACCTGAGCAAAGGAAGGATCATCTGGAGAGATAAATAACCGAAAGCAGTTTAGAGAAAGCAGCATCCTAATGAAACAATAATAAACAAGGAAATTAATAGTTGACTTTGAAATGCATTTGATGCTATACTGTCAGATGGTCACCATTGGGATGGTGTGCCCAATTGACCGGAAAATGTAGGCAGAGCAAAGAAGGGAAGGAGGATTTGACGTGAAGGTTAGATCATCAGTAAAACCAATTTGTGAAAAATGCAAGATTATTAAAAGAAAAGGAAGCATCAGAGTAATCTGTGAAAATCCGAAGCACAAACAGCGTCAAGGCTAGAACACTTAGTGAAAGCAAGCTGTAAGCGCAGCTTGAACTTAGTGTGAAGCCTCGTCCCACGCGTTTGCATTAAGCACTTGGCGAGGTGTTTACGAGCTTAGTGCGAAAGCAGATACCCCGAATGGAATGAGGGTTTATCTTCCTTATGCAGATACAGGGGCACGGACGAGCAGCGGATTGATGCACGTTTTCCAGTAAACATACAGGAAAAGCGTGCGATATGATTTAGGCGGCTGACAGCGCGGCACGCAAAACAGTGTGCAGGGCTGTTTCATATACAAGTAAGGATACACCGCACCTGTATACAGGTACCGCAGGGCGCGTGTTCTGGCATTTTCATGGCAGAGACATAAAAGGCTGGAAAGAGAAAATGCGATTGTATATTGCTTCTAATACCCGGCATTTGCATTGGCGGATCTTTAATAAATCCGTGCCGGGAAAGGGCGTGGGAGAGAAACATGCCTGGGCTGGGATATCGGGCAGTCAACAGCTTTTATATTATTTTAAATGAAAAGCCCGGTAGGATGCAGACATCAGAAAGCAGGAAAGAACCTGTGCGGCATCCGCAGCCTCAGTTAAAGTAGATATCAACAAAGAAAGTGGAGGAAAGACACATGGCTCGTATTGCAGGTGTAGACTTACCAAGAGACAAACGTGTAGAAATCGGTTTGACTTATATTTATGGAATCGGAAGAACAAGCTCAAACCGTATCTTAGCAGAGGCAGGAGTAGATCCGAATACTCGCGTAAGAGACCTTACAAGTGAGGAAGTAAAGAAGATCAGTGCCGTGATCGATGAGACTCAGGTGGTAGAGGGTGACCTCAGAAGAGATATCCAGCTCAATATCAAGAGACTCAAAGAAATCGGATGCTACCGTGGAATCCGTCATAGAAAAGGACTTCCGGTACGTGGTCAGAAGACAAAGACTAATGCAAGAACATGCAAAGGTCCGAAGAGAACAGTTGCAAATAAGAAAAAGTAAGCACTTAGCGAAAGCAAGCTGATAAGCGCAGCTTGAGGTTAGTGTGGACTTTGTTCGATGAACTAAGCGAGGACTTTTCGAGCTTAGTGAATCGAACTACCTTAAGAGAGATTAAAGAAAGTAGGTTAGTTTAAATGGCAAAGAAAGTTGCAAAGAAAGTAACAAAAAAACGTGTCAAGAAAAACGTTGAACGAGGACAGGCACATATCCAGTCATCTTTTAATAATACGATCGTAACATTAACAGATACACAGGGAAATGCTCTTTCATGGGCAAGTGCAGGCGGCCTGGGATTCAGAGGTTCAAGGAAATCTACTCCATATGCAGCACAGATGGCGGCTGAGACAGCAGCAAAGGCAGCTCTTGTGCATGGACTTAAATCCGTAGATGTATTCGTAAAAGGACCGGGATCAGGAAGAGAAGCAGCGATCCGCGCGCTTCAGGCATGCGGCATCGATGTAGTGAGCATCAAGGACGTAACACCGGTTCCGCACAACGGATGCCGTCCGCCGAAACGCAGAAGAGTGTAATTGCGGATCTGATCACTGATGTACAACGGAAAGCAAGAAAAGCATCGGCGTGATACCGATGATATAAAATTAGGAGGATAGACATGGCAGTAAACAGAGTTCCTGTTCTTAAAAGATGCCGTTCATTAGGCATGGATCCGATTTATCTCGGAATCAATAAGAAATCTAACAGACAGTTAAAAAGAACAAATAGAAAAATGAGCGAGTATGCACTCCAGCTCCGCGAAAAACAGAAAGCAAAATTCATTTACGGAGTTCTGGAGAAACCGTTCAGAAACTACTATGCGAAAGCAAAACAGATGGAAGGCATGACAGGTGAGAACCTGATGCGACTTCTGGAGTCCAGACTGGACAATGTAATGTTCCGCATGGGATTTGCAAGGACAAGAAAAGAAGCAAGACAGATCGTTGACCACAAGCACGTGCTTGTAAACGGCAAGCAGGTAAACATTCCGTCCTACCTCGTGAAAGCCGGAGACGCGATCGAGATCAAAGAGAATAAGAAAGGCTCACAGAGATACAAAGAGATTCTTGAGGCAACAGGCGGAAATATGATTCCGGACTGGCTTGAGGTTGACTCCGAGAATCTGAGAGGAACAGTAAAAGAGCTTCCTGCAAGAGAGGCTATCGATGTTCCGGTAGATGAAATGTTGATCGTCGAGTTATATTCTAAGTAATATCGGCTGCAACAGCGTATCCCCTCAACATTTTATAACCCATAAGGAGGGTCTGTGTAGTGTTTGATTTTAATAAACCCAATATTGAAATTACGGACGTTTCAGATGATAAAAAGTATGGAAGATTTGTTGTAGAGCCGCTTGAGAGAGGCTACGGTACAACACTTGGAAACTCCCTGAGAAGGATCATGCTTTCTTCTCTTCCGGGGGCAGCCATCAGTTCTGTAAAGATTGACGGCGTGCTTCACGAGTTCAGTTCCATCCCGGGTGTAAAGGAAGACGTGACAGAGATCATCATGAATCTCAAATCTCTGGCGATCAAGAATACATCTGACTCAGATGAAGTAAAGACTGCATATATCGAATTTGAAGGAGAAGGCGTTGTCACAGGCGCTGACATCCAGGTGGATTCCGATATTGAGATCATCAATCCTGAGCAGGTCATCGCTACATTAAGCGGCGGAAAAGACAGCAAGCTGTATATGGAGCTTACCATTTCAAAGGGAAGAGGCTATGTCAGCGCAGATAAGAACAAGACAGAGGACATGCCGATCGGCGTGATCCCGATCGATTCGATTTACACACCGGTTGAGCGTGTGAACCTTACGGTAGAGAATACACGTGTTGGACAGATCACAGACTATGATAAGCTTACGCTGGATGTGTGGACAAAAGGCACGATGCTTCCCGATGAGGCTGTCAGCCTTGCCGCGAAAGTCTTGAGCGAGCATCTGAAGCTCTTTGTCGATCTGTCAGAAGTGGCACAGGTAGCGGAAGTCATGATCGAGAAAGAGGATGACGAGAAAGAAAAAGTTCTCGAGATGAGCATCGATGAGCTTGAGCTTTCTGTACGCTCATACAATTGTCTGAAGAGAGCCGGAATCAATACGGTAGAAGAGCTCACAAACAAGACTCCGGAAGATATGATGAAAGTCCGCAACCTGGGACGCAAATCTCTGGAAGAAGTGCTTGCAAAGCTCAAAGAGCTTAATCTGGAGCTCAACCAGGGTGACGAGTAATACCAGAAGCCCTGACTGAAAAAAGATAAATACTCTGCCGGTAAGACCGAAGGGCGCGGCAGGGGCATTTGATTAATAAGCCCGAAGATGCATAACCAAATGTGTAGTTATAGTTCAGGCATACATTGGGCGGGAGAGGAAAACATGCTCGCATGTTTTTTCGAGCGGACATATGTATGCGCTGAGCGCCTGTTCATGAGCAAAAAAGCGGCGGAAGCTGCGGGTAGCACGTAAGTGCAGTTTTGCGAATGGCGCGTCTGAACTATAACGGAAAGATTAGGAGGAAATTTTAAAATGGCAAAGTATAGAAAACTCGGCAGAACATCAGGCCAGAGAAAGGCGCTGATCAGAAATCAGGTAACAGCGCTGTTAAATAACGGAAAGATCGTTACAACAGAGGCAAAGGCAAAAGAAATCCGCAAGGTTGCAGAGGGTCTCATTGCTATGGCTGTAAAAGAGAAGGACAACTACGATGAAGTTACAGTAAAAGCTAAAGTTGCCCGCAAGGACAAAGACGGCAAGAGAGTAAAAGAAGTAGTTGACGGCAAAAAAGTAACTGTTTATGACGAAGTAGACAAAAAAATCAAGAAAGATAAGCCCAGCAGACTTCACGCAAGACGTGAGATGCTCAAGGTGCTCTACCCGGTAAAGGAAGTTCCGGAGAAGGCTGCAGGCAAGAAAGCCAACACGAAGAAGGTGGATATGGTGGAGAAACTCTTCTCAGAGATTGCTCCGAAGTACGCTGACCGCAATGGCGGTTACACAAGAATCGTGAAAATCGGACAGCGTAAAGGTGACGCTGCGATGGAAGTCCTGATCGAGCTTGTGTAATCATCTGGCGGATGTCAGTGTGATACAAATATCCGGATAAGAAAATGATAAAGTAAAGCTGCCGAATTTTAGTAAGTTCAGCAGCTTCCTTTTTTGTCTGAGTGTGTATTGTGACATATGCACAAACAATGTTAAAAAAATAACGTTAAAATATTAACAAATACCGGGTTGACAAATATTTAACGACTCGGTTATACTTAGTCATGTGGAAATAAACCAGATTGATTCAATTACAGGAGGAATTATCAAAATGGCAAAGAAAGAAAAAGCAGTCGTGCCTGAGATTATCGACAACGTAGAAGCTCTTGAGGCGAAAATGAAAGCAATGCGCGAGGCGCAGAAGATTTTCGCTACATTTACACAGGAGCAGGTTGACAAGATTTTCTACGAGGCAGCTATGGCAGCCAATAAACAGCGTATCCCGCTGGCAAAGATGGCAGTTGAAGAGACACAGAGAGGTGTCATGGAAGACAAGGTCATCAAGAACCACTATGCAGCAGAGTATATCTACAATGCGTACAAGAGCACAAAGACATGCGGCGTGATCGAAGAGGATCCGGCTTACGGAATCAAGAAAGTAGCTGAGCCGATCGGACTTGTTGCAGCGGTCATCCCGACAACAAACCCGACTTCCACAGCAATCTTTAAGACACTGATCTGTCTGAAGACAAGAAACGCCATCATCATCAGCCCTCATCCGGCAGCAAAGGCATGTACCATCGCAGCAGCGAAGGTAGTCCTTGACGCAGCAGTGAAGGCAGGTGCACCGGAAGGCATTATCGGCTGGATCGATGTTCCGTCACTGGAGCTGACAAATACAGTTATGAGAGATGCGGACATCATTCTTGCAACAGGCGGACCGGGAATGGTCAAGGCTGCATATTCATCAGGAAAACCGGCCCTTGGCGTTGGCGCCGGAAACACACCGGTCATCATTGATGATACAGCGGACATCAGAATGGCGGTAAACTCTATCATTCATTCCAAAACATTTGACAATGGTATGATCTGTGCTTCCGAGCAGTCTGTAACTGTTCTGGACAGCGTATACGATGAAGTAAAGAAAGAATTTGCATACAGAGGATGCTATTTCCTGAAACCGGGAAAAGAGCTGGATGCAGTGCGTAAGACGATTATTATCAACGGCGCCCTGAACAGCAAGATTCCTGGAAAATCTGCATATGAGATCGCTCAGCTTGCAGGCGTAAAAGTTCCGGAGGATACAAAAATCCTTATCGGCGAGGTAGAGTCGGTGGATATCTCCGAAGAATTTGCTCATGAAAAATTATCTCCTGTACTTGCTATGTATAAAGCAAAAACATTTGACGAGGCTCTTGAGAAAGCAGCTCAGCTTGTCGCTGACGGTGGATACGGACATACTGCTTCTCTCTATATACATCCGGCAGAGAAAGAGAAAATCCAGAAACACTATGAGGCAATGAAGACCTGCCGCGTTCTCATTAATACGCCTTCCTCACAGGGCGGTATCGGCGACCTTTACAACTTCAAACTTGCTCCGTCACTGACACTCGGATGCGGTTCATGGGGCGGAAACTCTGTATCAGAGAACGTTGGAGTAAAACATCTTCTGAATGTGAAGACAGTTGCCGAGAGGAGAGAGAATATGCTGTGGTTCAGAACACCTGAGAAGGTATACTTTAAGAAAGGCTGTATGCCGGTAGCTCTGGACGAGCTTGGCACAGTGATGCACAAGAAGAAAGCATTTATTGTAACAGATACATTCCTTTACAAGAACGGATATACAAAACCGATCGAAGAGAAACTGGACGAGATGGGAATCCAACATACATGCTTCTATGATGTAGCTCCGGACCCGACGCTGCAGTGTGCAGAAGAAGGTGTAAAACAGATGAGGTCCTTCGAGCCGGATACGATCATCGCTCTGGGCGGCGGTTCCGCAATGGACGCTGCAAAGATCATGTGGCTCATGTATGAGCATCCGGAAGCAAACTTTGAAGATATGGCTATGGACTTCATGGATATCCGTAAGAGAGTATTCACCTTCCCGAAGATGGGAGAGAAAGCTTACTTTGTAGCAATCCCCACCTCTTCAGGTACAGGTTCCGAGGTGACTCCGTTCGCCATTATCACAGACGCTGAGACAGGCGTAAAATGGCCGATCGCTGACTACGAGCTGCTTCCAAACATGGCAATCGTAGATGTAGACAACGCAATGACAGCTCCGAAGGGACTGACAAGCGCGTCCGGTATCGACGTTATGACACATGCTATCGAGGCGTATGTATCCATCATGGCAACCGACTACACAGACGGTCTTGCTATGAAGGCTGTGAAGATGGTATTTGATAACCTTCCGTCTGCATACGAGAATGGTGCGAACGCTCCGAAAGCTCGTGAAGAGATGCACAATGCTTCCTGTATGGCAGGTATGGCATTCGCAAACGCGTTCCTTGGAGTAAACCACTCCATGGCTCATAAGCTGGGTGCATTCCACCATCTGCCGCACGGTGTTGCAAACGCCCTGATCCTGACAGAAGTTATGAGATACAATGCAGCAGAAGTTCCGACAAAGATGGGAACATTCTCTCAGTATCAGTATCCGCATGCACTTGCAAGATACGCAGAGCTTGGCCGCTTCGCAGGATGCACAGGCAAAACAGATGAAGAAGTATTCGAGAACTTCATCGCCAGACTGGAAGAGCTGAAAGAAACAATCGGCATCAAGAAGACGATCAAAGATTACGGTATCGATGAGAAATACTTCCTGGATACTCTGGACGACATGTGTGAGCAGGCGTTCAACGACCAGTGTACAGGAGCAAACCCGAGATACCCGCTCATCAAAGAAATTAAAGAAATCTACCTGAAATGCTACTACGGAAAATAGACGCGAAAGCAATCCACAGTGCGAAAAAAGAGAGAGAACCCGCAGTCATGCTCGCATGAACTGCGGGTTCTCTCTTTTTTCATAGGGCGGATGCCCGCGCGCGAGATGTAGCGAAGCGGAATCGAGTGACACTCGTTTAATGCAATTTATTAAATTTAAAGAAAGAATGATAAATAATTAACAATATAAATATTTAAAAAAAGATAGTTAAAAATTGCACAAAATTGCTTCGAAGGGGTTACATTGTCTTTTTTTCTGGTGTATAATGTCACCATCGAAACGAAAAGCAATGCATAATAAGCAGATCAAGGAGGACAATACTTATGAAACTGGAAGAAAAAAATATCATCGTGAAACGTCACTACAAGACAGTCTACAAATGCGACGACACTATTGTGAAGGTGTTTGCAGAGACCCATCCGAAGTCGGATATATTCAACGAAGCGCTGCTCACCGCGCAGATCGAGGAGACTGGTCTTGAGATTCCAAAAGTAAAAGGAGTTACACAGATCGACGGAAAGTGGGCGATCGAGATTGAGTATAAAGACGGCAAGACTCTGGAGGAGATGATGAACTCTGACAAGAAGAATATTGAGAAGTACATGGAAGATTTTGTAGACCTGCAGCTTCAGGTACACAGCAAGACATTTCCGCTCCTTAAAGGCATGAAGGATAAGCTGTCACGTCAGATCAACAGCCTGAAAGATCTGGATGCAACCACAAGATATGAGCTGCTGACCCGCCTTGAAAGCATGCCGAAGCACAACAAAGTATGCCACGGTGATTTCAATCCGAGCAACGTGATCGTAGGAAAGAACGGCAAGATGACGGTTGTTGACTGGGCGCATGCAACACAGGGAAATGCGAGTGCAGATGCGGCAATGACATACCTTTTGTTTGCCCTGAAAGACCAGGAGACAGCGGACCTCTACCTTAACATATTCTGCAAGAAGAGCGACACGGCAAGACAGTATGTACAGCAGTGGCTCCCGATCGTTGCTGCGGCACAGCTCACAAAGGATAATGAACTGGAGAAAGATTTCCTGATGAAATGGATCGATGTGATTGACTATCAATAGAAGAGAGGATTGCGATTCCTTTATCTGAAACAAAACAGCCTGCGGGTATGACCCGCAGGCTGTTTGCATAATACTGAAAATGTGTTTCTTGTTATTACCAGCTCCGGAAGAACAGGTTTCCTCCGATATTGACGCCGGGTCTGCTGGTAGAGCCGGCATAAAGGAAGAAATAGCAGTCAGCGACTGCCGCAAGCCGCGCTCCATTGACTGCATCCTGGGCGACCTGACGAGAGAGGCTGGTAGGGCCTGCATTAAGCACCGCCTGAAGACGGCCTGTCCACACTGGTTCGAACTGTCCGTTCGCATAAATGACTCCGCTGATCGTGTTCGGGAAACGCGGGCTCTCCACCCGGTTCATGATTACAGTGGCAACTGCAAGTAGCGAGTCATAATCCTGCCGGGCTTCACACTGAAGGATTGCAGCAAGAAGAGTGACATCATCCGTGGAAGCGTTGATCCCGCCTCCGTTGATTATTGAATTATCGTAACCACCGCCGGAAGAGATTGTTTCCTGTGCCGCGAGCCGTGCCGCTTCTTCAGCCCTTGACTGTTCCAGCTTTGCCTGAACATCGGCCAGGTTAGTGGATGTGGCTTCGGCTTTTGTCTGGAGCTCTGCCTGACGGGTGGTGAGTCCGGCCCGGATCTCTTTGAGAGATTCCTGCTGGATTTCCAGAGTTTCTTTTTGGCTTTCAATCTGCTGGTGTACTGCCTTTAGATTATCAAGAGCGCTTCTGTCGTATTCGCTGAGATTCTCGATAAAATCAGCTTTATTCAAGAAATCTGTCATATTCTCAGCAGAAAACAGCATTTCAAGCAGTGTTGCATTCCCGTGTTCATACATATATTTAATACGGGATTTCATATTTTCATATTGCTGTGATTCGTTTTCCTCCGCTTCAGTCAAAGCGTCTGACGTACGGGCGATCTCGCCGTTCAGAATCTCTATCTGCATCTCGGCGGTGGAAATTTCTTCGCTTAATGAGAGGATTTCCTCATTGATACCCTCCAGCTCATCCTGAAGAGTAGCGGTTTGTCCTTCCAGACTGGAGATGTCCTCATCTGCGGAAGAAGGAAAAACTGAAAGTACAATCGCGAGGGAACTGATCAGAACGATACCTGACTTGATCCAACGTTTTTTGTAGAGTTTCATATCTTTAAATTCCTTTCTCCAAGCAATCCATAAAGTTGCTGGGTAACCATTATACTATAAATTGCGCGTTTTGGCAAACGTTGATAAAATGTATTTATAATTTGGCCGGAAGCACCTTCCTGCCTGAGCTGAGAAAAAAGCGTTGGAAATCTGCGGGAAATATGATACTCTACAAGAGATATATTTCGCCGGTCCGGTTAATGTTCCGTCTGATAAGGCGGCGCAGGGGCGAGTGAAGAGGAAAGCGAAGCGGAAGCAATAGAAAGATTCGTTCTCACAGGAGGAGAAGTCGTATGTTAGAGATATTAAAATCAATCATATTCGGGATCGTGGAAGGCATCACAGAGTGGCTGCCCATCAGCAGCACCGGACATCTGATCCTTTTCAATGAATTTCTGAAACTGGACCAGGGCGATGCATTCTTTGAGATGTTTCAGGTGGTAATCCAGCTTGGCGCGATCCTTGCGGTGGTGGTGATTTATTTCCATAAGCTGAATCCGTTTTCACCGAAGAAGACACAGAAGCAGAAGCTGCTGACTGTGCAGATATGGATCAAGGTGCTGATCGGATGCGTGCCGGCGGGCATCATAGGGATTCTGTTTAATGACTGGATCGACGAGAAGCTGTACCACTGGTATGTGGTGGCAGCGACGCTCATCTTGTACGGCATTCTTTTCATCATCGTGGAGAATTACCAGAAAGGCAGAGAGCCAAAGGTAAAGAAACTGTCTCAGCTTACTCTGCCGATGCTCCTGATCATCGGGGTATTCCAGATGCTGGCAATGATACCCGGTACGTCCCGCTCCGGCGCAACCATCGTAGGCGCGCTCATGCTCGGTGTGTCCAGAGGCGTTGCCACAGAATTCACCTTTTTCCTGGCAATCCCGACCATGTTCGGCGCCAGCGCATTGAAACTGCTCAAATTTGGCTTTAACTTCACAGGGATGCAGGCCGCGATCCTCATAGTGGGAATGGCGGTATCATTTGCAGTGTCCATTATCGCCATCAAGTTCCTGCTGAAATATATCCAGAACCATGATTTCAAAGTGTTTGGATATTACAGGATCATGCTTGGCGTGATCGTCTTCCTTTACTTCGGGATAGCCGCACTGCTCGCGTAACAGTTGTATTACATACCGACCGCATAAAATACAGGCATTGCCTGCGTAAAAGACGGAAATATACTTGTTTTTTGCAGAAAATATGTTAAAATATGAAATTGGTCTGTATGATTATGCAGAATCAATCTGTATGAACATGCAGAAAGTGAAATAAATGGAGGAATGAATAATGAAGAAGTTATTAGCAGCAGCTTTAAGTGCGGTTCTCGCTGTGGGCCTGCTCGCAGGATGTGGAAGCAAGGGCAGCGGTGATGGTAGCGGTGATGGCGCCAGTGATGCGGGAAGCAGCGCGAAGACAGCGCAGGTGATCGATGTTGACTTGACGGATGAGGAATATGCGTTTGGCGTTGACAAGACTCAGCCGGAACTTCTGGAGCAGGTAAATGCATTCATCAGCAAGATAAAAGAAGACGGTACTCTGGATGAGATTTTTGACAAATATTTTGGTGATGGAGAGCCGACGGCAGTTAAGTCTGCTGCGCTTGACGAGTCAAAGGACCAGCTTGTGGTTGCCACAAATGCGGCGTTCGAACCATTCGAGTATATGCAGGGCGACTCCTATGTAGGGATTGACATGGAGATCGCGTCTCTTCTTGCAGAGGAACTGGGAAAAGAGCTTGTGATCCAGAACATGGACTTTGACGCGGTGTGCCTTTCTGTAGGACAGCAGAAATGTGACATTGCTATGGCAGGCCTTACTGTCAGCGAGGAAAGAAAAGAGTATGTGACATTCTCAGACACATATTATCAGGCTTCTCAGCGCCTGATCGTTCCGAGCGGTGATACGGTATTCGCGGATATGACAGATGCGGAGGAGATCGCGGCAGCTTTGGCTGAGCTGGACTCTTCTGTTAAGATTGGCGTACAGCAGGGAACAACAGGCAACAGCTATGTAGAGGGAAGCGAAGATCTTGGATTCCCGGGACTTGAGGCGACATGCCAGACATATAAGAGCGGTTCTCTTGCAGTGCAGGATATGCTCAACGGAAATATTGACTATGTGATCATTGATGCGGCGCCCGCGGCAGCGATCACAGAAGCGATCAACGCGATGCAGTAAGCAGCCGGAAAATATAGGCGGCCGGATAACAGAATACAGAAAACAGGACTTAATTGGGAAGGGAAATACAGGCATTAATGGCGTTCTGTCATGGGTGCAGGCATTTTCCTTCTTTTGAGAAGGGAAGACAATGGGTAATTTTAGTCAGAAGGTAGATAAGTTTATAGAGATATTCGTAGAGCAGAACGGATACGTCAGAGTTGTGGAAGGCCTGCAGAATACACTCCTCATTGCAGTGTGCGGTCTTATCATTGGTATCCTGATCGGTACGGTCATCGCGACAGTGCGTGTACTTCCGAAGTACAAGCTGCTCCCAAGAGTACTGAACGGCGTCTGCAGTTTCTATGTGGCGCTGTTCCGCGGAACGCCTATGGTGGTCCAGCTCCTTGTATTTTACTATGTGCTCCTGCCCATCATCGGATGGAATATAAGCGGAGTCCAAGTGTCCATGCTGGTGTTCGGCTTGAACAGCGGCGCGTATATATCGGAAATCATGAGGAGCGGTATCCAGTCCGTGGATCCGGGACAGATGGAAGCAGGGCGCGCGGTGGGCCTGAGCTTTGGCGCGAGCATGACAAAAATCGTGATTCCGCAGGCAGTGAAGAATATCCTTCCTACACTGGGCAATGAGTTTATTTCCCTGATCAAAGAGACGTCAGTCGTGAGTTTCGTGGGCGCGGCGGATTTGTATGTGGCATTTAACTATATCGGAACAAATAACTATGAGTTCATGGTTCCGTACCTGGTGATGGCACTGATCTATATCGCTATCGTGCTTGTGATCACACTGCTTATCAAAATACTGGAAAGGAGCCTGAAGAAGAGTGATAGACGTAATTAATCTTAGGAAAAGTTTTGGTGATCTTGAGATATTAAAAGGCATTAACATCACCATCAATAAGGGCGACATCGTCGCAGTGCTCGGACCGTCCGGCTCCGGAAAGAGTACCTTCCTCCGCTGTCTGAACTGTATGGAAGACCCCACCTCGGGAAGCATTATATTCAAGGGAGTGGATATCGCGGACATGAAGGTGGATATCAATATCCACCGCCGTCATATGGGAATGGTATTCCAGCATTTTAACCTGTTTAACAATAAGACAGTGCTTCAAAACGTTATGATGGCGCCGGCGTATTTAAGATGCCAGGACCTGAAGAAGGCAAAGCGAAAAAACCGGATGATCCGTTTTAAGAACACGTTCCGGAGCAATAAGGAAGAACTGATTCCGATCACAACTACAAAAGAGCAGATCAGAAGCGAGGCAAAACAGCAGGCTCTGGATCTGCTGGCAAGGATTGGACTGGATGATAAGGCGGACGTCTATCCCTCCACCCTGTCCGGCGGGCAGAAGCAGAGAGTGGCGATCATCCGCTCTCTGGCAATGAACCCGGATGTCATTCTCTTTGACGAGCCGACTTCAGCATTGGACCCGGAAATGGTAGGAGAGGTCCTTGACCTGATGAAGAAGCTGGCAAAAGAGGGAATGACCATGGTCGTGGTAACGCATGAGATGGGCTTCGCCCGGGAGGTGGCCTCCAGAGTCATCTTCATGGATGACGGACAGATTCGGGAGGAAGCGCCTCCGCAAGAATTTTTCGGAAACCCGAAGGACGAGAGGCTGAAAGAATTCCTCTCAAAAATCCTGTAAACCAGTACAAGGCAGAGTTGACAATGAAATATGAAAGAATCAGCAGGGCGCTCTTTTTGGAGCGCCCGAACCGTTTTATCGCGTATGCGGAATTAGATGGAAAAAAAGAGACAATACATGTGAAAAATACCGGGCGGTGCGCGGAGCTGCTGCGTCCCGGCGCGGTGATCTATGTCCAGGAGAGCGACAATCCGGCAAGGAAGACGAAGTGGGATCTGATCGCTGTGGAGAAGGACACAGGCAAGGGAAAGCGCCTGATCAATATGGATTCGCAGATTCCGAACCGGGTTGTTCAGGAGTGGATCGAACAGGGAAATCTGTTTTCTGATGTGACCCGGATAGGGCCGGAGACAACGTTCGGGAATTCCCGGTTCGATTTGTATGTCGAGGCGGGAGACAGAAAGATTTTCATCGAGGTCAAAGGCGTTACCCTGGAAGGGAACGGAGTGTGCCGTTTCCCGGATGCGCCCAGCGACCGGGCGGTGAAACATCTGGAGGAGCTGGTCCGAGCGAAAAAGGAAGGGTACGAGGCTTATGTGTTCTTTGTGATCCAGATGAAGGGCGTCTCCTATTTTACCCCAAACACAGATACCCATCCTGCTTTTGCAGAAGCATTGAGGCGGGCAAAATCAGCCGGGGTTGAAATCCTTGCGTATGACTGTGATGTGGCGGCGGACAGCATACGGATCGGGAATCCGGTGGACGTGGTGTTGCACAGCCCGCGGATGAAGGAAGCAGTGGAGCCCCTGGTGGAATGGTTCCGGGCAAATCAGAGAGATCTGCCGTGGCGAAGGAGGATGGACGCCTACCGGGTGTGGATTTCGGAAATCATGCTCCAGCAGACCCGGGTGGAGGCAGTGAAGCCCTATTATGAACGCTTTTTAAAGGAACTGCCGGACGTAAAGGCGCTGGCAGAAGTGCCGGAGGACCGTCTGCTGAAGCTGTGGGAAGGACTGGGGTATTATAACCGTGCCCGAAACTTGAAAGAAGCGGCGTGCCAGATCATGGAAGAATACGGTGGGAAATTTCCGGACACATATGAGGAAATCCTGTCTCTGAAAGGAATTGGGAGCTACACAGCCGGAGCGGTGAGTTCTTTTGTGTACGGCATCCGCAAACCCGCTGTGGACGGAAATGTGCTGCGGGTGGTGTCAAGGATCACAGCGGACAGCGATGATATCGCGAGGCCGGGGACAAAGTCAAAAGTGGAGAACATGGTAGAAGAAGTGATTCCGGCCGGATCGGCAGGGGACTTCAACCAGAGCCTGATCGAGCTTGGAGCGATCGTATGCGTTCCGAACGGAGAGCCAAAGTGCGGTGAATGTCCTGTCAGCCACCTCTGCCTTGCCCATGAGCAGGGGAGAGAGACAGAGTTCCCTGTGAAGAAAAAAGCAAAGAGCAGGCGGATAGAAAAACGCACAATACTGGTATTCCGGGATAATGAGAAGACTGCAGTGCGGAAGAGGCCTGACACCGGGCTGCTGGCTGGAATGTATGAATTTCCCGGCATGGAAGGACACCTGAAACAGGAAGAAGTCATTGAGCAGGCGAAGGCGCTGGGACTGATGCCTGTGCGTGTGAAGCGCCTGGGAAGCGCGAAGCATATTTTCAGCCATGTGGAATGGCATATGATCGGTTATGAGATAATCGTGGACGAACTGGAACGGAATCTGAAGGAGAACAGCGCGTTTGTCGGAGAGAGCGAGCAGGGAAATATCCTGTTTGCGGGTTTGAGAGAACTAAGAGAAAAATATCCCATGCCATCTGCCTTTGAGGCGTATATGCCGGAGGGCAGGGGGTTATAGAGTCCGCTCTGTTTTCTTGAAACATGTGGGAATACGTGGTATAATAACGAAACAAAAACAGGAGAGTGCCGAAATGAACGAGAAAACACAGATGTCCAGACAGCAGCAGAAGTCGCGGGAAACCAAAGAGAAGATTTTCCAGGCGGCAAAGCGTATCCTGCAGAAGAGCGGGTATGAGACTCTGTCCATCAAAAATATTTGCGAAGAGGCAGGCGTTTCAAACGGAAGCTTTTATCATCATTTCAAGACAAAGGACGACCTTCTGTCCTATTACATTGAGGACCAGCCGCAGATCAGGCCGGATCTTCTTGAGCTGCCGGCAAATGTGGAGGGGGTAAAGGAAGGCATCATCCAGGTGTATCTGAATTATGTGAAATACTGCCGGGAACTTGGAGTCGAGTTCATGGCAGAATATTATGATACAAAAAATCAGGCGCTCAACGCGGCGATCCGCACGGAGCGCCCATATCCCATCGTGACGGTCCGGACTTACGTGGAGAAAGCCATAAAGGCAGGAGTCGTGCGGCTGAATGTGGAGATTGAAGCATTCACGACGGACATCCGCATGATCGTTATTGGAAATGTCTTCGAGTGGTGCATCAAGCATGGCGAGGCGGACTTTGAAGGAAACATGAGCCGTTCGCTCGGAAAATATCTGGACGCAGTGCTGTGTCCGGTGGAGGAAAGCGCAGGCTGAAAAGAATGCCGGACATGCCCGGGAGAGAAGATCGGGGGATAAAACCATGAAAACCGAATATGATTTTATTGTAAACCCTAAAGCCCGCTCCGGGATGGGAGAGATGATCTGGAAGGCGTTGGAGCCGGAGTTAAAGAAACGGCGGATCACTTATAAAGTCCACATGACAGAGAAGCGGGATCACGCGGAGAAAATCGCGGAAGCTCTCACATCTGACGGAAGGGAGCACACGCTTGTTGTGCTTGGCGGAGATGGGACGGTCAATGAGGTGGTAAATGGCATCCGTGATGTTGAAAAAACAACTCTGGGATATATCCCGATCGGATCGAGCAATGATTTCGCCAGGGGCCTTGGGATAGCGAAGGAGCCGGCCGAAGCTCTGGACGCTGTGCTGCACCCTGGAAACATCATCCATATGGATATTGGGACGCTCACAAGCGCGGTCAGGACGAGGAGGTTTCTCGTGAGCGGGGGAATCGGCTTTGACGCGGCGGTGTGCCATGAAGTGTGCGTTTCCAGGTGGAAAGTCCTGTTAAATAAACTGGGCCTTGGAAAGTTGAGCTACGCAGTGGTCGCGCTGAACCGGCTGGTAAAAGACTGCCCCATACATATGACGCTTACTCTGGAGGACGGCCGGCGCATGGAGTTCCCGAAAACGTATTTTGCTGCATTTATGAATCTGAAGTACGAAGGAGGAGGATTTCAGTTCTGCCCCGGTGCGTCTCCGGAAGACGGAATGCTGGATGTGATCGTGGTACACGGCCTGTCCGTGCCGAAGATCCTTTTCCTGCTTCCGCTGGCATTTGGGGGGGGAAGCATACAAGTTTTAAAGGCATTACCATCCTGCGCTGCCGGAGCGTCCAGGCGGAAGCGTCAGTCCCGCTCGCCCTGCATACGGACGGCGAACCTGGCTTTCCGAGGCAAAGCGTGCAGGCGGCTGTCATGAAAGAGCGGCTGAAGGTGATCGCAGGCAAAAACTATAAGAAACGAAAGATTTAATAAAGGTTTTGTGAACAAGGTTGTTGTGCATTTTAAATCGTGCTATAATCGATGCGGATCGTAAAGGATACATCAGGGGATTAAAACGGAGAAAGATAATTAAAAAGACGAAATCGCAGTCAAAAGGGGCGTCATATATGAAGCGGAAAAACAGGTTCACTGGCTTGATGAGAAAATACAGGCACGCATGGGTCTTTTTGTATATCCTTGTGTATATGCCATGGTTTCTCTGGCTGGAAAGTCACGTAACCAGAAATTATCACGTGATCCAGACCAGACTGGATGAGATGATCCCATTCAACGAGTTTTTTATCATACCGTATCTGTTGTGGTTTGCATTCATTGTCGCGGCGTTTCTGTATTTCTTTTTTACAGACGTTCCGGACTTTTACAGAATGGCAAAATTTATGTTTACAGGGATGACGGTATTCCTTATCATATCGACGGTCTTCCCGAACGGACAGGATTTGAGACCTGTGGTATTCGCAAGGGATAATATTTTTGTGGATATGGTCAGAGTGCTTTACCGGGCGGACACATGTACAAATGTATTTCCGAGCCTGCATGTGTTCAATTCGCTGAGCGTGTGTATTGCAGTTCATGAGAGTCAGGCGCTTAAGAAGCACCGAAGCGTGTGCTGGGGAGCGTATGTGCTGGCAGGGCTTATCACTCTTGCGACCATGTTTTTAAAACAGCACTCTGTTCTGGATGTGATCGGCGCGTGTCTCATGGCGTGCGTGCTGTATCAGTTTGTATATGCGGCAGAGAGGAAAGGAGAGCCCCGGTATGTGAAGCAGAAGAGAGCGCTCCTGCAGAATAAATTGAGAAGTTGAAAGGCTGTTCTTTGCGGGATGGCTGAGGATTGAGGAGGAATAGAGAGATGAAGAAGATCATGCTTACCGGAGACCGTCCCACAGGAAGGCTCCACGTAGGGCATTATGTGGGCTCTTTGAGAAGGCGTGTAGAGCTCCAGAATACAGGGGATTTTGATGATATTTTTATCATGATCGCTGATGCCCAGGCATTGACAGATAATGCAGACAACCCGGAGAAAGTCCGCCAGAACATTATTGAAGTGGCTCTGGATTACCTTGCCTGCGGCCTGGACCCGGAGAAATCCACGCTGTTTATCCAGTCTCAGGTGCCAGAACTGTGCGAACTGTCCTTTTACTATATGAATCTGGTCACAGTGTCCAGGCTGCAGCGCAACCCCACTGTAAAATCAGAAATCCAGATGAGGAATTTCGAGGCAAGCATCCCTGTGGGATTCTTCACTTATCCGATCAGCCAGGCGGCAGACATCACGGCATTTAAGGCGACGGTCGTACCGGTGGGAGAGGACCAGATGCCCATGCTCGAGCAGACGAAGGAAATCGTGCACAAGTTTAATTCCGTTTATGGGGAAACTCTTGTAGAGCCGAAAATCCTGCTTCCGGACAACGAAGCATGCCTGCGCCTTCCGGGGACAGATGGGAAAGCAAAGATGAGCAAGTCCCTGGGCAACTGCATCTATCTTTCTGAAGAACCGGAGGATATCAAGAAAAAAGTATTCAGTATGTTTACAGATCCCACTCATATCCGGGTCGAAGACCCGGGCAGGCTGGAGGGAAACACAGTCTTTACCTACCTGGACGCGTTCTGCAGGCCGGAGTATTTCGCGGAGTTCCTGCCGGAGTACAAGGATCTGGATGAACTGAAAGCTCACTATAAGCGGGGCGGACTGGGAGATATGAAGGTGAAACGCTTCCTGAACAATGTGCTCCAGGCAGAGCTGGAGCCGATAAGGAACAGGAGAAAAGAATTCCAGAAGGATATCCCTGCGGTGTATGAAATCCTGAAAAAGGGCAGCAAAAAGGCGGAACAAGTGGCTGCTCAGACGTTAAAAGAAGTAAAGGCGGCGATGAAGATTGACTACTTTTCCGATGAGGCCCTTATCAGAGAGCAGGCGGAAAAGTTCGCGGAAGAATAAGGCTGAGATAAGGCATGATATGAGGCCAGAAGGAGTCCCCTTCTGGTCTTTTTCTGTGACATTTTATGAGTTGTACACTTTTGATAATAAGAGAGGAGAATATGGGGGAACATCTGGCAACTTTGAGGCAAAATGCTGAAAATCAGTAAATGGACAAGAAAACTCCCTAAAAATCACCGTAAAATGGTACAATCTATTATAAATAGGGCAAAAATGCGCATGTTCTTTTTACAGGGAAAAAGTCCCCCTGACGGAGAACTATTATGATGAAAAAAGGCTGTATTTCCTGATATAAGCTGACGGTCTGATACAGTCTTTTCCTGCGGCATGGACAGCATGATGACAGGACATAAAGAAGAGGAGGAAGGATTGTGAGAAAGAGAAATGAAAAACATCCGAAGCGGACAAAACTCCGCAGATTGACCGCAGTATTTATGGCTGCTGCTATGACGGTTACGGGACTGACCGTGCTTCCGGCACAGCAGACAGAGGCCGCCGGGGGAGAATATGAGATTTACCCGACGCCGCAAAACATACAATATACTGGCGGCGACTATATTATCGATGAGGTCAATGTCGTATATGAGACGGACATTGATCAGGCGACACGGGCACGTTTGGAAGAGGCACTTGCATTAAAGCCTGATGTCAAAATAAATGTGATGGACGAGCCTGCGATAGAGGAAGGAAAGACGACCATACTCGTCGGTATCAATGGTTCTGACGGTTTTGTAGATACATATGTGGATGCAAATATTGAAGTATCGACTGGCGGGCTGTTTGAAAAGCTGGATTCCTATGTGCTAGATAGTGATGACGGTGTTATCACAGTGCTTGGCGCGGATACGGATGCCAGTTTCTACGGACTGACTACGCTGTACCACATCTTAAAGCAGATGGACAGCTATACGATCCGTAATTTCCATATCGAGGACTGGGCGGACGTGGCGAGCCGTGGATTTATCGAAGGATACTATGGTAATCCGTGGTCTACGGAAGACAGGTGTAATCTGATGGAGTGGGGCGGATATTATAAGCTGAATGCATATTTCTATGCTCCGAAGGATGATCCGAAGCATAGGGCAAGCTGGAATGAATTATATACACCAGAGGAGCTTGAATCTCGTATTAAGCCGCTCGCGAATGCAGGCAATGCTTCAAAGTGCCGTTTTGTATATGCACTTCATCCGTTCCCATCAGGAAATCATCTGAGATTCGACTCAAATTACGAGTCGGATCTCCAAAAGCTGAAAGAAAAATTCAAGCAGGTCATTGATTCAGGAGTGCGCCAGATTGCGATTCTTGCGGACGATTTCTGGAATCCGGGCGGAGAAAATGGATTAAGGCTGATCAATGATGTTACAGACTGGCTTGAGACGGAGGTTAAGGCAGAATATCCGGATATGAAGACTGTCGTGCCGTATGTACCTTATGACTATATGGGCAACGGGAGCAGTACTGAACTCCAGGTTCTCAAAAATGCTCCGGAAAATGTACAGATCGTCATGACCGGCGGAAGAGTATGGGGCGAGGTTACAGATAGTTTCACAAGTACATTTACAAACAATGTTGGCAGAGGTCCTTTCATGTGGATCAACTGGCCGTGTACAGATAACTCTAAAAAGCATCTGATTATGGGCGGGTATACAACCTTCCTTCACCCGGGCGTGAATCCTGCCAATATCCAGGGAATCATGCTGAATCCGATGCAGCAGTCTGAACCAAGTAAGGTTGCCATCTTCGGAAATGCATGCTATTCATGGAATATTTGGGAGAATGAGGGAGAAGCCGATCAGGCATGGAATGATTCCTTTAAATATGTGGACCATAACTCTGCGATCGAGACAGAAGCCTCAAGCGCTCTCCGGGAGTTGTCAAAGCATATGATAAACCAGGCTATGGACAGCAGGGTAACTGCTCTTCAGGAGTCTGTTGAATTGGCTCCGAAGCTTACAGCATTTAGAGAGAAACTGAATACCCGAACAGTTACAGAAGCAGATGTGGATTCACTTATCGAAGAGTTTAAAGTCCTTCAGAATGCAGCAGATACATACGAAGCACAGGCTGGAGACGCCAATATCAGCAAACAGATCATCTATTGGCTGGACTGCTGGGATGATACAACAGATGCAGTAATCGCATATCTGAACGGTGTTAAGGCTGTAATAAATAATAATACGACAGAGATCATTCAGTACAATACAGAAGGAAAGACTGCGTTTGATAGCTCTAAGACACATGAGTTTTGGTATGTCGATCACAATGAGTATGCGGAAGTCGGAGTACAGCATATTGTTCCGTTCATTCAGGCGGTTGCGGATTATGTTTCTCGGTATGCAGAGACAGCAATGAATCCAGAGGCCGTGATTCAGACATTTATTACCAATAGAACAGACAGCCCGACAGGAAGCACAGACAATGTATTTGATGGCGATGATAGCACAGTGGCAAGCTACCGCAATCCTGTATGGATTTATACAGCAGATTATGTTGGCGTTCTGTATAACAAAGTGATCAGCATCAGTGACTTTAGATTCCTCCTTGGAAATGGGAAAAATCATTTTGAAGCATCAAAGCTTCAGTACACAGTGAACGGCACGGACTGGATTGATCTGGAACTGACCGGCGGAATGAGTAATTCATTTACAGGTGTAGAGAATCAGTATCTGGACATTTCCGTTGAGGCGAAGAACCTTCCGGAAAATTTCCAGGCAATGGGCCTTCGTCTTGTGGCTACAGCAAATAATGTAAAGGATGCTTATCTGAATGTACATGAGATCCAAGTCAATCGAAATTCGGCTCAGGATCCGGGAGAAGAGGTAACTGCTGAGTATTCAACGAACCGTGACCGTATGAACAATACTGCATGGGACGTGTTAAGTGACAGCAACAACGGCAATGCGAGCGCTTCGGAGGTTTGGCTTTCTGTAAGTAGCGGAACGGACAAGGATAAATTACCGGAAGGTTCATATCTGCAGTATACGTTCAGTGAGGCACAGAAGATTTGGTCCGTACACTTTGCACAGGGCGGCAGTGCTTCTGGAGATGTAATCATAGATGGTTCACTTCAGTATCTGGACAGCAACGAGGAATGGCAGACAGTAGCGAATGTGACAAATTCGACAGAGCAGACTTTTGATCTTTCTGATGACAATATTACAACAACAGCGGTTCGTATCTTAAATAATACCCAAGTGAGTAAATGGTGGCGTGTAGGAGAGTTTAAGGTAGAGGTGGCGGAAGAAGATGTTGTCACACCGATCAAGTATACAGTAATCAAGACGGATCGCTGGACGGTTGATCAGGGGGCAGAGTCCAATCTGTATGACGGCGATGACGATACCTTTGTATGGTATGACCCGGACGGACAACCGAATGATACGACATATCCGGATGACGCGCAGGTAGGCGATTACATCGGATACGACTTTGGTACCGTAGCTAAGTTGAGCGGTGTGCATATCGTAATGGGTAATAATGGTGGAGATAAGCTGGTAAAGTATGCTATTGAAACTTCATTGGATAACAGTACATGGACTCCGATTACAGGGTATGGTAATTATGAGGGAAACAGCACCGGAAAAGACATTATAAATATTGAGCTTAACGGACTTGAGGCGCGTTATATTCGTATCAAAAATCTAGAGCGGAAAGAATCCTGGGTCAAAATCTCCGAATTCACGGTACAGCAAGTGATTCCGCAGTCAGGCAGTACAGAAAATCTGTACACAAATGTTGAGACGAGCATCCACTCTAATGCAGAGGAAGGAAAAGTATCTCTTACATCAGGGACAGCTGTTTTGAACAATGGCGATTATATAGGCGTTGATCTTGGGAATATCAGGTCTGTTACAAATGTTTCCACATCCGCACTGCCGGAAAATACGAAACTCCAGACATCGATGAATGGCTTCGAATGGAATGACTATACCTCAAGTGGCAGTCTGGTCGACGCGAGATATGTCCGTATGATCAGCAGTGCAGACGGCGAAGCAGTCACACTTGAGCAGTTTGAAGTATCCTATGAGTATATTGGTGAGATAACCGTGCAGAGTAACTTTGGAAACAACAATACAGAGCAGGATATGAGGACTGCCGGAACAGTGGGCAATGTATTCGATGGCAATCTTTCCACCCTTGGCATGATCACAGGTCTTCAGAATCAGGGACTCTATATCACGTTTGACCTTGGACGGGTGATTGACTTTGATTCCGTTCGCTATTATATCATTGAGACCCAGTTGAATTACCTGAGGGATGCAGTTTTTGAAGTGTCTGTGGATGGACATAATGACTGGAAGGAAGTACTCCATGTCGGAGAGACGGTGACAGATAATGCATGGAATGAAAGCACTGCGAAAGACGCTGCATATCTGACACACGACAGTAGCAATCCAGGATATATGTATGCCGAAGCTACAGACCTGAATGTATCTGGCAGATATCTTCGCGTGACGCCGCAGAGCTCATACAGCCATAGATGGGCAGGCTTCAGTGAAATACAGATCAATGGCGGGGCGTATATTTCTACGGAAGCGAACAAAGACATTATCTCCGAGGCAATCGAAGAAAATAATAAGATTCCATCCAATATGCTGGATGGAAATTACAGTACTGTTTACAAATCCTCAGAGAAGAACAGCTCTTTCACCTATCGGCTTTCAGATCCGGAAGGTGTGACATCCATCCGTCTGGTGCAGCTTGGTCAGATTTCCAGTGCAACAGTAACGGTTTCATACATTAACGAAAATGATGAAGTAAAATTGGGTACGCTCAGTCAGGCGGTCAACGAGTTTATCGTGCCTGAGGGCAAGATTTTGAAGAGCATTACTGTTACATGGGAAGACGTGATACCTGAGATTGCGGAGGTTGTCACATCTAAGACAGCGGTATCACCGGCAAATAAGGATTCGCTTAGTGAGACACTTGAGAATGGGCCGGATACTTCCTCTTGGACAACAGACAGTATTGCAGCATACGAGAAGGCGAGAGCAGCCGCCCAGGAAGTTTATGAGAATGAGAATGCGAGCCAGACAATCGTGGATACCGTGCTTGCCACACTGACATCAGCAATTAACAATGCAGTGCAAAAGGCGTCTAATATAGCTGAACTACAGGCGGTCGTGGACGGCATGATAAGCAATGACAATAACATTTACACCAATGTGTCATACAGCGCTTTTGTGAATGCTATCAATAATCTTGCGAAAGCACTGGAAAATGCAGACAATCTGTCGCAGTCAGCGGCAGATATACTGGCGGCGAACGTGGAAGCCGCTCAGAACGGTCTCACATATTCCACGAGAAACCGCGAGCTGGCAGAAGTGGCGACTCTTACTTACAACGCGATCATGTCAGACAATTATACGTCAGCAAGCTACCGGGTATTGGCAGACGCAAAGACGTCTATCGAAAATCTGGTCGCTGCAGATAAGGCGGCTGAGGCAGGAGTCGGCGAGCGTGTAAATCCACAGCAATTCATCCATGCAAAAGCAGTATATGACACCGCTTTCTCCGTGCTTGTAAATGTAACGGAACTGAAAGCAGCGATCAATGAATATGAAAGTGTAGCAGCAAATAAAGACTTATATACAACTGAGAGCTGGACAGCTTATGAAAATGCGGTCAATGCAGGAAAAGCACTTCTTGATGCAGGAACGCAAGAAGCGGTAGATAGTGCGGTAAAGAATATCGCAAACAACGCTCCTGTGCCGAAGATAGATACTGTTGAAGGGGCGATCAAAGCTGCGGAAGCTGTTCTGAACGCAGCCGGAAGCGCAGACAGATATACAACAGATTCTTATAGTGCTCTTGCAGGTATTGTGGCAGAAGCAAAAGGACATCTGAATGATAACAGCTATATTCAGAAAATCCAGGATGCAATGAACGCTCTGGTCAATATTGAAGCTTTGAAAGCACAGATCGCAGCAGCTCAGAACGTAAACCCGGAGCAGTTCACAACATCATCCTACAAGGTGCTGACTGATCTGCTCGACGGGACAGATGCGCTCCTGAAGTCCGGAAGCGCTCAAGAAGTAGCGGCGACAGCGCAGGCGATCGAAAACGCGATCCGCACCCTTGAACCGCGTGCGACAGGTGTGCAGGACTATGTCAACGGCATTACGCTCAGGCCGGAGACCGGCTACACGGCAGATTCTTACCGGGCATACATGGCTGCGTACAACGCGCTGAAAAATGCGGATGTGTCAAATCTGAGCGCGGCTCAGTTCGCGCAGCTCAGGCAGGCGTTTGAGCAGGCGGAGCTGGGGCTTAAGACGACAGGCGGCAGCAATGTGAGTAACGTGAGCAACGTTGCTGTAAACACAGGTGATACACAAAGTATGGTGCCTGTGATCGTAGTACTTATTCTGTGTGTTGCAGTCGTGGCGGCGGTGATCATCATAAGAAAGAAACGAAAATAAAGCAGACTGACCAAGGGGCGGAAGCTATGTAACGGACCGGTCTGCAGACTGGAGACAAACAAAAAAAGAGCGCCGGCAGCATAAAGCATAAGGCTGCTGGCGCTTTTGGTTGTATAAATAATGACAGTTGAATCAAACAATGAAAGTTGAACGGATAGCCTGAAAAGAAAAGAGCGGGTAAGATAAATATAAAAAGACATCTCTTTCACAGAGATGTCTTTCTTCCGTGCGATAGAAGATTCGAACTCCCGACCTTCTGGTCCGTAGCCAGACGCTCTATCCAGCTGAGCTAATCGCACATGATATATATGCCGTTCGTCCACAGCAAATAGTATTATAATATACTTTGAGCTATATGTCAATGATTTTATCCGAAAAGACTTTTCTTATTTGTGTAGGTTTGTCAAACATATGTTACACCATGCTGAATAAATTCCTTCAAGACAGTCTGTGGGGATTCCCAGCCCAGAGGTCTCATAGGAAACTGGTTATAGTCCCTGCGATTATAGACCTGGAGCTGTCGCGAAAAGTCCTCAAAGGAATAAAAAGCATGAGAAGCAGAAAACCGTTCATTATCTTTGCGATGGCTGCGTTCCACTTTTCCATTATGCCTGGGCGTAAATGGACGGATCAGTTTATGGCGGATCCCATGCTCTTTTAAGACCCGCTGGAATAAGGTCAATGTCTCCTTGCCGGAAGTGGAAAACCGCTTTGTGAATTCCATACCGTTGTCAGTCTGGACACATTCAATGGGCATAGGGAAACGCCGGATCAGATGCTCAAGGAATCGTGCAGAAGAATAGGTGCTGTGTTCTTCGAAGGCTTCCACATAACGCCAGCAGGAGTATTCATCAAGCGCAGTATACTGATAAAATTTCTTTCCCTTTGCCTCATTGACCAGACAGCGGGAAGGAACGAATTTTACATCGATCTGGATCCTCTGTCCGGGATATTTCATCTGCTTATAAGGCTTGGGCACATACTTGGGATTGGGAAGTTTTTCAGCCATAATCCCCCAGTTTCTTAAGGAAACGGTAGAGACCTGGAATGGAGCGTTTATATCCTTGCTGCATGAGCTTCACCCAGAAAACAACCAAACCGGCATGGGGATTGCGCCTGCGCATATCCCGGATGAGTTTGATTCCTTCAGGAGTGTGCTGGTTTGGATGGGAATGGGGACGCCTGGAGCGGTCACGCAGAGAGTCCCAGGAGCCGTCATAGCGGTCTTTCCAGCGATAAATATACTGGCGGTTGGTTTTATATTTAATGGCAGCTTTGGAAACGCCATATTTTTCAGCGTAGCGAATGAGGGATAGACGGTATCTCATATCTTGTGTTATACTTGCCATGCGGAAATACATCCTTTCTTGTTTTGTTTTTGTTTGGTGGCTAAAACTATAACACAGAAACTGTATTTCCGTCTTTTCAATATATTCAGTTGTAACACATGTATTGTAATCCTACATTTTCTTATTTCGGTGATTTTATCTAAAAAATGATCTTTACTAAAAAACTGCCTGATCTTGTTCGCCGTGTCAGGAGTGCTGGCGGACAGAAAGCTGAGCGTATAAATTAAGCGGCAGCAGAACGGCAGTCCAAAGGGTCACCCGTTGAGCACACGGCTCATATCCTCGGGCAGTGGCGCGGAAAACTCCAGCTGCTCCCCGGTAATGGGGTGAGAAAAGGACAGTCTGTGGGAGTGAAGTGCCTGCCGGCTGATAAATTCCGTATCGGGATTGTACAGATAGTCTCCGATGAGGGGATGTCCGATATATTTCATGTGAACACGTATCTGATGGGTACGGCCTGTCTCCAGGATAAGGGAGACAAGGCTGTGCCCGTTTTTTTCTTCTGCGACACGGTAATGAGTCACGGCTCTCTCCCCATTTTCAAAGTCAATCTTTCGTTCAATGAGAGAACTGCCTGTCCTGCCGATGGGCGCGTCGATCGTGCCGGACGAGGGCGTAACGCTGCCGCGCACGACTGCGAGATATTTTCTTTCGATGTGGCGGCGCGTGGTCATGCCGGATAAAATGCTTGAGCTTACCATATGCTTCGCAATGACAGTCAGGCCGGAGGTATCCCGGTCGAGACGGTTCGTGCACCGGAAAACAAAAGGCTTTCCCTGCTGCCGGTAATAGTGCATCAGCGCATTGGCGAGGGAGTTCCTGTAATTATTCAAAGAAGGGTGAACTGGCATTCCGGCTGGCTTGTTGACAACAACGATGTCTTCATCCTCATATACGATGTTGAGAGGCAGCTCAACCGGAAGGATATTTGGGGAGCTTTCGGTCTCGCGGATATGAACGGTAAGAGTATCATCGCAACGAAGTGGAGTGTGCATATAGGACCAGACTCCATTTATAAGGATACTCTCTGGCGCCTTTTTGAGCTGAGTCAGGTTTTGGCGGGAATAGCCAATGCGGCGGAGATATTGTTCCACCCGGATACCGTGTTCATTTTTTGTTGGTTTGTATTCGATGATGCGTTCCATTTTCTTTTTATCCTTTTGGTTTTTTGCGATTGTTAAACTGCCGCTCCGCTGATCTTGCCGGGCTTTCTCATTGGTCTTTAATGATTACTTAACCCAGTATACCTTCACATGCAAGATTTGTATATCCTTTTTCCTCGTAAAACATCATTCCTTTTGAAGCCTGGTACGCTCTGTGCAATGATCTCAAAGGCAGATAAAATCGAAAAATATTCCACCTTATCGCAAAATAGTCATTCCTTGATAGATTGAAATTTGCCCTACGATTTAGTAAAATAATAACAGTATTTTATAAGGTATTTTTATTACGATGGAGGAGGAAGCATTATGCGGATGAAAGATTCGATTCCTCTAAGGGGGAAAAGAGGTAAGAGGAGGACTCTGCTGAGCATGGTCTGTGCATTGACGGTCCTGTGCTCTGCACTGCTGTCTGTCATACCGGCAGCAGACACGGTGAAAGCTGCGGAAAACAGCCCTCAATTGAGTAACCTGATCATTGATAAGGTATATGAACTGACATCGGTCGGCGATGTCCCGGAGGGGGTCACGACCAATGACATCGGTTTTGCGCCTGAGATCAAGGAATACAATGGCACAGCATATCGTTCCGTTGAAGAGATACAGGTATATCCCTTCGCGGCATCAGCCACAGCTACTGTCACTGTGAATGACCAGCCGATCAATGGGGATGGATATGTCACGATAGATGTGTCAGAACTCGGCAGATATGATATCGAAGTGACTGTTTCTGAGGGGGGCAGTACGAATACATACACTGTACATGTAGAAAAGACGGACACGGATTACAGAGGGCGTCGTCCTGTCATAGAGAACGAGACGATACTCAGTGCTATGACTGTCGAGAGCGACTACGGCAATAAGGAAAAACTTATGGAAATCCTGAAGAAAGACTATGAAGTCACGCTTCCGGCGACCTCGGCTGTCAATACCTATGTGAATACGGATGAAACATACTGGAGCGTTGCCGGGTCCAATCTTCCAAACGCAAAGCCGGGAACAACCCTTCCCAATGAAAATGACGGCGAGCACGGCGTGTTCACCATTGACCTGGGAAATGTGTACAGCGTCAGCCGTATCCGTGCCATCTTCGGACCTTCCAATCTGAATCTCGCGCAGAACCGTGCCCGGATTTCCGTGAGTACGGACGGAAAGAACTGGGAGACGCCGATCACAAAAGGAAACCTGAACACAGGAACTCAGTACCATCAAAATGTGACACGATATGAATTTGGTGTTTCCTATGATGCACGTTATATACGGTTCGACGTTGTGAACTGGCAGAATACGCAAAACGAGCTTCGGATTTATCAGTTCATGGTATTTTATGACGCCGGAGAGACACCGGAAGAACAGCCCGCTCCAGAAGGCGGCAGCGTGGCGCATCAGCACGAGGAGCGCCATCAGTATCTGGCAAGCGGACAGGCCACCGTTATCGAGCGCGGGCTGACAATCTCGGGATGGACGCCCAGCAGCGGTTACGGCCGAGGAATTCCGACGCCTGAAGAATCCGAGCAGTTTGGCTATGACGGACCGCTGTTCTATGACCCGGATTTTGAAAATCCTGATTATATGCTGTACAATCCTGACGCGCTCTGGGGAATCGCCAAAGCTCCCTACGGAGGAAATAACATGGCGTCAGTGGGAGAACCTGCGGACTTTATCCCGGACTCCATGAAACCTTACCTGGCAAATGCGATCAGCTTCTGTTTTGGGGATGAAGGCGCTTACAGCAGAAGTGAGGCAGAGGCTTTTGGCAAGTGGTTTGAGTGGACACGCCAGCATTATCCGGGCGTCATTCTCCACACGAACCAGTGGCCCGGGCTTTGGAACCGCAATCAATTAATAGAATATCTGCGCATAGCTGAGCCGGATATGCTCTGCTGGGATGACTATTATGGAGACGCCAACTATGCCAGACCTTCCTCGTTCAATCTCTCAAATGAGGCCCAGCAGAAAAATGGGGCGCGGCGTCTTCTCAAGCTTTCCCACTGGGAAATGTACCGGGAGCTTGCCTATGGCGGGATTGACGGAACCGGGGCAAAACCGATCTTATTCGGACAGTATTTGGATGCCTTTGCGTTTAACAAGCCGGAATCCGCTAAAAACCTGATTGTTAATACTTCTATATTATCAGGAGCAAAATGGCTGAACTTCTTCCGTCTGGAATATCAGTTTGACCGGGCTTATCTTTACGATGAGGACGGAACGCCCACCCGCGGTCTTCTGGAGTGGGGACAGATCATTGACCGGGTTCATGCCATCGATGATCAGCTCACCCGGCTGAACAATGACTGGATCATGTTCAAAGTCGGTGAGATGGGTAATACAGACAATGCAAATGTTTCTACGGACGGTTTCCGCATGGGTGATTTTGATGCCCCGGCAAGTGAGCAGAAGAACCAGGAATTTGGTATTTCCAACGTGGAGATGAAAAGCCTGTCTGATGCACATAACGGACAGACAGGGGACGTTGTCCTTGGATACTTCAACACTCTGACCGGACTGTATGAGAGTGAGAGCCATGAATACTTCATGGGAGCTACTGCTCCGAAGGCTTTCATGGTCATGAACGGTCTGGTAGCAGGGCAGGATGAGAAATACAATCAGTTCAAAATCCGGGCTCGCGAGGCGGGCTCTGCCAATAACACACAGCAGGAGATCACCATCACTGTTGACGCTGGATTTGCGGCAAACAACACGTTATACATGGTGGATAAAGATGATGTGGATGAGAATGGAAGCGGACGCATCAAGAAAGTGGCTCTGGATGCGAATCACAGCTTTACAGTCACTCTGGGCGGAGGAGAGGCAAATCTCTACTTCTGGGATACGGACACCACTGCAACGGCATCTTCCGCTGGAGAAGGCAAATACGCTTCTTTCGCTTTTGACCTGTCAAAAGAAACCTACTGGCAGCCTGCAGAGGCATCCCAGGATGGTGTCTATACTCTGGAGAACACATTTGCTCCGATGAACCTTGAAAAAGTGACGCTCCTGGAGAGAGGGAATACCACTGAGGCATACCGGGTTGAATACATGAACGAGAGTGGCGAATGGCAGAAATTAGGCGAGGGCACTACAGTAGGCGCGGCGCTGGACGTTACTGCCGGCACTCCTGTCACTGCCCGGGGAATCCGTGTCACTCTTACCAGCGCATCCGGGCTTCCGGCACTGTACAGCGTGGACCTGACGGCATCTGAGACTGACAGCGAGAACACAGAGAATACCACGACGGTCAATGACAACACCATGGGGGACAGCCTGTTCCGTTTTAACTATGATAAACTCTGGTCTTACCGCGAGACAGAAACCAACGGTTCTACCATGTCAGGACAGTATCCGCTGGAAAATGACGGCCACTTCTCCAACTGGAGCGGCGCCGAGGCAACTTTCAAGTTCTATGGCACAGGGGTAGAACTGCTCCTTCGCGCCAGCCAGGCGGCAAACATCAAGGCGGCTGTCTTTGAGGAGGACGGTACTACGGTCGTTCGAGATTGGACCACAGGGACGAACAATCAGAGAAGTATCACCTTTGAGAATCTGAGCAGTGAGAATGCGGTTTATATACTGAAGATAGAGAAAGTCAGTGCAAGCCAGGCAGGGATTGACGGAGCAACCGTCACATATAAGGGCACTCTTTCTGATTCCCTGCTTAGCGAAAAGGCTGACGGCGGCAAGGCGGTTCAGACTTATGTGGATCAGCGGACAGTGGATACGTCGGCAGCTAACTATTTCACATATGAGCCGGAGCCAGCCAGCAAGAATATGGGTAACAATAACAGCGGGTTCAATGTGGACTCAGATGAGGATGCAAAATGGGTGGAGCATATACAGAACGCCCAGTACCAGAATCTGGGATTCACTCGTACAAAAGCGGACGATGCGTCCTACACCCTGACGTTCTACGGAACAGGAGTGACACTTTTCAGTGGTGTCACACCAATGGGAGACGCTGCGAATGATAAAAACTATGGTGACTTGACCTTCACCCTTGACGGAATTAATGTGACAGACCAGGTGGTAAAACTGGATACTGCACAACTGGGAACAAACGGAAAGGTTTCTGCAGGCATGTGGCAGGTGAGCGTGCCGGATGCGGCTGCCAATGGAACTCACACGTTAGAGGTTACTGTAACTGGCGGTTACAACCGCGTTGATTATGCTGTTGTAGACAGCTTCTATGAGGAAAGCGGAGCTTCCATCAACTCCTTTGCGGTTACGACAAGTGCGGGAGAAGATGGCTCTATCCAGCTGGCGAGCGGGGAGAGAGTAGACGCAGGCGGGAACATCATCGCCCAGATCACCCCTGCTGACGGCCATCAGATCAGTAAGATACTGGTAAACAATGTGTCAGTGCCAATCCCGGAGGACGGAAGGCTCGTTATAACGAACGTACAACAGGATACATCTATTTCCGTTACATTTGCCACTGCAGTGTACAATATCCGGATCGCGCCGGGAATGACGGGCGGGGCGCTGGCGCCCAGCGCTTTTGCGGCGGCCGCGGGAACTGAGGTCACCATCACGCCGGAGGCGTACGCTGACTATCAGCTTGTGGGAGATTCAGTGACCGTAACAGCCGGGGACGGAACAAATGTCCAGGTGACGGCAGTTGAGAATGGATACACCTTTACTATGCCGGCGTCAGGCGTTACCATCAGCGCATCCTTTGCCTCTACCATAGTTAATAAGGCTGGACTGGAAGCTGTTATTTCACAGGCTCGAGGGCTCGTAGCAGATGATTATACCCCGGAAAGCTTTGCTGATATGACCACTGCCCTGACAGAGGCACAGACTGTCTTTGAAAATACAGCCGCTACTCAGGAGCAGGTTGACGCTGCCGCCGCTGCTTTGGAACAGGCGATCAAAAATCTTGTTCCGGCAACCGCTCAGACGGATAAGGCGGAACTGCAGCAACTGGTAAATGAACTCGATCAGATCGATCTTACACAGTACACAGCCGCATCTGCCGAAGCTGTGCAGGCAGCTCTGAGCAGTGCCAGGGCAATACTGTCTGACCCGGCTGCTACGCAGCAGCAGATAGCAGATGCCATCAACGCGCTGAATACAGCCAGAAGCCAGCTCGTGCCGGCGACAGATCCCGGCACAGGCGGAAATACCGGAGGCAGCACTGGCGGAAACACCGGAGGAAATGCTGGCGGCAGTCAGACAGCCGGAAGCGGAAATACTGCGAACAGCGCAGTGAACACAGGCGATAACACATCACTGTGGATGTACATGTCTCTTGCGGTCATTGCTCTTGCAGGAAGCATGATTTCGGTGATAATAAAGAAAAAAAGAGAAAGAATGTAAATCAATGAACACAGGAAGCGCCGTTCGCATATGAGTAAGCGGCGCTTTCGTTCTGTGCCGGCATAAAAAGCAACAGAATTATGATCGGGTACTAGCCGTAACGTTCGTAAACTGGTACAATATGAGATATATTTTGTAAAATGACATAAGACATACAGAGAGGGTAACAGGAATGGACATTAATCAGAAACTGACAGAAGAACTTGGGGTGGAACGCTGGCAGATCGATGCCGCGGTGAATTTGATAGACGAGGGAAATACAATCCCCTTTATCTCCCGGTACAGGAAGGAAGCAACGGGTTCGCTCAACGATGAACAGCTCAGGAAACTGCATGAACGCCTGCTTTATCTGAGAAACCTGGAAGAAAAAAAGGGGCAGGTTATCTCCAGTATCGAGGAGCAGGGAAAGCTGACAGAAGAGCTTAAGAATCAGATCATGGAAGCAGAGACTCAGGTAGCGGTGGAAGATTTGTACCGACCGTATCGCCCGAAGCGCCGTACCCGCGCGACGATAGCGAAGGAAAAAGGTCTGGAACCGCTGGCAGCGTATATTCTGCTTCAGAGAGCGAAAGAGCCGCTGGAAGAGACCGCCAAGGAATATATATCAGCAGAAAAAGAAGTGAACACCGCTGAGGAAGCAATCCAGGGAGCGGCGGATATCATTGCAGAGAGCATTTCAGATAATGCGGATTACCGGGCAAGGATCAGGAATATGACTATGCAGAAGGGAAAAGTGGTTTCTGCGGCAAAAGACCCGGAGGCAGAGTCCGTGTATGAGATGTACTACGAATTTGAAGAACCTGTTTCAAAGCTGGCAGGGCACAGGATTCTTGCCCTGAACCGGGGAGAGAAGGAGAAATTCCTGACTGTAAAGGTAGAGGCACCGGAGGAGGATATCCTTCGCTATCTGGAGAAACAGGTGATCCATACGGACAATCCATATACAACGCCTTTGCTGAAGGAGACAGCAGAGGACAGTTATCAGAGGCTCATTGCCCCGGCAATCGAGAGGGAGATACGCAATGAACTGACAGAAAAGGCAGAAGATGGAGCCATCGAAGTCTTCGGAAAGAACCTGCACCAGCTCCTCATGCAGCCGCCCATTGCAGGCAGAGTGGTTCTGGGATGGGACCCGGCATTTCGTACCGGGTGTAAACTGGCGGTCGTTGATCCCACGGGAAAGGTTATCGGAACCACCGTAATTTATCCGACCGCGCCCACCACACCCCAGAAGATCAAGGCGAGCAAGGACCTTCTGAAGAAGATCATACCAAAGTACCATATTTCTCTTATTTCTCTTGGCAATGGGACCGCTTCCAGAGAGTCAGAGCAGTTTATCGTAGAGCTGTTAAAAGAGATTCCGGAAGAGAAGGTGCAGTGTGTGATCGTAAACGAGGCAGGAGCATCGGTCTATTCGGCAAGCAAGCTGGCGAGCGAGGAGTTTCCCAAGTTCGATGTGGGGCAGAGGAGTGCTGCGTCCATTGCGCGGCGGCTTCAGGACCCGCTGGCAGAGCTTGTGAAGATCGATCCGAAGTCCATCGGGGTGGGGCAGTACCAGCATGACATGAACCAGAAGAAGCTGGGGGAATCCCTAACCGGCGTGGTAGAGGATTGTGTAAATAAAGTCGGCGTGGACCTGAACACCGCGTCAGCGCCGCTTTTGTCTTACATTTCAGGCATCAGTGGAGCGGTTGCTAAAAATATCGTGGCATACAGAGAAGAGAACGGGAGATTTTCCGACCGGAGGGAGCTTCTTAAAGTGCCGAAGCTGGGACCCAAGGCATTCGAGCAGTGCGCAGGCTTTATGCGCATTACCGGAGGGAAGAATCCTCTGGATGGCACAGGAGTACATCCGGAGTCCTATGGGGCGGCGGAAAAGCTGCTGAAGAAACAGGGATACACGCCTGAGGATGTGGCGCAGCACAACCTGACCGGGCTGACCCTGACGATCAAAGATTACAAGAGCCTGGCGGAAGATCTGGGAGTGGGCGAGATCACGCTCCGGGATATCGTGAAAGAACTGGAAAAACCGGCGAGAGATCCGCGTGATGAGATGCCAAAGCCGATCCTGCGCACAGATGTGCTGGAAATGAAGGACCTAAAAGAAGGTATGATCCTCAAAGGCACGGTGAGAAATGTGATCGACTTCGGCGTGTTTGTGGATATCGGCGTGCACCAGGACGGTCTGGTCCATATCTCTCAGATCACGGAACGCTATATCAAGCATCCTCTGGAAGCGGTGAGCGTAGGCGATATCGTAGATGTAAAGGTGATGAGCGTGGACCTGAAAAAGAAGAGGATCCAGCTTACTATGAGGGGAATCAATTAGTCCGATATGAGTTCTGATAGCCTCGCAGGATCCTCCGGATAATACTCAGCCGGAACATGAGCATTTTCATGTGCTCCCCACAGCGCATAGGCGAAATGTGCCCCGGCGGCAGACGCGCACATACTGTCGCCAAGGCTGTCTCCGATATATAAGACCTCCCCGCTTTTTGCTCCTGTCTCCTCCATATATTTCAGCAGCGGGGCAGGAGAGGGTTTATGTTCTTCTGTATCGTCTGAGCAGATGCAGACAGAAAAATAAGTGCTGATCGGGAGCGGGTTCAGCACGAGATCCAGCTCCTCGTGAGTCCTGGATGTGACAATGCCAAGCTGACAGCCGGCATTTTTGAGTGTGTCCAGCAGTTTAGGGATGCCGGCAAAGGGCTGCATCATATCACTATACTTTTCCTCGTTTGCCACCCAGAGGGCAATGGTCTCTTCTGCTTTGTCCGTGATGCCGAGATGCTCCATATTCGCAGCAGAGGTGCGGCTGAGGACGTGGGTCAGCTCTTCGACTTCCGGGGAAGATCCTGTGACAGTGAGCAGTGCCTGCCGAAGGGAGTACAGGATACACTCAGCTGTGTCAAGAAGGGTTCCGTCTACATCGAAAACAATATGCTTATATTTCATGTTCCAAATCTCCGTTCCGCCGTCTTTAGGCGTATTTTTCATATCAGGGATATTATAACAAGTCCGGGAGAAAGAGTAAATCGCCAAATTGCGTGGTCCTGCCTTGCACGCCCTTTTTTGCCGTAGTAAGATAATAGAGTCGGATATGATCCGAAATCGGTGACAGTGAAGATAAACACCGGGAGGGAAGGAATACTATGACAAAGTTTGAAGAATTTGAACATATTATCGCAAAACTCCGCGCCCCGGACGGCTGTCCTTGGGACCGCGAGCAGACGCACGCCAGCCTGAAGAAGCCGTGTATTGAGGAAGCCGCGGAGGTGATCTGCGGGATCAATATCCTGGATCAGACGGGAGACCCGGAGAATCTGAAAGAAGAGCTGGGCGATCTGCTTATGCAGGTGGTGATGCACGCCCGGATCGCAGAAGAGGAAGGCTATTTTACCATGGATGACGTGATCCAGGGGATCATTAACAAGATGATCCGAAGGCATCCCCATGTGTTCGGAGATGCTGTGGTTTCTGACTCCGGTGAGGTGCTGACAAAGTGGGATGAGATCAAGAAGCAGGAGAAAGCTGGGAAAGAGTGGACAGAAGCCTATCTCCCCGCCGCATTTGATGAGGCAAAGGAGCTGATCGATGCAGCGGCGGAGAGGAAAGGATTTGGGAAAAATCGATCCAAAGCTTGACCAATATCTTTGTCCTGTTGTATAGTTAGACGTAGCGAACTATGTAACAGGGAGACAAAAGATGGAAATAAAACAGTTAGAGTATTTTGTGGCTGCCTGTGAAAAAGGCAGCTTTAATAAAGCGGCGGAATGTCTGTATACATCCCAGCCGAATGTGAGCAAGGTGATCTCAGGCTTTGAGAAAGAGCTTGGGAGAAACCTGTTTGAGAGAAACAGTAAAGGAATAAAGCTTACTCCCTTTGGAGAGACGATAGAGGAGTATGCCCAGAATATCCTGAAAAATATTCAGATGATCAACAGTACTGTATCTGTCAACCCCGGCGCAAAGCTGGCGGTTTCTACATTTTCCAGCAATCTGCTGGCCAAGTTTCTCATTGATTTCTATAAAGAGACAGATGAAAAATATAATATCGAGCACCTTCAGGGGACAGCGGAAGAGATCACGGACAATGTGAAAAAAGGATTATCTGAGCTGGGGGTCGTATTTATCGCACAGAACCAGCTTACCTCTTTTCAGCACATCCTGACGCATAAGAACCTGAAGTTCTGTCCGGTTGACACGAAAGAATTGTGCATTTATGCAGGCAGGAACAATCCCCTATATGAAAAGGACAGCATCAGCTTTTCCGAGCTCCCTGGTCTGAAGTTTATCAGCGGAGTCCGGGATTATTTCTCCATGGAACACCATCTGGAATCCGTCAGCCTTGGGATCATAAAAAGAGAGATGCTGAACAACATAATCTGCACAACCAGCGAATATGTGTTTATCAATGCGCTTATGAACACAGATATCTGTGCCATGGGCGTCAATTTTCCCGAGGACCAGTATCAGGAATATGGCGTGAAAACGCTGACCATCAATGACTGCGAGCCCTTCCTGGCAGTGGGCTGGGTGGCAAGGGAAAATCATGAATTGAGCAGGCCGTGTGTGGAATTTATCGAAAGGCTGAAACAAGTGTTATAACAAAAGACACCAGCAGATGCATTCCAAAACGATATTAGTTAGTTGAAACTAATCTGTGCTATAATCAACCTCGCTGAAGAAAACAGGAAAGGGGGATATAGCATCATAGGAAAAAAATTAACAGTTATTCTTGCGGTTGTGCTGGTTATTCTGGCATTTGTATCGCTGTTTATCGGCGTTATTGATATGGACCTGTCTCTGCTGGCCAAAGGGGACCCTGAAAAGTGGGAGATATTCCTCATTTCGCGTCTTCCCAGGCTGCTGGCTATCCTGTGTACAGGAGTCGGCATGAGCACAGCAGGACTGATCATGCAGCAATTGTGTCAAAATAAATTTGTCTCTCCCACGACGGGAGCCACCATATCTTCCGCCCAGTTCGGGATTCTCCTGGCGCTTTTGTTCATGCCGAATTCCACGTTGTGGGGAAGAGCTGTATTCGCTTTTATAGCAGCGATCCTGGGAACATGGATTTTTGTGTGGTTTATCCAGAGGATCCAGTTCAAGGATGTGGTGATGGTGCCTCTTGTGGGTATTATGTTCGGCAATGTGATCGGTGGCATCACAAGTTATCTTGCCTACAAGTACGAGATGACACAGGCGTTGTCCTCATGGCTGACCGGACACTTTTCCCTTGTGCTCCGGGGGAGATATGAGATTGTCTATCTTGTAGTTCCGCTGGTCATCCTTGCTTTTGTATTTGCTAATCATTTTAATATCGTTGGCATGGGGAAGGACTTCTCCAGAAATCTTGGCGTGCCATATAATCTGGTGCTGTTCATGGGACTTACCATCGCGGCAATGATCACAGCTTCCGTTGTGGTCGTAGTGGGTGCGATTTCCTACATCGGATTGATTGTGCCGAATATCGTGGCAATGTTCAAGGGGGACAAAATCCGGGGAACACTGGTGGACACAGCCCTGTTCGGGGCGATTTTCGTCCTTGTGTGTGACATGATCGGGCGGATTGTCATACAGCCCTATGAGCTCCCTATCGAGCTTATCATCGGTATAGTCGGAAGCCTTCTCTTTATCGGGCTGCTCCTGTATCGTCTGAAACACGGAAGGAAGGCGGTCGCCCTGAGAGGGCCGGAAACATCATGCTGTGCCGGAAGCATCTCCGGTATTGACGGAGGTGATGGGCAATGAAGACAAAAGCGTATTATATCAACATCCGAAAGCTGACCATCATGACCGTGCTGGCGGCGCTGGCATCCGCTGTCTACATGCTGGTGGATGTAAATTTCAGCAATGAGAGGCTGTTCGCGTACGCGCTGCAGATACGGACGCCAAAGTTGCTCGTTATGATAATCACAGCATTTGCCATCGGGGGCGCGTCCCTTATATTTCAGTCGGTGATCAATAATACGATTGTCACACCGTGTCTGCTGGGAATGAATTCTCTCTATACGCTGATCCATACAGGGGTGGTGTTCTTCGCAGGCTCTGCCAGCATACTGGCGAACAACGCAAACGTCTCATTTGCAGTGGATCTGGTCATTATGAGCATCACGGCAACACTGATCTACGGCTGGCTCTTTAAAAAGACAAACTACAATGTGCTGTACGTGCTGCTCATCGGGACTGTGCTGACGTCGTTCTTCTCCAGCATCCAGTCCACCCTGACCAGGGTTATGGACCCGAACGAATATGACAATCTCCTGAGCACTCTGGTGGCGAGCTTCAGCAGCATAAATTCAGAGATTATCGTATTCTCTCTGATCGTTCTTGCCCTTTTGGTTTTTGTCCTGAGAAAAGACCTTGCCCTTCTCAATGTGATCACACTTGGCAGGCAGCAGGCGATCAACCTGGGCGTGGATTATGACCGGACGATCCGGAGGCTTCTGCTGGGAGTGACAGTATGCATTGCTGTGGCAACGGCTATGGTAGGGCCGATATCATTTTTGGGCCTTATCATCGCGAATCTTTCGCGTCAGCTTTTGCACACATACCGCCATGGACAGCTCATTTTGGGAAGCGCCCTGTTCGGCATGATCGTGCTGGTGGGCGGACAGATTATCGTGGAGCATGTCTTTACATATGCCATACCGGTGAGCGTGTTTATTACAGTGGGCGGCGGGATTTATTTCCTGTACCTGCTGCTGACGAGACGGAGGGTTTGATACATGGTAATAAAAGAACTGACGAAAAAATATGATGGAAAGCCAGTGGTGGATTCTGTCTCATTTGAAATCCCGAAGGGAAAAGTCCTCTCCCTCATCGGGCCGAACGGTGCAGGGAAATCCACGGTCATGGGAATCATCTCCAGGCTGGTGGCAAGGGATGAAGGGCTGGTTGATTTCCACGGTAAAGATATCGGCAGATGGAAGAGCAAAGAATTGGCGAAAAAACTTGCCATCCTCACGCAGAGCAATCATATCCAGATGAAACTGACGGTGCAGGAGCTGGCAGCCTTCGGGCGGTTTCCGTACTCGGGAAACCGGCTCACAAAGGAGGATCGGGAGATTATTGACAGGGCGATCGGATATATGGAACTGGAGGAATACAAAGACCGGTATATCGATGAACTTTCAGGAGGCCAGAGGCAGAGAGCCCTGATCGCCATGGTCATCGCCCAGGACACAGACTATGTGCTCCTGGACGAGCCCACCAACAACCTGGATATCTATCATGCCACAAACATGATGAAGATTGTCCGCAGACTGTGTGACGAGCTGGGAAAGACCGTGGTGCTGGTGCTCCACGAGATCAACTACGCGGCGTTTTATTCCGACTATATCTGCGCATTCGTGGATGGGAAAATCGCGAAGTTCGGAACAGTCGAGGAAGTGATAACAAAAGAGAATCTCTCGGAAATCTACAAGGTGGATTTTGAGATCCAGAAGATACAGGGAAAACCTTTATCGATCTATTACTAATAAAACAGTTTAAGAAAAAAGAAAAGGAGATAAAAAATATGAAAAAAAGACTCATTACATTGATGCTGGCAGGCGCGATGGCATTTTCACTTGCGGCGTGCGGTTCAAAGGGAACGGAAGAAACATCGGCAGACACAGCGGCAGATACGCAGACAGAGGAAAACAGTGAAGCATCTGAGCCTGAGACAGTGACCATCACCAGCCTCAACGGAAGCGGTGAGGAGACCACTCTGGAAGTGCCGTACAAGCCTGAGCGTGTGGCAATCCTGGATATGGCGGCGCTGGATATCATTGACAGCATCGGCGCAGGGGACTGCGTTGTCGGAAGCGCGTCTACCTCCATCGAGTATCTTCAGGATTACGTGACAAACGATGCGATATCAAATCTCGGAACGATCAAGGAAGCGGACATGGAAGCGGTCATGGCTTGCGAGCCTGAGATCATCTTCATCGGCGGACGCCTTTCCTCCGTGTATGATGACCTGAGCGCCATCGCTCCCGTGGTATATCTCGCAACCGATACAGAGAAAGGGCTTGTGGAAAGCGTGCGCGACAATGCGACAACCATTGCTTCTATCTTCGGAAAAGAGGACGAGGCTGATAAGCTGATGGCGGGATTTGACGAGAGGATTGCGGAACTGGCTGCATTCGCGGAAAATAAAACAGCGATCGTGGGTATGTGTACCAGCGGCGGATTCAACATCCTTGGAAGTGACGGAAGATGCTCTATCATCAGCAATGAGATCGGGTTTGAAAATGTAGGACTCGATGCGGAAACAGCAACGTCCACACACGGAAATGAGGCTTCATTTGAATTTGTAGTTGAGAAGAATCCGGAGTATATCTTTGTCATGGACCGCGATGCGGCCATCGGCACAGAGGGAGCACAGCTCGCTCAGGAAATCGTGGAGAATGAGCTCGTCCAGGGAACAGACGCGTATAAGAACGGCAATATCGTTTATCTTGGCAACCCGGCTGTGTGGTATACGGCTGAGGGCGGAATCAACGCGCTGGACATCATGCTCCAGGATCTGGAGGGACCTCTGCTGCAGTAATGACAGGCATTGTTGCAGAAGATATGCGTTCGGTTCACGAAATATTATCCTCTGATCAATACAAGTCCTGCAGTGCAGATGCCAATGCCGATGACCTGCTTTACAGAGAGAGCCTCTTTATAAAGCAAAAATCCGAAGATGACAAGAATGCAGGCAAGTGCGATATTTGCTGTCAGGGAAGCGGTATTGACTTTCCATCCGGCACGGTAGACATAGATGTAGCAAAATTCCAGAGCTATAATGCATAAACCTAAGGCAAAAGAAGTCCAGTTGAGCCTGGATATTTCGACGCTCAGATGCTGACCGCGGCCCAAAAGCCAGTACAGTATGAATGAGAATAAAGCTGCTGTGAGATAGGTCACGGTCAGTGACAGCAGAGCGTTTGCTTCTGACGGAGTAGATTTTGTTACAATATTGTAGCCTACATTCGCCAGAATGACCATACAGATGGGCCAGATGTAATTCCACATAATAAAATACCTCCTTGCGAAAAGACCTTACAGGCGGGAGCGTTCATAAAATAAAAAGCAGCCAGACAAATAGCCTGACTGCCGGTAGGTGCTCACCCGAACATTCCTGTTGCCTGTACTATATCATGCATAAGGGGAAGTGTCAATAACAGCAAAATTTATAACAGCTAAATAGAAAGCAAATAAAAAGGAAAAGCATAATCCGATGGAACCGGAACAAGACGAACGGAAACATGATTGACTTTTTGGAAATAGGATGTTATACTAAGCAAACATTATACAAAGTTTTGCTTCCTGCCGGGGAAGCATTTAGCGTTGATTTCGTATCGATAGGCCTATGGAGATACGAAGTTAACGCTTATTTTTTTGTATATGCGATTACTCGTTCAAAAGCAGGCTTTGTTAAAATAATAAGCCAACTCTGTTTTGACAGAGTAAAAACACACAGGGAGGATTTGTTATGTTTAGAGAAATGCGCCGGAAAAGGCAGCTTCTTTCACAAGAAGACGCTCAAAAAGTATTGTATCGGGGAACGTCTGGAGTTTTAGCGGTATCAGGCGATGATGATTATCCCTATGCTGTTCCGCTCAGCTATGTATATGATGGACAAAAAATTTATTTCCATAGTGCCAAAAGCGGCCACAAATTAGATTCCATTTCCAAAAATCCGAAGGTATCTTTTTGCGTGATTGACAAGGACCACATTGTTCCGGATGAATACACAACTTATTTTAGAAGTGTCATTGTTTTTGGAACAATTCGCATTCTTCAGGATGAAGCGGAAAAAAGAGAAGCTATTGAAAAATTGGCAGTTAAATATGCGCCTGATGATACAGAAGAAAATCGTAAGAAAGCGATTGAACGGGAATGGAAGCCGTTATGTATGTTGGAAATGATACCAGAACATATATCTGGAAAAGAAGCGATTGAGTTAGTTAGACAGCATAAATAAGCAATAAGCAATCAAATGTTTTTATTAGCCCGCCGGGGCATAGATATTGTGTAGTAGGCCTGCGTTACACAAAACGCAGGCCTATTAGTATTTAAGGGGTGAAAGAATATGTGGTTTTTATTAGGTACTACATTAACAGCAAGTTTTTTTGACAGTTTGAATCCGTCTGCTATTGCACAGCAGATGTTACTTCAAGCTATGGTAAAAAAGAAACGCCATATTTGGTTTTTTATTTCTGGTATTGGAACAGCAAATTTGATAATGGGCTTAGCCATTTATTATGGAATTGCTGCATGGGTATCAAAATTTCTTTCAAAAATTGTAAATGCGTATCCTTTGTATGTATACGGGGCGGCGGCAATAGGCGGTATAGTCCTTTTGGCTGTTGGAATCCGGCTTATAATTAAGACAAGACAAAGCAACGCCGACAAAAGCGATAATGAATGTGAGGAAGCCGACAATGTCAAAGCCCCTGCCCAACTTTCCACCGTATCTTTGTTTATCATGGGAGCAGCTTTTTGTATGGTAGAATTGACGAGCGCATTTCCGTATTTTGGCTTTTTAGCGCTCTTGACAAGTTATCATTTGATATTTCCATTGGCGCTGTTATTTATGCTGATTTATAACTTTATGTATATGCTCCCGCTTATCCTGCTCTATTTTGGATACAACAAATTACAAGGGACGGCTACAATCAAAAAATTAGAAAGTGTGTTAGATAAAGTATCATCATACATTGTACCGGTTGTGGTGAGTCTGGTTGGTATCCTTTTAGTATATTATGGTGTGAGATCTCTAATGTAAATAAAAGTCAAAATCATTTTTTAGGGAGGATTTTTTATGAATAAAATTATTACGATCAGCCGTGAATTTGGAAGTGGCGGCCGGGAAATAGGTCGGCGTTTAGCAGAGGAGATGAAGATCGCATATTATGACCAAGAAATCGTAGCCGCCCTGATAAAGCGTACAAAAAAGGCAGAGGAATATGTCCGTTATATGGAAAAGGAACGCCCGCTTCCGCTGCTCCCAATCACAACTGCACGCACATTCGGCCTGCCAACAAACTATGCTGTTACAGAAAATTTAAACTTTTATATGCAGGAGAGCAAGATTATACAGGAAGCTGCAGATAAATCTGATTGTGTGATTGTAGGAAGATGTGCAGACTATGTGCTTCGTGATATGAATCCAATTCGCTTATTTATCTATGCGGATATGGAGTATAAGATTGCCCGATGTAAAGAAAAAGGCGATGATGTTGAAAATCTTGTCGTTCCAGAACTGAGAAAAAAGATATTATCTGTGGATAAAAAACGTTCAAGATATTATCAATTCTATACAAATCAGGTCTGGGGAAAAAAGGAACAATACGATTTATGTATTAACACATCACACTATGCTCAAATCAGGGAAATCATTCCCGGTCTGACGGCTTTAGTTACAATGTAATTTTGGTATGTCATTTTTGACATAGATATAACCAGTCAACCATGACGCATGAGGAATGGTTGCCATCCCATCCACATAGATTTCTGCGCTTGCCGCCAACTACCCCTTTATGGACTTGCCGCCCGGAAATACCTTGCGCTGTAAGCTGTTCCTGCCCGGCAAGTTTAATAATCCCTTCCTTTTAATTTGCAGCGAGTTATAGTATAATGATTAACAAAAAAGATTGGTATCTCCTTGAAGACGTAATAGCCCCTAAGGAGCCAAAATAAAATGAAGGAGTATCATCTTATGAAAAAATGTAAAACCACAGTATTAAAAAGGGAGTTTTATTCAGACTTGGCAAAAGAATATATCCCATTCCCAAACTTTGGACCATGCGATATCATGAAAGAAGGAGATGTTTTTATCACCTCTGGACCGTTTGGTAATGAGATACCGTCCGGATTTTGCGCTATGGCATGGCAGGCTATTTGTTTGCAGGCAACCACCCTTGCAGGAGGAGGTTTGGTTTTTGGACATGATAAAGTCCATATCGCTTGTTGCAATGATGGTGTCCGGCCTGTAATTTTTAAGCTTGAAGCATATGAGGACGATGAAGCCCCTGTTTTTTAATACATCAATTTTACTGAAACGAGTATCTGCAACTGAATATGAGCTGCCACCGGCGGCACCACCCGGCAGGAAATCAGAAACGGTTTCCTGCCTTTATTACCGCTTCTTCCATGACAGCTTCAAAAAGCTCCTGCATCGCCAAAAGCTGGTACGCATGATATTGGACAATAAGGATTGAAAACGAGATAGCAAAGCTGGATAGTATGGCAGTAAACTTCTGACACCAGAAAAGAAAAAATTGGTGTCAACCTAAGAAAAATGACAATTTCAAGAGTGGAAAATGCATGCAAACTATTGATTTTACTGGGTTTGCAAAAATTTTAAAAAATTAGCACTCAACTCTTGTTATCACAGTGTGGTTTTTGTCTAACTTCATAGAGTGCCGTAAGTGCCTATTTATGGGAATTTCTCGGATTTTATGATTTTGTCTTAACTCGTCAGAGATCGTCATTTTATAAAAAATTGGTGTCAAAATTGGTGTCAATCAGCAGAGAGACACCTTTTCTTGCCACAGTATATCAGTATCACAAATTGAAAAATTGAATATCGCAAGTAGATTGTGGAACGCGGATATTGACGTTCCTTTTCTATTTCCAGCCGTTCAGAAATGGACGGCTTTTTCTATATCCAAACGAAAGGAGAATTTTAAAAGCTATGAAAAAGATATTGAAGCGATTAGCCACAGGCTTCCTTGCCTTTGCGACTATCGTTACCGCTTTGCCGACAACGGCAGTCCACGCTTCTGAAACGCAATACTGGACAGAAAGTGCAGAACGAGCAGGCTATATCGAAAAGGTTATGAATGACGGTTCTATCGGTTCAACCTTTAATGAGGGAATTATGAAAGTTGAGGGTGAAACTGCCTACTGTGTGGACATCAACACGAACTTCAAGAACGGCTGCGCAAAGCTGGGGGTGCCGATTGAGGAAGCTCCCGTAAAGAACCGCTTCGAGATACTACTGAAAGATGAAAGAGCTTATTATGCCGTCCGCCTATCAAGCTGACAACTGACCCAGAGCCTTGCACGCTGGAAGGGACGCTGGGCTGGATAAGCAGGCAGGTTGCCCCTCGCTGAAAATGCTGAAAAAGATAGATGCTGGCAACAGCGCAAGCTATCTGAAAGAGATTGAGGACAATGCAAAACTGACAGAAAAGCACTTGCAGATAATCAGACAGCAGACAGCGGACACAGAGGAACTTATCACAGAGTAAAGGAGAATTTTGACTATGGCAGAACTTGTCAAGGACTTAGTGCTGGTTTCGCTTGGAATGGGTATCGGTGTCGTCCTTATGTGTATCGCACAGGTCAGCAAAATGGCTGACGAAGAAATGGAAGAAATCAAAAAAGAAAGGATTGATAAAGAATGAATTTCGGACAGAACTTATACAACTGGTTTTTAAGCAACGCCCAGAGCTTAGTGCTTATGGCAATCGTGGTAATCGGTATCTACTTAGGATTTAAGAGAGAGTTTTCTAAGTTAATCGGCTTCCTTGTGATTGCCTTAATCGCTGTCGGGCTGGTATTCAATGCCAGCGGTGTCAATGTTAGAGCTGTTCAACCGTATCATTGGAGCGTAACAATCAGTAGTTTGCGGTCACGCAAACTTACCTGTCCCCCTATGGGAGTTCGGCATAGGGGGATGAAAGGGGGTGACGGAATGGTACGCTGATAAAAGATAGTCATGCTATGAATTTCATTGAATGGCTGATTTTTAGCTGATATAATGTGAGTGTAAAAATCGAAAAATTGGAATTTATGGGGGAGTTGAACAGAGCAATCAACCAGAATTTGTTAAATAGGTTAAACTAATAGATTGAAGGAGAAAAATGTATACAATATATATACCGAAGTATGAAGGTGAAAATCCAGAATTTAATATAACTAGAGTGATTTCAAAATATATGCAATTTACAAAGTATAATTGTAAAATTTTGGCCGCTCCAGGATACATGAATGTAAAAGAAACAACTACAAATGAGTTTTATGATAATATAGTCCCTATATTTCTTAGATCATGCTCAAAAGAACCTCGAGAAGTTGCAGTTGGAATTTTTAATGGTATGAATGGAACAAGGACTATTTCTGGTGGAACAATATCTTGTAGAGAGCAACATGAAATAAGTATTGTTTCTCATCATATAAAACTTATATCTTTGAGATGTAGAGGGAACAAAGATCATAGAAAAATGTTCTTTTTTATGAAAACTGAAAATGATTTTAATGAAGAATTGACATTAGAGAATTATGATAGATTTTTAGAAACAATAGAAGTTAGAGGAGTTATGATTGGCTCAAGTAATCAAAGTCTTCAAACCTATTATGGTGGATCAAGAAGGATTCCTGCTGATAAAGGTGAAGCTGATATATTTATGTTTGTTGATGCCAAAGTCAAAGATGCAATTATTGAAACACAAGATTTGATTAGAAATATTGTTATTTCTAAGAGTTTAGTAACTCCAGGAGAATCAGATACGTCTTATTTGAAATCTATCCTTGAAGATTTTTTGAGAAACAGTTTAGAATGATTCATATGAAAGACATTTTTACGGATATGCAGGCAAAAATCTGGTGTCCGTATCTCTCCGATCTGCCCTATTACAAGCGTGCGGTCTGGTTTGAAATGAAACGCCTTTGCCTGTTTGACTACCCTAAGAAACTGTTAGAAGATTTTTCACGCTATGTATTCGGTGTGCCTTACGCCGTCATACAGGAAGCGTTGACAAGAGAGGACGTGCTTATCTGGGACGTGGAACAGTCTGGGGAGAACGCATTTACTAACGCATTTACTGTTACCTGCGAAGTAGATCAGCAGACAAAAGAGGGCGACCAGACAAGGGACGTATCAGAAACCTATACCGTGACTGTCCATGTGGACGCTGACACAGTAAATGACGCTATGGCGTTTCTGGAAACATTTTTCAAGCTGTACTCTACCGCAACGGACAAGGAGCTTGCCTATTATGTAGAGGGAAACGCTCTTGAACCGATTAGCGGGGACTATCTCTTTTCCGAGCTTGTCAATCCTGTATTCACGGCTGACGGCGACAATGTGAAAGTGAGCATTGCGGTGAAGTTTATCGACAATCAGACAAAGGCAACACAGGTATCGCAATATGAGCTGACACTTCATAAGGATAGCGGCTGGAAGATTATAATGTAATGTCAAAATATCTTGACATTATATGACAATGCACCAGACGCAAGCAATCTTTCCTCATTCATCAGAAAGTTAGGACTGAAAATTGAACCACACCCAGACAATCCACGATATATTATCACTGTCTGGGGCGTGGGATATAAATTCAGCGGAGAAGAAAAACCGTAGCTGTATTTCACAATTCATTGTGATCTGCACGCTACGGTTTTGTTTTGTATATATTGACAGGCTTTATGATTTGATTCATACTTATATTGTAAGTATGAAAAGTATAACTAAACAAAAAAGTAAGAATGGAGATGTAAATATGGCAATGAAAAAAGGACAGCATATATTTGGAACAGTAAAAGTTGGAGAGAAGGGACAAATTGTTATTCCAAAAGAAGCAAGGCAGATTTTTGATATTAAGGCAGGAGATACTTTATTAGTACTGGGTGATGAAGAACAAGGACTAGCTATTGTAAAAGCTGATGTTATGAAAGAATTAGCCGTAAAAATATTAAAAGGGCTCGGTAAATTGAGTAGTGGTATTGATGATGAAGAATAACATTATGATTATATTACCGATAGCTTTGATTTTAGATTTAGTCATTCCCTTTATACTAGCACCTACCTATAAAGGATATAATCATTTGACACGAGTTATGAGTGTTCTTGGAAATAGTAAAGCACCATTGCATAATGTGTATAATGCGTGGCTGGCAGCCTTTGGAATTACATTAGTAGTAATCAATTTCAAAATATATGCAATTATTTCAAAGAGTTCAAGTCTGATTGCCGTAATCCTTTTTTTCGTATTGCTAATTTATGCAATAGGGGGATGTATTCTTTCTGGTTTATTCTCTGTTGGGGAAGTAAAAAGCCTTGATACTCTCCCAGAAAAGATACATGGTTGTGGCTCTGCTCTTGGTTTTATGTGCTTAACATTTGCACCACTTTTAGTGGGAATTTATGCGTATAAAATAAACGATATTAAATTTTGTTTTTTCTGCATAGGGTGCTTTATATTTGCAATATTGTGTTTTTCATTTTTTGTTATGGGAGATAAGCCTAATTATAAGGACACTTTTTTAGCACTTGAAGGCTTATGGCAACGGTTATCATTGCTATTCATGTATTTACCTTTGGGGTGTTTAATGCTACTGGAAAAATAGATTGATACACCTACACCAGAAGAATTTATCTGTGTTGCCGGCAGACAGATTTTGAACGTATCACCTATATTACTATGGCTCTGGGCTATACTACCTATTATACTACCTATACGCAGGAATTGATTGGTGAACATTTGGACTTGGCGTGTAACAAAGCGGAACGGGCTGACAGAGAATTTGATATACTTCAAGACTATCCAGCCTATTATGATGATGAAAAGGTCTATGAACAGAGAGATAAATGGCTGGCAGACTTCATCAGTCAAGTACCGCCAGCAAAGCAGAACGATATTCGCCAGCTCATAAAAGAAAATCATCAAAAAAATTCAAAAATATTAGCACTCACCTCTTGTTATCGCAGTGTGGATTTTGTCTAACTTCATAGAGTGCCGTAAGTGCCTATTTACGGGCATTTCTCGTATTTTATGATTTTGTCTTAGCTCATCAGAAATCGTCATTTTACAAAAAATTGGTGTCAAAATTGGTGTCAATCAGCATAGAGATACCTTTTATTGCCACAGTATATCAGTATCACAAATTGAAAAATTGAATATCGCAAGTAGATAACGGAACGCCCAGACAGGTGTTCCTTTTCTATTTCCAGCCGTTCAGAAATGGACGGCTTTTCCTATATCGAAAACGAAAGGAGAATTTAAAGCTATGAAAAAGATATTGAAGCGATTAGCCACAGGCTTCCTTGTCTTTGCAACTATCGCTACCGCTTTGCCGACAACGGCTGTCCATGCTTCCGAGAAACAATACTGGACAGAAAGTGCGGAGCGTGTCGGTATTGTTGAAAAGGTGATGAATGACGGCTCTATCGGTTCGACGTTCAATGAGGGTTATATGAAAGTTGAGGGCGAAACTGCCTACTGCGTGGATATCAACACCAACTTCAAGAACGGCTACAAGACCAGAGCCGACGCAAGTACCCGCATGAGTGCTGACCAGATTTCCGACGTTGCCCTTTCTCTGGAATACGTCAAGCAGTACACACAGAGCCACAGCGGATTGAACTATAAACAGGTCTATCTTCTTGAACAGTGTGTCGTATGGCAGAGATTGAGCGTTCATCTTGGCTGGCAATGCGATAACGTCAGAGCTTCCTATGATGAAATTCCGAAAGCCATACAGGACGAGGTTTACGCTGGGGCGAAAGCCTTTGCCAGCGAGAACAAGGGACGCTATGAATGTGGCGGTTATATCTACTCTGGCGAGGGACAGGACATTGGACAGTTCTGGGCGAAACTTGCCGTAGGGAACGCCACATTGAAAAAGACTTCCAGTAATGACAGCATTACCGACGGAAACGGGCTTTACTCTATTGCTGGTGCGACTTATGGTGTCTATTCTGATAAGGACTGTACGAAACAGCTTGCCACCCTTACGACTGATAACAGCGGAAATACTGATACCGTGGAAGTAAAGGCTGGAACAGTCTATATCAAAGAGCTTTCTGCTCCTGCTGGCTATAAGGTGGACAGCACTGTATATTCTTTAAATGTGGAAGCTGGCAAGACGGTGACCTTGAACGTATCAGATACACCAAAAGTCACAGACACATTGATTGAATTATTCAAGATTGACATGGAAATACAGAAAGACGCTCCACAGGGCGACGCTTCCCTAGAGGGTGCGGAGTTCACATGGAAATTCTATGCGGGACACTATACCGCTGACAATCTCCCTAGCGAGCCTACAAAGACATGGGTGACAAAGACAATCGCTGAAAAAGACAGCGACGGCACTATCCATTATGTTTCCCGCCTTTCTGATGAATACAAGGTATCTGGGGACAGCTTCTATACACAGGACGGCAAGAACGTGCTTCCTTTAGGAACGCTGACCGTTGAGGAAACGAAAGCTCCTAACGGCTATCTTCTTGACGGTGCATATATGCAGGCAAACGGCAGTGAAGAACAGATTAAAGGAATGTACCTTACACAGATTACCGAGGACGGCGACATTGCCGTATTGTCTGGAAGCAATCAGTACCATGTATCAGACAAGGTTATCCGTGGCGGTGTGAAAATCCAGAAAAGAGATTTGGAAACCAGCGATACCAAAGGTCAAGGTAGTGCGACCTTGAAAGACGCTGAATTTGAAATCATTTCCCTTAATGACAACGCCGTACTTGTCGAGGGGAAACTTTACAGCAAGAATGAAGTGGTAAAGACAATCCTTACCGACATTGAGGGCGTGGTTTCTACTTCTGCTGATTTACTTCCTTACGGAAAATACCGTATCGAGGAAAGCAAAGCACCAGAGGGCTATCTGACGGACGGTGCGAAACCGATTGAGTTTGAAATTACAGAGGACGGAAAAATCGTTGACCTTACAGGGACAGACACATCAGTCTACAATCAAGTGAAGCGTGGCGACTTAGAGGGTGTCAAGATTGGTGCAGGCACACATCAGCGTCTTGCGGGAGTTCCGTTTAGGATCACAAGCAAGACCACAGGTGAGAGCCATATTATCGTGACTGACGATAACGGGCAGTTCTCCACTTCTTCCGACTGGGCTTCCCACAAGAACAACACCAACGCAGGAAAGACCAGTGAGGACGGTATCTGGTTTGGAACGAGTGAGCCAGACGACAGCAAAGGTGCTTTGATTTACGATACCTATATCATTGAAGAATTACGCTGTGAGAGCAACAAAGGCTTTGAGCTTATCCCACCGTTTGAAATCGTGGTGTCCAGAAACAATGTGACCGTTGACTTAGGGACACTTACTGATGAATACGAGAAAGAAATCACTATCCATACCACAGCCACAGGCAAGGACGGCGAGAAGTCTATCGTGGCTGGCAAAGAGGTAACAATCGTTGACACGGTTACACTTGACGGGCTAGAAAAAGGTACGAAGTATCAGTTGAAAGGCTGGCAGATGTTGAAAGAGGAAAACGCAGAGCTTCTTATCGACGGTCAGCGTGTAGAGAACAGCTACACCTTTACTGCTGATGATGAAGAAATGAAAGTGGAAATTTCCTATACATTCAATGCGTCTGATTTAGGTGGCAAGAACCTTGTGACCTTTGAGGAACTTTACGACCTTTCCAACGAGGACGAGCCTGTAAAGGTGGCTGAACACAAGGACATTGACGACGAGGGACAGACGGTGCTTATCACGGAGCGTATCATCTCTATCCATACCACAGCGACCAGCGAGGACGGAAAGAAAGAGATTGAAGCGGGAAAAGACGTGACAATCATTGATACTGTTACCCTTGACGGATTGGAAAACGGCACAAAGTATCAGCTTAAAGGCTGGCAGATGATTAAGGACGAAAACGCCGAGCTTATCATCAACGGAGAGCGTGTTGAAAATGACTATACCTTTACTGCCGACAGTGAAAGCATGGAAGTTCAGATTGCCTTTACATTCGACGCTTCCGAGTTGGGCGGGAAAGAGCTTGTGACCTTTGAGGAATTATACGATTTGAGCAATCCAGACGAACCGACTAAGGTTACAGAGCATAAGGACATTGAGGACGACGGGCAGACGGTGACAATCACAGAAGTACCAGAAACGCCAGAAGAACCAACACCAGAACAGCCGACTACGCCAGATACACCGAGTAAGACAACAGACGCTCCAAAGACAGGCGACAACACAAACATTGCCTTATTCTTAGGGCTTCTTATCCTCTCTGGTGCAGGCGTGGCAGGAACATACTTCTTCAAGCGTAGACGCTCTTAATCGGGCGGTTTGCTTATGATGATGAAGAAATCCCGTTCTCCGCCGTATGTTCTGGTGTAACAGGAAATGAAAATTTAAACTGTTCCTTTTCTGTTAATCTGCTTGCGGATTGACGGAAAAGAACAGTCCACTAGGGGCGTGGGGAGTGTAGCTCCCCACATATCAATCACAGAAAGAAATGAGGTAGAACACATGAAATTAAAATATATCGTGCCTGATATGGCACAGACTTTTGGAAATTTGGAGTTTGCAGGAGAAAATGACGTGGAGCAACAGCGTGTCAATGGTCGCTTTGTTCCCGTGACAAGAAGCTATAACCTGTATTCCGACATTCAGAGAGCTGACGACATTATCGTGGTGCTTCCCGCAAAGGCTGGGGAAAAGCGTTTCAAGTATGAGCAAAAAGTAAAGCTCGTCAATCCTAAGATTACCGCCGAGGGAAAGAACGTGCGAGGTCATGGCTACACCAACTATATTTTAAACGCTGACGATATGCTTCCAGTCGAGGAAAGCAAGTAAAGGGGGATAACAGATTATGAGATTAGCGAATGGAATTGTGTTAGATAAGGAAAAAACTTTCGGAGTATTAAAGTTCTCCGCATTAAGACATGAAGTGCGAGTGGAGAATGAGGACGGGACGACAACCGAGGAAATTAAGCGAAGAACCTATGACTTAAAGTGCAGTCAGCAGGAACGCACGATACAGGTATCTATCCCAGCGGAAATCCCTGTCAAGGACTATCCGTACAATGCCGAGGTGGAGCTTATCAATCCCGTTGCCGATACCGTGGCAAACGCCAACTACCGAGGGGCAGATGTGGAATGGTATATCAAGGCAGACGACATTGTACTGAAAAATAAAGGCGGTCAGCCCGCAGGCAATCCACAGAACCACGCTCCGCAGGGACAGCAGAAAAAATAATCGTTGAACCATGTTTTCATTGTAGGTTGTACTAGATAGATATATAATTGTTGTACAATAAAACAATGTGGGGTGTTTTGAATTGGGTAAACGTCCAGAATTTCGTGAAATCAAATCCTATGATGATTTTTTAAGGTATTATTGGTATCGTGAAGAATTATCTGAAATATGCAAAAATCTTGGAATAGATTATACAGGAACAAAGCAAGAATTAAACCACAATATTGAGGAATATTTTAAGGGAAATCTAATTAAGAAAAAACATGTATATCATTCTAAAAAGGTATGTAAAGAAATATCCTTAGACTGTCCATTGCTTGATTGTGGATTTTCCTTTAATTCCAAATTCAGAAGTTATTTTTCAAAATTGACAGGCATTGATAATTTTAAGTTTACAGCAGATATGGCAACAGCATGGAGAAAAGTAAAAAAAGACCATGATATAACTTTCACCATTCAAGATATGCTTGATGTGTATAATCAAAACTCGGATTATGCAAAATATGATAATTCAACTTGTGAGTGGAATAAATTCTTGAAAGATTTTTGTGCTGATGAAAAAAATAGTATGTTTCAAAACAAGTTAAAAGTAGCTTCAATCCTATGGAAAAAAGTTAGAAATTCTACACATCCAAAAGTATATACTCAGCATTTAGTAGATGAAAACATGGACTTATTAAGTGAATACTTATAACAGTATTTATAAGGTGTACGGCGGTTAATTTTTACGATTGACCGCTTTTTCATATCCAGAAAGGGGTGTTTATGAACATTTTGAAATACAAGGGAAAGCGTATCAGAGCCAGCGACAAGAACCTTGTGTACCGCTTCTGTGCAGGTACGCTCCTGCTCCTGTTCGTGGCGGTTCTCCTGCTACTGAACATGGGACAGCTCATGCGTACCGATTGGGAACATTTCAGCTTACTAGATAATGGCATAACGCTTTCCGCATACAACTTTATAACCATAGGGATAGCGACTGGTGTCTGTGCATTGGTCGCTTTTCTTTATTACCGCTTCTTCCATGACAGCTTCAAGAAGCTATTACACCGCCAAAAGCTGGCACGTATGATACTGGACAACAAGTGGTATGAAGCACAGACCGTACAGGACAGCGGTTTTTTCACTGACCTGCAAGGCAGATCAAGGGAAAAAACCGTCTGGTTTCCTAAAATCTATTATCAAATGGACACGGGACTGCTCCATATCCGCTGTGAAATCTCTTTAGGGAAGTATCAAGACCAGCTCCTTAGACTGGAAGATAAGCTGGAAAGCGGGCTGTACTGTGAGCTGACCGACAAGACGCCCCATGACGGCTATATCGAATACGTTCTGCTTTATGACATGATAGCGAACCGTATCACGATTGACGAGGTAAAAGCAGAAAACGGGGGCTTGCGTCTGATGAAGAACCTCATATGGGAATACGACGCACTCCCTCACGCCCTTATCTGTGGCGGTACTGGCGGTGGAAAGACCTATTTCCTGCTGACAATCATTGAAGCCCTCTTGCAGACCAACGCCCAGCTTTACATCTTAGACCCTAAGAACGCTGACCTTGCGGACTTGGGTACGGTCATGGATAACGTGTACCACACCAAAGAAGATATGATTGAATGTGTCAATGCGTTCTATGAGGGCATGGTACAGCGAAGCGAGGAAATGAAGCACCACCCAGCCTACAAGACGGGCGAGAACTATGCCTATCTGGGCTTACCGCCCTGCTTCCTTATCTTTGACGAGTATGTGGCGTTCTTGGAAATGCTGGGGACAAAGGAAAGCATGAGCTTACTTAGCCAGCTAAAGAAAATCGTCATGCTTGGCAGACAGGCGGGCTATTTCCTCATTGTCGCCTGCCAGCGTCCCGACGCAAAGTATTTCAGTGACGGTATCAGAGATAACTTCAACTTTCGTGTGGGCTTGGGGCGTATCAGTGAGCTGGGCTACGGTATGCTTTTCGGAAGCGACGTAAAGAAACAGTTCTTCCAGAAGCGTATTAAAGGGCGTGGCTATTGTGACGTGGGAACGAGCGTCATATCAGAGTTTTACACTCCCCTTGTACCAAAGGGGCATGATTTTTTACAGACGATTGGAGAACTGGCAGAAAAAAAGACTACCAACAATGAAAGCCAGTAGTCTATCGTAATTTCAAGATGTCGTTGGGTGAACAGTCCAGAAAATCACAAAGCCTTGCAAGAATGGACAGGTCAATCCTCGTTACTTTGTTCTTGCAATAATTGTTGAGCTGTGTTCTCTGCAACTTGCAGGCTTCACACAACTTGTTTTTACTGATCTTCTTTTCCTTGAGAAGATTTTCTAAATCAATGTATATCTGCATATTCTGTACCTCATCTTTTCTTAGAATTATAAGTACAACTGTATTGAAAAATAAGATGTATTACCATAGACTGTATTACAATACAGTCTTTAAGAAAGGGTGATAACAGTATGTGCAGAGGGAAGAAAAAATATTTTATCATTGTGGGAGTGTGCCTGCTTCTGCTGGCATTGTGCTGGTGGTTACAGCTAGGGCGTGAGATGGACGTGTACAGCACCTATTCCTCTTCATCAGAGGAACGGTTGGAAGAACACATTACCTTTACAGTCAATCGGCTGTATGTTACCGACAAGGAAGCATGTGCAAAAGAAATCATCAAGAAATGCAGGGAGAATGATTTTCAATCCATACTGTTCAGCTATGATATGCAGAAGCCTACGGCTTTATATGGGATGGTCTATCGTTTTTCTTGGGGTATCAAGTGGCAGAAGCCGTTGTTTACATTCCGCTACACACAGGAAGATGATACTCTGGGGATTTATAACTTCATTGACAATCCAGAAAAATTTGTCTTGGAGATAGACTAACCCACGGACGGCGGGAACGGTCAGCGAAGCGACCCAGACCGTGTAAGCCGTCCTGTGGAGCAGGGCTTGCCCTGCTCCACGAAAGAAGCCCCTCGGTATCTAACAGAGGGGCACAATTCCGCTGGAAACTACGGTCAAAAAGTCTGGAAATCCCGCTTGGCATAAGGGTTTTCTCTCACTTATGGCTGACTGTGACAATCGGCGGAAAATATCACACTTTCACGATTGGGGGTATGCAGGCTGAATGAAAGCACCTTTATAACCGTCTTGAAAGAGAAACGCTCATCTTACGGCGTGTCCCAGACAAGGCTTGCAAGCATGGCTGGTATCAGCCGTGAACATTTGAACCGTATCGAAGCGGGAAAGGTAACGCTCACAGAGGATATGCAGGAAAGGCTCATGGAAGCGGTTGAGAAATTCAATCCAGACGCTCCCATGTTCCTGCTGTTTGATTATGTGCGTATCCGTTTTCCTACGCTGGATATACAGCACGTTATCAAAGATATATTGAAGCTCAACATCGACTATATGCTCCATGAGGACTACGGACACTACAAATACACCGAGCATTACTATCTGGGAGATGTGTTCGTCTACACCTCGCAGGATGAGGAAAAAGGTACGCTTCTGGAGCTGAAAGGAAAAGGCTGTCGCCAGTTTGAAAGCTATCTGCTGGCACAGGAGCGAAGTTGGTATGACTTTCTCATGGACGCTCTGGTTGAGGGCGGTGTGATGAAACGCCTTGACCTTGCCATTAACGACAGGGCGGGCATACTGGATATTCCAGATCTGACCGCCAAATGCAACCGAGAGGAATGTGTTTCCCTGTTCCGTTCTTTCAAGTCCTATGCTTCTGGTGAGCTGGTGAAGCACAATGAGCAGGACAAGACAGGCATGGGACACACGCTGTATATCGGCTCTCTGAAATCGGAAGTCTACTTCTGCTGTTACGAGAAGAACTACGAACAATACGCAAAGCTGGGAATACCGCTTGAGGAAGCACAGATAAAGAACCGCTTCGAGATACGACTGAAAGATGAAAGAGCTTATTATGCCGTCCGTGAACTGCTGACTCATTATGACGCAGAACAGACGGCATTTTCTATCATTAATCACTATATCCGCTTCGTGGACAGAGAGCCGGAGAAGCGAAAGACAGACTGGAAGCTCAATGACCGCTGGGCGTGGTTTATCGGGAAAGACCGCCCGCCAATCAAGCTGACGACAGACCCAGAGTCTTACACACTGGAAAGAACGCTGGGCTGGATTAGCCGACAGGTCGCCCCGACCTTAAAAATGCTGAAAAAGATAGACGCTGGCAACGGCACAGCCTATCTGAAAGGGATTGAGGACAACGCAAAGCTGACGGAAAAGCACTTGCAGATAATCCGACAGCAGACCGCGGACACAGAGGAACTTATCACAGAGTAAAGGAGAATTTTGATTATGGCAGAACTTGTCAAGGACTTGGTGCTGGTATCGCTGGGAATGGGTATCGGCGTCGTCCTTATGTGTATCGCACAGGTCAGCAAAATGGCTGACGAAGAAATGGAAGAAATCAAAAAAGAAAGGATTGATAAAGAATGAATTTTATATTGACATTAACATGAATTTCGGACAGAACTTATACAACTGGTTTTTAAGCAACGCCCAGAGCTTGGTGCTAATGGCAATCGTGGTAATCGGTATCTACTTAGGATTTAAACGTGAGTTTTCAAAACTTATCGGCTTCCTTGTGATTGCCTTAATCGCTGTGGGGCTGGTATTCAATGCAGCCGGTGTCAAGGACGTGCTGTTAGAGCTGTTCAACCGTATCATTGGAGCGTAACAATTAGCAGTTTGCGATCACGCAAACTTACCTATCCCCCTATGGGAGTTCGGGCATAGGGGGGGAATGAAAGGGGGTGACGGAATGGTACGCAGATAAAAGATAGCCACGCTATGAAATTCCTTGAATGACTGAAATATGGCTGATATAATGTGAATATGAAAATTGACAAAATTCGATTTAAGGAGATATGACTTACTATGATTTTTAATTTTAATCCGTGGCAATTAGATGTTGATGTTGACTCAACAAAACAACTATATAAAGACGCTGACTATTCCATTGATAAAATGGCTAACGCAGAGTTTATTGATAGTTTATCATCAGAGCAACAACTATTTTTTAATTCTTTAGGAGTTGACTTGACTAAAGTGGAGATTGACAAAACTATTTATGATATACCAGAAGATGAAGAAACATCAGCTTCAAAAATATGCAGAGTGTTTGTTAATTATCTAATAAGAGGAAGAATTTTAGCGTTGCCACAGTATCAAAAAGACCTTTACAGAGATGAAGAAGTGTTTGGGGAAAAATTTCCAGAGTCCATAAAAGTTTTATCTTCTAATGATGAAGATTACTTAAAGACTTTTGATAATGGAATTGGTGCAGGAATTATATTTAAACACCCTTGTTTCCATTATGATGATGAAAAGTTCAAGGATTGGGATTGTGGATTTATTTTAGGAACTATTTTGATTATACATGATATGCAAAGATAAGTCGTATCTGATAAATTTTATAATTTCATATCCCACACACAAAGCGGTTACTCCTTTGGAGATCAACCGCTTTTTCTATACTCAAATTTCAGATTGGAGTGATTGATTGAAAGATATTTTTACCGATATGCAGGCAAAAATCGGGTGTCCGTATCTCTCCGACCTGCCCTATTACAAGCGTGCGGTCTGGTTTGAGATGAAACGCCTTTGCCTGTCTGACTACCCTAAGAAACAGTTGGAAGATTTTTCACGCTATGTATTCGGTGTACCTTACGCCGTCATACAGGAAGCGTTACAAAGAAAGGACGTGATGAAACATGGAAGAAATGCGTGTGCAGATTGAAGCCAGAGAACCGACAGACGGAGAAATCAGAGCTTTTTGGTTCACTCTGCCTGTCGACACAGAACAGGTGGAAGAACTGCTGGGAATTGATGTAGATACGGACTATTACTCTATCACGGGAAAGGAGCTTCCCTTTGCTGATGAAGTGCAGGAAGATACCACCGTGGAAAAGCTCAATGACCTGTACCATACCTACGAAAATCTACCCTCTGACTTGAAAGAGGACTACGGGGAGCTGATGTGCTATTTCACTGACCTAGACGAACTGCACCGATACAGAAATGACATCATTCATTATTCATGGTGTAAGAACATGACGGACGTTGCCCGTCACATACTGAACAACGACCCAGCGTTCACTTCCCTTAGTGAGAACGTTATCCGCTATTTCGATTTTGAAGCCTACGGGCAGTACCTTGACGACAACGGACGTTTTGTGGAAACCGACCACGGTATCTATGAGCTTCCGTAGAAAAGAGGTGTGCCTGTGGTTGACGACATGAGGGTGTATATCGCTAATCTTGGCAAGTACAATGAGGGCGAGCTTGTCGGGGACTGGTTCTCTTTCCCTATCGACGAGGAAGATGTTTCGGAGCGTATCGGGCTGAATAGCTATTATGAGGAATACGCTGTCCATGATACCGACAACTTCCCTATTGAAATCGGGGAGTATATCTCCATTGAAGAACTCAACGAGATGTACGACATGATTTGTGAGCTTCCCGACTATATCACGGACGCTCTGGACGAGTTTGTTTCCTACTATGGAAGTCTGGAAGAAGTCTACGAGCATAAGGACGAGATTTATTATTATCCTAATTGCGAGGATATGACCGACGTTGCCTATTACTTCATTGACGAATTGCAGGTATTGGGACAGATACCGCTACCGTTGCAGAACTATATCGACTATGAAGCATACGGCAGGGACTTATCCATAGAGGGGACATTCATTGAAACAAGCCGTGGGATATGCGAGATACCATATTAGAGCTGGCAGATCAGCGACAGGCAAGGTCGCTACTGACAGCTTTTTCTATCAAGGACAGTCTGAAAAACGGCTGTCCTTTTCCATTACAACGAAAGGAGCTGAAACGAATTGAAAAAGATTAAGAGCTACACGGGTATCTGGAACGTGGAGAAAGTCTTGTATGCAATCAATGACTTCACTCTCCCGTTTCCCGTTACCTTTACCCAGATAACGTGGTTTGTCATCACGGAGTTTGCCGTCATTCTCTTGGGGGACTTACCGCCGTTATCGTTTATCGAGGGGGCATTTCTGAAATACTTCGGTATTCCCGTCGCCCTCACATGGTTTATGAGTCAAAAGACCTTTGACGGCAAGAAGCCTTACAGCTTCTTGAAATCGCAGGTTACATTTGCCCTGCGACCAAAAGTGACCTATGCAGGAAAAGCCGTGAAGCTGGAAAAGGAAGTGTTCAGCGAACCCGTCACGGCGGTTAGGAGTGTGATGTATGTTCCCGATTAAATATATCGACAACAACCTTGTCTGGAACAAGGATAATGAGGTATTCGCCTACTATGAGCTGATACCGTATAACTATTCTTTTCTGTCAGCGGAACAGAAGTTTATCGTCCATGACAGCTTCCGCCAGCTTATCGCACAGTCCCGTGAGGGAAAGATACACGCTTTACAGATAGCGACGGAAAGCTCCGTAAGAAGTATACAGGAGCAGTCAAAAAAGCTGGTGACAGGGCGACTTCGTGATGTGGCGATACAGAAGATAGATGAACAGACGGAAGCGTTAGTAAGCATGATTGGGGACAATCAAGTGGACTACCGTTTTTTTATCGGCTTCAAGCTCATTGTGACAGAGGAAAAGGTCAGTCTGGAGAGCGTGAAGAAATCGGCATTTCTGACATTCAAGGAATTTCTAAACGAGGTCAACCATACGCTGATGAACGACTTTATCTCCATGCCAGATGATGAAATCAACCGCTACATGAAAATGGAAAAACTGCTGGAAAATAAAATCTCCCGCCGTTTCAAGTTCCGACGCTTGGATAAGAACGACTTCGGGTATCTTATCGAGCATATCTACGGCAGGGACGGCGTGGCGTATGAGGACTACGAGTATTCGCTTCCAAAGAAGAAGCTGAAAAAGGCAACGCTCATCAAGCAGTACGACCTTATCCGTCCGACCCGCTGTCTGATAGAGGAAAGCCAGCGATACTTGCGTCTGGAACATGAGGACAGCGAGAGCTTCGTGTCCTACTTTACCGTCAATGCGATTGTGGGTGAGCTGGACTTCCCGTCGTCAGAAATCTTCTATTTCCAGCAACAGCAGTTCACTTTTCCCGTGGACACTTCTATGAATGTGGAAATCGTCGGGAACAGAAAAGCCTTATCGACTGTCCGCAACAAGAAGAAAGAGCTGAAAGACTTGGACAATCACGCTTATCAGTCTGGAAGCGAAACAAGCTCAAACGTGGTGGACGCATTAGACAGCGTGGACGAGCTGGAAACCGACTTAGACCAGAGCAAGGAAAGTATGTATAAACTTTCTTACGTTATCCGTGTGTCTGCTCCCGACCTCGACGAGCTGAAACGACGCTGTGATGAGGTCAAGGACTTCTACGACGATTTAAACGTCAAGCTGGTGCGACCCGCTGGGGATATGCAGGGGCTTCACTCTGAATTTCTCCCCGCCAGCAAGCGTTACATCAATGACTATGTACAGTATGTGAAATCGGACTTCTTGGCTGGGCTTGGCTTCGGAGCGACCCAGCAGTTAGGAGAAAACACAGGTATCTATATCGGCTATTCCGTAGATACAGGAAGAAACGTCTATTTACAGCCCTCTCTTGCCAGTCAAGGCGTGAAAGGTACGGTCACAAACGCTCTGGCTTCCGCTTTTGTCGGTTCGCTGGGCGGTGGAAAGTCGTTCTGCAATAACCTTATCGTCTATTATTCCGTCCTGTTCGGCGGACAGGCGGTCATTCTCGACCCTAAGAGCGAGCGTGGCAACTGGAAAGAAACGCTTCCAGAGATAGCCCATGAAATCAATATCGTCAACCTTACCAGCGATAAGGAAAACGCTGGGCTTCTTGACCCGTTCGTGATTATGAAGAATGTAAAAGACGCTGAAAGTCTGGCGATAGACATTCTCACATTCCTTACGGGGATTTCCTCTAGGGACGGCGAGAAGTTCCCTGTCCTTAGAAAAGCGGTGCGAGCCGTGACCCAGAGCGATCAGCGAGGCTTGCTTCATGTGATAGACGAGCTACGCAGAGAGGACACGGCGATTGCCCGCAACATTGCCGACCATATCGACAGCTTTACGGACTATGACTTTGCACATCTGCTGTTCTCAGACGGTTCGGTGTCTAACGCTATCAGCTTGGACAACCAGCTCAATATCATACAGGTGGCAGATTTGGTACTGCCCGACAAGGACACGACCTTTGAGGAATACACGACCATTGAACTGCTGTCCGTGGCTATGCTGATTGTCATTAGTACGTTTGCCTTAGACTTCATTCATTCAGACCGCAGTATCTTTAAAATCGTGGATTTAGATGAAGCGTGGGCGTTCCTCAACGTGGCACAGGGAGAAACCCTCTCGAACAAGCTGGTGCGTGCGGGACGTGCTATGCAGGCTGGCGTGTACTTTGTTACGCAATCCTCTGGGGGACGTGTCCAAAGAGAGCCTAAAGAACAATATCGGGCTGAAGTTCGCTTTCCGTTCTACGGACATCAACGAGATAAAGCAGACCCTTGAATTTTTCGGTATCGACAAGGACGACGAGAACAACCAGAAAAGGCTTCGTGACTTGGAGAACGGACAATGCCTGCTTCAAGATTTGTACGGGCGTGTGGGCGTGGTGCAGATACACCCAGTCTTTGAAGAATTACTGCACGCCTTTGATACCAGACCGCCCGTGAAAAGCGAGGTGGAGTGATGAAAGATAAGATAAAGGGGCTTCTGACAAAAAAGAAGCTCTTTCGCTTTTTCAAGATAGCTGTGATTGTGGTACTGACGACCATTGCCCTGCTTTCTCTTTTTGGGACGGTGGCTCATGCCACGGGGCTGGTTGATGATACTGTCAATGCGGACAACCTGTATTCGCAGTACCCGCTAGAAAACTACCAACTTGACTTCTATGTGGATAATAGCTGGGGCTGGCTTCCGTGGAACTGGCTGGACGGTATCGGAAAGTCCGTACAGTACGGCTTGTACTGTATCACCAACTTTATCTGGACTATCAGCCTGTACCTTTCCAACGCCACAGGATACGTTGTCCAGCAGGCGTATAAGTTGGATTTTATCAATGACATGGCAGACAGTATCGGAAAGAGCATACAGACCCTAGCAGGTGTGACAGAAAATGGTTTTGGTAACACTGGCTTTTATGTGGGCTTCCTGCTTCTCATTATCCTTATCGTGGGTATCTATGTAGCCTACACGGGACTTATCAAGCGAGAAACCAGCAAGGCACTACACGCCGTTATCAATTTCATTGTGGTGTTCGTGCTGTCCGCTTCCTTTATCGCCTACGCTCCCGACTACATCAAGAAGATAAACGATTTTTCCAGTGATATAAGTACCGCTTCGCTGGATTTGGGGACAAAAATCATGCTCCCCGACAGCGACAGTCAAGGAAAAGACAGCGTGGACTTGATAAGAGACAGCCTGTTTTCCATACAGGTACAACAGCCGTGGCTACTCCTGCAATTCGGCAACAGTGATATAGAGGAAATCGGGGCTGACCGTGTGGAAGCTCTGGTATCGGCTAGTCCGTCTGCCGACGACGGGGCGACCCGTGAGGACGTGGTGAAAACGGAAATCGAGGATAACGACAACGACAATCTGACGATACCGCAGGTCATCAACCGTCTGGGAATGGTGTTCTTCCTGCTCATCTTCAATCTGGGGATAACGATATTTGTTTTCCTGCTTACGGGCATGATGATATTCTCCCAGATACTTTTTATCATCTTCGCTATGTTCCTGCCTATCAGTTTTCTTTTAAGTATGATACCCAGCTATGAGAACATGGCGAAACAGGCAATCGTGCGGGTGTTCAATACGATTATGACAAGGGCAGGCATTACCCTTATTGTCACGGTGGCTTTTTCAATTTCCAGTATGTTCTACAACATCTCTACCGATTACCCGTTCTTTATGATTGCGTTCTTACAGATAGTATGCTTTGCGGGTATCTACATGAAGCTGGGCGACCTTATGAGTATGTTCAGCTTAAATGCTGGGGACAGTCAGAGCATGGGACGCAGGATATTCCACCGTCCGTATCTGTTCATGCGACACAGGGCTAGGCGTATGGAACGACGTATCGCTGGTGCGGTCACTGCTGGAAGCATGGCGGGAGCTGTGGCGGGAAGTGCCGTTGCGGGTGCGGGAAATAAAAACCGTACTTCTGCTTCCAGAGGAAACAGGAGCAATCAGTCCATGAGTAGCCGAGCGGGTTCAGCAGTAGGTGCGGTACTTGATACGAAGAACAAGGTCAAGGACAAGGCAACGGCTGTCAAGGAGAATATCAAGGATATGCCGACCCAGACCGCCTATGCCCTGCACTCCGCAAAGGAAAAGGCAAAATCCAGTGTGTCCGACTTCAAGCGTGGCATTGTGCAGGGACAGGAAACCAGACAGAGTGAGCGTGTTGACAAGCTCCAACAGCATAGACAGAATATCGCTGACAAGCGTATGGAGCTTCAAAAGGCACAGGAAGCAAGGCAGGCTGGCAGAACGACGGACGGATCAGCGACAACAGGAGCTACCCGTCCCCATGAAAGACCTGCCACGGCTTCTAAGACCGATACAGGAAAAACACAGGAAATCAAGCGTCCGCTTACGACCAAGAAGGTACATACCGAGCCGACAAAAGCACAGTCTGTCAAAGAGCGTCCGTTTGTTTCTGGCACAAATAAGAAAATTTCTGAACCTGTATTGAAGAAACACGGGACAAGGCTCAATGGTGTGGAACTTAACCAGCAAACCAACAGAAAGGAGCGAAACTTCAAGAAAGCGACCCTAAACATGACAGGAAAGAAAGGACATAAGAAATGAAGCTAAGACATATCGCCCTTATCGGCAGTCTGTTTCCCTTTCTTCTTGCGATAGTGCTTTTCTTTGG